>NZ_JAAVBE010000020.1 GCF_014803725.1 Desulfovibrio sp.
GCTGGCAAGGAAGATAAAAATTTCCGAAGGGAGTGTACTTAAGTACTCGACCGAGGAAATTTTTCTCTGACGCAGCCAGCACCGAAAAGGCTGTTTTTGACGGATAATTTCGGCATTACCCGCGCAGCACAGCGAGCGCACCAATTCGCAACTATAATAAGGCCTTCGCGGAAAGGGTGTGGCGACGCGGCTCACCCTTCAAGCCAGAGCCGCAGCACAGGCTCGCGGCCAAAGCGGACATTCCCGGGAGTAATCCCCAGGGCGCCCCAACGCTCGCGCAATTCGCCGCCATGGCCCCAAAAGTGCCCCTGTGCCTGGGCCGGTACGTCGAGATGGAGGGCGCCCGCACCTTCATGACGACGCAACGTCCGCACAAGCTCCCGCACTTCCAGCCACAGGGCGCGGCCGAGCACGCGGCTCCCCAAGGCCGGATGCCACGGGCCGGCCACGAGCGCCCGGCTCAGATCCTCACCCGGCGCCACGCCCATGCGCAGCACAAGAGCGCCGGCCTTCCGGGCCATGCGCCAGCCCTGCGCCAGCGTGTCCAGCGTCAGCGTGAGATCCCACGACAGATACTCTCCGGCGCGCCAGAGGCCCGCGAGCCCCGTGCCTTCGAGCACGAGGCAAGGGTAAAAACGCAAGGCCCGCGCCCCGGCTTCGAGGGCCGCGCGCACATCGGCGAGAAAGACCTCCGATGTGACGCCCGGCATGCCGGGCAGAAGCTGAACGACGAGCGCGAGTCCGGCAGCCTTCACCCGCGCGCAGGCCCGCTTCGCCTCCCCGCCCGTGTAACCGCGGCCCGTGAGGGCGAGCGCCCGGTCGGAAAAGCTCTGCACGCCCAGTTCCACCGTGGCGCAGCCCGCGCCCGCGAGCCGGCTCAGGACGGCGGCGTCCACGCAGTCGGGCCGCGTGGAGCAGCGGAAAGACGAGGCAAGGCCCGTAACCTGCATTTCTTCGGCAAAGGTGAGGCAGAGGTCGAGCGCTTCAGGGGGAAGCGCGGTAAAAGTGCCGCCATAAAAGGCGAATTCGGCCGGTGGCAGCCCCCGGGCCGCGCGCCGCTCGAGGCTTTGGCGCGCCTCGGCCAGCAGGGGCGCGAGGTCGGCTGGCCCCGGGGCGCGCCTCCCGGTCTGCGCCTCCTGCGAGCAGAAGAGGCAGCGCCGCGGGCAGCCGAAAAAGGGCAAAAAGACCGGCACGATGGCACGGCGCGGCGGCGCGGGCCACGTCACGACGACGGAAGCGAGCGGCCGGGAGCGGTGGGTGGGCATCATGATACGGACAGTCCGAAAACAGGGATCGGCAACGGGCATCTCCCAGCATGGGCTCCGGGCCCCCGGGAAAAGAGGCCGGCCGCCCGCAAGAAAGCGCTTGCCCCTTGCGGGCATTCCGCGTATTTTCCTACAAGAAATCTGTGCCCGTGGGAAGCGGCATGGCCCTCCCGGCACCAAGGCAGCCAGGCCAATGCAAGACCCGGGCAGGATGTGGAGAACCTGCCATGAAAAAAACTCTTACGAAAGCGGACATTGTGGAGGCCATCTACGAAGAGACCGACAAGAACCGCGTCGATGTGAAACAGGTGGTTGAGAAGCTGCTGGAGATCATGAAGGAGGCCATCAAAAAAGACCGTTCCCTGCTCATCAGCGGCTTCGGCAAATTCGAGTGCTACGAAAAGGCGTCCCGCAAGGGGCGCAACCCCCAGACGGACGAGACCATCACCCTGCCGCCGCGCAAGGTCATGGTGTTCCGCCTCTCCCGCAAATTCCGCGCGGAGCTCAATTCCTGAACCCAGAAGGCCGTGCCGGTTCGCCGGCGCGGCCTTCTCCGCTGTATGGGGCCGTGAGCACCCCCCAAAGCGCAGGGTGGCGCGCCGGCCGGACGCTTTTCCTGCTTTCCGGGCGCCGTTCTCCCTGTGTCGTCCCGCCCTAACCCCGCACAAGGACGTTCCCGTCTGCGCGAAAAGGCCGCTCCGGCATGCCGAAGCGGCCTTTCCAGCAAAAAAGCGTCTTCTGAAAAGAGGTTGCGGACGCTTGCTTATGCGACCACATTGAGCTTGGCGCCGATGCCCTCGGCCGCGAGGCCCTGGCTGCGGAGCATCTGCTCCATTTCCGCGCCTTTTTCCAGCGAGCCGTTGATGAGGTTCGCGGTCATGCTGGCCTGAAAATTCATGGCCTCTTTGGTCACGGCCACACTCATGCCCATCTGTACGTCATCCATGACATCCTCCGGCCGCCCTCGGGCGGCGCTGTTTATTGGTCTTCGTCCTCCTTTTCGGCGCAAGCGCGGGAAACTTTAGGGGAGTTGCGGGCCGGCCGCGCCGCGTGTACACAGGGGAAAGATGCTCTGGTGTACTGCGCCGTTGGGAGATCTTCCTTAAGTCCGTCTGGAGCGAAGCGGAAGACGGGTGCTGGTGCCGGAAGAATCCTAAAAAATAAGATTCTTCGGTGCTTGCAAGGAAGAAAAACAATTTCCGAAGGGAGTGTACTCAAGTACTCGACCGAGGAAATTTTTTTCTGACGCGGCAAGCGCCGGAGAGGCTGTTTTTGACGGAGACTTTCGGCAATACACAGGCCGCACAGCTGCGCAACCAACGCAAAAGCAGAACAAAGCTCAAAAGGATGCACCCATGGCATTTTCCCTCGGCGGAAGCGGCGTGCACGCCACGCTCGACGCGGTGACGGAACGCCTCTGCCGCCCCGAATCCCTCGATGCGGTCTGGCACCGCCAGGCCCACGGCGCGCCCATGCCCTCGCTGGAGACTCTGCGCGAGGTCATGGGCCGGCTGCGCGCGGCCATCTTCCCCGGCTATTTCGGGCCGGTGCGCGTGGGCCGCGAGTCCATGCGCTACCACCTCGCCGCCAATCTCGACACCATCCTGCGCCGCCTCGGCGAACAGGTCGTGAGCGGCCTCTGCTTCGACTGCGCGGACAGCGAGGACGACTCCGCCTCCGGCCCCTGCGGGCGCTGCGAGGAGCGCGGGCTCGCGGCCGCCCTCGCCTTCATGGAGCGCCTCCCCGAGATCCGCCGGCTGCTCGCCGGCGACGCCACCGCCGCCTACGAGGGCGACCCGGCCGCCAGGAGCCCCGGCGAGACCATCTTCTGTTATCCCTCGCTCACGGCCATGTTCCATCACCGCGTGGCCCACGAGCTCTACAGGCTCAAGGTGCCGCTCATCCCGCGCATCATCGCGGAAATGGCGCACTCGGCCACGGGCATCGACATCCACCCCGGCGCCACCATCGGCGAGGAATTCTTCATCGATCACGGCACGGGCGTGGTCATCGGCGAGACCTGCGTCATCGGCCGCGGCTGCCGCCTCTACCAGGGCGTGACCCTGGGGGCGCTCTCCTTCCCCAAGAACCTGGACGGCACGCTGACCAAGGGCATCCCGCGCCACCCCGTGCTCTGCGATGACGTGACCGTCTATGCCGGGGCGACCATCCTCGGGCGCGTCACCATCGGCGAGGGCGCGGTCATCGGCGGCAATGTGTGGATAACAGAGGACGTGCCGCCGGGCGCGCGCATCTCCCAGAAAGGGAGCAACAAGGGCCGGAAGCCATGAACGAGGAACGCGGCCGGCGGCGGCGCGTCCGCACACTCGCGGGCGCCGTGGCGCTCCTGCTCTGCTGCGCGCTGCTCGCGGCCTGCGCCGGGCAGGGCGTGGAGGTGCGGCCGCGCGGGCAGACCGTCATCAGCGTGGGCACGGGCAGCCGCTGAACGGAGGGGCTTTCAGCGTGCGCCGCGCGTTTCGTGATACACGGCGGGCACCATGTACATGAGGCTCATCTGGCCGTGGGTGGGCGCGTACTGCGTGGCCACGAGGGTGGAGCCGAGGTTCCAGAGGCGCGAATCCTCGCCCTCGCCGGCCGCGGGCGTGCCGAAGCGGCCCTCCACCATCTTGAGGATGGCCTCGGCCTGGGCCTTGTCCGGCGCGGGATAGTCGATCTTGATGAAGGCGAGCCGCGCATCCTTGCCGCGGCCGTAGCAGACGGCCATTTCGGTGGCGCCGGGCACCACGCGGCTGGCGTCATAGGTGTCGCAGATCTTGCTTGCATCCTCGCTGCGCGGCGTGGCCCCGGCCTTGTGCAGGGCCTCGCGCATGCCGGCGCGCGTGGCCGTGTCGAGCTTTTGCCCGAAGAGCACCGCGGGCGGCTGGCCCTCGGGCGCCATGAGCCTCAACTCCTCGATGGCCGCCGGGAGGCCCTCCATGGCCGCGGCATAGAGCAGCAGGCTCGCGCGCTGCGGATTGACGGCCACGCCCCGGCCCACGCGGTAGAAATGCCCGAGCCGCCCAAGCGCCTCGCGCTGCCGCTGGGAGGCGGCGCGGCTGTACCAGGCGGCGGCAGCGGCGTCGTCGCGGGGCACGCCGCGCCCGTGCTCATAGAGAAAGCCGAGATTGTACTGCGCCTCGGGCTGGCCCTGGCGCGCGGCGAGGTCGAACCAGCGCGCCGCCTCGGCCGGGTTGGCCTCCATGCCGCGCCCCTGCTCGAGCATGCGGCCGTAATTGCTCATGCCCGAGGCATTCCCCGCCTCGGCGGCCTTGGCGAACCAGTGGAGCGCCCGGCCCACATCCGGCTCCACGCCCTGGCCCTGGTCATAGAGGACGCCCAGGTTGTTCATGGCCTGACCGTCGCCCTCTTCCGCCAGTTTCTCCCAGATGGCCCGCGCCCTGGCAATGTCGCCGGCGGCAAAGGCCCGCGCCGCGTCCCCGGCCGGCCCTTCGGGCCACACGGGCGCCGGGGGCTCGGGCAGCGGTGCCGGTGCGGCAGCGGGAGCCGGGCTTGCCGGAGCCGGGGCCGCTGGCGCCTTCGCGCCGCCCTTCTGCGCCGCCCAGGGCACGCCGGGGGCCAGCGCGAGCGCCAAGAGCACGGCGCAGGCCAGCGCGGTCTTTTTTATCAGGGAAAACACACCATTCATGGCCGGTCCTTCCTCGGGGCGCCAGCTTCACTCCCGGGCGGCCCGGCGTCCGGCGCCCGCTTGGTGCAGCCGAGGCGCATGAAGTCCGTCTCCGGGAGCGGGGTCAGGCGGCTGTCCGGCACGAGCACATGCCCGGCCCAGCCGCTGATGACCGCATCCAGCTTTTCCATGTCCACATAGGCGAGCAGGGCCGGCCAGCGGTCGGCCATGCGGCGCAGGATGCGCGCATAGCTTACTTCGCCGCCGTGAAAGCCGTCAATGAATTCGCAGTCGCCGGAGGCGAAGCCGCGTGCGTCCGTGCAGTCGAGGGCGTCGATGCCGCGGCTTGCCAGCGCCTCGCGCAGGCGGAAGAGATGCGGCCAGGCCTCGGGCGTTTTGCGCATGGCCTCAAGCACCCGGGGGGAGAGCGGCGCGATGAACACGAAGGTCTTGACGCCCCGGCTGCGCAGCCGGCACCAGATCTCGGCGAAGGCGTCCAAATGCGCCTCCGAGGGGCCGACCTGCCCGGGCCGCGCGCGGTAAAAGGCCTTGGTGCCCCCCGCCACCTGCGCGAGCGTGTCGCGGAACTGGAAGTCCAGCGGGCGCTTCTGGCCCGTGGCTTCGGCGGTGGAATACCACGAGCCGTCCGGGCCGAAGCCGTCGTCGGTCTGCTGTGCCATGATGCCGAAGCGGTCGGCCCGAAAGCCCGCGCCGAAGAGGCCGAGCAGCGGCGCGGCGAGCTCAGCCGGGGAGATCTTGCCCTCCAATAGCCACTGCCACGGCTTTTTCAGGCTCGAAAAGCCGTAATTGTACGACCCGCTGGTGGGGGGCACCTCCTTGAAGGGCTCGGCCTCCCACTGCGGCAGGAACCACCAGAAATCGAGGCCCAGGATGACCGCTCCGGGCTTGTGGATGCGCAGCATGGCGTCCACGGTGGAGCGCAGCACGGCGAGATTGCCCGCCACGCCGCCCATGTTGCAGAAGGGCTTGCGGAACCAGGCCCCGCGGAACTGCATGACCCGGGAGGAACCCACGGCCGCGATGTCCGGCTTTATGGCCGCATAGAGCCTGAGCTTGTAGTCCACGAAATCCTGCGACACGCCGGAGCCGAACAGGGCGAAGCGGCCGGAACTTTGCGCGGCCACGGCGCGCTCCACGGCGGCGTCGCCGCTTGCGTGCAGCCACCATGCCGCATAGGGCGCGAGCACGAGCAGCCCGAAAAGCCCGAGCCCCGCCAGAATGAGAAAATAGCGGGTGAGCCATGCCGCCGATTGCGGCGCTTGCGTGGTCTGTGTCTCCGTCGCGCGCATGTCTGTCCCGCCTAGAACTGGAAATAGAGAAACACGGTTTCCCGCGAGGCCAGCACCAGCGCGGCGAAGGTCAGCACGGCCATCGCTGCGGCCCACCCGGGGCTCGGACGCCAGTGCAGGAAGGGCGCCCCCCCGTCCTTGCGCCCGTATACCACTTCCTGACTGTTGGGGCAGCACCAGACGATGACGCCGCACACGGCGAGCAGCGCAAAGGGCAGCCAGCCGCTGAAAAAGCGGTTGGGGAGGAGCGCGGCCATGAGGCTCTCCGGCGATGCCGGGTCGAGCCGGGCGAGAAAGCCCTCAAGGCCGGCCCCGGCGTCCGGCGCCATGAGCGGCGGCCACACCTCAGGCCCGGCGCCGGCCATGGCCGTGTAGATGGTCATGGCCGTGTCGAGGTTTGGCGCGCGGAACACCACCCAGCAAAGGTTGATGCAGGAAAAGGTCAGCACCACGCAGAAAAGGCGCCCGGGCGCCCGCGCAAGCAGCCGCTCGGCCAATGTCCCGCGCGTACAGGCGCGGAAAAAGTGGTTCACCGAGAGCATGAAACCGTGGAGCGCGCCCCAGATGATGAAGGTCCAGCCGGCCCCGTGCCACGCGCCGCCGATGAGCATGGTCAGGAAGAGGTTGGCATACTGGCGCAGGCGCCCGCGCCTGTTGCCGCCGAGCGGGATATAGAGGAAGTCGCGCAGCCACGCGCCGAGGGTGATGTGCCAGCGCCGCCAGAAGTCCACGATGCCCGTGGCCCTGTAGGGCGAGGCGAAATTCTCGGGGAGCCTGAGCCCGAGCATGAGCCCGAGGCCGAGGGCCATGTCCGTATAGCCGGAAAAGTCGAAATAGAGCTGGAAGGTATAGGCGAGCGAGCCGAGCCACGCCTCCAGCGTGGAGGGCCAGATCCCCCGGGCTGCGGCGTTGAACACGGCGTCCGCATAGGCCCCGATGCTGTCCGCGAGCAGCACCTTCTTGCCGAGCCCGAGGGCCAGCAGGGTGAAGCCGCGGGCGAGGTTTTCGGCCCGAAGGCCAGCGAGCGCCCCCAGTTGCGGGCCCATCTGGCCATAGCGCACGATGGGCCCGGAAATCACCCACGCGAAGCAGGAGGTGAAGAGCGCGTGCGCCGCAAGGCCCTCGGGCGCCGTTTCGCGCCGGTAGACGGCCACGAGCCACGCGATCTGGATGAAGGTGTAAAAGGAGATGCCGAGCGGAAGCCCCTGCGGCGTGAAGCTCCAGTCCGTCCCGCAAAGCCTTGCCGCGCAATCAACGAGAAAGCCCGCGTACTTGAACCAGAGGAGCGGCAGCAGGTTGCAGGCGAGGGCAAGAACGAGCAGGCCCTTGCGGGAAAGGCGGCGTTTGCCCGCGCCCTCCTGCTGCGGCTCGGCGAGCGCCGTGCCGAAGGCGTGGTTCATGGCGATGAGGCCGAGCAGCAGCACGAGGAAGCCGAGGCCCCAGAAGGCATAGAAGACGAGCGAGAGCGCGAGCAAAAGCCAGCCGAGCGCCTGCGCGGGCTGCGCCGCCGCGCGCGCCGTGAGCTGCCACGCCGCGAGGGCGAGCGGCAGGAAGCAGAAAAGGAAGCTGTAGGAGCTGAAGAGCATGTTGATCTGCCTGCGCGCCCGCGGGAAATTTCAGGCTGCGCCCGCGGCCTCAGCGGACTGCCTGGCCCCGGCCCGGCCCCAGCGGGAAGAAGTCCTCGGCGGCCACGCTGAAGATGATGCCCGAGCCCGGCTCTTCAAGGCAGGGCGCCGTGCGCACGGCCTCGAAGATGGCCGGGGCCGTCTCGTCGGGCGCGAGCACAAGCAGCACTTCCTTTTCCGGCACGATGGTGATGCCGAAAAAGCTGGCGTCGGCCTCGGTGCCGGTGCCGCGCGCCTTGAGGATGGTGCCGCCGCCCGCGCCCGCCGCCCTGGCCGCGGCCATGAGGTCGTCGGCGTAGCCCGCGTTGACGATGGCGAAAATGAGCTGCTGCCCGGCGGGCTTTTGCCCGGCTGTGTCGTGCATGGCCTCCCCCTGGGGACGCCCGCGCTCGGCGGGCTTTTCCGGCTTCGGCGCCGCTGTCGACAGGGCGCCGCGGACGATGGCGTTGACATTGAGAACGATGCCGATGCCCGTGGTCTTGCGGAAGACCTCCGGCGAGCTTCGCACCGCGGCGATGATTTCCTGCATGTCCGGCGCGGGCGCCAGCACGAAGACAAGGTCTTTTTCGGTATCGGCGAGGCAGAGCAACTGCAACAGGCGGCTCGCCGCGCAGCCGCGCCCGGTGAGGATGGTGCCGCCACGCGCGCCGGCCGCCCTCGCCACGCGCGCCACGCGGTCGCCAGCGCCGTGGCGCGTCACCACGATGAGCAGCCTGCCGTGGGCGAAGCTCGGAAAATCACTGGTCATGCGCCCTCCCCGCCAGTCGGGGCTGTGGGCCGGGGCGCGCCCGAAAGGCGCCGCGCCGCCCTGCCGTAAAGGATGCCGAGCGCCTGGATAGCGATGAGCGGCGTCATGGCGATGAGCGCGATAACGCCGAAGGCGTCGGTGATGGGATTGCCCCCGAGGCCGCCGGAGGCGCCCAGGGTGAAGGCGAGGATGAAGGTCGAGGCCATGGGCCCCGAGGCCACGCCGCCCGAGTCGAAGGCGATGGCCGTGAACATGGGCGGGCACAAAAAAGTCAGCCCCAGGGCCAGCGCATAGCCCGGGATGAGGAAGTACCAGAGCGAGAGCCCCCCGGCCACGCGGAACATGGCGAGCCCCACGGCCGAGGCCACGCCGATGCAGAGCGTGACGAGGATGACCCGGCTGCGCACGCTGCCGCCCGAGACCTCCTCCACCTGCGCGGTCAGCACCCACACCGCGGGCTCGGCGAGCACGGCCAGCGCGCCGAGCACCACGCCCGTGACCATGAGCATCCACGCGGGATGCGTCACCGCGATGATCCGCCCGAGGGAAGTCCCGGCCGGGATGAAGCCGCCCTTGACGCCCACGAAGAAGCAGACCAGGCCGAGAAAGGTGTAAACGAGGCCCATGATGACGCGCACCATGCGCATGCGCGTCATCCGGCGCAAGAGGAAGAGGCGGAACGCGGCGAAGAGCACGACGAGCGGCGCCAGCGCCATGCCCACTTCAGAGGCCGTGCCCGGCACGAGGGCGAGAAAATGGGCCGCGAGGCCGGCCGCGCCTTCTTCGGCCAGGGCCGGGGCGGCGGCGCCCGCGCCCCTGTGCAGCATGCCCAGCAAAAGCACGGAGAGAATGGGGCCGATGGAGGCGAGCCCGATGAGCCCGAAGCTGTCGTCGCGCCCGTCGCCCCCGCGCACGGCGGCCACGCCCACGCCGAGGGCCATGATGAAGGGCACGGTCATGGGCCCGGTGGTGGCGCCGCCGGCGTCGAAGGCCACCCCGAGAAAGGCCGGGGCAGTGAAGGCCGCGCAGGCGAAGATGACGCCGTAAAAGAGGAGCAGGAGCAGCCGGAGCGACACCTGGAAGACGATGCGGGCGAGCGCCACGGCCACGAAAAGCCCCACGCCCACGGCGATCATGCCCACGAGCACGAGGTGCGAGATGCCCGGGTCCACCGCGGAGACCTGCTGGGCGAGCACATGCACGTCCGGCTCGGCCACGGTGATGAAGAAGCCGATGACAAAGCCCGCGCCGAGGAGGAGCGGCAGGTTGCGCCGCGAGGTGAGCGCCGAGCCCGCGCGGCTGCCCACCGGCACCACGCCGATCTCCGCGCCGAGCAAAAACACCGCCAGCCCCAGGATGAGCAGCACGCCCCCGGCGAGAAAGCGGCCAAGCTCGTCCCCGAGCGGCGCGGCCGTGAAATGGAGCAGCCAGACCACGCCCATGACGGGAATGACCGAAGTGGCCGCTTCTTTCAGTTTCTCGAGCAGGATCATGTGCCCTCACCCCGCGAAGCTTTTGTCGTCCTTGATGTATAGGAAAAAGGATGCGCAGGGTCAAGGCGCGGGCGGCTGTCCCAAGTTCTACAGTGATAATGGTCTAGAAGACCGTTGACAGCCCTTCCTTAAATCCGTCTGGAGCGAAGCGGAAGACGGGGGCTAGTGCCGGAAGAATCCTAAAAAATAAGATTTTTTGGTTCCGGCAAGGAAGAAAAATAATTTCCGAAGGGAGTGTACTTAAGTACTCGACCGAGGAAATTTTTTTCTGACGCAGCCGGAACCAAAAAGGCTGTTTTTGACGGATACTTTCGGCATTACCCACTCAGCCCAGCCACACCACCACTCGCACATACCAAAGCCTACGCTCTACCACGCGGAGTACCACCGCGCCGACGGCTCTGCTGCCCGCGCCGGCTTGCCATTCCGCCCCCGAGGGGGCATACTGCCGAATCCCCGCTCGCATGCGGGCTCCCACCCCCAAAGGACGCCCATGAAGCCCATCACCCTCCAGCGCCGGCCGCGCGGCAAAAAGTCCCTGTGGCGCGAATATGCGGAAGCGCTCGCCGTGGCGCTCATCCTGGCCTTCGTCATCCGCACCTTCATCGTCCAGGCCTTCAAAATCCCGTCGGAATCCATGGTGGGGACGCTCCTCGTGGGCGACCACCTGCTCGCCAGCAAGTTCGCCTACGGCGTCAAGATCCCCTTCACCGACACCTATCTCTACGAGGGCGACGAGCCCGCGCGCGGCGACATCATCATCTTCCGCTATCCCAACGACAAAAGCGTGGACTATATCAAGCGCATCATCGGCGTGCCCGGCGACGTCATCGAGGTGCGCGACAAGCAGCTCTACCGCAACGGGCAGCCCGTGAAGGAGAGCTACATCCGCCACAGCGACCCCACCGGCCGCGAGCCCGTGCGCGACAACTACGCGCCCGTGACCGTGCCGCCGGGCAAGTACTTCGTCATGGGCGACAACCGCGACAATTCGCTGGACTCACGCTTCTGGGGCTTTGTGGACAAGAGCGACATCAAGGCCAAGGCCTGGCGCATCTACTGGTCCTGGGGCGGGCTTGACGACATCCGCTGGTCGCGCATCGGCCAGAAGCTCCTCTAAGGGCCGGCGGCGCGCGTGATCGTCCGCCTCTTGAGCGGCGCCCTTTCCGGGGTGGACGCCTTCCCCGTGGAAGTGGAGGTGGACTACGCCCGCCAAGGGCTCCCCGGCTTCAGTCTCGTGGGGCTCCCCGAGACCGAGGTGCGCGAGGCGCGCGACCGCGTGTTCGCCGCGCTTCGGGCCAGCGGCTTCAAGCTGGCGCCCGCCCGCGTCACCGTCAACCTCGCCCCGGCCGGGCAGCGCAAGTCCGGCGCGGGCTATGACCTGCCGCTGGCGCTCGGCCTGCTCGCCGCCGCCGGGCTCGTCCCGGCCGAACGCGCGGAACGCCTCGTCTTCACGGGCGAGCTCTCCCTCTCGGGCGGGCTTCGGCCCGTGCGCGGCGTGCTGCCGCTGGCCCTGCTCACGCGGGAGCTCCATGCCCAAGGCCGCGCCGACGGCCTCGTGGTGCCGCCAGCCAATGCCGCCGAGGCCGGCGTGGTCGCAGGTCTTCCGGTCATCGCGCCGCCAAGCCTCGCGGCCTGCGCGGCCTTTCTCGCCGGGGAGGACGCGCCCGAACTTCCTCGCCGGGCCGAGCCAGCAGCCCCGGCCGCCGCTCCCGTGCCGGACTTCGCCGAGGTCAAGGGGCAGGAGGCGGCCAAGCGCGCCCTTGAGATCGCCGCGGCCGGCGGCCACAATATCCTGCTCGTGGGGCCGCCTGGCAGCGGCAAGACCATGCTCGCCCGGCGCCTCCCGGGCATTTTGCCGCCGCTCTCCTTTGAGGAGGCGCTGGACGTGACGCGCATCCTGAGCGTGGCCGGCAAGCTCGCGCCGGATTCGGGCCTCGTCACCGGGCGCCCCTTCCGCGCGCCGCACCATACCGTCTCGGACGTGGCCCTCGTGGGAGGCGGGCGCACGCCGCGCCCCGGCGAGGTGAGCCTCGCGCACCGGGGCGTGCTCTTCCTTGACGAGCTCCCCGAATTTCCGCGCGCCGCGCTGGAGGCCCTGCGCCAGCCGCTGGAAGACGGCGGCGTCACGGTGTCGCGCGCCGCGGGGAGCGTGACCTATCCCGCGCGCTTCATCCTCGTGGCGGCCATGAATCCCTGCCCCTGCGGCCATTATGGCGACAGCGTCCATGCCTGCACCTGCCGCCCCGAGGAGGTGGCGCGCTACAGGCGCAAGCTCTCCGGGCCGCTGCTCGACCGCATCGACCTGCATGTGGACGCGCCGCAGGTGAGCTATGCGGAGTTCCGCCCGGGCAGCGCCAGCGTGCCCGAACGCTGGAGCAGCGCGGCCATGCGCGGGCGCGTGCTCGCCGCCCGGGCGACGCAGGCGGCGCGGGCTTCCGCTGAAGGCGACGCCCCCGCGGCTCCCGCGCTCAACGCCACCCTTTCCGGGCGCGCGCTGGAATGCCACTGTGCCCTGGACGCGGCCGGCCATGCCCTCATGGAGGCGGCCATGGACCGCCTCGGCCTCTCGGCCCGCGCCTGCACGCGCATTCTGCGCGTGGCCCGCACCATCGCCGACCTCGAGGGCGCCCCCGCCATCGGCGAGGCCCACCTTGCCGAGGCCGTGGGCCTGCGCATCCTCGACCGCCAGGGCGGGCGCGCCGGGCATTAGGCCTCCCTCACCTCCCCGCCCGGGCTTCTGCGCCGGGGCGCTTGCACCGCGGCTTTTTTTCACGTATCGCATACGCTGACGGGGCGCGCTCGGCACCCGGCGCTCCGCCAGACTTACGCCTCAAGGAAAGGATCATGACTACCGCCCCCAAGAGCAAACATATCCCCCGCGCCACCATCCAGCGGCTCGCCATCTATGTGCAGGTTCTGGAAAACCTTGCCCGCGACGGCGTGGAGGTGGTGTCCTCCAATCCCCTCGCCGAGGCCTGCGGCGTCAACGGCTCGCAGGTGCGCAAGGACCTCGCCTATTTCGGCGAGTTCGGCGTGCGCGGCGTGGGCTACCGCGTGGACGTGCTCATCGCGGCCATCAAGAACGCCCTCGGCGTCAACCGCGAGTGGCGCATGGCCCTCGTGGGCGCGGGCAATCTCGGGCGCGCCATCCTCAACCACGGAGATTTCCGCGCGCGCGGCTTCAATATCGTGGGCGTTTTCGACTGCGACCCCTTCAAGATCGGCGAGATCATGCACGGCCTCGAAGTGCGCTGCACCGACGATTTGCCCGCGTGCGCGCCCGAGCTCGACATCCAGATGGGCATCATCACCACCCCGCCGGAACGCGCCCAGCGCGCGGCCAACCACATCGTGGAGGCGGGCATCACCTCCATCCTCACCTTCGCGCCGGCGCGCATCAAGGTGCCCGAGCATGTGCACGTGGAATATGTGGACTTTTTCCACCACCTCTATGCCCTCGCCTTTGCCCAGACCCAGGGGGGCCGCGCCTAGTGGGCGCGTGGAGGCCCGCCGGAGCGGGCCTTGCCGACGCCCTCGCCTTTCTGAGCCGCTTCGCCCTGCCGCGTACGGGCGCCACCACGCCGGGCCCCAACGCGCCCGGGCTTGACCGCGCCCTCGCCTGGTTCGGGCCTGCGGGCCTCGTGCTCGGTTGTATCTGGACACTCCCGGCGCTCGCGCTGCCTGAACTTTTCGCCTGGGGGGTGGGGACGGCCAGCCCCTCCCCGCAATGGCCGCAGGCCCTGCTCGCCGGCTGGATCTGGCTCTTCCTCTCGGTATGGACGACCTTCGGGCTGCACTGGGACGGCACGGCGGATTTGGGCGACGCCGAGGGCAGCGGCGCCACGGGCGAGCGCTTCCGCCAAATCCTCGCCGACAGCCGGCTCGGTGCCTTCGGGGCCCTGCGCCTGCTCCTCGTGTTCGGCGGCGAGTGGTGCTGCGTGAGCTGGCACGCTGCCCGCGTGTTCGCGGCACAGTCCCCCGCGGAAGCGGCTGCCCTCGCGCTTCCGCTGGCGCTGGCCCCTGCCTGGGGCAGGGGCGCTGCCGTGCTGCTCGCGCACATGGGGCCGCCCCGCCAAGGGCCCGGGCTCGGCGCCTTGGCCTGCGCCGCCGCGAGGCCCGGGCTACACGCGCTCTACCGCATTGCCGGCCTGGCCGTCTGCGCGGGCCTCGTGATGCTCGGGCTGCCGCTCTGGCGCGCGGGCCTTTTGCTGGTGGCGCAGATGCTCCTCCTGCGCCGCGTGACAGGTCTCGCCCGGCGCGAGGGCGGCCTTTCCGGCGATTTTTTCGGCGCCGCCATCGAGGAAGGCACCCTGTGCTTCCTGCTCTTCACCCTCTAGCCGCTCCCCCCCAGCACAAGGAGAAACCCATGCCCGTAAGCCCCCGCGATTTTCAGGCCCTTGTCCGTGAGGCGCGCACCTGCCGCCGCTTTGTGGAAGATGCGCCCCTCAGCATGGCCGACCTCGAATGGCTCGTGGACTGCGCCCGCGTGACGCCCTCGGCCCGCAACGCGCAGGTCCTGCGCTTCATCCTCGTGACACACGGCCCGACCTGCGACGAGCTCTTCAGGCTCACGCGCTGGGCCGGCGCCCTCAAGGACGCGGGCACGCCCAGGCTCGGCGAGCGGCCCACGGCCTTCATCGCCATTCTGGCCCCCGCCGAGGGCGCCAAGCTCGCGCCCTATGACGCGGGCATCGCGAGCGAGACCATCCAGCTCGCCGCCACCACCCAAGGCTGGGGCTGCTGCATCATCTATTCGGTGGATCGCGCGGCCGCGGCGCCGCTGCTCAAGGTGCCGGCGGGCATGGACATCCCGCTGGTGCTCGGCCTCGGGGTGGCGAAAGAGGAGCGCGTCATCGCCGAAATGCCCGCGGACGGCTCCTTCAACTACTGGCGCGACGCCCAGGGCGTGCACCATGTGCCCAAGCGCAGCCTTGAGGAGCTTGTCGTCGGCCGCTTCGGCGCCTGAACCCGCACCCCCACCGCGCAAAAAGACTTTGAGGATGCCGGATTTTCTGGTATCCTCAACGCGTTGCGGCAAGGGCCGGCCCGGGAACCAGCCACCTCCAATCAAGGCGGAGCCATGACCGAAGACAACGCGACAGGCGAGCGCGGGCTCAAGTACGGGCGCGTGCTGCTCAAGCTCTCTGGCGAGGCCCTGGCCGGCGCCCACAAGACCGGCATCGACCCCGAAACCGTGGCCGCCGTCTGCGAGGAGATAGGCTCGGTGCTCGACATGGGCGTGGAGATGGCGCTCGTCATCGGCGGTGGCAACATCTTCCGCGGGCTTTCCGGCTCGGCCAAGGGCATGGAGCGCTCTTCCGCCGATTACATGGGCATGCTGGCCACGGTGCTCAACGCGCTGGCCGTGCAGGACATGCTCGAGAAGCTGGGCTATCCCACGCGCGTGCTCTCGGCCATCAACATGAAGGAAGTGTGCGAGCCCTTCATCCGCCGGCGCGCCCTGCACCACCTTGAAAAGGGCCGCGTGGTCATCTGCGCGGGCGGCACGGGCAACCCCTATTTCACCACCGACACCACGGCGGCCCTGCGCGGCATGGAGCTCAAGTGCGACGCCATCATCAAGGCCACCAAGGTGGACGGCATCTATGACAAGGACCCGGCCACCAACGCCGACGCCGTGAAGTTCGACCACATCAGCTACGAGGACACCCTGCGCCGCCGCCTCGGCGTCATGGACGCCACGGCCTTCGCGCTCGTGCGCGACAATCATGTGCCCATCATCGTCTGCCGCATGTTCGGGGGCGACATCAAACGCGCCATCCTGGGCGAGCCCGTGGGCACCATCGTCCGCGAGGAGTGAGCGCCCCCGGGACCTCGCGCGCCATCAAGCCGGGGCCAGCCCCGCAAGGAAGAAGCCATGGACATCGACACCACCCTGCTGGACACCGAAGACCGCATGGAAAAGGCGCTCGCCTCCCTTGAGCGCGACTTCGCCAAGCTGCGCACCGGCCGCGCCTCCACGGCGCTTGTGGACGGCATCAAGGCCGATTATTACGGCACGCCCACGCCCATCAGCCAGATGGCCTCGGTGGCCGTGCCCGACAGCCGCACCCTCACCATCCAGCCCTGGGACAAGGGCGGCATGGCCGCGGTGGAAAAGGCCATCCTCAAGTCCGACCTCGGGCTCACGCCGGTCAATGACGGCAAGATCATCCGCATCTCCATCCCGCCGCTCACCGAGGAGCGCCGCAAGGAGCTCGTCAAGGTGGCCCGCAAATACTGCGAGGAGGCCAAGGTGGCCGTGCGCAACGTGCGCCGCGACGCCAACGACAGCCTGAAGCGCGCGGAAAAGGAGAAAGAGATCACCGAGGACGCGCTCAAGCGCGCCACCGACGAGGTGCAGAAGCTCACCGACCGTTTCGTGGCCGAGGCCGACACCCGCTGCCAGGCCAAGGAAAAGGAAATCATGGACATCTGACGTGGATGACATGAGCGGGACACAGGAGGGTGCGGAAAAGCTGCCCAAGCATATCGCCATCATCATGGACGGCAACGGCCGCTGGGCGCAGGCGCGCGATCTCCCGCGCACGGCGGGGCACCGCGCCGGGGCCGACGCCGTGCGCACGGTGGTGCGCGAATGCCGGCGCCTCGGCATCCCGCACCTCACGCTCTACGCCTTTTCGAGCGAGAACTGGAAGCGCCCCAAAACCGAGATCAGCGCGCTCTTCGGGCTTTTGCTCGAATTTCTCGGCGCGGAAGTGCCCACCATGCTGGAGCAGGGCATCCGCCTCAAGGTCCTGGGCGACCTCGACGGGCTGCCGCTCGCGCAGCGCACGGCCCTGCGCCACGCCATGAACCGCACGGCCGCAGGAAAGGACATGACCCTCAACCTGGCCCTCAACTACGGGGGCCGGGCCGAGCTCGTGTGCGCGGCCAAAAAGCTCGCCGCCGAAGCCGCGGCCGGCGCCTTGGCGCCCGAGGCCATCACCGAGGGAACACTCGCCGACCGGCTCGACACAGCCGGCCAGCCCGACCCGGACCTGCTCATCCGCACGAGCGGCGAACAGAGGCTGAGCAACTTCCTTCTTTACCAGTGCGCGTACAGCGAGCTCTGGTTCACGCCGGTGCTCTGGCCCGACTTCGGGGCCGAAGAGCTCGCAAAGGCCCTCAAGGACTATGCCGGGCGCTCGCGCCGCTTCGGCAAAACGCGGGAGCAGGCCGATGGCTGTTGACCATGCTGTGGACCTCCGCCGGACCGTCACCGGTCTCATCCTGGCGGCGGGGCTGCTTTTGGTGCTCTGGTGCCGGGGCTGGCCGCTTCTCGGCGTCATCCTCCTCGTGTCGGCGCTCGGGCTGTGGGAATTCTATTCCCTCTTTTGGGGGCCGCGCGGGCGCATCCTGAGCCGCATCTGCGCCATCGGCCTCGGCTGGGCCATGCTGGTGCTCACCTGGATGCACCGCCCGCAGGACGCGCTCGTGTGTCTCGGCGCGGGCTTCGTGCTCGCCGCGCTCTCCTTCCTCTTCCGCTGGGACGTGGTGGAGGAGGAAAACGCCTTTTCGGCGAGCGGCATCTTCATGGCCGGGCTTGCCTATGTGCCGCTTCTGCTGTTGCCGGCCACCTATCTCTCCACGCTCAAGCTCATCTTCGTGCTCGCCGCGGTGGCCGCGTCCGACACCGCCGCCTATTTCGTGGGCACGCGCTTCGGCCACCACAAGCTCTGGCCGCGCGTGAGCCCCAACAAGAGCTCCGAGGGCGCTGTGGGCAGCCTCGTGGCCTGCGTCATCTTCTGCGCCGTCTACGGCGAGATCTTCGGGCAGGCGGGGTGGTTCGCCTTCGCGCTGCTCGGCGTGGCGGTGAACGCCTTTGCCCAGCTGGGCGACCTTTTCGAGTCCGCGCTCAAACGCTCGGTGAACGTGAAGGATTCCGGCTCCATCCTGCCCGGGCACGGCGGCGTGCTCGACCGGGCGGACAGTTTTCTCTTCGCCATGCCCATGGTGGCGGTGGTGGACCAGTGGTTTTCCTTCTTCTGAGCCGCGCGCCCAGGCGCGCCGCTGACCGCAGCTTTGGGGGTCAGCGCCCGTGACCGCGCTCTGGCCCGGACGCGGGGGCCCGGCGGTGGACTATATCTCGCCCCCGCCGGTTGAATCCCTCGCCGCCATCCGTCCGCGCCGCGTGGCCCTGCTGGGTTCCACGGGCTCCATCGGCCGCAACGCGCTTTCCGTGGTGGAGGCGTCCGAGGGGCGCCTTGAGGTCGCCGGCCTCGCCTGCGCGCGCAATGTGGAGCTCCTGGCCCGGCAGGCCGTGCGCCACCGGCCCCCGGTGCTCGCCGTGCTCGACGATGCGGCGGCCGCGGCCCTGCGCCCGCTCCTCCCCGCTGGCTATGCGCCCGTGATCCTTACAGGCCGCGCCGGTTATGCGCGCCTCGCCGCGCTCACCGGGGCGCAGACCGTGCTCTCGGCGCAGGTGGGCGCGGCCGGCCTCACGGCCACCCTGGCCGCGGCCCTTGCGGGCAAGATGGTCTCACTCGCCAACAAGGAATCCCTGGTGCTCGCCGGCGCCCTTGTGCGCGCCATCTGCGCGGGTACGGGCGCGGCCGTGCTGCCCGTGGACTCGGAGCATGACGCGCTCTTCCAGTGCGTCGCCGGGCGCGGGCAGGAGGTGGAAAACCTCGTGCTCACGGCCTCGGGCGGGCCTTTCCGCGGCCGGAGCGCCCGCGAGCTCGCCCGGGTGACGCCGGAAGCGGCGCTGGCCCACCCCAACTGGCGCATGGGGGCCAAGATCAGCATCGACTCGGCCACCCTGATGAACAAGGGCCTTGAGCTTATTGAGGCCGTGCACCTCTATGGCGTGTCGCCGGAGCGGGTGCGCATCCTCGTGCATCCGCAGTCAGTGGTGCATTCGCTGGCGGAATTTGCCGACGGCTCCTTCATGGCGCAATTGGCTGCGCCGGACATGCGGCTCCCCATCGGGCATTGCCTGGACTGGCCGGCCTGCGCCGGCCGCGGCGCCCCGCCCCTTGACCTCGCCAAGGTGGGGAGCCTCACCTTTGAGGAGCCGGACGCGAAGCTTTTCCCCTGCCTCAGCCTCGCGCGCGAGGCGCTCCTGGCCGATCGCGCGGCCTTGGGGGGCGCCCCCGGCTTCGGCCCGGCCTGCGTGGCGCTCAACGCGGCCAACGAGGCGGCGGTGGAGCTTTTCCTCCACGGCGGCTGCGGCTTTACGGACATCCCGACCTTGGTGGACGCGGCGCTCGCCGCGCTGCCCGGGCTTGACGAGGGACGCGCCCTTGCGCCGCTTTCCTCCGGCGAGCTGCCCCGGAGCCCCCTTGACGAAGCCCGCGCGGCAAAGCTCGCCCTCGAGCTCACCGCCCGCGTGGACGCCCTAGACCGCGCCTGCCGCGCCCTGGTGCGCCGCCGCGCCGCCCATCCCGAGGAGCCAAAGTGCTGACGACCATCGTTGCCGTGATCATCGTCCTCGGCGGACTGATCTTCTTCCACGAACTCGGGCATTTCGCCGTGGCCCGCGCGCTCGGCATGGGCGTGTCCACCTTTTCGCTCGGTTTCGGGCCCAAGATCCTCAAGCGCAAGATCGGCCAGACCGAATACGCGCTCTCGCTCATCCCCCTGGGCGGCTATGTGGCCCTTGTGGGCGAAAGCGACGAGGCCGACATCCCGCCGGGCTTCACGCCCAAGGAGAGCTTCGCGCTCAGGCCCGCGTGGCAGCGGCTGCTCGTGGTGGCGGCCGGGCCTGTGGCCAATATCCTGCTCGCGTGGCTGCTCTGCTGGGCGCTGGCCTTCGGCTGGGGCGTGCCCGTGCTCCAGCCCGTGGTGGGCGCCGTCTCGGCCGGCAGCCCGGCCGCCCGCGCCGGGCTCGTCCCCGGCGACCGCATCCTCGCCATCGACGGCAAAAAGCTGGAAAGCTGGGAGGCCATGTCCTCCACCATCAACGCCAGCGACGGGCGCCCGCTGCATCTGGAGGTATTGCGGCCCGAAACGCCCGGGGAGAGCGGCCCGGAAGCGCGGGGCCATATCCTCGACCTTGAACTCACGGCCGAGCGCGCCACGCGCAAGACCATCTTCGGCGAGGAGGAGACCGCGTGGCTCATCGGGGTGCGCGCGGGCAACAGCGTGAGCGCGGAGCCCAAAGGCTTCTGGGCGGCTGCCGCGGCAGGCGCCCGGCAGACCTGGGGCATGGTCTCCCTCACCTGGCAGAGTTTCGTCAAGCTGGCGCAGCGCGTGGTGCCGCTGGACCAGGTGGGGGGGCCCATCATGATCGCCCAGATGGTGGGCGAGCAGGCGCATCAGGGCCTCGCCGGGCTCATCGCGCTGACGGCGCTCATCAGCGTCAATCTCGGCATCCTCAATCTCCTGCCCGTGCCCGTGCTGGACGGCGGGCAGATCGTGTTCTGCCTCATCGAGATGATCTTCCGCCGGCCGGTACCGCAAAAGGCGCAGGAAATGGCCACCCGCGTGGGGCTCTTCCTGCTGGTCGGCCTCATGGCCCTCGCCACCTTCAACGACGTGTGGCGGCTCTTCAAATGAGCGCGCGCACGCCGGGCTATTCCACCGGGCTCGAGCTCGTGCTCAACGCGGCCGAGGGCGCGCTCCAGATACTGGTGACGGAAAACGGCCGGCGCCGCTGCTTTGAGGAGTGGCACGAGCCCAACCGCGCCACGGAACTCCTGGCCCCGGCCCTGCGCGATATGTGCGCAGCCCTGGGCATCGCGCCCTCCGGCTTCCGGCGCATCGGCTGCGTGGCCGGCCCCGGCTCCTTCACGGGCATCCGCCTCGTGCTCGCCACGGCCGCGGCCCTGCGCCGCGCGGGGCACGCCCGGCTTGCGAGCCTCGACTATCTCCAGGCGCTCGCCACCAGCGCGGTCATGCAACGGGGCCTGCTCTATCCCGCGCCCGTCATGGTGGTGACCCATGCCCGGCGTAACCTCGTCCACTACCGGCCTTTTTGCTCCTATGGCCCGCAGATCCCGGCGCAGCCCACAGGCCCCGTGGAACTCATCACGCCGGAGGAAGCCCTTGCCCGCATGGCCGGGGCGCCCTGCCATGTCTGCGGCAGCGGCCTTATGCGCAACCCGCGCTGGTTCGAGCCCGAGGCCACGGGACGCGGGCCGGCCGGCGCGCCGGACGCCGTCGTCATGCCGGAACTCGTGGACCCGGGCGCGCCCGCCCTCGCCCTGCTCGCCCGCCATGGCGACTATTTTCCCAAGGATATCGAGCCTCTTTATGTGCGCCCCTGCGACGCCGCCGAAAACCTCGGCGAGCTCGCGGCCCGGCAGGGCATGGACGGCGAGGCGGCCCGCGCCGAGCTGCAAGACCTGCTCAACCGCAAGCCGGAAAGCGCGGATTAGAGGCGCTCCCCCTTTCGGGGTGGGCGGCCGCGCCCTCAGATGACCTTGTTCAGCGCGTATTCGATGATGCCCTCGGCCCCGGCGGCGCGCAGGCGCGGGATGAGGTCGCGCACGATGCCCACCTCCACCACGGTCTCCAGCGAGAGCCACGCCTTGTCGCGCAGGGGCGAGACCGTGGGCGAGTTGAGCGCGGGCAGCATCTCGAGGATGGCGTCGAGCCTGTCGGCCGGGGCGTTCATCTTGAGCGCCACGAGGTTCTCGGCGCGGAGCGCCCCCTTGAGGAGCAGCGTGATCTGGTCGATCTTGGCGCGCTTCACGGGGTCGGCCCAGGCCTCGGCGTTGGCGATGAGCACCGGGAAGGACACCATGACCTCGTCGATGATCTTGAGCCCGTGGGCGCGGATGGTCGTGCCGGTCTCGGTGACTTCCACGATGCCGTCGGCAAGCCCCTCCACCACCTTGGCCTCGGTGGCGCCCCAGGAATAGAAGATGTCGGCGTCCACGCCCTTGCCCGCGAAATAGCGGCGCGTGAGCCCTTCGAGCTCGGTGGCGATGCGCTTGCCCGCGAGGTCGGCCGCGCAGGTGTAGGGCGCGTCCCCGGCCACGGCCAGCACCCAGCGGCAGGGCCTGGAAGAGTTCTTGGAATACACAAGGTCGGCCACGCGCACCACCTTGTCCTCATGGCCGCGTTCGCCCAGCCAGTCGAGGCCGGTGATGCCCACGTCCAGCACGCCGGCCGCCACATAGCCGCCGATTTCCTGCACGCGGCAGAGCGAGGCCGAAAGCTCGGGGTCATTGATGTCCGGGAAGTAGTTGCGCGCATGCTTGCGGATCTTCCAGCCCGCGCGCTCGAAAAGGTGGATGGTGGCCTCCTCGAGCGAGCCCTTTGGCACGCCGAGCTTGAGGACGGGACGGTTCTGGGCGCTCATGCGTTGCTCCCGTGGCTGGAAGTGGAGGGGGATGCGGCTGTGCCATACACGGCGGCGGGGTCGAAAACCATGGGCGCGCATTCGGCAACTTCGCCCGCCCGCCACTCGCGGAAAAAGCAGGAGCGGTGCCCGGTGTGGCAGGCCGCGCCGCCGATCTGCTCCACCATAAGCAGGATGGCGTCGCTGTCGCAGTCAAGGCGCACGGCCACGACGCGCTGCACATGGCCCGAGGTGGCGCCCTTGTGCCAGAGCTCGCGGCGGCTGCGGCTCCAGAAATGGGCCTCCGCGGTCTCGAGCGTGCGCCGCCAGGCCTCTTCGTTCATCCACGCGAGCATGAGCACCTCGCCGCTGGCCGCGTCCTGCACCACGGCCGGCAGGAGGCCGCCCCCGAATGCCGGCGCGAAGCCGGCCTCATTCGCCTTTTGGGCCACTGTGTCCGCCATGGCGTCCTGCACCCCTCACATCTTCCGCGCCCGGCCCCGTGCCGTGCGGCCCCTCACGTTAGGCGCATTCCGGGCGCGGGGCAAGCCGCATTTCGCGGCGCCCCGGGCTGACGCCTTGCGGAAGCCGGCGAAATGGCGTATTCTTTGGCTCTCCATGGACGGGAGGCGGCGCATGCCCGCTGCCTCATTTTGGCGCGCCCGCGCGCAAAGGCCCCCTATGCCGGAACCCTCCTCTTCCCCCTCCCCGGAGGAAAAACCCGCGGAAAGCGCCGCCGCGCCGGCCGCGCCCGTCGTGGCCGAAGACGAACTGGTCGATATTTCCGTCAGCGCGCCGCAAAACGCCCTGCCGCCGGTGACGCTCGACGAGCTGGGCGCGCCCCTGCGGGAGGCCTGCGCCCGCGCCGGCTGGCACAGCCTGATGCCCGTGCAGTCCCTGGCGCTGCCCTACCTGCTCGCCGGGCGCGACATCATGGTGCAGTCGCGCACGGGCAGCGGCAAGACGGGCTGCTATCTCCTCCCCATGCTCGAGGAGCTCGACCCGGCCCTCAAGGCGCCGCAGGCCCTGGTGCTCGCGCCCACGCGCGAGCTCGCCCTGCAGGTGGAGCGCGAGGCAAAGACGCTTTTCGCCGGCACGGGCCTCGATGTCTGCGCCATTTACGGCGGCGTGGGCTACAAGAAGCAGATGGACGCCCTGCGCGCCGGCGTGCAGGTCATCGTGGGCACGCCGGGCCGCGTGCTCGACCATCTCCTGCGCCACACCCTCGACCTTGCGAAGCTCAGGCTGCTCGTGTTTGACGAGGCCGACCGCATGCTCTCCATCGGCTTCTACCCGGACATGAAGGAGATCCAGCGCTATCTCCCGGCCCGGCGCCACACCTGCCTTTTCTCGGCCACCTACCCGCCCCATGTGCTCAAGCTGGCTGCGGAATTCATGACCGAGCCGGACATGCTCTCCCTCTCGCGCAAGGAGGTGCATGTGGCCGAGGTGGCGCACGAGTTCTGCGAAGTCAAGCCCATGGACAAGGACCGCGCCCTCGTACGCCTGCTGGAGACGGAAAACCCGGCTTCGGCCATCATTTTTTGCAACACCAAGGCCAATGTGCACTATGTGACGAGCGTGCTCCAGGGCTTCGGCTACAGCGCGGACGGCCTCTCGGCGGATCTCACGCAGGCGAAGCGCGAGGCCGTGCTGCAAAAGGTGCGCGAGGGCAAGCTCCAGTACCTTGTCGCCACGGACGTGGCCGCCCGCGGCATCGACATCCCGGCGCTCTCGCATGTCTTCCTCTACGAGCCGCCGGAAGACCACGAGAGCTACATCCACCGCGCCGGGCGCACGGGCCGGGCGGGCTCGGCGGGCACGGTCATCTCGCTCGTGGACGTGATGCAGCGCATGGAGCTCGAGCGCATCGCGCGGCACTACAAGATCAACCTGACCGAGATACCCGCGCCCACGGACGCCGATGCGGCCAGGGCCGCTTCCGCGCGGCTCATGGCCGTGCTGGAGGCGCGGTACCGCGGGCTCACCGGGCTTGAGCGCATGCGCGTGGCCCGCTACGCCGACCTCGCGCGCGAGCTCGGTAAGGCGCCGGAAGACGGGGGCTCCGGAGACGGCGAGGGAGAGGAAAACGCCAACCTGCTCCTGCTCGCCATGCTGCTGGACGCCTGCCATCAGGAAAATTTGCGCGAAGGCTTCGTCTTCCCCACGGGGAGCGCGGCCCCGGCGCCCAAGAGTTCCGGGAGCGGTGCCGGCGGGCGCGGCGCCCGCGGCGGAAGGACGCGGGGCAAGCGGAGCCCCCACGCGGAGGCGCCAGCGGCAACGGTCCCGGCGGAAAATGCGCAGGCCCCCGATGACAGGGCAGCCGGCGGTGAAGGCCAGGCCCCGCGCAAAAGGCGGCGCCGCTCGCGCGGGCGCCGTGGCGGCCAGGGAGGCTCGGCGTCTGCCGCCACCGAGGCTGCGGGAGACCGCGGAGACTAGCCCGTCATGGCGGCGGGACGCTTTGGGTGTGACAGCAAGACGCGGTAATTGATTTTTCCTCCTTCCGTCTGGAGCGAAGCGGAAGACGGGTGCTGGTGTCGGAAGAATCCTAAAAAATAAGATTTTTCGGGGCTGGCAAGGAAGATAAAAATTTCCGAAGGGAGTGTACTTAAGTACTCGACCGAGGAAATTTTTCTCTGACGCAGCCAGCATCGAAGCGGTAGCCGTTGGCGAGCTTGCGAGCCTTACGGATAGCGACAGCGGCATCATAGACTGACTTTTGCGGCAACTTGCTGCTGTCTTCATCCGTAGCTTCCTGCGTCGCAACGGCTGAAGCAAGGCTGTTTTTGACGGATAATTTCGACATTAAACGGGCAGCAACAACGCGCCTGCACGAGGTCGACAACTCAAACCTCCAACTACGACTTCAGTGCATTGCACGGAGCGTCCATGCAGTATCTTGCGGAGCCAGACGAATCGCCCGACATCATCCAGGTGGCGCTGGACAATTTCGCCGCCCTCCTGGACGACGCGGACTTCACGGCCGAGCTCGAGCTCATGGGCGTGGGACGCTTCCAGTTTTTGCGGCGCCGCCAGATGGGCCTCGAGCTGCGCGGCCTGTACATCGCGCTCTGGCGCCTGGCCCTTTCGCGCTCCTTCCCCAACGATGCGGACGCCATGTTCGCGTCCTTCCTCCACAGCCACCTCACGCGCCACCCCGACAAGGGCGCGCGCCAGGCGGCGGAGCGGGCCCGCCAGTACTGGGGCATGCTCCAGCCCACGGGCGACGCGGATTTCAACGAGGTGGCGCGCCATCTCACCTCCTTCGCCGAGCGGGACGAAAAGGCGCAGCGCACCCTCACGCTCAAGCTGGCCCTCCACATCCGCAAGGTGTACCGCTTCATCTTCGACCGCCTGCTCTGAGCGCCCCGAGCCCCTTGCCATGCAGATCGCCGACACCCCCGCCGCCTTTGCCGCGCTGCCTGCCACGGGCGTGACCATCGGCAACTTTGACGGCGTGCACTTGGGGCACCAGGCGCTCGTGCGGCGCACCCTCGAGGTCTGCGGCGCCCGCGGCCTTGACTGCGTGGTCGTGACCTTTCGCCCGCACCCGCGCACCGTGCTCACGCCTGAGCGCCCGCACGCCCCCCTGAGCACGCGCGCCGAGCGCTTCGCCCTTCTGGAGCGCCTTGGCGTGCGCCACATCCTTGAGCTGCCCTTCACGCGCGAGCTCGCGGCGCTCTCCCCAGAGGATTTCGTGCGCGGCTACCTCTTGCCGCTCCAGCCCCGCGAACTCGTGGTGGGGCACGATTTCACCCTCGGCAGGGGCCGCAGCGGCCACCCGGAACTTTTGCAGCAGCTCGGCCGCGACATGGGCTTCGGCGTGGAGCAGGTGAGCGCGGTGCTCGCCGGCGGGGCGCCCGTGAGCTCCACGCGCCTTCGGGAGTGTCTTGCCGGGGGCGACGTGGCCCTGGCGCGGCACCTTTTGGGGCGCCCCTATGCGGTCTCCGGCGCAGTGGCGCACGGGGAGGGCCGCGGCCGGGGCCTGGGCTTTCCCACGGCCAACCTCGACGGCGCGGCCACGCTGCTGCCGGCAAACGGCGTCTATGCAACGCGCGCCCGCTTGGGGGGCCGGAGCTTCGACGCCGTGACCAATATCGGCATGAAGCCTACCTTCGGGGGCGACCGCCTCACCGTGGAGAGTTTTTTGCTGGATGCGGAAGGCGACTTCTACGGCGAGGACCTTGCCCTCGAATTCGCGGCGCGCCTGCGCGGCGAACAGCGCTTCCCCGATGCGGCCGCGCTCGGCCGGCAGATCAGCGCGGACGTGGCGCTGGCCCGGCGCCTGCTGGCTGAGGACGCCGAGCACCCGGAGCCCGCATGATCACCGCCGACATGCACAACCATACCCTGGCCTCGCACGGCACGGCCGACGTGGCCGCCATGGCCGCGCAGGCCAAGGCGGCCGGGCTCGCGTGGTTCGGCTTCTCCGAGCATTCGCCGCTGCCCGGGGGCTTTTCCTGCGCGCTCTATACCGGCGATCTCGCCGCCGGATTCCCGCGCTATGCGGCCGAGGTGCTGAAGCTCAGGGAAAAATCCGCCCAGCCCGGTGCCGACGGCCCGCGCATCCTCCTCGGGCTGGAGCTGGACTGGCTGCCCTCGCGCCTCGGCTATATGCGCGAGCTGGTGGCCGCATGGCCCTTCGACTATGTGCTCGGCTCCCTGCACTATCTGGACGGCATGTCCGTGGGCGCGATCGCCAACTGGGGGCCGGAAGTCCCGCGCGAGGAGCGCTTCGCCCGCTTTGCCGCCTATTTTTACGAAATGGCCTCCATGGTGAAAAGCGGCCTCGTTGACGTGGCCTCGCACCCGGATTTCATCAAGCTGCGGGCGGTGGACGATTTCCATGCCTGGCTCGGCGCCGCGGAAAGCCGGGCTCCGCTGGAGGCTGCCGTTTCGGCCCTCTCCGAAAGCGGCACGGCCATGGAGGTCTCGGCAGCGGGCCTGCGCCTCGACTTTGCCGAGCCCTACCCGGCGCCGGCCATCATGCGCCTCGCGGCCGGGGCCGGGGTGGACATCTGCTTCGGCTCGGACGCGCACCGCCCGGCGGACGTGGGGCGCCCCTTTGACCGCCTGGCCAGCTATGCCCGCTCCTTCGGCTATGCGGAGTCGGTCATCTTCATCAACCGCCAAAAACGGCGCCTCGCGTTCTGAACGCCCGCGCCCCGGAGCGCCCATGGACGGCACCAAACTGCCCGGTCCCGACCACATCGACGCCAGCCAGCCCGACACGGACGAAGGCCGCGACCTGCTGGAAAGCCTGCCCGAGCTCGCCCCGGACGAGACCTTCGTTTTCGACTGCGGGCCGCACATGCCCTGCTTCAACCGCTGCTGCGCCGAGCTCACCCTGCCGCTCACGCCCTATGACGTGCTGCGCCTGCGGCGCCAGCTCGGCATGAGCGGCGAGGACTTTCTGCGCACCTTCGCCAGCATGCGCTCCTTCCCGGATACGGGCTTTCCCCTGCCGCTTCTTCGCATGCTGGAAAGCCCGGACGCGCCCTGCCCCTTCGTGACCCCGGCTGGCTGCTCGGTCTATGAGGACCGGCCGGGCGCCTGCCGCTGCTATCCGCTCGGGCGCGGCGCACGCATGGGCACTGACGGCGTGAACGAGCGCTTCTTCCTCGTGCGGGAGGAACATTGCCGCGGCTTTGACCACGGCACGGCGCGCACGCCGGCCCAGTGGTTCGCCAACGAGGGCATGGAGCCGTATACCGCCTTCAATGACCGCTACATGCGCCTCATGGCCATGGTGCGCGCCACGGAGCGGCAGCTTGAGCCCAGGCTCGCCACCATGGCCATCCTCTGCCTCTACCAGCTCGACAAGTTCCGCGAGCTCATCGAGACCATGCGCATCTTTTCGCGGGTGGAGGTGCCCGAGGAGCGCCAGGCGCGCATCATGGAGGACAGCCTCGCCGGCGACGAGGCCGCCCTGGACTTTGCGCTGGACTGGATGGAGCTCGTCATCTTCGGGGTGAGCCCCAACCTCACGCGTACCGGGAGCTGAAGCCGCCCTTCCGTCCGGCACCGGGCCAAAAGCGCCATTGGCATTGACGGGGCGGCGCGCCCATGGTAGCAGGCGGGACCCTTCCCGTGTTCTCGATTTCCGGCACGGTCACCTGTCACCCGTGAGGTCCCGCATGCTGGATTGGCACGAACGCTACGAAGTCGGCGTGGAAAGCATCGACCATGCCCACAGGGAAATTTTCCGCGTCATCAACCGCCTGCACAAGATGGTGCGCGTGGGCGGCAACACGCAATGGGGCGCCGCCGAGGCCGTCAAGTATCTGCGCACCTATGTGGTCAAGCATTTCGAGGATGAGGAAGCCTATATGCGCGCCATTGATTTTCGGGATTATGAAGCGCACAAGGCCATCCACGACGGCATGCGCCACCGCATCGTGCCCCGCCTCTATTCGCGCATGGAAAACAAAAAGTATTCCGAGGATTCCATCCACCAGTTCCTCAACATCTGCGGCAAGTGGATGAGCAAGCATATCCTCGGCCATGACCGGGAATTGCTGAAGTATCTCGATAGCGAAGAGGAAGAGGCCGCGGAAAGCTGAGGCGCCCCCGGCGCCCCCATCCTTAAAACGCGAGCCGCCGGGGCGCCTTTGCATGGCATCCCGGCGGCGTGTTTTTTAGCTGCGCCGCGTCTGCGCCCCAGGCTCACGCGTAGATCTGCGGATCCTTGAGGGCCGTGTCCTTGTCCACGGGCATGCCGCCGCTGCCCTCGTAGGGGATGCGCTCGAAGAGCTTGCGGTGCGGCGTGAGCGCGATGTGGAAATACTGGTTCTGCGGGATGTGGATGTAAGGCACGTCTTCCGTGCGCTGGCGCAAAAAGAGCGACACGAGCACGCGGTTGATGGCCTGGTGCCCCAGGATGAGCAGGGGCTGGTCGCCCGCGAGGAAGAGCGCGCGCCGAAGGCCGCGCTGCACGCGCTCGCGCAGGATGGCGTAGCTTTCGCCGTTGGGATAGGCGTAGGCGTACTTGTCCGCGTTGCGGGCCGCCGTGACCTCGGGCATTTTCTCGCGGATCTCCGAGTAAAGCATGTTCTCGCAGTCGCCGGCCCAGATCTCGTCAAATTCGCGCAGGGCCATGACATGGGCCTCGGGGTGGCTCTCCAGCAGGGGCGCGGCCGTCTCGTGGGAGCGCATGCGCGTGGAGGTGAACACCCAGTCTATGGGCCGCCCCTCCATGTGGCGCGCCAGCGCCTGGGCCTGGGCGCGGCCCTTGGCGGTGAGCGGCGGGTCGCCGCCGATGCGGCCCTGGACGTTGAACTCGGTCTGGCCGTGGCGCGCGAGGTAGAGGCAGGGCGTCCACACGCTGACCACGATCTCGCGGATGGCCGCATAATAGGGCGAGCTCTCGCAGGGGCGCTCGGCGAGCACGCGGTTGGCCGTGGAATCCACGCACATCCAGTATTTTTCGTCCGTCAGCGGGTCGTAGATGGTCTCGTAATACTCGATGCGCTGCATGAAGCTCTTGAGCGCCTCGTCCTTCGTATACGACGCGTACTCAGGCAGGTCGGCCTTGCGCCGGATGCAGGCATTGAGCAGGAGCGGGTCTTCGTTGACGCACTCCACAAAGAGCACGGGATGGTCGCGCAGCTTGGACTCGATGAACTGGCGCCGGGCGCGGCTCGCGTTGGTGGCGTCAAGGATGGCCACCTCGCCGTCGCCGGAGGCGAGCCAGGACTGCGCCTCCTCGAGGTTGCGGCGCGCGATCATCTCGCGCGCCTGGCGGCCGAAGCTGTTGTCGGGATTGTAGAAATCCGGCTCCGTGGATTCGGCGCCGAGCAACTGGCGGCGGATGTCGCCATTGTTGAAGATCTTGGCGGCGATGCCCTCGGCCAGGAGCCCGTCGCGGATGCGGCGCGCCATGGTGGATTTGCCCCTGCCCGGCAGGCCGACCATTGCCACATAGAGCTTGTGCATCTCGTGCCTCCGTGGGTGGATGCGGGCGCCGGGCGCGGTGGAAGGCGCCGTCAGCGCACGGTGAGCCGCAAAAAGCGCTTCTTGCCGAGCCTGACCTCGTAATTCCCGGCCGCCAGGGGCGCGGCCGCGTCGCCCGCGCGCTCGCCATTGATGCTGAGCGCGCCTTCCTTCACGAGGCGCTTGGCCTCGGCGCGGCTCTTGACGAGGCCCGCGGCCTCGAGAAACGCCGCCGGGGTACTCGCCTCGCCGGCTGCACAGGCATATTCGGGCGCGTCCTCGGGGAAGGAGCCGCCGGCAAAGACCGCGTTGAACGACTGGCGGGCGGCCTTGGCCGCCTCCTCGCCGTGGTAGCGCGTCACCATCTCGCTGGCCAGGTCCTCCTTGGCGGCCTTGGGGTGAACTTTCCCCCCTTCCACCTCGGCGCGCAGGGCCGCGATGGCCTCGAGGCTTTTGGCCGAGAGCAGCTCGTAATAGCGCCACATGAGCTCGTCTGAAATGGCCATGAGCTTGCCGAACATCTGCTCCGGCGCCTCGCTGATGCCCACATAGTTGCCATAGGACTTGGACATCTTGCGCACGCCGTCCGTGCCCTCGAGCAGCGGCATGGTGATGATGGTCTGGCCGGGCTGGCCGTAGTGGCCCTGGAGGTTGCGGCCCATGAGCAGGTTGAACTTCTGGTCCGTGCCGCCCATCTCAACATCGGCCTCAAGCGCCACCGAGTCATAGCCCTGGCAGAGCGGATAGAGGAATTCGTGGATGGAGATGGGCCGCTCCTCGCGGAAGCGCTTTTCAAAGTCGTCGCGTTCCAGCATGCGGGCCACGGTGGAATGCGCGGCCAGGCGGATGAAGTCCGCGGCGCCCATCTGGCCGAACCAGCGGGAGTTGAACGCCACTATGGTCTTTTCCGGGTCGAGGATCTTGAAGACCTGGCTCTTGTAGGTCGCGGCATTGGCGAGTACCTGCTCCTCGGTGAGCGGGGGGCGCGTCTCGCTCTTGCCCGAAGGGTCGCCGATGCGGCCCGTGAAGTCGCCGATGAGGAAGATGACCGTGTGCCCCAGCTCCTGGAAGTGGCGCATCTTGTGCATGACCACCGTGTGCCCGAGGTGCAGGTCGGGCGCGGTGGGGTCGAAGCCCACCTTGACGCGCAGGGGGCGCCCTGCCGCCAGCTTGGCGGCAAGCTCGCCCTCGTCGATGATTTCCGCCGCGCCGCGCCGGATGAGCGCCATCTGGCGGTCAATGTCGGTCATGAGTGCCTGCCGGTATCTTGACGTGGAGCCCGGGCCTCCGACAGACGGGCTTCTGCCCGCGCCGGAAGGCCGGAAAAAAATGCCGGGCGCCCCGTCACCATGACGGAACGGCCCGGCATTTTGATACTCTTTCGCCGGCGGCGCTGTCAAATGCCCGGCGGGCGCGGCGCGAGAGGCCGGCCCCGGGCGCTGCCCGGGTGCTACATGCCGAGCAGGGCGAAGACGCGGCTTTCGGAAAGGCCGCCATGGACGGACAGGGCCGCCACATTGTCCTGCGCGATCATGGAGAGGGTGTCGTCGAGAACGCCGTCCACCTCGCTGTCGTCGAGCAGGGTGGGCGCGTGGATATCGACCATGTCCCCAACCGGCGCGGGCGCGGCCTCGGCGCCATCCTTGTCGAGCGTGGGAAAGGCAAAGGGAAGCGCGGAACGGATGCCGGAAATTTCCATGGTCAGTCTCCTTTGGTCCAAAAACCGCCCGAAGGCGGGGTGCGTCAAAATTGCCGCATGAGCGGGAACGCCCACTAATATGCAAGGGAAATGCCAACTCGGAATGAAAGAAGCCGGCCCCGCAGGCATGACCCGCGGGACCGGCCCCCAAACGCGAGGCCCTGGCCGCTTACATGTCCGGCGGCAAGCCCTGCAATTCCTTGAGCGTGAACACCGGCCCGTCCACGCAGACATAGCGGCTGCCGATATTGCAGCGGCCGCAGATGCCGATGCCGCACTTCATGCGCTTTTCCAGCGTGGTCACGATGTTCTCAGGCGCGAAGCCGAGCTTTTCCAGCGCCTGAAGGGTGAACTTGATCATGATGGGCGGCCCGCAGAGCACGGCAACGGTATTCTCCGGCGAGGGCGCCAGCTCCTCCAGCACCTTGGGGATGAGGCCCACGCGGTACCCCCAGTTCTCATAGGGGTTGTCGATGCAGAGCGTGCAGTCGAGGTCGGGGTTCTGCTTCCAGTCGTCGAGCTCGTAGCTGTAGGCCATGTCCACTGGGCTGCGCGCGCCGTAGAGCAGGCTGATCTTGCCGTAATCCTCCTTGCGCTCCAAAAGGTGCAGCATGATGGTGCGGATGGGCGCCATGCCGATGCCGCCGCCGATGAAAAAGACGTTCTTGCCCTTCCAGTCCTTCCAGGGAAAATAATTCCCGAGCGGCGCGCGCACGCCCACCTTGTCGCCGGGCGAAAGGTGGTGGATGGCGTCCGTGACCTCGCCCGCGTCCATGACCGAGAACTGGAGAAAGCTCTTCTCGGACGGCGGCGAATTGATGACAAAGGTGGATTCGCCCGCGCCGAACACCGAGACCTGCCCCACCTGGCCGGGCTCGAAGGTGAAGTTCTCCATGGCTTCGGCGTCATCGAGCACCACTCGCAGGGTGCGGATATTGCGCGTCTCCTGGATGATCTCCACCACGGTGGCGAGCTTGGGGAGGTACGGGTTGCCGATCATGAGCGGCCGCGGCGTGATGCCCGCGGGCATGCGCGGACCCGGCTTGCCGGCGGCGTCCTGTTTGGGCGCTGGCCTGGGGGCCACATCCTCCTTTTCGGCAGCCTTGGGCGCGGCTTTGGCAGCCTCCGCTTTGGCAGCCTTGGGGGCTTCCGCAGCCTTGGCGACGTGAGGCGCCTCGTTTTCGGGCACGGGCAGGGTCTCGCCTTCCACGGCCGGGAGAGGCGCTTCCTTCAATTCGGTCAACATGGGGTGCTCGTCCGCGGGCAGGGCCTTTTCCTCCACGGGCGCGGCCTCGCCATTTACAGCCTTGGGGGCCTTGGGAGCCTTGTCGGCCTTGGCGCTCTTGCCCCCGGCAGCCGGGGCGGCGCGGCCCTTGGTCTTTTTCGTATCGGCGTCCGAAGCCTTGGGAGCGGCCTTGGCCTTTCCGGCAGTCTTCCTGGTTGCCATGAATCAGCTCCTTTCACACAAATGGACTTCAAGAGATGCCACGAAGGCCCTAGACCTTGCCCTTGGCCGCGGCCACGGCGTCAAGCACGATGGCGCGGATGTCAAGGCAGACCGGGCAGTTGGTGATACAGCGCCCGCAGCCGCTGCACAGGTAGGGCCCCCAGTTTTCCGGGTAGGTCCAGAACTTGTGCGAAACGCGGTTGCGCATGCGCTGGTATTTCTCCGGGCGCGGATTGTGGCCGCTGGCCTCGCGCGTGTAGAGCGAGGACATGCAGTTGTCCCAGCTNCNNAGGCGNCGNCCGCCNNNGGGNNNTTNCGGCTCGCCCTCNTCNGTGATNTTGAAGCAGTAGCAGGTGGGGCAGAAATAGGTGCAGGCCCCGCAGGANATGCAGCGCGCGGTCTCGGCCTNCCAGAANNCCNNGTCCTCGAACATGGCCTTGAGGCTNTCCTGCGCCGCCTTCANNTCCGGCGCGGGCACGAGGNTCGCCCANGCGGCCTTGCGNGCGGCCTCGGCCAGNGGGAACTTNTCCGCNCCGTCAGGNAGGCCNNTNGCNTCCAGCAGTTCCTCGCCNNNCNNNGTCATGGCCTGGAGCACATAGCCGCCCTCGATNTCGGTGATNAGCACGTCCGAGCCGATGGGCGANGTGGGNCCCCCGCCCACCCAGTGGCAGAAACAGGTCTCGCAGCCCGTGGCGCAGGTGAGGCTCACCACGGTGAGNTTTTCGCGCCGCGCCTTGTAGTAGGGGTCGGCNTAGAGGCCNTCGAGNNAGGGNTTGTCNAGNGCCGCGAAGCCNCGCGCGTCNCAGGNGCGGCAGGCNAANACCACGGTNGGNNNNCCCTCNTCNACNGCCGTGAGNGCCANNGTGGTCTGGTTGAGGTCNGCNGGGTCGCGGCTTTTNTNNAAGGTCATCAGGGTCTCGCACTCGGGGAGCACNGCNTCCTTGGGGGGCACGGTGGCCTTGGCGAGGGTCATCNTNATACCCGGCTCATAGGGCGCGAACACCACGGAGGGCTTGGAGGCNGCGGGCTTTTCCACGGGCACGAGCACGCGGCGNCCGCCCTTGGCGAGGNNGGCCGCAACGCCCGGAAGCCCGTCCGAAGCGACAAAACGGAACTTGCTCATTACCACTCCCTCTCATGGATATGCGGTTCTTCCGCCGCGTAGGTCAAGAGCGGCGGGATGGCTTCCGGGTTGATGCCGGACTGGTAGCCGCCGAAGAGCTTGCCCACCGCGCGGGCGATCTGCTGGCGCAGGGCGAGGATGGGGATGCCCACCGGGCAGGCGCGCTGGCACTCGCCGCAGCCCGTGCAGCGCCCGGCGAGGTGCAGGGCGTGGATGGTCTGGAAGAAGAGCTTGTCGCGCGCGCTCTCGCCCTGGCTCATCCAGTGCGGCTCGCGGGAATCGGAGATGCAGTAGTCGCGGCAGACGCACATGGGGCAGGCGTTGCGGCAGGCGTAGCAGCGCAGGCAGCGCTCCATCTGCGCCTTCCAGAAGCCCATGCGCTCCTCAAGGCTCATGGCGTCGAGCATGGCGAGCTCGGGCGGCGTGTNCGCGGCCGGCGTCACCTCCACGGGCGTGCCGAAGCGCTNGTCGGCGATGACCGCGCCCGGCGTGGTGCAGCCATAGCACTTGCCCTGGGCGCATTCGGTCATGCAGAAGCGGTGCTCCTTGCCGTCGGCCGTGATGGTCACGGAAGCCTCGTCCATGGNNACGCTGTCGATCTTNGTGTAGCGGCCGAGCTCGGTNTTNACGCGGGCCATNTCCAGCACNCCCTCGCAGGGGATGGAGAAGATGGTCACGTCCTCGCGGTTGATGAGCTTTTCCTGCAAGAGCTCGGCGATGGAGCGCGAATCGCAGCCCTTGACCACGATGCCGACCTTCTTGCCCTTGAACTGCGGCAGGTAGACGGCCGGNTTGTTGACGTTGAGCGGGCCCCAGACGAGCTTGTCCACGTCNTCCGGGGTCTTCATGAAGAGCGGCACGGTATGNGCCGCGTCATAGCCCTGCTGCCAGCCGATGACGAACTCGAGCTCCGGGAGNTTCTGCTTGATGGCNTCCTTGAGCTCGGCGAGCGCCGCCTTTTCCCCGGTGCCCAGCGGATGCAGCGAGGTGAGGGCCATGTCGGCGAGCCTGAGCAGGGGCTTGGCGTCCTCGAGGCGCGGCGCNGGNCCGAGGTCATGGATCTCGGCGGTGAATTTCTGCACCACCTCCTGCCAGCGCTGGCCTTCCGAGGCCGACACCCAGGTGTAGGCGAAGCGGCGCTGGTCGATGCCGANNACGGGCANNAANTCGCGCACCACCTCGAGGCGNCNGCGGGCGTAGNAATTGCCCACCGAATAGTGGCAGTCGCGCGGGTGGCAGCCGGAAACGAGCACGCCGTCCGCGCCNTCCAAAAGGGCCTTGACGATGAAGAGCGGGTCCACGCGGCCCGTACAGGGCACGCGGATGACGCGCAGGTCGGTGGGCTGCCCGGCGCGCGCCACGCCGGCCGTGTCCGCGCCGCCGTAGGAGCACCAGTTGCAGAGAAAGCCGACGATCCGCAGTTCCTTGCCTTCTAGAACCGGCATAGCGCGTTGACCTCCGCGAGAATCTGGTTGTCGGTGGAATGCGAGAGCTGGATGGCGCCCTGCGGACAGGTCGCCACGCAGAGGCCGCAGCCCTGGCAGACCGTTTCAATGACCTGCGCCTTGTTGACGCCGCGCATGTTCACTTCCTCGATGGCGCCGAAGGGGCAGCAGCGGATGCACTTGCCGCAGTCCACGCAGCGGCGCATGTCCACATGGGCGATGGCCGGGTCGCTCTCGAGCTGGGGCTTCGCGAAGAGGCCGAGCACCTTGGCCGCCGCCGCGGAGCCCTGGGCCACCGAGGCCGGGATGTCCTTGGGCCCCTGGCACACGCCGGCGAGGAACACGCCCGCGGTATTGGTCTCCACGGGCTTCAGCTTGACGTGGCTCTCCATGAAGAAGCCGTAGGCGTCATAGGAGATGCGCAGCTTTTCCGCCAGCTTNNCCGCGCCCGCGCTGGCCTGGATGCCCACGGCGAGGACCACGAGGTCGGCCTTGATCTCGATGGGCTCGCCCATGAGCGTGTCCGCGCCCATGACCACNTAGCGGCCCTCGCCGTCCGGGTAGATGGCGGAAACGCGGCCCCGGATGTAGTGGGTGCCGTATTCCTCCATGGTGCGGCGCGTGAACTCGTCATAGAGCTTGCCCGCCGCGCGGATGTCCATATAGAAGATATAGGAATGGGAATTGGGCAAATGGTCCTTGGTGAGCACGGCCTGCTTGGCCGTGTACATGCAGCAGAACGAGGAGCAGTAGGGGCGCCCCACGGACCTGTCGCGCGAGCCCACGCACTGGATGAAGACCACGTTCTCGGGCTCGCGGCCGTCCGANGGCCGCACCACATGGCCGCCCGTGGGGCCGGAGGCGTTGAGCAGGCGCTCGTACTGGAGGCCGGTGATGACATCCGGGTAGCGGCCGCCGCCATATTGCTCATAGACGGACCAGTCCATGAGGTCATAGCCCGTGGCCGCCACGATGGCGCCCACGGTCTCGGTGACGTATTCGTCCTTGAGCTCGTAATCCACGGCGCCCGTGGGGCAGACCTTGGCGCAGATGCCGCACTTGCCGCTCGTGAGCTTGCGGCAATAGGGCGCGTTGATGACCGCCTTTTTCGGGATGGCCTGGGGGAAGGCGATATTGATGGCCGTGGTGTCGCCCATGTACTCGTTGAAGGCGTCGGGCGTCTTCTTGCTCGGGCATTTCTCGGTGCAGGCGCCGCAGCCCGTGCACTTGCTCCAGTCCACATAGGGCGTCTTTTTGCGGATCTTCACCTCGAAGTTGCCCACATAGCCCGAGATGTCCTCCACCTCGGAGTAGGCGTAGAGCGTGATGAGCGGATGCTGGGACACATCCACGATCTTGGGCCCGAGGATGCAGGCCGAGCAGTCCACGGTGGGGAAGGTCTTGTCGAGCTTGGCCATCTTGCCGCCGATGGTGGCCTCGCGCTCCACGAGGATGACGGGCACGCCGCCGTCCGCGCAGTCGAGCGCGGCCTGGGTGCCGGCCACGCCGCCGCCGATGATGAGCACCTTCTTCGTCACCTCGAAGGCCTTGGGCGAAAGCGGCCGGTTGCGGCGCAGCTTTTCCACGGCCATGAGCACGAGCTCGGCCGACTTGTTGGTGTTGGCCTCCTTGTCCTTGCCGATCCACGAGACATGCTCGCGGATATTGGCCATCTCGAACATGTAGGGGTTGAGGCCCGCGCGCTCCACCGTGCGGCGGAAGGTGGGCTCGTGCATGCGCGGCGTACAGGAGGCCACGACCACGCCGTCGAGCTTGTAGTCGTGGATGGCCTGCTCGATGGCCTGCTGCCCCGGCTCGGCGCAGGTGTACATGGGGTCGTCCGCGTAGACGACATCGGGATAGTGGCGGGCGCGCTCGGCCACCTNGGCCACGTCNACGGTGCCCGCGATATTGCTGCCGCAATGGCAGACGAAAACGCCGATTCTCATGCCTTGCCTCCCTTGGCTTCCGTGCCCTTGGCGCCCGCGGCCGCGCGCGCGGCGTCCATCTTGCGCAGGAGGGGCCCGGCGCTCACGCAGAGCTGGTCCAGACCGAGGTGCTCGGGCGCGATGCCCATGGCGAGGCCCATGAGCTGGGTGAAATAGAGCACCGGCATGTGGAAANNGGCGTCCTCGACCTTGGCCGCCTGCTTCTGNCGCANNTCAAGGTTCATCTGGCAGAGCGGACAGGCCACGGCGATGGCGTCCACGCCGAGCCGGGTCGCGAGCTCGAGGATGCGCCCGGAATTGCGCGCCGTGAGCGGCCGCTCCGGNATGCCGAAGGACGCGCCGCAACAGACCGTCTTGAGCGGAAATTCCACCATTTCCGCGCCGCAGGCGGAAAGCAGGGTCTCCATGAGGGTGGGGTTTTCCGGGTCGCCGAACTGCATCACNTCCGCCGGGCGGCTCATGAGGCAGCCGTAATAGGCCACGAGCNTGATGCCNGTNAGCGGGTTCTTCACGCGGGCGGCCAGGGTGTCCGCGTCATAGACGCGGCCGATGAGCTGCATGACCGAAGTGCTCTCNGGCAGGTCCTCGGCCGCGGGCGCGTCCAGAAGCTCGTTGACGCCCTCGCGGAAGGCCTCGTCCTTCATGCGGTCGGCCGCAAGGCGCAGGTTGGAAAGGCAGCTCGGNCAGGGCGTGACCACCTGGTCCGCGCCTTCCNTNGCCGCAAGGTCNAGGTTGCGCGCGCAGAGCGCGGCGGAAAGCTGGGTNTCNACGGCGTGGGCCGGCGTGGAGCCGCAGCAGCTCCAGCCCGGNATCTCGGCGAGCTCGATGCCGAGCGCCGCGCAGAGCGCGCCCGTGGACTTGCCGTAATCAAGGGCCGAGCCTTCCTGCGANCAGCCNGGATAATAGGCGAACTTCATGGCCGCACCCCCTCTNGCCNTGGCCCGCTCCTTGTAGCGCGNAAGGATGCGCCCGGCCGCGGCCGCGCCCTCGTCGGGCGCGCACTTNGGNATNAAGGGCAGCTTGTGCCGCTTGAGCGCCGCNGGCGCGAGGTCGAGGTCGGTGGTGAGCCTGAGCGAGCGGAACATGTAGAGCGCCATGGTGCCGATNTCCCAGGTGCGGCCGAANGCGCGCACCGTATCGAGGAAGGAGAGCCAGAACTTCTCCACCCTGGGCACNGTGATGTCGCCCTCNTGNCNNGCCATGTGGCGCAGGGTCTCCATGACGCGGGCCACGTCGATATTGTTGGGGCAGCGCAGGCTGCACATGGAGCAGCCGAGGCAGAACCAGACGGCATTGGACTTGAGCACCTGCTCNTTNAGGCCNAGCTGNACGCCGCGCATGATCTGGTTNACCTGGCGGTCATAGACNAAGCCCGCCGGGCAGCCNGCCGTGCAGTTGCCGCACTGGTAACAGGTGGAGATGTCCTGGCCGCTGCGCTCCTCCACCTCGCGGGTGAAGNCCGNNTCGCGCATCCGGCCAAGGGAGATGGCATTCATCATGGCAACTCCGNNACTGGTCGCAGGTTNNANAACCGGGAAGGCAAAACACCGCGTTTCCCGTCACCGTACAGGAAGCACAAACGAAAATCCAGCCCCCGCCCCGGGGAGGGGAATGGGGCGCTCGCCCTCAGCGCAGGGCGCGGCCAGCCAGCGCCACGGCCGCGCGCAGGCCGAGCAGATAGCTCTCCACGCCAAAGCCCGCGATGCTGCCCGAAGAGACGCGGGCAAGCACGCTCTCGTGCCGGAAGGGCTCGCGCGCATGCACGTTGGACATGTGCACCTCGACCACGGGCACGGTGAGGATGGCGAGCGCGTCGGCGATGGCGTGGCTCGTGTGCGTCCAGGCGCCGGCATTGATGACCACGCCGGCCGTGCCGTCGTCGAGCGCGGCGTGGATGCGCTCAACCATGTCACCCTCGTGATTGGTCTGGAAAGTGGCAAGCCCGACGCCGAGCTCCGCGGCCAGGGCGGCGAGGGCCGCGTCGATGTCGGCAAGGGTGGCCGTGCCGTAGTGCGCCGGGTCGCGCCGGCCGAACATATTAAGGTTGACGCCGTGCAGGACAAGGATGGTCATGCGCCTCTCCTCGAGCTTAATTCTCCGCGATAAGGAGACGGAAATTCCTTCATTCCGTCTGGAGCGAAGCGGAAGACGGGTGCTGGTGCCGGAAGGATCCTAAAAAATAAGATTTTTTGCTGCTTGCAAGGAAGATAAAAATTTCCGTAGGGAGTATACTCAAGTACTCGACCAAGGAAATTTTTCTCTGACGCAGCAAGCAGCAAAAAGGCTGTTTTTGACGGATAATTTCGGCGTCACAGTTGCAGCGCAAGCGCGCACGGACGCAAAAAGCCTCTCCCCTCCCCGCCTCAGCGGGCCCCCAGTGCCGTCCCGAGCGCTTCGCGCGCCGCTTCCGGCAGCGCCTGCCCGGTCCAGATGCGGAACTGCGCGTCGGCCTGGCCGAAAAACATGGCAACGCCGTCGATGCAGCGCCGCCCGGCGCCCCTGGCCTCGCGTAAAAAGCGCGTCTCGGCCGGGTTGTACACGATGTCATAGGCGATGCCGCCCGCAACCCTGGGCGCCAGCGCAAAGTCATAGGGCGTCTCGCCCTCGTGCTTTCCGTGCATGCCGAGCGGTGTCGCATTGATGACAAGGCCCGCGGGCGCGGCATAGCGTTCGTCCCAGGCCACAGACGTGAAGCCGAAGCGCTCGGCGAGCTCGAGGTGCCGCTTGTTGCCGGGCGTGCAGACGCGCACCTGCCGGCAGCCCCGAAGGCGCAGGGCCGCTGCCACGGCGTGCGCGGCCCCGCCGGCGCCCAGCAAGAGCGCGTCCATGCGCTCCAGCGGCACGGCGGTGAGCGGCGCGAGAAAGCCGGCCACGTCGGTATTGTCGCCGCAGAGGGCATCCTCCTTCCAATAAAGCGTGTTGGCGGCGCCGGCCAGGGTGGCGGCCTCGCTCACCACGTCCAGAAAGGGCAGGATGGCCTGCTTGTGCGGGATGGTCACGGAACAGCCGCGGATATTCAGCAGGCGCACGGCGTCCATGAAGGTGCCGAGGCCCTCCGGCGGTATCTCCCAGCGCAAATACACGGCCGGGATGCCCAGGGCCCGGAAGCCCGTGTTGTGGACGAGCGGCGAAAGGCTCTGGGAAAGAGGCCAGCCGATGACGCCATAGAGCTGTTCGGGCAGCGGCGCTCCTGCCTGTGCGGATGCGTTCATGCGTGTTCCCCGTGATGTTGCCCCATTCATACGCCCCGGCGCGGGCCGTGGTCAATGCTCAAGGGGTGGGGCAAAAGGGGTGCCCAAAGGGTGCGCGGCCTCCCCTTGCAGTCGGCCGGACGCTGCGCTACAAGGCGGCATGAACGAAACTTCCGGCCTTGCGGCGCACGGGACGAGCTTCCCCGTCCGCCTCGCCTTCACGCGGCCCGGCGCGCGTGAGCTCTATGCCCCTGACGGCGGACTGCCCGCGCCGGCCACGGCCCATTCCGCCGGCATCGACCTGCGCGCCTGCCTCGATGTGCCGGAAACGCGCATCCCCGCGGGGGGGCGCCTCGCCGTTGCCACGGGCCTGAGCGTCCAGCCCCTTGCGCCCGGCTGGGCGGGCTTCGTCTATTCCCGCAGCGGCCTCGGCGCGCGCGACGGGCTCACCGTGGCGCAGGGCGTAGGCCTCATCGACCCGGACTATACGGGCGAGATCCGCGTCTTCCTCTTAAATACTTCCGGCGAGGAGCGCGTGCTCAGGCATGGCGAGCGCGTGGCGCAGCTCGTTTTTCAGCCCTACGCCCGCCCCGCATGGGAGGAAGTGCCCGAGCTCGCCCCCACCGGGCGCGGCGCCGGCGGCTTCGGCCACACCGGCCGCTAGTCCTTTCCCCAGTCTCACCAGCACGCGGCGCCGCCGCAAAGGAGTCTCCCATGTCGCACGCCTTCGACACCATCCGCGCAGAGGAAGAGCGCCTGCTGTGCCGCTCATACAGCCGCTACCCGCTGGCCATCGCGCGCGGCGAGGGCTCCCGCCTCTGGGACGTGGACGGGAAGGAATATACCGACCTGCTCGCCGGCATCGCCGTGGTGGGCCTCGGCCACTGCAATCCCGAGGTCAACGCCGCCCTTGAGGCCCAGGCGCGCAAGCTCTGGCATGTGAGCAACCTCTTCTACCAGCAGGAACAGCTCGACCTCGCCGAGCGCCTGCTCTCGACCACGCACCACAGCAAGGCCTTTTTCTGCAATTCCGGCGCCGAGGCAAACGAGGCCTGCATCAAGCTCGCCCGGCGCTACATGCGCAAGGTGAAACAGCGCGACGCCTACGAAATCATCACCCTCGAGGGCTGCTTCCATGGCCGCACCCTGGGCGCGCTCGCCGCCACGGGCCGCGAGAGCCTGTCGGACGGCTTCACGCCCTTGCCCGAAGGCTTCCGCCAGGTGCCGGCGGGCGACCTCGACGCGCTGGCCGCGGCCATGGGGCCGGCGACCGCCGCCGTGCTTGTGGAATGCGTGCAGGGCGAGGGCGGCGTTGTGCCCCTGCCGCAGGACTATTTGCGCGGCGTGGAGGCCCTCTGCCGCAAGCGGGATGTGCTCTTCCTCTGCGACGAGGTGCAGTGCGGCATGGGACGCACGGGCAAGTTCTGGGCCTTCCAGCATGCGGGCCTCACGCCCGACGCCATCAGCGTGGCCAAGTCGCTGGCCAACGGCCTGCCCATGGGCGCCATGCTCGCCACGGACGAAATGGCCCGCGGCTTCGAGGCCGGGAGCCACGCTACCACCTTTGGCGGCGGCGCGCTCACGAGCGCCGTGGCCGCGAAAGTGGTGGAGATCATGCTGCGCGACGGCCTCGCCGAGCGCGCGGGGCGCTTAGGCGCGGCCCTCATGGAGCGCTTGCGCGGCCTTCAGGAGCGCATGCCCGAAAAGATCCGCGAGGTGCGCGGCGTGGGCCTGATGATCGGAGTGGAGCTTGCGGGCGACGGCAAGCCCGTGTGGGAGGAGCTGCTGCGCCGCGGCTTCATCTGCAATCTCTCCCACGGCAGGACCCTGCGCCTTTTGCCGGCCCTCACCATCGAGGAAGTGCAGCTCGACAGTTTTGCCATCACGCTGGAGGACATCCTTTCCGGGCGCTGACCATGGCGTCTGCCAGCCTTTTATGAGCGCCCCGGGTCACTCAAGGCCCGGGGCGCTCATATTTTTTCCCGAAATAAACAACGGAAATACAACAACTTTCCATTTAAGTACCCGGGAATTTTTTCAAAGGGGGCTTGACGCAAAGCGCCGCGCCTTGTTACTAATTTCGCAAGCCATGCGCTCTTCGTTTTCGCGTCGGGGATCCGCAGGCGCCCGGGGGGGCGCGCCGTTCCCGGCATGAGCACGGCATAACTTCTTACGAGTGGAGGACACGTATGCCGACGTTTGTCGATCCGTCCAAATGCGACGGCTGCAAGGGTGGCGAAAAGACCGCCTGCATGTACATCTGCCCCAATGACCTCATGATCCTCGACCCCGAGGCCATGAGGGCCTACAACCAGGAGCCGGATGCCTGCTGGGAATGCTATTCCTGCGTGAAGATCTGCCCGCAGGGCGCCATCTCGGCCCGCCCCTACGCCGACTTCTGCCCCATGGGCGGCGTCTGTATTCCCCTGCGTTCGGCCGACTCCATCATGTGGACGGTGCAGTTCCGCAACGGCAGCGTGAAGCGCTTCAAGTTCCCCATCCGCACCACGCCGGAAGGCTCCATCAAGCCCTACGAGGGCAAGCCCGAGGGCGCCAACCTGGACGACGAGTGCCTCTTCACCGAGACCAAGCTCGCCGAGCCCCAGGCCCCCATCAAGAAGAAGTTTGACGTTCAGGAGGCCGACAAGACCTCCACCGTCATCGCCCACAGCAACTAGCCAGCCGCGCACGCGAGAAGGAGAATACGAAGATGCCGACGATTCCTGTTAACGAACCCGCCAAGGGCGTGCCGATTTCCGAACCCAGCGTCAAAACGCACGATGTCGACCTGCTCATCGTGGGCGGCGGCATGGGCGCGTGCGGCGTGGCCTATGAAGCCGTCCGCTGGGGCGACAAGCATGGCCTCAAGATCCTGCTCTGCGACAAGGCCGCCCTCGAGCGCTCCGGCGCCGTGGCCCAGGGCCTTTCCGCCATCAACACCTATCTGGGCGACAACACCCCCGACGACTATGTCCGCATGGTCCGCACCGACCTCATGGGCATCGTTCGCGAAGACCTCATCTTCGACGTGGGCCGGCATGTGGACGACAGCGTGCTGCTCTTCGAGGAGTGGGGCCTGCCCTGCTGGATCAAGGGCCCCGACGGCCACAACCTCAACGGCGCCCAGGCCAAGGCCAAGGGCATGAGCCTCGCCAAGGGCGACAAGCCCGTGCGCTCCGGCCGCTGGCAGATCATGATCAACGGCGAGTCCTACAAGTGCATCGTGGCCGAAGCGGCCAAGAACGCCCTTGGTGAAGACCGCATCATGGAGCGCATGTTCATCGTCAAGCTCCTGCTCGACAAGAACGTGCCCAACCGCATCGCCGGCGCCGTGGGCTTCAACCTGCGCGCCAACGAGGTGCACATCTTCCGCGCCAACGCCATCATGGTGGGCGCGGGCGGCGCCGTGAACGTGTACCGTCCCCGCTCCATGGGTGAGGGCATGGGCCGCGCCTGGTACCCGGTGTGGAACGCCGGCTCCACCTATTCGCTCTGCGCCCAGGTCGGCGCCGAGATGACCATGATGGAAAACCGCTTCGTCCCGGCCCGCTTCAAGGACGGCTACGGCCCGGTGGGCGCGTGGTTCCTGCTCTTCAAGGCCAAAGCCACCAACTCCCTCGGCCAGGACTACTGCGTGACCAACAAGGCCATGCTCAAGCCCTATGAGGACCGCGGCTACGCCAAGGGCAACGTCATCCCCACGTGCCTGCGCAACCACATGATGCTGCGTGAGATGCGCGAAGGCCGCGGCCCCATCTACATGGACACCAAGACCGCCCTCAACACCACCTTCGCCACCCTCAACGAAGAGCAGCAGAAGGACCTTGAGAGCGAGGCCTGGGAAGACTTCCTCGACATGTGCGTGGGCCAGGCCAACCTGTGGGCCTGCACCGACACGCTTCCCGAGGAGCGCGGCTCCGAGATCATGCCCACCGAGCCCTACCTGCTCGGCTCGCACTCCGGCTGCTGCGGCATCTGGGTCTCCGGCCCGGACGAAGACTGGGTGCCCGAGGAATACAAGGTCCGCGCCAGCAACGGCAAGGTCTACAACCGCATGACCACCGTCGAGGGCCTGTTCACCTGCGCCGACGGCGTGGGCGCCTCCGGCCACAAGTTCTCCTCCGGCTCGCACGCCGAGGGCCGCATCGCCGGCAAGCAGATGGTGCGCTTCTGCGTTGACCACAAGGACTTCCAGCCCACCATCAAGGAAACGGACGAAGAGCTGCGCAAGCTCGTCTACCGCCCCTATGACAACTACATGGCCGGCAAGGGCGTCTCCACCGACCCGGTGGTCAACCCGAGCTACATCGCGCCCAAGAACTTCATGATGCGGCTCATCAAGCACACGGACGAATACGGCGGCGGTGTGGCCACCTACTACACCACCTCCGACGCCATGCTGAAGACCGGCTTCCACCTGCTCGACATGCTGGAAGTGGACTCCGAGAAGCTGGCCGCCCGCGACCTGCACGAACTCCTGCGCTGCTGGGAGAACTACCACCGCCTGTGGACCGTGCGCCTGCACATGCAGCACATCGCCTTCCGCGAAGAGACCCGCTATCCGGGCTTCTACTACCGTGCTGACTGCCTCGGCCTCGACGACAGCAAGTGGAAGTGCTTCGTGAACTCGAAGTTCGATCCCAAGACCGGTGTGACCACCTTCTTCAAGAAGCCCTATATCCAGATCATCCCCGACTAGGGGCAAAACGCAACGCATCAGGGAGGGCGGCACGAGGCCGCCCTCCTCCGATGGAGGCGGCCCGGCGAAGCCGGGGCCGCCACGTTCGGCCGCGCGGCCGGACGCAAAGGCACGAAAATCGCTCGGTTAACGGCGCGGCAAAGCCGCAGCCTCCTCGCAATTTTCGGGGCCGCTGAAATCAGCGGCCCGGGGAGGGCGGCACGAGGCCGCCCTCCTTTCATCCGCTCCGGCCTCCGGGGCAGTTTCCGCGGCCAAGCCGCAAGCCGTGCGCCGCGCAACGCAGGAGGATCTCCAGGATGTCCAACGCCATTCTCGTCGTGGGCGGGGGCTTTTCGGGCCTCACCGCCGCCCTCGAAGCGGCGGAACTGGGCCACGACGTGTTTCTCGTGGAAAAATCGCCCTGGCTCGGCGGCCGGGTGGCCCAGCTCAGCAAATATTTCCCCAAACTCTGCCCGCCCTCCTGCGGTCTGGAGATCCAGTTCCAGCGCATCAGGAAGAACCCGCGCATCACCTGCCTGACGCTCGCCAAGGTGGTGGGCCTCTCCGGCAGGAAGGGCGACTATACCGCAAAAGTGCGCCTTTCGCCCCGGCACACGGCCCCGCATAACGTGGACTTCAGCCTCCTCGCCCAGACCCTCGACGGCGAGACGAAGAGCGAGTTCAACTTCGGCCTTTCCTCGCGCAAGGCGCTCTACAAGGCCATGCCCTTCGCGTATCCGGCCCGCTGGGTGCTCGACCCGGACACCCTCACCCGCGCGGACGCCGCGCGCGTGGCCGGCAACCGCTTCCTTGAGATCAACGAGGGCCCGCGCGAGATCGAGCTTTCCGTGGGCGCCATCGTGGTGGCCACCGGCTGGCAGCCCTACGGCATGGAGCATCTCGTCAATCTCGGCGGCGGCGACATCGNGAACTGCNTNAGCAACATGCAGATGGAGCGCCTGGCCTCCAGCTTCGGGCCCACGGGCGGCANGATCGTNCGCCCCTCCGACGGNCGNCAGCCGCTCTCGGTGGGCTTCGTGCAGTGCGCGGGCTCGCGCGACCAGAACCACCTGAACTACTGCTCCTATATCTGCTGNATGGCCACCTTCAAGCAGTGCCTCTACCTCGCCGANCAGGCGCCGCAGACGAAGGTCACGGTGTTCTACATCGACCTGCGCGCGCCCGGCCGCTATGTGAANGTGCTCGAGAAGGTGCAGCGGCTCCCCAACGTGACCTTCATCAAGGGCAAGGTGGCGGAAGCNCAGGCCATCGAGGGCGACCGCGTGCGCCTCATCGCCGAGGACGCGGTGCGCGGCGAAAAACTCGCCCTTGATTTCGACCTCGCCGTCCTGGCCACGGGCATGCAGCCCTCTCTNGCCGGCAAGGAGCTTCCCCTGCCGCTNCCGCTGGACGAGGACGGCTTCGTGGCCGGCGGCGAGGAGGCGGGCATCTTTGCCTGCGGCTGCGCGCGCATGCCGCTTGACGTGACGCGCTCGGCCCAGTCCGGCACAGCCGCCGCCCTGAAGGCGGTGCAAACGGTGAAAGGGAGGTAGGCGGCATGGCCGGCAAGATTGGCGTCTATTTTGATCAGTCCAACATCGGCGGCGGCCTGGACGCGGAGGCCCTGGCCCAGGGCGTGCGCGACAAGTGGGGCTCGCTCGCGGCCGTGGTCAAGGTCGTGCCCGTGCTCGCGGAGGCCGTGGACGGCATNANGGCCGACATCGCGGCCGAGGGCCTTGACGGGCTGCTGCTCTGCGGCGCCTCGCCGCGCGTGGACGCGGACCTCTACCGCTTCGCGCCCCATGACGGCACNNCCGTGCAGGTGGAGCACGTCAACCTGCGCGAGCAGTGCGTGCTCGCCTACCGCGACCCGGACGGCGCCTCCGTGCTGGGGCTGCCCCCCGGCGACGCGCCCGAGCTNCTGCGCCTCATGGCNACNGACTATGTGAACATGGGCATGGTGCGCCTTTCAAAGACCGAGACNCCGGAGCCCGCCACGGGCCCGGGCACGCGCCGCATCCTCGTCATCGGCGGCGGCTGGACGGGCATGCACGCGGCCATGGANGCCGCGGCCTCGGGCTATGAGGTCGTNCTCGTGGAAAAGTCCGACANGCTCGGCGGCGCGGCCAACAATATCCCGGTCTCCTCNCCNCTCGCCTCCCCGTGGACGGACAAGGAGCCCCTGGAGCTCNNNGAGCGCATCGCGCGCCTTGANTCCGAGCCNAANATCACCCGCCANCTCGAGGCCACGGTGACGAANCTCGANGGCCAGCCCGGCGAATTCAANGCCGANATCGCCACGCCGCAAGGCCCNGTNANNGTGGAGGTGGGCGCCGTGGTGCTCGCCACNGGCTGGACGCCGCTNGACGGCAAGTATCTCGAGCCCATGGGCTACGGCAGCCCNTCNGTNNTCCATGCNGGCCAGTTCGCCAAGATGCTCGTGGAGGGCAAGGTCACGGCCAGGCGCATCGCNTTCGTGCTCGACACCACCCTCGCCGAGCAGGCCTTCGGCGCAGGCGNGCTCGCCCGCGAGGCCGGGGACGGCGGCGTCTATGAGGCCGCNGACGCCCTCAAGGAGGACGAAGGCCAGAACGTGGAGAGCGACGGCGAAAACATGGACNCGCCCTACGTCAANGAAGATCTGGAGAGCATCCGCCACCTCCAGTANTCCAACGCCGTGAACAGCGTGGGCATGCTGCGNCAGGCCAACATCATCTGCGACAAGACGAACGACGCGGTGCAGGCCTTTGTCATCTACAAGAACATGGCCATCCCCGGCATCCTCGAGCGCTTNTACANGAAGATGCAGGACCGGCTCGGCNTNATGATGACCAAGGCCGACGTGACCGCCGTGAANGACCTCGGCGACCGNGTGGTGGTCTCCTGCGCCAACACNCTCCTCGGCATGGACTTCGACCTCGAGGTNGANCTNGTNGTNCTNCCCTGCGGCCTCGTGCCNACCACGGCGAAAGACCTCACGGTCAACTTCGATTACCGNCAGGGNCCGGACTTCCCGGANCTNGACCTCTTCGACGGCTTCGCCGANTCCAACTACATCTGCTTCCCCTATGAGACNAGGCGCACCGGCGTNTATGCNGCNGGCTGCGTGCGCCAGCCCATGACGCTGGACGCCTGCGCCGAGGACGCCTGCGGCGCGGTGCTCAAGGCCATCCAGTGCATCGAGGCGGCGGAACACGGCGTGGCCGTGCTGCCCCGCTCGGGCGACACCTCGCACCCGCTGTTCAACTTCGTGCGCTGCACCCAGTGCAAGCGCTGCACCGAGGAATGCCCCTTCGGCGCGCTCGACGACGACGAAAAGGGCACGCCCAAGCCCAACCCGGCGCGCTGCCGCCGCTGCGGCACCTGTTTCGGCGCCTGCCCGGAGCGCGTCATCTCCTTCGCCAACTACAGCATCGACCAGATCGGCTCCATGATCCGCGAGGTTCAGGTTCCCAAGGACTTCAAGAAGGAAGGCCCGCGCATCCTCATCCTCGCCTGCGAGAACGACGCCTACCCGGCTCTCGACATGGCCGGCCTGCGCGGCAAGTCGTGGAGCCCGTACTGCCGGGTCATCCCGGTGCGCTGCCTTGGCTCCGTCAACGCCATCTGGGTGTCGGACGCCATGAGCAAGGGCTTTGACGGCGTGCTGCTGCTCGGCTGCAAGTATGGCGACGACTACCAGTGCCACTTCGTCAAGGGTTCGGAGATCTGCGCCCGCCGGCGCGACAACATCGCCGAGACCCTGAGCCGCCTCGGTGTGGAGCCGGAGCGCGTGGACCAGCTCGAGGTGGCCATCGACGAATATGACAGGGTGCCGGACCTCATCGACGGCTTTGTCGCCCGCATCACGGCCCTTGGCCCCAACCCGTTCAAGGGCATGTAGGAGGAAGGTCTCATGGCGCAAATGACGCTGCACACCGATCCCGCCTTCACGCGGGAGCTCATGGAAGCAGGGGGTAGCGACCTCAAAAAGTGCTTCCAGTGCGCCACCTGTTCGGTGGCCTGCCCGCTCTCGCCGGAGGTGGCGCCCTATCCGCGCAAGGAAATGGTCTGGGCTTCGTGGGGCCTCAAGGAAAAGCTCGCGGCCGACGTTGACCTCTGGCTCTGCCACAATTGCGGCAACTGCTCCGACCTCTGCCCGCGCGGCGCCAAGCCCGCGGAAATGATGTCCGCGGCCCGCAACATGATCTACCGCGACCTCACGCCGCCCTCCATCGTGGGCAAGTGGATGAGCTCCTGCAAGGGGCTGCCCTGGCTCTTCGGCATCCCGGCTTTGCTCTGGCTCATCGTCTGGTGGATCCGCGCGGGCTTCAATGACGGCAACTGGTTCCCGCGGGCGGCCGACGGCCGCATCGTGTTCGGGCAGATCTTCTATGGCGACTATACCATCGACCCCATCTTCATGCTCACCTTCTTCGGGGCGCTCGCCATCCTCGCCTGGGGCTGCATGCGCCTGTGGCAGATGTTCAAGCCCAAGGGGGGCCTGCTCGTGCTCGGGCCGAAGAAGTGCTGGCTCCGCATTCTCTGGGACGTGCTCTTCGAGGAGGTCATCACTGGCCGCAAGTTCGACGACTGCCAGGACGGCCCGGCCACGGGCGTGCCCCAGGAGAGCCGGCGCGTGTCGCACACCATGCTCGTCTGGAGCTTCGCCATCCTGGCGCTCGTCACCACCATCGTGGCCATCGGTCACTGGGGCGGCAAGGTGCTGCCCTGCATCCTCATCGAAACGCCTATGCCGCTCACCTTCCCGGTGAAGGTGCTCGCCAATATCGGGGCCATCCTGCTGCTCGTGGCGCTGGCCCTGCTCACCTGGCGGCGCGCGCGGCTCAACCCCAAGTACCAGTCCTCCAGTTACTATGACTGGTACCTGCTCGGCATCATCTGGCTGGTGGCCGTGACCGGCATGTTCTCGCAGGTGTTCCGGCTCATGGATTGCATCCACTCCGCCTTCATCGTCTACTACCTGCATCTGGTCTTTGTCTGGATGCTCTTCGCCTATGCGCCGTGGTCCAAGCTCGGGCACTTCGTGTACCGGGTGGCGGCCATGGTCTATGTGCGGATGTACGGAAGAAGCTGACCCGCAGCCACGGCACGGGCACACACCAACGCAGTACCGATCTTCGAGGAGGAAGCCGCCATGGCTGATGATCGCAAAGTCTTTCCGCTGGAAACTGTTCTCGCCCTCGTGACGGGCAAGAAGGACGTGAACGTGCAGGAGCTCGCCGGCTTCATCACCGGCCGCTCCGTCACCTGCGCGGCCTGCGCCGCAGCCGTGGGCCCCTTCGCGGCCGCGTGGCTCGCGCGCTGGTATCCCAAATTCATGGACATGGACTGGGCCGAGGGCCAGGACTGGAGCGCCTTTGTGGCCAAGTGGCGCAAGGCCCTCGGCGACAATGTGTCGCTCACGCCCATGGACGGCCGCACCAGGGCTCTCGCCGCCGAGGCGCTGGACGCCATGGCCGAGGCCAATGCCGCCGCCACCCGCCAGAGCGAGGCCGTGGCGAAGCTCGAGGCCCGCGTGCGCGAGCTTGAGCCCTTCGAGGCCCATGCCCAGGCCGTGCAGAAAAAGTGCGACGAGCTCGAGGGCAAGCTCAAGGCCATGAAGACCGAGGTGGGCGGCCTCACCCGCCAGGTGGCCGAGTTCCAGGGCAAGGTGGCCGTGAACCACGACGAGCTCATGCAGACCATCAAGGACGCCATCAAGGACGGCCTCAAGGGCATGGTGGTGGGCGGCGCTGCCGCCGCTGCCGGCACCGGCGGCGAGACAGTGGCCGAAGTGCAGGAGGAGGCCGCCTCAAGCGTGCCCGAGGAATTCGGCTTCGGCACCTCCGGGGCCAATGCCGACGGCTTCGGCTTCTAGGTTTTCGGCACAGCGCCTGTTTCACGAGGCCCCGGCATTGCCGGGGCCTTCGTTTTTGGCTGTGCCCGTCGCGGGGCGACCCTGCGGCACCGCCGGAAGGGCCGCAAGCCCGAAAAGCCGCCAGCACTCCCCGGCCCCGGGCCTTCTTGACTTCTCTTTCGCGCCCTATAAAAATACCCGAGACCGTTTCCAGAGAATTTCCAGAGTGCGCCCAGGGCCCGCTCTGCCGCGTCCCGGCGACGCGGGCGGCCACTCCCAAGGGGTGTGTATGCGGAACACCACACACGCCGCATCTGCCGGCACACACGGCAAGCACCGGCTCCTCGGGGCGGTGGCTCTGCTGTTCCTGCTCGCGGGCCTCGTGCTTCCCTCCCCCTCGGCCGCCGCTGACCTGAGCTTTAGCCGCGCGCGCGAACAGTTGCAGGAGCGGAGCAACGCCCTCAAGGCCTCGGCGGCCAATGTGGAGAGCAAGGAGCAGGCCGCGGATTCGCTCAAGTGGCTGCACGGCCCCACCATCGGCGTGGGCGCCGTGGAGATGTGGGGCGAGGCCAAGGTGGACGTTGACCGCTCGGTCTCCACGCCGCTCGGCTCCATGCCCCTTGACATCGAGGACACCTACAATTTCAGCGGCCCCCGCGCGGCCGTCACCGGCACCATGCCCATCTTCACCGGCGGCAAGATCGGCGCGGCGCAAAAAGCCGCCAAGTACGGCGCGGAAGAGGCCAAAGCGCAGCACCGTGAGCAGACCAACCAGCTCGACGCCGAGCTCGTCACCAAGTATTTCGGCCTCCAGCTCGCGCTCTCCCTCCAGAAATTGCGCGAGGCCACGCTCGCCGAGCAAGACCGCGAGCTCGCCCGCGCCCGCTCGTTCGAGAAAGAGGGCATGGTGAGCCATGTGGAGGTGATGAGCGTCAAGGTGGCGCGCGACGCCGCCGAGCGCGAGCGCCTCAAGGCGCGCAACCATGTGCGCACGGCAAAGCTCGAGTTGCAGCGCCTGCTCCTTTCCGACACTCTCGGCACCCTGTCCACGCCGCTCTTTGTGCTCAAGAAGGGCCTTCCGCCCATGGAGACCTGGGTGGAGCAGGCCCTCAAAAACAATCCGCAGCTCGCCGCCGTGGAGGCCCGCGTCCAGCAGGCCGACCAGGGCGTCAACGCCAGCAAAAGCTCGTGGTTCCCGCAGGTCATGGCCTTCGGGCAGTATTATTTCGCCCATCCGCACCAGGCCGCCGCATGGCCCGAGTGGCTGGCCGGCCTTGGCGTGAACCTCACCCTCTGGGATTCGCGCGATCGCCTGGCGGACTACAAGAGCGCCCGGGCCACCCTGCGCGAGGCGCGCGCGGGCCAGGCCGAAGCCGTGAACGCGGTGAGGACGGCCACGGAGACCGCGTGGATCAACACCCAGAACGCGCGCGAGCAATATACCCTCACGGCCTCGGGCGTGGCGCTGGCGCGGGAAAACCTGAAACTCAAGAGCGAGGGCTTCGGCGAGGGGCTGTATACCGCGCTCGACGTGACCCAGGCCCGCGACCAGCTGCTCGCAGCCGAGGTGGAGCGCCGGGTGGCGGCCTTCCAGTTCGTGGTCAATTACGCCCTGCTACACCTCGTTTCCGGCAACATGCCGGACTTCATGAACGCCTGCACCGCAACCGACATCATCCGGGAAAACTGAGCATGAGCGACACACAAGAGCACGCCGCGGCCAAGGCGCGCGGCGGCAAGCTGGGCCTCGTCCTGCTGCTGGCCACCGTGGCCTGCGTGGGCATCTTCGTCATCTGGGGCGTATGGCGCGCGGCCTTTCCGCCGTTGCCCCCCTTTCAGGGCCAGATGGAAGGCCGCACCATCAGCATCTCCTCGAAAGTGCCGGGCCGCGTGAAGGAAGTGCTCGTGGAGGCCGGCGAGAGCGTGCGGGCCGGGCAGGTGGTGGCGCGCATGCACCTGCCCGAAATAGAAGCCAAGCTCGCCGAGGCGCGTGCGCGCGACCGCGCTGCCGAGGCGCAGCAGAGCATGGTGGACGAGGGCCTGCGCCCGCAGGAAAAGCAAGCCGCCCACGCGGAATGGGAGCGCGCCCAGGCCGCCGCCGACCTCGACCGCAAGACCTATGACCGCATCGCGGCGCTGTTCCGGGACGGGCTCGTCTCGCGCGAGCGCCATGACGAGGCCCGCGCCAGAATGCTCGCCAGCGCCGACCAGGCGGCCGCCGCGAAACAGGCCTATGACCTCGCGCAGGCCGGCTCGCGCCCGCAGGAGAAGGCGGCCGCCAGCGCCGAGACCAGCGAGGCCGCGGCCGTGGTCAGCGAGGTGGCGTCGCTCGCGGACGATGTGGAGCTCAAGGCGCCGCACGCGGGCGAGGTGGACAAGGTGGTGCTGGTGGCGGGCGAGCTCGCGGGCGCGGGCTTCCCGGTGCTCACGGTGGTCAACCTCGACGACCAGTGGGCGAGCTTCAACATCCGGGAGGAGAGCCTGCCCGGCATCACCGTGGGCCATGTGTTCAAGGCCCGGGTGCCGGCCCTCGGGCGCGACGGCATCGATTTCAAGGTCTACTACATCAGCCCGCGCGCCAGCTACGCCACCTGGCGCAGCACCCGCGAGGACTCGGGCTATGACATGAAGACCTTCGAGGTGCGCGCGAGGCCCGTGGAAAAGATCGAAGGCCTGAGGCCCGGCATGACCGTGCTGGTGGACAGGGAGCGATGACCGCCTTGCGCCGCTGGTTCGCCGGCGTCTTTGGCTCCATGGGACGCGAATGCCGGGAGTGGGCCGGCAATGCCCGGGAAGTGATCTTCTGCAATATCATGCCCCTTGTGTGGATGCTCATCGTCTGGGGCCTGCTCGGGCAGGGTATCATGACCAGGGTGCCCGTGGCGCTGGTGGACGAGGACAAAAGCTCCGCCTCGCGCGAGGTCATCCGCGCGCTCGACGCCAACCGGGCCCTCGGGCTCGAAAGCTACGAGAACAGCATCGGGGCGCTGGCGGCCATGCGCCAGGGCGCGGTCTACGGGGTCATCGTCATCCCGGCGGGCTACATGCGCGACGAGCTTTCCGGCGCCGGGGGCACCGTTGTCATCCATACGGACGAAAACCGCTATGCCGTGGGCGGCACCTTCGCCATCGAGACGGCCGCGGTCATGGACGGCCTCTCGCAGGAGCGCACGGCGCAAAAGCTCCTCCGGGCGGGCGCGGGCCCCACTGGCGCCGAACGCATCCTTTCCCTCGTGCACCCCGATTTTTACCGGCTCGCCAACATGGGCTCGAGCTTCCTCATCTTTCTCTCTTCCACGCTCATCCCGGGGCTGATCATCATCGGCGCCACCTTCGCCTTCATGACCGCCATCCTGCGCGAGATATGGAACCGCAGCGTGGCCGCGTGGCTGGCCTCGGCCGGCGGCAGCTTCGGCGCCGCCCTCGTGGGCAAGCTCACGCCGCACTACGTCTATTACTGCCTCGTCATCCTCTTCTATATCGCGCTCTTCAGCGGCTACGGCAGCTTCGCGCCGGCGGGCTCTGTCCTCACCTGGTTTTTCTGCGGCGCCGCGGCCGTGGCCGCCATCGCGGCCATGTGCGTGCTCATCACCGGCATTGCGCCCACCTGGCGGCTCGCGCTGGTGATTTCCGTGGGCTATGCGGCGCCGGCGCTGCCCTTCTCCGGCTTTTCCATCCCGCTTGACTCCATGGACGCGGGCGTGCGCTTTTACGCCGACTTTTTGCCGCTCACCTGGTATATCCGCGGCCAGTCGCAGGTCTGGGCGCTCGGCGCCGGGCTCGACGAGCTGGGCACAACCTTCCTCGCGCTGGCCTTGCTCTTCGTGGTGCCGCTCATCATCGGGCTGCCCTTTTTCCGCCGAAAATACGGGCGCTTCGCCGCCAGCGAGGAGGCGGGCCGGCCATGACGCCCGCACGCTGCTTCACCACGGCCTTGCGCCAGTGCTGCACCAACATGGCCTGCGCGCCGCTCTTCATGGCGGCCATCGTGCTCTATGCCGCCTATTATTGCTGGCCCTACATGGCGCAGCTCCCCGACCACATCCACTGCGCCATCGTGGACGCCGACGGCTCGCCGCTCTCGCGTGAGCTCGTCATGGAATTTCGCGCCACGCCTGACCTCAATATCCTGCAAGTGACGGAGAACCGGCAGGAGGCCATCCTGGCCATGAAGCGCGCCGAGGTCTCGGCCATCCTTGAGATCCCGCCCCATTTCGGGCGCGACGTGGCGGCCGCGGTGCCCACGGCCATCACCCTCACCGCGGACGGCGCCTACCTCGTGGGCGGGCGCATCTCCACGGCCGGGGCCAGCGGCCCGCTTGAGGCCGCGGCGAGCCGCGCCGTGGCCGCGTGGCTCCGCGCGCAGGGCGCCTCGGCCTCCGAGCTCGCCCGCATGGAGATGCAGGCGCCCGCGCTCGTCACCGTGGCGGCGTACAACACCATTTCCGGCTATCTCAATTTCGCGGTGCCCATCGTCTTTGTCATCGTGTTCCAGACGCTCATGTGCGCCGGCATGGGGATGCTGTTCAACGCCTGGTACATGGCCGCGGCGCGGCCGGCCGTGCTTGCGGCCGCGCTCGGCTCGCCGCTGTGCCTTTTCTGCGTGCAGATGTCGGTGTTCTTCCTCTGCCTGTTCTGGACCCTGTTCGTCGAGGGGCCGGTCTTCTATCTTCAGGGCATCAATTCCTTCCAGAATATCCCCGCCACGCTCGGCATGTGCGCGGCCTTCTCGCTGGCCGTGAGCTCGCTCGCCTGCCTGCTCTCGCTCCTGCTCGGGCCCACCCACTTCGTCATGCAGGCTGTGGTGCTTTCGGCGCTTCCCTGCGTGTTCATTTCCGGCAATCTCTGGCCCACGCAGAACATTCCCTTCTTTTTCCAGTGCCTTGGCTGGCTCTTCCCGAGCACGCCCGGCTCCTACGGCATCATCCGCGCCTCGCAGTGCGGCGCGGACGTGGCCGAGGCCGCGCCCTACATGGCGCACCTCCTGCTGCTGGCCGCAGTGTATTTCGTCCTCGCCTGCCTCGAGGCCCGGCGCCAGGCCAGGAAAGCGGCCCAAGAGGAGCAGGGCGCGCCCCACGCCGCCTGACGCGCCCGGCCTTTGACTTTTGCGGCGCCCGCGCTATGGTGCGCCAGCGCATCCCCCCTGAACCATCCCGGAGACCCCATGCCCGGCACCCTGGCCCCCTCGCTCTGCCGCCTCTATGACCGGCTGTATCACTTCTGGGAAGGCACGGCCACGCAGCGCCGCCTCGCCCTCGGCCTGCTCTGGATCTACCTGCTTACGCTGGGCGCGGTGGAGCTCGGGCGCCAGGGCCTCTTCCCTGCGTGGCTGCCCGCGCCGCCGGCGAGCCACTTCTGGTCCATCGAGCTCGCCTTCACGCTCATCCTCGTCATGGAGCTCTTAAGCCTCATCTTCGTGCTGCCGGCCTCGCTCTCGCGCTCCATGGGCAAGCAGTTCGAGATCCTGACCCTCATCCTGTTGCGCAACGCCTTCAAGGAGCTGCCGCAGTTCGGCGAGCCCGTGGAGATCGGCATGGGCAACCTCTTCCAGGTCGGCGAGATCGCGGCTTCCGCCGGCGCGGCGCTTCTGGTCTTCCTCTGCCTCGGCGTGTACCGGCACCTCCAGCAGGGGCGCAACTACATCCGGGACGAAAGCCGCCGCGAGGGCTATGTGCTCAGCAAGAAGCTCGTGGCGCTCATCCTGTTCGGCATCTTCGCCGCCATCGGCGTGGAGCATGTGTGGGCCTTCCTCGCGGGGCGGCCGGCGCCCGGGGGCTCAGGCTTTTTCGAGACCATCTACACCGTGCTCATCTTCGCCGACATCGCCATGGTGCTCATCGCGCAGCGCTATATGCCGAGCTATTTCGCGGTGTTCCGCAATTCCGGCTTTGTCATCGGCACGCTCCTCATGCGGCTTTCGCTCTCGGCGCCGCCCTATCTCTGTGCCGGGCTCGCCGTGTTCGCTGCGCTCTATGTGCTGGCGCTCACCTGGGGCATCGACCGCTTCGGCGCCACCTTCGCAGAGGAAGCGTCCGGGCGGCACTAGGGCGCGGACACGGCGCAACGCCCCACCTTGCCCCGGAGGGCAAATTCTGCCATACTGGTGCACCCGCCCGCCGGGGCCATCATCCACTTTCAGGAGTCGACCATGCTCAATCCCTCGCAATGCGTGCTCTACAGCGGCGGCGCCGCCGGTACGGAACAGTTTTTCGGCGCGCTCGCCGAAAGCTGGGGCATCGAGGAAGTCAACTACAGTTTTGAAGGCCACCAGATTGACCGCACTCGCGGCGTGCGCGTCCTCACCTCGGAAGAGCTCGGCCTCAAGGACGTGAGCCTGACCTATGTCTCCCGGCTCATGAACCGCGAGTACACGCGCGCCCCGCTGTTCCGCAAGGTGCTCCAGTCCATCTGCTGGCAGGTGAGCAGCGGCGACGAGGTCATCGTGGTGGGCGCCATCCAGCCCGACAACACGGTCAAGGGCGGCACCGGCTGGGGCGCGGAATTCGCCAAGATCTGCAACAAGCCCCTGCATGTCTTCGACCAGCCCCGCAGCGCCTGGTTCTTCTGGGACAAGGATGTCTGGACCGAAGTGGAAGCACCGGTCATCGAGCACCCCCACTTCGCAGCCACGGGCACGCGCTTTCTCGAAGACAACGGCCGCATCGCCATCCAGGACCTGTTCGCGCGTTCCTTCAAGCGCTAGGGACAATTGGGCGGATACTTACCGTCAGCGGCGCTTCCTTCGTCCGTCTGGAGCGAAGCGGAAGACGGGTGCTGGTGCCGGAAGAATCCTAAAAAATAAGATTTTTTGCTGCTGGCAACGAAGATAAAAATTTTCGACGGGAGTGTACTTAAGTACTCGACCGAGAAAATTTTTCTCTGAGGCAGCCAGCAGCAAAGCGGTAGCCGTTAGCAGGCTTTGCCTGCTTACGGATAGCGACAGCGGTGGCGTTGATTGGCTGGCGCGGTAGCTAACTGCTATCTCCATCCGTAGCTTCCTTCGTCGCAACGGCTGGAGCAAGGCTGTTTTTGACGGATAATTTCGGCAGTACAGATACAGCACAGACGCACATGCCCTCTCGCAAGCAATGCAATCACCAGACCCCGGAGCCATGATGCCGCCCGCCTTCAGCGCCGCCGAACGCGCGGCGCTCGCCATCGTGCAGGGGAACCTCCCCGACTCGCTCACCCCGTACGCGGACATCGCCGCGCAGACGGGCCTCACCGAGGCCGAGGTGCTCGCGCTGCTCACGCGCCTTAAGGAAAGCGGGGCCATCCGCCGTTTTGGCGCCAGCATCCGCCACCAGCGCACCGGCTGGACGCACAACGCCATGGTGGCCTGGGTCGCCAGCGAGGAGGAGGCCCGTGCCTGCGGCCCCATCGCGGCGCAGCATCCGCGCGTCTCCCACGCGTATTTTCGCCCGAGCCCGGCCGCGGACTGGCCCTATACCCTCTACACCATGGCCCACGGCCGCAGCGAGGCCGAATGCCTCGGCGTGGTGGACGACCTTCTGGCCGCGTGGCCCCTGCGGGAATACGCCATCCTGCGCAGCCTGAAGGAACTGAAAAAGACTTCCATGACCTATTTCGCCTGAGTGCCGGCACATGGCCGGCAGCGGGCGCCAGCACAAGGAGCCCCCATGGACGACCGTTCGCGCGAACTCTATGAAGCGGCCTTGGCCCTCATCCCCGGCGGCGTCAACAGCCCTGTCCGGGCCTGCCGCAATGTGGAAAGCCTGCCCCTGTTCATCGCCGAGGCCCACGGCGCGCACCTCAAGGACGCGGACGGGCGGGTCTATGTGGATTTCGTGCTCTCCTGGGGGCCCATGATCCTCGGCCATGACGAGCCTTCCGTGACGGCGGCGCTCCGGGAGGCCGTGGGCCGCGGCACCAGCTTCGGCGCGCCCTGCCCGGACGAGGTGAAGCTCGCGCAAGAAGTGGTCGCGGCCATGCCGGGCCTTGAAATGGTGCGCATGGTCAATTCCGGCACCGAGGCCACCATGAGCGCCTTGCGCCTCGCCCGCGCGGTCACGGGCCGGGACAAGGTGGTCAAGTTCATCGGCTGCTACCACGGCCATGCAGACCCCTTCCTCGCCGCCGCGGGCTCGGGCGTGGCCACGCTGTCCATACCCGGCACGCCGGGCGTGCCCAGGGCCGTGGTGGAAGAGACCCTGCTCGTGCCCTATAACGACCTTGAAGCCGCCACCGCCTGCTTCCAGAAGCACGGCGAGCACATCGCGGCTGTCATCGTGGAGCCGGTGGCCGCCAACATGGGCCTCGTGCTGCCGCTGCCCGGCTTCCTCGAGGGCTTGCGCCAGCTCACCGAAGAATACAGAAGCCTGCTCATCTTCGACGAGGTGATCACCGGCTTCCGCCTGGCCTATGGCGGAGCGCAGGAGCGCTTCGGCATCGACCCGGACCTCACCTGCTTCGGCAAGATCATCGGCGGCGGCCTGCCGGTGGGCGCTTTCGGGGGCAAGCGCCGCTACATGGAGCGCGTGGCCCCGGCGGGGGATGTCTACCAGGCGGGCACGCTCTCGGGCAATCCGCTGGCCATGGCGGCCGGCCTCGCCACGCTCACGCGCCTCAAGACCGAGGACTACGCCGGCCTTGAGAAGCGCACCGCGGCCTTCGCCAGGGAGCTCGCCGACATCCTCCGCGCCAAGGGTGTCGCCGTGCAGATGCCGACCATCGCCTCCATGTTCTGCCCCTTCTTCAGCGAGACGCCGGTAGCCAATTTCGAGCAGTCCAAGAAGTGCGACCAGAAGCTCTTTACGGCCTTTTACAAGCAGATGCGGGCCGCGGGCATCTATCTCGCGCCCTCGGGCTTTGAGACGGGCATGGTCTCTTTCGCGCATACCAAGGACGACTTCGACCGCGCGCTGGAAGCGGCCAAGGCGGTGAAATTCCCGGCCTGAGCCCGGTGCGGCATCCTTCGGTACGGGCGGGCGGCCGCAGGAGCGTGCGGCCCCCTGTACGGCGCGAGGCTGGCGAGCCGGCGGCCGCCCTCGTCTGCTGGGCCCTGAGCCTCCCGGGCCTCGCCACCGGCCGGCGCCTTGCGGCCCGCCTCGCGGAACAGCCCTGGGAGGCGCCCGAAGGCGGAACCGTGGCTGAGTGCCGCCTCTTCGCTCCGGCGCGCCTCTGCGCCCTTGACCGGGAAAGCGGGGAAGCCGCAGCCCTCCCCTTCGCGCGCTTCGCCGACGCGCTGGCGCGGGATTTTCGCAAATACCGCGGCCATATCGTTCTCGGCGCGGCGGGCATCGCCGTGCGGGCGCTGGCGCCGCTTTTGCGCCACAAGAGCGTGGACGCGCCCGTGGTGGTGCTGGACGCGGCCGGCCGCTATGCGGTGAGCCTGCTCTCGGGCCACTGGGGCGGCGGCAACGGCCTCGCCCGGCATGTGGCGCGCCTGCTCGGCGGGGAGGCGGTCATCACCACGGCCTCGGACGCCGTTTCGGACGGGCCGCCGGCACTGGACGAGCTCGCCCGCGCCGCATCCTTACGCATCCTCGACTGGGACAAGCTCCCGCGCGTGGCCGCGGCGCTGCTGGAGGGCGAGCCGGTGCCCCTCTCCGACCCGCTTTCCTGCCTTCCCGGGGCTCAGGAACCCCGCTTCCGGCGCGGGGCCGAAACGGCGTGCGGAGACATCCCCCTCGTACGCATCCACTGGAAGCGCATGCCGGCCGGCCCGGACGTGCTGCGCATGGCCGCGCCGCTGCTGCATGCGGGCGTGGGCTGCCGCAAAGGCGTGGACGCGGCGGCCATCGAGAGCGCCGTGCGCGAGACCCTGGCAGGGCACGGGCTGGAAGTGGCGGCCTTGGCGAGCCTCGCCACGGTGGCGGAAAAAGCGGAAGAGCCGGGCCTTGCGGAAGCCGCGCGCCGTCTCGGCGTGCCCATGCTGGCGTACCCCGCGCAGGATCTCGCAGCCGTGCCCGTGCCGCACCCGTCGGAAGCCGCCGGGGCGCGCTTCGGGCTTGCGCCATTCAGCGTTTGCGAAGCGGCTGCCCTGCTGGCCGCGCAGGAAGCACGGCCCGCCGCGAACGCCATTCTGCTGGCGCCCAAGACGGTCTTTCAGGGCCGTGTCACCGTGGCTGTCGCTGTTTGCATGACGGGATGAATCCCCGAAAGCGGCCTTCCTTAATACCGGCTGGGGCGAAGCGACAGACGGGGGCTGGTGCCGGAAGAATCCTAAAAAATAAGATTTTCAGGTTTCGGCAAGGAAGATAAAAATTTTCGACGGGAGTGTACTTAAGTACTCGACCGAGAAAATTTTTCTCTGGCGCAGCCGAAACCTAAGCGCTAGCCGTTGGCGAGCTTGCGAGCCTTACGGATAGCGACAGCGGCTGCGTTGATTGGCTGTAGGGTAACTAATTGCTGTCTCCATCCGTAGCTTCCTTCGTCGCAACGGCTGGAGCAAGGCTGTTTTTGACGGATAATTTCAGCATTAACAGGACGGCCCGAACCTGCTTCGCCCGCCACCCCCAAGCAACAAAAACAAGGAGAACACCCATGACCGCCACCCCCGCCGCATCTCCCGCGCCGCTCACCGCCGTGGGCATCGGCCCCGGGGACACCGGGCTGCTCACCCCCGAGGCCCGCGCCGCGCTGGCGGCGGCATCCTGCGTGGCCGGCTACGGGCTTTATCTCGACCTGCTCCCGCCGGAACTCCTTGCCGGCAAGCGGCTCCTCAGCTCAGGCATGCGCCAGGAGCGCGAACGCTGCGCCGCCGCCGTGGACGCGGCCGTCGCCGGGGCGCCCACCGCCCTTGTCAGCTCCGGCGACGCGGGCATCTACGCCATGGCCGGCCTTGCGCTGGAAATACTGGAAGAACGCGGCCTGCTTGCGGCGGTGCCCTTTTGCGTGGTGCCCGGCGTGCCCGCGCTCTGCGCGGCCGCGGCGCTCCTCGGCGCGCCGCTGACCCATGATTTCGCCTGCATCAGCCTGAGCGACCTGCTCACCCCGCTCGAGCGCATCCGGGCGCGGCTTGAGGCCGCGCTGGCGGCGGATTTCGTCTGCGTCATCTACAATCCCCGCTCGCACGGTCGGCCCGATTATCTCGGCATGGCTTTCGACATGGCCCGGGCCCTGCGCGAGCCCGCATGCCCGGTGGGCATGGTGCGCAAGGCGTACCGCCCCGGGCAGGAGGTCAGGCTCACAACGCTCGCCGAAGCCGACCCCACATGGGCCGACATGCTGACTCTCGTCATCATCGGCAATTCCGAGAGCCGCCTGGCCGGCCCGTACATGCTCACGCCGCGCGGCTACGGCCGCAAGCCCGTGAAAACGGCTTGAATTTTTCGCCCGCAGGCGTAGCTTCCGGGGCATGGAAAAGAAGAAGATTTTTCTCCTCGCGCTGGGGCACATGTCCTGCGATGTCAATTCCGGCGCGCTGCCTGCGGCGCTCCCCTACCTGCGCTCGGCCTACGGGCTCGACTACCAGGCCACGGGCGGCCTCATGCTCGCCTATTCCTGCCTGTCGTCCATCATCCAGCCGGTGTTCGGGCTGCTCGCCGACAAGCTCTCCAAGCCGTGGTTTTTGCCCGTGGGCGTGGCGCTGGCCGGCTGCGGCATCGCCTGCATGGGCTTTCTCTCGAGCTACTGGGCCATTTTCACGGCCATCGCCATCAGCGGCGTGGGCGCGGCCCTGTTCCACCCCGAAGGCGCGCGCCATGCCAACCGCGTTTCGGGCGAGAGCAAGGGCATCGGGCTCAGCATCTTTTCCATCGGCGGCAATACCGGCTTCATCCTCGGGCCGCTGCTGGTCGCGGCCTTTGTGGGCGGCTTCGGCATGAAGGGCATGGGCGTTTTCGGCGTGCTCGGGCTTGTGATGGCGGCGGTGCTGTTCCTTGCCATCACGCGCCTCGGGCGCGCGGCGACCAAGGGGCCACAAAAAAGCCCGGCCGAGGCCCCGGCGGGCGGCCCCAAACCGGTCAACAACTGGCACGAGTTTTCGCGGCTCACCGTGGTCATCGTTGCCCGCTCCACGGTGTTCGTGGGCTGCAACGCCTTCATCCCGCTCTACTGGGTGAACGTGTTTGGGCAGTCCAAGGCCGCGGGCGCCGTGGCGCTCGTGATTTTCTGCTCCTGCGGGGTGGCCTGCAACATCATGGGCGGCATGCTCTCCGACCGCATCGGCTGCGTGCCGGTCATCCGCCTCGCCTTCTCGGTGATGCCCTTCGCCGTGCTCGCCTTCAGCCTCGCGCCCTCGGTGGCCTGGGCTTATGCCTGCCTGCCGCTGCTCGGCTTCGTGCTCTATGCGCCCTTCAGCTCGCAGGTGGTACTCGGCCAGCGGCTGCTCGCGCGCAATATCGGCTTCGCCTCGGGCGTGACCCTGGGCCTCGCCACCAGCCTCGGCGGCGTGGCCCAGCCCGTCCTCGGCTGGGTGGCCGACATGGCGGGGCTGCCCGTGGCCATCCGGGTGCTGGCCGGCGTGGCGGCCCTGGGCGCAACCTTCTCCTACCTGCTCTCGCGCGGGCCGGAATCGCGGCCCGAACCGCGCGGGGCGTGAGGGGCGCCGCTCACAACGATAACAGCAGCATATAGACGGGGATGGTCACGGCGCAGGCGAGCGTGGACAGCGAGACCATGAGCGAGCCGAACTCCGGGTCGGTATTGTAGTAACCGCTCAGGATGGCCACCTGCATGAGCACGGGGAGCGACGCCTGCATGACGAAGACCTTGCCCATGAGCGGCGGCAGGCCGAACAGCGGCAAGAGCACCCAGACCAAAAGCGGGCTCACCGCCATGCGGCCCGTGAGCGCCAGCGCCATGTCGCGCGTGACGCGCAAATGGCGCAGGTCCATCTCGTGCAGGGTCACGCCGATATAGATGAGGGCCAGCGGCGTGGTGAGGCTGCCCACGAGGCGCGCGGCCTCCAGCAAAAAGCCCGGCAGCTCCACATGCAAAAGCGCCAGCGAGATGCCGGCGATAAAGCCGAACACCGGCGCGGAAACGAGCGCCTTGCGCCGCCTTGCGCCCGGGTGCCCGTCGGCCTCCGGCAGCGGGGCCGCGGCGCCGGGCGCGCGCTCGTCCCTGCTGATGGCGTAGTTGCCCACTGTCCAGAAAAAGGACGTGCTCGCAAAATAGTAGAGGAGCACATAGGGCACGGCCTCCTCGCCGAAGAGCGCCATGTTGACCGGGATGCCGATGAAGATGGTGTTCGGGTTGGAGACGCAGGCGCAGAAGAGCCCGAAGTGCCGGCGCTCCACGCCCGCGGCGCGGCCCACCGCATAGGCGAGCGCGTACATGAGCACCATGGCGAGGAGCGGCAAAAGCGTGCCCTGGAGCATGTGCCAGAGATCCTCGCGGCCGAAGGAGCGCAAAATGGTGCACATGAGGAAGGGCGGGAGCGCCACATTGGTCACGAGCCGGGGCAGCAGGCCGCGCACCGCCGGCGGGAACCAGCCGCGCCCGGCAAGCACATAGCCCACGCCCACCACGAGCAAAAGGCTCAGCACGCCCCCGAATGCCTGCAACAAGACCATGCCCTGTTGTAGCGGCTTTTGCCCCGCCGGTAAACCCGGCTTGCGGGGCGCCGTTACTTCCTGTAGAGAGCTTGCCATATCCACGCAGCAGCGCAGGCTCCTTGCGCGGGCCGCTGCGGAGGCCGCATGAAACGAGTCCTTCTCTGTATCCTGGGCGTCCTCGTCCTCGGCGTCGGCGGGGCCGCGTTCTATGTCACCCACATGGATGCGGACTTCATCGTCCGGCGCATCGCCGAAGCCACGGAAAAGGCCACCGGTTCGCCGCTGGAGCTCAAGGAGACGCCGCATATCTCCCTGCTGCCGCCGGGGCTGCGCTTCGGCGCGGCCCGCTGGAGCGGCGAGCTCGACGGGAATGCCGTGACGGTCTCGCTTGCGGGGGGGATGGCGCGTCTTGAGCTGGAACCGCTCTTGTCGGGCGCTCTCGTCATCAGCGAGCTCAGGCTCGACCGGCCCGAGGCGGATATCCGCCTGGCCGCGCCCGCCGCCGGCGATGCGGAAAACGGGCCGGCGCAAGCCCCGGGCGCCAGCGACACGAAGGAACGCAAGGCCCCGGACGACGCGCTGCCCTTTGAGCTCGGGCGCCTCACCGTGAGCCAGGGCGCCCTGCATCTTGTGGACGGCAGCCGCGACATCCGCGTCTCGGGCTTCAACCTTGCGCTGGAAAACCTGCGCCGGCGCGAGGAAGCCGGCCTCCAGGGCGACATGGTAGTGGCGGTAGCGGAGAGCGGGGCAGCCGCCGGGAACAACAAGACCGGCAAGGATGCCGCGGCAACCGCGCCTCTCCTGGAGGGCAATCTCGCCTTCAAGGGCCAGCTCCGCTATTACGCGCCCAACCTGACCTTCCGCCAGGTCTCCGTGGCCTTTACGCCGCTTGAAGGCCTCATCCCGCGCGAGCTGGCGCCGCTGCAACTGACCTGCGAGGGCGCGCTCGACCTCGCCGCGCTCCGGCTGAGCGTGGCCGAGGCGCGGCTCACCGCCCCACAGGGCCGCCTGGAGCTCAAGGGCGAGGGATGGCTTGCGCCGCCGGCCTTCAAGGGCGATGTCACGCTCACCGGCTCCGCCGGCAAACTGGGGGCGCTTGCCGGCGCGAGTCTGCCCAAGGGCGTGGGGGGCGCTGGTGACGTGGTGGAGCTGCGCGCCACCCTCGACTGGTCGGGGAAAAAGGGCATCGTGGACGCCCGGCTCCAACTGGGCGACGCCGGCAAGGCCACACCCCAGGCCCTGCTGACCTTCAAGGGCAACGCGAACCTCGAGCCCCTGACCGTGGCCGGCGACATGGCGCTCACCGGCTCGGCGCGCAGGCTGGCGGCGCTCGGGGGCTTCGCGCTCCCCAAGGGCGCGGCCGATACCGTGGATGTCCGCAGCCGGCTGGCCTATGCCCCTCCGGCCCTGCGGCTCGGGGGCCTCGACGCAAGGGCGGCCGGCCTCACCCTCGCGGGCGACCTCACCGTGGGCCTGCCCATGGCCGCGCAGACGCCTCTCTCGCTCGGCGGCAAGCTGCGCGTGGGGCCGGTGACGCTCGACCCGTGGCTCTCGGCCGAAAAGGCCACCCCGGCGGCGGAAAGCCCGGCGCCCGCGGTCCAGGGCAGCCCCAAGGCCGAGCCCAAGGGCGGCCGCCCAAGCGCCGCGAGCTCCCTGCCCACAGTCGACCTGAGCCTCGCCGTGGCCGAACTGCGCTACGGGGGCTTTGGCCTGAGCGACATCGCGGCCCATATCACGGGCCAGCGCGGCCGTTACACCGTGGGGGGCTTCTCCGCCAGCCTCCGCAGCGGCGGTTCGCTCAAGGGCACGGCCACGGCCGACCTTCCGGCTTCGGCGTACAGCGTCGATGCGAGCGGGGCCGCCATAAATATCGGCGCGCTCTGCGCCGCCGCCGGCAAGGCGGGGCTGGCCTCGGGGAGCGCCGGCTTCACGGCGCGGCTCAGGGCCGCGGGCGCGGGCGCTCCGGCCCTTTTGTCCAGCCTCAGCGGCGACGGAAAGCTCGAGGCGCGCGACCTCTCCGCACCTGCCCTGCGCGAGGCCGCCGAAAAACTGCGCGCCCTGCCCATGCTCAAGATAGGCATCCCCGACCGCGTTACCACGCTGAGCGCGCCCTTCACGGTCAGCAGGGGCGAAATCACGGCCAAGCCCGTGACAGCCACGGCACAGGGCATCACCCTGCGGGGCGAGGCGCGCGCGAGCCTTGCGCGTGAATATCTCGAGGGTTCGGCCACGGTGAGCGCCGCCGGCCTCAACATCCCCCTCAATTTCAAGGGGCCCTTCGACGCCGTGGCCGTGAGCGTTGACCCGAAGTTCACCCTGGATGTGGGCAAGAGGGTCATCCCCCAACTCCTCAACAACCAGAACCAGCGCGGGACGGCACCGGCCGGGCAGACAAGGGGCGGGAACGTCCGCGACGACCTCGGCCGGGCGGGCGAGCTTCTGCGCGGCGTTTTCGGAAGATGAAGGGGAGGTGACGGCGGCAGCGGCAGCGTCGCCGGCGCCCTAAAGTTTCGCCCCATTCCGCCGTTGAGCTGGACAGCGGAATAGTATACAGTCCTGTCTGCGGGCATGTGCCCGCTATCGGAGAAGCACGCGGAGCGCCCCCGGGCATGGGGGCGGCCGCACAGGCGGTACGGCATGTATCTGCTCATAGGCCTCATCGTTGTCGGAGTCTCCGTGGGCGTGGGTTACACCATGTCCCACGGCGACTGGGGCGTGCTCTTCCAGCCGGCGGAATTCATCATCATCCTCGGCTGCGCCATGGGCGCGTTCTTCGGCAGCCAGACCAAGTACACCTTCGGGCTCATCCTGAAGAGCCTCAAGCACCTCTTCGCCGACCCCGGCTCGAGCAAGGCCCGCTACCTCGAGACGCTGGCGCTGCTCTACGCGCTCTTTTCCAAGATGCACCGCGAGGGCGTCATCAGCATCGAAGGCGACGTGGAAAAACCCGAATCGAGCCCCATTTTCAGCAAGTATCCCAATATCTCCAAGGATTCCACCCTCGTCCACTTCATCGGCGACACCCTGCGCGTCTACCTGACCACGGGCGACCCGGCCGACATCGACAGCCTCATGGACATGGACATGGAGACCATGCGCGAGGAGGGTATGCTGCCCGCGCACCTCGTGACGCACATGGCCGAGTCCCTGCCGGGCATGGGCATCGTGGCCTGCGTGCTCGGCGTTGTCGTCACCATGGGCATGATCAACGAGCCGCCGGACGTGCTCGGCCACCACATCGGCGCGGCCCTCGTGGGCACCTTCTTCGGCATCCTCTGCTGCTACGGCCTCTTCGGGCCCATGGGCTCCAAGCTCGAGAACTACGTCGCCGAAGAGCATTTTTACTTCAACGCGGTGAAGGAGGCTCTCGCGGCCGCCATCCGCGGCTCCACGCCGCTCATCGCCGTGGAGTACGGGCGCCGGGCCATCCCCTACCCGTTCCGGCCCACCTTCCCGGAGATGGAAGAAAAGCTCAAGAGCAACTAGGCCCGGCAGGCATCTTGCATATCATTATCCATTCCCGCGTACCCAGTATGCGGGAATGGCGTTTTCGGGCCAACACGGCCCCGCACCCCAAGGAGGCACTATGAGCGGCGCATGGAAAGTGGCCTACGCCGACTTCGTCACGGCCATGATGGCCTTTTTTCTCCTGCTCTGGATCCTGAACATGGTGCCGCCGGAGACGCGCGCGGGCCTCGCCGCCTATTTCAGCGGCGAGCGCAACTTCGACTCCAGCGCCACCTCGCCCGTTTCCAACAATCCCTTCATCCAGAATACGGACAAGATCGACACGCGCGACCTCAAGATCAGCGAGGTGGAGAAATCCCACTACGCCATCGCCCAGAAGCTCAAGCAGATGCTCATGGCCGACGCGGTGCCGCAGAACGCCTCGGGCATCAGCGCCGACGACGTGGGCGTGCAGTTGCGCGTCAATTCGGACATCATGTTCAAGCCCGGCGAGGTGGCCCTCCAGCCCGAGGGCATCAAGGTTTTGGGCGATGTTCTCGACATCATGAAAGAATACAACCTCTACCTCGTGGTGCGCGGCCATGCCGACGGCAGCGAGGCCCGGCCGCCCTATGACTCGCCCTGGGAGCTTTCCGGCGCGCGCGCCGCGGCCGTGCTGCGCTATCTCGCGGACCACGGCGTCAAGCCCACGCGCCTGCGCGGCGTGGCCTACGGCGAAACGCGGCCGCTCAAGCCCGGCATCTCGGAGGAAAGCCGCGCCGTGAATCGCCGCGTGGAGTTCTTCTTCCACCGGCCCGAGGTCATGTCCTACAGCGTGGTGTACTGAGCCGCATGGCCAAGGCCCGCGTGCGCGCCGACCAGCTCGCCTTTGAGCAGGGCCTGGCCGAAAGCCGGGAAAAGGCGCGCAGCCTCATCATGGCCGGGCGCATCGTGCTCGCGCCGCCAGAGGGTTCGGCGCCGGGGCTCCAGCCCGTGCCGGTCCCCAAGCCGGGCCACGGTTATCCCGAGGGCACGCGCCTCGCGCTCCTTCCCGGCGAGCGTTATGTGAGCCGCGGCGCCTTCAAGCTGCTCACCCTGCTGGACAATTTCCATCTTGATGTGACGGGCCTGACCTGCGTGGACGCCGGCGCCTCCACCGGCGGCTTCACTGATTGCCTGCTCCAGCGCGGCGCCGCCCGCGTCTATGCCGTGGACGTGGGCCGCGCCCAGCTGCACGAGCGCTTGCGCGCCGACCCCCGCGTGGTCAATCTCGAAGGCGTGAACCTGCGCTACGCCGAGCCGGGCCTTATCCCCGAGCCGGTTGACCTGCTCACGGGCGACGTGTCCTTTATCTCGCTCACCCTCATCTTACCCCCCTGCATGGCCTGGCTCAGACCCGGGGGCCTCGCGGCCCTGCTCATCAAGCCGCAGTTCGAGCTCGGCCCCGGCGAGACCGTGCGCGGCGTGGTGCGCGACGAGGCGGCGCGAAAGCGCGCTGTGGAGAAGATCGTCAATTTCTGCACCGGGGAGCTCGGCCTTGAAGCCAGGGGCGTCCTTCCCGCGGCCATCAAGGGGCCCAAGGGTAACCAGGAATATATGGCGCTCTTCCGCCGCGCGGAGTAAGGCGCCCAAGAGAAATCGGCTGGAAATGACAAAACGCCTGCCCCGGGGGGGCAGGCGTTTTTCGTTGCGTTGGCGGCCGCATCGGCGCGGCGGCATTTTTTTCGCGGCCTAGTTGGCCGGGGCGGCAGGCTTTTCCGCCGGGGCCGGGGGAACCACGGCCGGGGCGGGCGCGGCTTCCGGCGCGCCCTCGGGGGCCATACCGGAAAGCGCGCTTTCGGGCACGGGCTTGAACTCCACCTTATGCTTGTTCACTTCCGCGATGATGGCCGCGGTCACGTCCGCGCCGGGCTTGAAGGAGGCCACGGCCTCGGCCCCGAGGATCATGTCAAAACCCTGGGCCTCGCGGTAGCTGTTGACCACGCGCTGCACGCTGTCAAAGAGCAGGTTGACCACGTTCTGCTGCTCGGCCTGCATCCGCTGCTGCGAGGCGGCATAGACGCGCTGGAGCTCCTGCATGGCCGCCTCGTCCTTGGGGTTCTTTTCGAGGCGGTCCTGGATGGCGTCGAGCTGTTCCTGCATGCCGGCCTGCTGGGCCTCGAGGAATTTCACGCCTTCCTTGCCGGGCTCGCTGTCGCGCATGACCCGGCCCATGTCCACAATGGCGATTTTCGGCTGGGCGACCTGGCTTTCCTGCTGCTGGCAGCCCGTGAGTACAAAGAGGCCCACGAGAAGGGGCGCGATGATTCGGCTGGTGCGCATGGTGTGATGACTCCTTTAAAGAAAGTAGACGAGTCCCATAGACCATTTTTTACACTTTTTCAAGAAAATTCCCGGGCGCGAGACCCGGCGACCTTTGCGCGCAGCCCGCAAGCCCCGTTGGCACCGGTCGCCGCGGCAACATGTCCGAAACCTCTCCCGCTTTTACCTTTTCAGCTTTTCGCAAAAACAACAGTGATCCCGCCCTCTTATTCCCCTGCAAAAGCGCGGGGAGGACTTGACGCNAAGCCCCTNTCCNCCGTATANNNGGGGAATCCATNTTCACGCGGAAGGGGCCGTTNCGGGTTTGCGCCGGGGGCCTCCTTNNCGCGCAANNCCGGGCCGGGCATGCGATCNCTGAAAATCCTGCGCGCGCACAAGAANGAAGTGGTCGANTCCTGGGTGGAGGCGGTCTTCGCCACCTACCCNCTNGAGACCACGGGCTTNNTGCGCACCGNNAGCGACCCCTTCACCAATCCCGTGGCGCACATGACGCGCGAGGCCGCGGGCGTGCTCTTNGACGCCGTGGCCGGGGAGGATGTGGANGCNGCCANGGTGCGCGCCTCGCTNGACCGCTTNGTCAAGCTGCGCGCCGTGCAGAAGTTCGCCCCCAGCCAGAGCCTTGCGGTCTTCTATCTCATGAAGCCCATCCTCCGCGAAAAGGTCATGCCNGANATGCGCCTCAAGGGGCGNCTNGAGGACTANCTNGANGCGGAATCGCGCCTCGACACNCTGGCGCTNCTCGCCTTCGACATCTATGCCGAAGCNCGNGAGACCGTGGCCGAGTCGCGCATCANNGANATCAAGAACCAGCACGCCCAGCTNGCCCGCTGGGCGCAGCGCCTTGAAAACGGGCCCNANNNGGCGGANGCCGCGGGCCCNGNGAGCCNGGANAAGGCCCCCAGGGACCACGCGGNCCCTGGNCAGAACCCCAGCCAAGCGAGGTAGGGAATGTTTGCATCGTTGGTCCTCGTGCTGCTCATCGCGGCCATCGCCTGGATCGGAGCGAGCGTGGGGCTCGCGCCGCTCTTCGGCGTGGTGCTGCCGTATGCGGCGGTGCTCGTCTTCATCGGCGGCATGATCTGGCGCATGGCGTACTGGGCGAAATCCCCGGTGCCCTTCTGCATCCCCACCACGGGCGGCCAGGAGCAGTCGCTCGACTTCATCAAGCAGGCCAAGATCGACTGCCCCAGCACCACCTGGGGCGTGGTCAAGCGCATGTTNACCGAGGTCTTNCTCTTCCGCTCGCTCTTCCGCAACACCAGCGCGGAAATCGTGGAAAACGACCCCGTGAACAAGGGCCCNCGGCTCATCTACTATTCCTCCCTGTGGCTCTGGGCCTTCGCGCTCATCTTCCACTATTCGGTGCTNGTCATCTTCATCCGCCATTTCCGCTTCTTCATGGAGCCNGTGCCCNNNCCCATCACCTGGGTGGAGACCATCGACGGCATCATGCAGGTGGGTNNGCCCGCGCTTTTACTGGACGGGNGGCCTCGCGCTGGTGGCCCTGCTCTTCCTTTTGGCGCGCCGCGTGTGGAACTACCGCCTGCGCTATATCTCGCTCGCCAACGACTATTTCCCGCTCTGGCTCCTGCTCGGCATCGTCTGTAGCGGCCTGTGCCTGCGCTATTTCGACAAGACCGAGATCTCGCAGGTGAAGATCTACCTCATGGGCCTCACGCACTTTGCGCCGGTCTCGGCCGCGGGCATCAACGGGCTCTTCTTCGTGCACCTGACGCTCGTCTGCGTGTTGCTCATGTACTTCCCCTTCTCCAAGCTCGCGCACATGCCCGGCGTGTTCTTCAGCCCCACGCGCAACATGGCCAACAATTCGCGGCGCATCCGGCACATCAATCCCTGGAACCCGCCCAAGCAGTACTTCACCTATCCCGAATACGAGGACGCCTACCGCGACGCCATGGCCGAGGCGGGGCTTCCCCTGGAAAAGCAACCCGAAAAGGCTGCCGAGTAAGGAGGCACCACGATGGCAAAACTCCCCACGCCGCAAATGCTCGTCGCCAGCCGCCCGGCCTTTCCGGACAAGGACTGGTTCGACACCAAGCCGGACTTCATCCCCGGCAGCTACTGCTATCCGGCCAAGATGGAGACCATGGAGCTCCTGCACATGCCGCACCCGCATGAGTGGGACCCCACGGCCGAAAACTGGAACCTCCCCGAAGACTGGGAAAAGATCCTCTGCGACGCCTTCGCCGACAGGCTCGAGAAGCACCGCTCGCTCAAGCTCTTCATGGACATCTGCGTGCGCTGCGGCGCCTGCGCGGACAAGTGCCACTTCTTCCTCGGCACCAANGACCCCAAGAACATGCCCGTGCTGCGCGCCGAGCTTCTNCGCTCCCTCTACCGGCGCGACCACACCATGCTCGGCAAGCTNCTCGGCAAGCGCGTGGGCGCGCGCGGCTGGGACATGCACGTGGTGAAGGAGCTCTTCTACTACGCCTACCAGTGCACGGAATGCCGCCGCTGCTCGCTCTTCTGCCCCTACGGCATCGACACCGCGGAAATCACCATGATCGTGCGCGANCTGCTGCACGAGGTGGGCCTGGGNCTGCACTGGATCATGGACCCGGTGAAGAACTGCAGCTTCACGGGCAACCACCTGGGCATCCAGCCGCATTCCTATGTGGAGATCGTGGAGATGCTCGCCGACGACTGCGAGACCGTCACCGGCATCCGCCCGAAGACGCCCTTCAACAAGAAGAACGCCGAGATCCTCTTCATCACGCCCTCGGGCGACGTGTTCGCGGAGCCGGGCATCTACACCTTCATGGGCTACCTGCTCCTCTTCCACGAGCTNGACCTCGACTACACCTTCTCCACCTACGCCTCGGAAGGCGGCAACTTCGGCTCCTTCGTCTCCTTCAACATGGCGAAGAAGCTCAACGCCAAGATGTACGCCGAGGCCGAGCGCCTCAACGTCAAGTGGCTCCTGGGCGGCGAGTGCGGCCACATGTGGCGCGTCATCAACCAGTACATGGACACCTACAACGGCCCGGCCCCGGCCAACATGGAAGTGCCGGTCTCGCCCATCACGGGCACGGTGTTCGACGTGGCCAAATCCACCAAGATGATCCACATCGCCGAGTTCACGGCGGACCTCATCCGCCACAACAAGCTCAAGCTCGACCCGCGCAGGAACGCCAACCTCGTGACCACCTGGCACGACTCCTGTAACCCGGCGCGCGGCATGGGCCTGCTGGACGAGCCCCGCTATGTGCTGAAGCACGTCTGCGACAACTTCGTGGAAATGCCCGAGAACACCATCCGCGAGCAGACCTTCTGCTGCGGCGCGGGCTCGGGCCTGAACACGGAAGAAATCATGGAGCTGCGGATGCGCTCCGGCATGCCGCGCGGCAACGCCCTGCGCTATGTGCAGCAGAAATACGGCGTCAACCACATGGCCTGCGTCTGCGCCATCGACCGCGCCACCCTGCCGCCGCTCGCCGACTACTGGGCCCCGGGCTGCACCATCAGCGGCCTGCACGAGCTTGTGGGCAATGCCCTTGTCATGAAGGGCGAAGCCAAGCGCACCATGAACCTGCGCCAGGAAGACCTGCCCGAGGAGGCCCTGGACGAGGAAGCTCCGGCGGACGGCAACGCCGAAAGCCAGGGGGAGGGCCGATAAATGTATAACGCCAAAGCTGTCATCATTGGCATCGTCATCTTTGTGGCGNTCTTCAGCTCGCCCTTCTGGACGAGCTGGATCGGCCAGGACTACACCAAGACCGGCGTTGTCCTGCCCGCGGGCGAAAAGCANTGNATCGAAGACACGGAATTCATGCGCGCCCAGCACATGCGCCTGCTCGACGAATGGCGCGACCAGGCCCTGCGCGAGGAAAACCGCGTCTATGAGTCCGCGCTCAACGGCAAGAAATGGGTCATCAGCCTTCAGAACACCTGTCTGAAGTGCCATTCCAACTACNCGGAATTCTGCGAAAAGTGCCATGTGGCCAACAGCGTCTATCCCTACTGCTGGACTTGCCACATCATTCCCACGGAGGGCAAGCGATGAAGACGAGCAGAAGAAAGTTCCTCAAGGTGGCGGGGCTTTCGGCCTTTGCCCTTGCCGGCGGGATGACGGCGCTTGCGGGCGAGGCGACNGCCCAGGTGGCCCCGGGCAAATATGTCAAGCGCGAGGGCATGCTCCANGCGAAACGCTGGGCCATGGTCATCGACACGCGCCGCTTCAGGACCGAGGCCGACTATGCGCCGCTCATCNCGGCCTGCACCAAGGCGCACAATATCCCCGACATTCCGGGCGACCGCAACGTCAAGTGGATCTGGACGGACAGCTTTGACCACGTCTTCCCGGACGACATGAACAACCACCTGAACACGGCGGTGCGCGACAAGCCCTACATGCTTCTGTGCAACCACTGCACCAATCCGCCCTGTGTGCGCGTGTGCCCCACGCAGGCCACCTACAAGATGGAAGACGGCATCGTCGCCATGGACTACCACCGCTGCATCGGCTGCCGTTTCTGCATGGCCGGCTGCCCCTACGGCGCGCGCTCCTTCAACTTCATCGACCCGCGNCTGCACCTGCCGGACCCGGTGCCCAACCCGGCCTTCCCCACGCGCATGATCGGCGTGGTGGANAAGTGCAACTTCTGCGTGGAGCGGCTCAATGAAGGCAAGCTCCCGGCCTGTGTGGAAGCCTCGGACGGGCGCCTGCTCTTCGGCGACCTGGAAGACCCGGNTTCTTCGGTGCGCAAGGCCCTTGCCGCCAATTACAGCATCCGCCGCAAGCCGAGCCTCGGCACCCAGCCCGGCGTCTACTACCTCGTGTAAGGAGATAAGCCATGCTTGAAAAACTCCTCACCGGTCCCAGGTGCTACTATGTGTGGCTGCTCTTCCTCTGCTGCATCATNGCGCTCTGCGGNATCGTCTANCTNGACCAGCTCTTCAACGGCCTCGGCATCACGGGCATGAACCGCGATGTCTCGTGGGGCCTCTACATCTCGCAGTTCACCTACTTCGTGGGCGTGGCCGCCTCGGCGGTGATGCTCGTGCTGCCGGCCTATTTCCACCACTACAAGAAGTTCAAGCGCATGATCATCTTCGGCGAGTTCATGGCCGTGGCCGCCGTCATCATGTGCGCGCTCTTCATCGTGGTGGACCTNGGGCAGCCGCAGCGCATGCTCAACGTCATGCTCTATCCCACGCCCAATTCGGTCATGTTCTANGACATGATCGTGCTCTGCGGCTACCTCGGCCTGAACATCGTCATCGGCTGGGTCACGCTGGANGCCGAGCTCAAGGACACGGACCCGCCCAAGTGGGTGAAGCCGCTCATCTACATCTCCATCCTCTGGGCCTTCTCCATCCACACGGTCACGGCCTTCCTNTACGCCGGCATCCCCGGCCGCCACTACTGGCTCACGGCCATCATGGCGGCGCGCTTCCTCTCCTCGGCGTTCTGCTCCGGTCCCGCCATCCTGCTGCTCCTNCTCTTCGTGGTGCGCAGGCTCACCGGCTTCGACCCCGGCAAGGACGCCATCANGACNCTNGCCACCATCATCGTCTACGCCATGTGCGTCAACGTGTTCTTCTACCTGCTCGAGCTGTTCACCGCCTTCTACAGCAACATCCCCGGCCACATGGAGCCCATCATGTTCCTGTTCTCCGGGCATGGCGGCCACCTCGCGTGGGTGAGCTACTGGATGTGGGCCGCGGTCATCATGGCCTTCGGCTCNCTCGCCATCCTCATCCCGCCGCAGCTGCGCACGAGCCGCCTCCTGCCGCTCGCGCTCATCATGCTNGTGGCGGCCAGCTGGATCGACAAGGGCCTCGGCCTGCTCATCGGCGGCTTCACGCCCAACATGTTCGAGGCCTTCACGCCCTATATGCCCACCTTCAAGGAGTGCGCNGTGGCGCTGGGCGTCTATGCCGTGGGCGCGCTNGTGCTCTCCCTGCTCTGGAAGATCGCCCTCNNCGTCAAGCGCGAGGCCGGNCACTTCGGCGACTAGNCGCGNCGCTGTGCCNNNCCGNATCNAGGGGAGNCCNGNNGGGCTCCCCTTTTTTGCGCCNNGCNNTCCGCNGCAACANGGCGGCATGCTTGACTTCCNNGNCTGCGTNCCCCGATACTNGNGGCAGTACCNGGCGGCAGCGACNTCTTNCTGCCGCCCTGCCNAAGGAGTTCCGCATGCANCAGGCGCTCAAGGATGCCGTTTCCCTCTGCAAGACNCTGCTCCGCAACGGGTATGACGCCCATGTGATCAACGCCCCCCTNCAGGAGCACCTNNTNGCCGNNCGCAAGCCGGGNCAGNCNGACCTGCCNGCNGTNGACATCGCCTGCGAGGCCACGGGCGANACNCTGGNGCGGCTCTTNCCCAAGNTNAACCTNGAGGAGGGCAAGCGNGCCGTGGGCGAGCTCACNGAAAANGGNGTNCTCTTCCGCTTCTANCCGCTGGAGGCNGCNNACGCGAGCCACCCCGAGCTCTCGCTTTTGCGCGTCACGCCNTCCATGGCNGCGCAGCTCAACCCGCGCGAGCGCCTNCAGCTCNGGCTCACCGGCTTCGGCAGCCCCATCCCCACGGNCGACCAGTACGAGGGCTTCGCCGACCTGAAAGGCGGCGGCATCCGCCTGGTGGGCCTGCCGGACGAGACCCTCCGCCACAACTACCTGCTCGCCGTGCGCGCCCTGCGCTTTGCCGCCAATTTCGACGCGCCCATCGAGCCCAACACCTGGATGGCCATCGTGCGCGCCTCGGTGCGCGTCAATGACTACGTTCCCGCGCGCGACATCATGGAGGAGTGGCGCAAGGTGGCCGCCGAGTCCATGTACCGCTTCGTGCGCCTGCTCTATGACGCCCACATCCTCCAGGGGCTCATCCCCGAGGTGGCGGCCCTCGACTGCGTGCCCCAGTCCAACGACAAGGGCGATACCGAGGGGAATGTCTTCGAGCACACGCTCAAGTGCATGAAATATTACCCCGAGGAAGGCTTCCACTACGACTGGCTCGGCACCATGGCCATGCTCTTCCACGACGTGGGCAAGCTGTTCACCGCCGAGTATTTCGACGGCCGCTGGACCTATTACCAGCACCACCGCGTGGGCGCCAAGGTGGTGCGCAAGATCCTTAGGCGGCTGCATTTCGCCCAGGAGGACGCCGACCTCATCTGCCACCTGGTCGAGCACCACATGCGCTTCCACTTCATGATGACCGACCGGGGCATCCGCCGCTTCAAGGCCGTGGGCGAGACGCCGCGCCTCATCGCCATGGCGCGCGCCGATTTGCAGGCGCAGGAGGACAGCTTCACCTCGTTCAACCACAACATGAAGTATCTGGATCGCGCCGAAACGCCCGAGCAGATGCTGGAGCCGCTGCTCAACGGCAACGAGATCATGGAAGAGACACAGCTCTCGCCCGGGCGGCTCGTGGGCCTCATCCGCGACGCCCTGCTCCAGGCGCAGATCGCCGGCGAAGTGACGGACAGGGAGAGCGCCCTCGCCTTTGTGCGCCAGTACGCGGCCAATGCGGCCGCTGAATAGCCGCCACCGCGACCCGGCGCTGGAACGCGCCCTCCCCGGCGCCGCCCTGATGCTGGAGGCCTGCGCCCTTGTGGACGCCAGCGTGGACGCGGCCATGGCCGCCGCGCGCGGGGCCGGGCGGCGCTGGGCCTGCGGCCCGGGCTGCGACACCTGCTGCCGGCAGCCCATCCCGGTGACGCCGCTGGAACTTCTCGTCATGCGCGCCCAGATGCGCTTCCGGCTCGCGCCGGGCATCCGCGCCCGGCTGGAGGCGCAGCACGCGGAGCAGTGCGCCGCCGAGCCGGACCCACTGCGCCGGCCCTGCCCGTACCTCCTCGACGGCGCCTGTGCCGTCTATGCGGTGCGGCCCTTGGCCTGCCGCCGCTATCTCGTGCTTGACCAGCCCTGCGCGCCAGGCGAGATTTGCACGGAAAGCCGCCCCGAGGACATGCTCATCCCCGCGCGCAAGGCCCTGCATGCGGCGCTTGCCCTGACCTTTCCCTGGTATGGCGCCCGCTGGCGGGACTTGGGGCTCACCGAGCCGCCCGACGCCAGTCCGGAGAGCGCCGCCGCGCAGGCGTGGCTCGCCTCGGTCACGGTGCCCCTCCAGCGCCTTGTGTGGAACTGAAGCCCGGCCCGCGGGCAAAGGAGACCATCATGCTCACCGTCGTCTACGGCCATCCCTATGACAAGAGTTTCAACGCCGCCATCAAGGACGCCGTGCTCGCCGCCCTCGCCAAGGAAGGGCCGGAATGGTCGCTCATCGACCTCTACGCGGACGGCTTTGACCCGGCCGTGCGCGCTCCCGAGCTCGCCCTCTATTCGCAGGGCCGCACCTCGGACGCCCTGGCGCAAAAATACATGGACATCCTCGCCCGCACGGACACGATCCTCTACATCTTCCCGGTCTGGTGGGGCACGGAGCCGGCCATCGTCAAGGGCTTCCACGACAAGGTGCTCCTGAAGGGCTTTGCCTGGACCTCTTCCCCCGAGGGGCGGCTTGTGCCGAAACTCAACATCCGGCGCACCGTCCTCTTCACCACGTCAGAGGCGCCCACGGCCACTTTTTCGGCCTATTTCACCGGCTATCTGCCTGAACATGTGTTCGCGGCCGTGGGCATGCAGGGCGCCGCCTGGCACAATTTCGACAACATCCCGCGCTCCACTCCCGAAGAGCGCGCGGCCTTCCTGAAGCTCGCGGCGCGGGAGGCCTCGGCGCTGATAAAATAACGGCCGGAGTGTACAGGCGCCCCGCCTTGGGCTATCCTCGCCGCATGCGGCAGGGCACGGCACAGGGCGCTTCCGGGAGCGCGAGCGACGGCGACATTGGCGCCGAGGCCCGCGGCGCGTGGATCACGGCGCACTGCGCGGGCAGAGCGTGGCGCCTCGAGCGCGCGGCCAACCTCGAAGAGCTGTGGGACGCCATGACCGAGGCGGGCGCCGCCTTCGAGGACGAGCGCATCCCCTACTGGACGGAACTCTGGCCCTCGAGCCTTGTGCTCGCCGAGTGGCTGGCCCTGCGACGTGCGGACATCACCGGCCGCCCCTGCCTTGACCTTGGCTGCGGGCTCGGGCTCACGGCCCTGGTCGGCCAGTGGCTCGGCGCCCGGGTGCTCGCCATGGACTATGAAGAGGTGGCGCTCGGATTCGCCCGCCGCAACGCCGTCACCAACGGCGTGCCCCAGCCATTGTGGACGCTCATGGACTGGCGCCGGCCGGCACTTGCCCGCGGCGCCTTCGCGCGCATCTGGGGCGGGGACATCATGTATGAAAAACGCTTCGTGGCGCCGGTGCTCCGGCTGCTCGCCCATGCGCTGGCGCCCGGCGGCGCGGCCTGGGTGGCCGAGCCGGGGCGCACGGTCTATGAGGCCTTCCGCCACGCCCTGACCGCCGAGGCGTGGACGGCCCGGCGCGTGCACTCAGCCGCCGTGGCTTCGCCGGACGGGCAGGGGCGCCCCACCGTGACCATTTGGGAACTCACGCGGCCCGCACGGCCCTGACGCGCCAAGGAGAGAGCCCATGGGAAAGCTCACACGCTTCGGCGTTTCGCTGGATGAAGACCTGCTCGCCGCCTTTGACGGGCTTTGCGCCCGCAAGAGCTACGGCAACCGCTCCGAGGCCCTGCGCGACCTCATCCGCCGCGCACTGGGCGAAGAGGAATGGCGCACGCCCGAGGGGCAGGCCGCCGGCACGCTGACCCTGGTGTATGACCACCACAAGCATGACCTCGCCAGGCGGCTCATGCGCCTCCAGCATGAAGATCATGATGTCATCGTGGCCGCCACCCATGTGCACCTTGACCACGACAACTGCCTCGAGGTGCTGGTGCTGAGGGGCGAGGCAGGGCGCGTGCAGGCCATGGCCGACAGGCTCATCTCCTGTCGCGGCGTGCGCCACGGCGTCTTCACCCCAGCTCCCCTCGGCCCGGAACTGGCGTGAGATGGGGCGATGTAGCGGTTCGGCAGAGTGAGTGGTTAGCCTGCTATGCAATGCCGAAATTATCCGTCAAAAACAGCCTTGCTTCAGCCGTTGCGACGCAGGAAGCTACGGATGGAGACAGCAGCAAGTTACCGCAAAAGTCAATCAACGATGCCGCTGTCGCTATCCGTAAGCAGGCAAAGCCTGCTAACGGCTACCGCTTCGACGCTTGCTGCGTCAGAGAAAAATTTTCTTGGTCGAGTACTTGAGTACACTCCCTGCGAAAATTTTTATCTTCCTTGCAAGCGCCGAAAAATCTTATTTTTTAGGATTCTTCCGGCACTAGCCCCCGTCTGTCGCTTCGCTCCAGACGGATTTAAGGAATTTCTCTCAACGACATTCTTAACGTAACATTTCCTGAAGGATTGCTTGATGGAAGATGTGCAGAACCGGGCGCCCGAGGTGGCGCTGGACATCGACCGCGTGGGCGTGCGCGGCCTGCGTCTGCCCCTGCGCGTTCGGGACAGGGCCGGCGGCAGCCAGACCACCGTCGCCAGCGCCGATCTTGGGGTGGAACTGCCCTCGGCCCGCAAGGGCACGCACATGAGCCGCCTCGTGGAGGCGCTGGAGGACTGGGACGAGGGGCTGGACCGCCACTCCGTGGAGCGTCTGCTCGAGAGCGTGCGTCGGCGGCTCGACGCACGCCGGGCCTGGGTGCGCTTCGCCTTCCCCTATTTCGTGCGCAAGAACGCGCCCGCGCGCGGCGACGCGGCCCCGCTGGCCTATGACTGCGCCGTGACCAGCGAGCTCGACGACAGCGGGCAGGTCTTTATCCTCGACCTCGCCGTGCCGGTCATGACCGTGTGCCCCTGCTCCAAGGCCATCAGCCGCGAGGGCGCCCACAGCCAGCGCGCGCTCGTGCGCATCCGGGCGCGCATCTCCGGCTTTGTGTGGCTTGAGGAGCTCATCGAGCTCGCCGAGGCCGCCGGCTCCTCGGCGGTGTACACCCTGCTCAAGCGCGAAGACGAAAAATTCGTCACCGAGCAGGCCTTCGCGCGGCCGGCCTTTGTGGAGGATGTCGTCCGCGCCACGGCGAGCGCCCTGGAGGGGCACCCGCGCGTCACCGGCTTCACCGTGGAGGTGGAGAGCATGGAATCCATCCACAACCACAACGCCTTCGCGCGCATCGAGCGCGACCCCGGGCCATAAAAAGGCTGCCCGAAAGACCGGGCAGCCCTCACAGGCGCAGGCGCCCCCGCAAGAGGCGCCGACGCTCAAGCCATGGTCGCCGGCGCTATCTTGGCATAGCCCTTCCAGGCGAAGAGCGCCCTTTCGCTATCATCGGCGAGCACGCGCTTCACGTCGCAGATGTAGAAATTGTGGTCGCCCACGTCCACGAACTCGCGCAAGGAGCAATGAATGGCGACCACGCTGTGCACCGGGATCTCGATGTCCGTGCCGGGAACAGACATGAGCTCAATGCCGAAGCGCCTGGCCTTGTCTATGTCGCGGCCGGTGGTGCTGCCGCATTCCATCACATGCCGCGCCAGCGGCTCGCCGGGGATGACGAGGATGACTTCCTTGTTCTTGCGGGTCATTTCGCCGCTGTAGGAGGGCTTCATCATGGCGAAGCCGATGGTGGCCGGCTCAAGCCCGAGATAGGTCCACCAGGAGACCGTACCGAGATTGGTGACGGCCGCCGGCGTGCGCGTGCAGATGAGCGACACGGGATTGGGCGAGGTGTGTTTTGCCGCTTCCAGCAGTTCGATTTCCTTCATGGCTCCCTCCTGTGGTAGTGAAATACAAATATTTTATTGAACGCTAAAATAAAATCAACCAATTCCAGACCCACGTGCCTTCGTCCAACTCTTGCGCATGGCCCGCTCACAGCGCCACGCGCTTGTGGGGGCAGACGCCGCATCTGTACGTCGCCCTGGCACCTCAAGCAGGCACAAAAAAGGCTGCCCGCACAGGACGGGCAGCCAGAAATACCGTGAGCGATCTTTGCGGCGCCGTGCGGCCTAGAGGCCGCCGGCAATCTGCAGACGCATGGTAGCCTTCTGCAGGGCGATGAGCGCCCGGACTTCGTCCAGGTCTTCCTCGTGGCGGGCAAGGCGTTCCTCGGCGCGCTGCTTGGCGGCCATGGCGCGGGCGGTGTCGATGTCGCTGGCGTGCTCGGCCGATTCGGCGAGCACGCTGCACATATTGTTGTTCACGTCCACAAAGCCGCCGGAGATGAANATCTCCTCGTCCTTGCCNTCCACGCGGTAGCGCAGGCTGCCGATCTTGAGGGCNGAAAGCAGGGANACNTGGTGCGGCAGCACGCCGAACTCGCCCTCNACGCCGGGGCAGATGACCATTTCCGCATCCGTGTTGATCACGGTCTTGTCGGGGGTGACGACTTCCAGTCGCAATGTAGCCATGACTGCTCCTCAAAGGCTGGCGGCGAAACTCGTGCGCGGCCGCCGGAATGGCGCGGCGGCGAGAGGGCGCGCCCGCCCGGCANTCCGGGCAGGCGCGCAAGGCGATTAAGCCTTGACCTCTTCCTTTTCTTTGTCCTTTTCCTTGCCCTTTTCCTTCTCTTCGGCGGCCTTGCGGGCTTCGTACTTGGCGACGGCCTGGCTGATGTCGCCCACCATGTAGAAGTCGCTCTCGGCAAGGTAGTCATACTTGCCGTCAAGGATGCCCTTGAAGCCCTCGATGGTGTCCTCGAGCTTCACATACTGGCCGGGCATGCCGGTGAAGGTCTCGGCCACATGGAAGGGCTGGGAGAGGAAGCGCTGGATGCGGCGCGCGCGCGCCACGGTGAGCTTGTCCTCGTCCGAGAGCTCGTCCATGCCGAGGATGGCGATGATGTCCTGGAGTTCCTTGTACTTCTGGAGCACCTGCTGCACGCGCCGGGCNACCTCATAGTGCTCCTGGCCGACCACGTTGGGGTCGAGGATGCGCGAGGTGGAGTCCAGCGGGTCCACGGCGGGATAGATGCCGAGCTCGGCGATCTGGCGCGAGAGCACGAGGGTGCCGTCCAGATGCGAGAAGGTGGTCGCCGGGGCCGGGTCGGTCAGGTCGTCGGCGGGCACATAGACGGCCTGCACCGAGGTGATGGAGCCCTCGTTGGTGGAGGTGATGCGCTCCTGCAGGGCGCCCAGGTCCGTGCCGAGGGTGGGCTGGTAGCCCACGGCCGAGGGCATGCGCCCGAGCAGGGCCGACACTTCCGAACCCGCCTGGGTGAAGCGGAAGATGTTGTCGATGAAGAGCAGCACGTCCTGATGCTCCTCGTCGCGGAAGTATTCCGCGATGGCGAGGGCGGTCAGGGCCACGCGGGCGCGGGCTCCCGGGGGCTCGTTCATCTGGCCGTAGACGAGCGTGGCGCGCTCGAGNACGCCGGCCTCCTTCAGCTCGTTATAGAGGTCGTTGCCCTCGCGGGTGCGCTCGCCCACGCCGGCGAAGACCGAGGTGCCGCCGTGCTGCTTGGCGATNTTGTTGATCATCTCCATGAGGATGACCGTCTTGCCCACGCCGGCGCCGCCGAAGAGGCCCATCTTGCCGCCCTTGGGGAAGGGCACGAGCAGGTCCACGACCTTGATGCCCGTCTCNAGAAGCTCGACCTTGGTGTTCAGGTCNGTGAACTTGGGCGGCTCGCGGTGGATGGGATAGTATTTTTCCGCCTCAACGGGNCCGAGGCCGTCCACCGGGCGGCCGATGACGTTGAGGATGCGGCCCACGGAGGGCTTGCCCACGGGNACCATGATGGGCTTGCCGGTATCCACCACTTCCATGCCGCGCACAAGGCCCTCGGTGGCGTCCATGGCGATGGTGCGCACCACGTTGTCGCCGAGGTGCTGGGCCACTTCGCAGACAAGGTCGGGCGCGTCCTTGTTGTTGGGGTTCTTGATCTCGAGGGCGGTCAGGATCTCGGGCAGCTGGCCGTCGGGAAATTCCACGTCNACCACGGCGCCGATGACCTGGGTGATCTTGCCGGTGTTCTTGCTCATGTTCGCTCCTTAGCCCTTGAGCGCTTCCGCGCCGCCGACGATGTCGATGAGTTCGCTCGTGATGGAGGCCTGCCGGGTCTTGTTGTAGAGCAGTGTCAGGGTATTGATGAGCTCGTCGCAGTTGCGCGTGGCNTTGTCCATGGCCGCCATGCGGGCCGCATGCTCGCTGGCCGCCGTGTCCAGAAGGCCGCTGTACACCTGCACCTTGACGTAGCGCGGCANAAGGTCCTCCAGGAGCTTGGCCTCGCTCGGCTCATAGACATATTCGCACATGGGGCCGGAATCCGGGTCGCTCTCCGCGGCGGGGGCCTTGAGCGGCAAAAGCCTGAGCGAGGCCGGGGGCTGCTTGGCCATGGAGACGAACTCGCCATAGACGAGCCACACCTCGTCGAGCTCCATGTCCTCGTACTTGTGGATGACCTCCGAGGCCACGGCGCTCGCCAGCGCAAAGTCCACCGAGCCCATGCTGTCGGCATAGGAGGTGCCCAGGGTGTAGCTGCTCTTGCGGATGGCGTCGCGGCCCTTGCGGCCCACGCAGAGGAAGCTCACGTCCATGCCTTGCTGCCTCGCCTCGCCGGCGAGCCTGAGCCCCTCGGCGATGATGGCCGCGTTGAAGCCGCCGCACAGGCCCCTGTCNGAGGTGACGAGGACGATGCAGCAGTGCTTCTTCTCCTCGTGCTCGGTGAGCAGGGGATGGCTCACGCCGTCCGCCTTGGCCGCNAGGGCGCCGATGACCTCGCGGTACTTGGAGGCATAGGGGCGGAAGCGCTCGATGCGGCTCTGGGCGCCGCGCAGCTTGGCCGAAGCCACCATGCCCATGGCCTTGGTGATCTGCTTGGTCTTGCCGACACCCACGATCTTCATTTTTACGTCTTTGAGCGATGGCATCCGGCTCTCCCGCGCTTAGGCCTGCCGACTCTGCTTGAAGGCGGTGACGGCTTCGGTAAGNCCCTTTTCCACNTCGGCGTCGATGACCTTCTTTTCCTTGATGGCGTCGAGCACGTTTTTCCGCGTGTCGCGCATGAAGGTGAGCATGTCCGCCTCGAAGGCGCGGATGTCTTCCACGGGCACGTCGTCCATGTAGCCGCGGGTGGCGGCCCAGATGGAGGCCACCTGCTCCTGCACGGGCATGGGCTGGTACTGGGGCTGCTTGAGCAGCTCCACGAGGCGCGCGCCGCGCTCCAGCTTGGCCTTGGTGGCCTGGTCGAGGTCGGAGCCGAACTGGGCGAAGGCCGCGAGCTCGCGGTACTGGGCGAGGTCGAGGCGCATGGTGCCCGCCACCTGCTTCATGGCCTTGATCTGCGCGGCGCCGCCCACGCGGGACACGGAAAGGCCCACGTTGATGGCCGGGCGCACGCCGGCGTTGAACAGGGCGGGCTCAAGGTAGACCTGGCCGTCGGTGATGGAGATGACGTTGGTCGGGATATAGGCCGACACGTCGCCCGCCTGCGTCTCGATGATGGGNAGCGCCGTCAGCGAGCCGCCGCCGAGCTCGTCGCTCAGTTTGGCCGCGCGCTCGAGCAGGCGCGAGTGCAGGTAGAAGACGTCGCCGGGGAAGGCCTCACGTCCCGGCGGGCGGCGGAGCAGCAGGGACATCTGGCGGTAGGCCGTGGCCTGCTTGGAAAGGTCGTCGTAGACGATGAGGGCGTCCTTGCCGTTGTCGCGGTAGTATTCGGCCATGGTGCAGCCGGTGTAGGCCGCGATGTACTGGAGCGGCGCCGGGTCNGAGGCCGTGGCCGAGATGATGGTGGTGTATTCCATGGCCCCGTGCTTGCGCAACACGTCGGCCACGAGCGCCACCGAGGATTCCTTCTGGCCGATGGCCACATAGAAGCAGTGGATGCCCGTTTCCTTCTGGGCGAGGATGGCGTCCACGCAGACGGCCGTCTTGCCGGTCTGGCGGTCGCCGATGATGAGCTCGCGCTGGCCGCGGCCGATGGGCGTCATGGCGTCGATGGCCTTGAGGCCCGTGGGCATGGGCTGGTGGACGCTCTTGCGCTGGATGATGCCCGGGGCCTTGATTTCCACGGGCCTCGTCTCGTCNGCGTCGATGGGGCCCAGGCCGTCGATGGGCTCGCCCAGGGGGTTGAGCACGCGGCCCATGACCTTCTCGCCCACGGGCACGGAGAAGATGCGGCCCGTGCGCTTGACCGGGTCGCCCTCCTTGATGCCCACGTCCGAGCCGAGGAGGGCCACGCCCACGTTGTCCTCCTCCAGGTTGAGCACCATGCCCATGACGCCGCCGGGAAATTCCAGAAGCTCCATGGACATGGCGTTTTCCACGCCGTGCACGCGGGCGATGCCGTCACCCACGTAGAGCACGGTGCCGGTCTCGCTCATCTCCACGCGCTGGTCATAGTTCTGGATCTGATCCTCGATGATCTTGCTGATCTCATCGGCCTTGATCTGCATCTACACACCCCTCTTGAAAGTCTCGCGGAGGATCCCCAGCTGCGCGCGCAGGCTCGAATCCAGCACCTTGTCCCCCACAGCCAGCACCATGCCCCCGAGGATTTCCGGGTCCACGCTGAAGGCAAGCTCGATGTCGCCGCCGCTCTTTTTGGCGAGCTCGGCCCTGAGCTTCTCCTGCTTCTCCTTGGAGAGCTTGATGGCGGTGATGACCTTGCCCCNGAGNACGCCATTGGCCTCGTCGAGGAGGATGCCGTACCAGTCGGCGATCTGGCNCAGGGAGNCAAGGCGCTCCTTGTCNGCCAGNAGNAAGCAGAAATTCCGCATGGTCTTGTCGGCGCCGAGCTTGTCGAGCAGCGCGCCNAGGACGCCCTTCTTTTCCTCCACGCCGATGACCGGGCTTTTCAGCACNGCGCCCAGCTTCGGCTCTTCGGCCACCATTTCNCCCAGGGCCGCGAGGCAGGCCCCGTGCCTCGCAAGGGCGTCGCCGCCCTCACGCCTGCCCAGCGAAAACAGGGCGCTGGCGTATCTTCTCGCAACAACGGTGTCGGTCAACGCAGCACCACCTTGTCCAGAGAGTTGGCGATGAGCCGGTCATGATCCTGCTCGGTGAGCTTGCCGCGCAGGGCCTTTTCCGTGGCTTCCACGATCTCGTCGGCGAGGGTCGCGCGCACCTGGTCGCGCATGGCGCGGCCCTCGTTTTCGGCGGCGCGGCGGGCCTGGTCAACGATCTGGCCGGCCTGGCGCCGGGCCTCGTCCACGATGTTCTGCCTGAGGCGCGCGGCCTGGGCCTTGCTTTCCTCAAGGATGGCCTTGCGCTCGGCGTCGAGGTTGGCGATGCGCGCCTCGATGGCGTCAAGGTGCTCCCGCGCCTCCTTGCGGCGCTTTTCGAGCTCGTCNAGGGTATCCTTGATGGTCTGCTGGCGCCCTTTCAGGAAGCGCTTGGTGAGGCCGCCCACGAAATACCAGAGGATGCCCACGAAGATGACGAGGTTCACCACGCGCCAGGCGAANTCGCCCCAGCGCGGCTCGTGCCCCTCGGAGGCCAGCGCCTCGCAAGGGCCCGCCAGCAGCGCGAGGCCCGCCAGAAGAACGGGCAGCAGGACGGGCAGGANGTTGCGGAATGTTTTGATGCTCAAGACGCACCCCCCGTTGCGGTCTGCGTTCGATGTGCGCGGCGCCATGCCGGCCTAGGCNTTGCCGAGCAGGCGGTCGCCCACCTTGGCGGAAAAATCGCTGATGCCGTTGCGCAGCTCGTTGAGCGCCGCCTCGGCCTGGCCGCGCAGGGCGGAGCGGTTNTCGGCGAGCAGCTGGCGCGCGCTCTGCTGCGCCTCGCCCACGATGTTCTGCTGCTCGGAGAGGCCNGACTGNCGGCCNTCNTCACGGGTNAGGCCGGCTTCCTGCCGGGCGCGGGCGAGCTCNGCCTCNTAGTGGTTGAGCTTTTCCGTGGCTTCGGCGTTGAAGGCGTCGGCCTCGCCGGCNAGGTCNTCCATGAGGCCGTTGCGCTTTTTAATGATGTCGCGGACAGGGCGGATGAGCAGGATATTGAGGACGATGAGGGCAATGAAGAAATTCGCCAGCTGAAAAAGAAGGGTGATGTTCAGGTCCAGCATGCGCGCGCCCCCNGTGGCTGACAAGAGATGACAATGGCTGAAGAAGCTNTTGNAGCATAGACNNCCGTCACGGNTTATGTCAAAGNNTATTGGCCGCAAATATGGCAAAACGCGAAAAAAANTTACTCTTNCGGCTTNCTCCNNGNCGGCAAATGCCGCAGCACGGCCGCGCAGACNTCGCCCGCGGGGAGCGCCGCATCCACCGTATGNTGCGCGCNGGCNGCGTAGAGCGGCGCCCGCGCCTCCATGACCTCGCGCACCTCCTCGAGCATGCTCTTCCCGGTGAGCGAGGGCCGCTGCGCGGNNAGCGGGCTTTCCGCCAGNCGCCCNGCCGCGGCCTCGGGCGGCAGCGAAAGCCAGACCACCACGCCGTTTGCGCGCAAAAANTCCCGGTTGCCCGCGTCCAGCACGGCGCCGCCGCCGGTGGCGATGACNCCGCCCCCNGCCCGGGCCGCTTNGGCCGCNGCCTCGCGCAGNGCCGCGCATTCNCGCGCGCGGAAGCCCTCCCAGCCTTCGGCGGCAACGATGTCCGCCACGCTCATGCCCGCGCGCTGGCAGAGAAATTCGTCCATGTCGGTGAAGGCGCAGGAAAGCTCCCGCGCCAGCGCCCGGCCCACGGTGGTCTTGCCGGCGCCGCGGCCGCCCACGAGGAAGATGATGCCCATCGTTTAGCCCTCCTCCCCGGCATCCGGCTCCGCGCCGTAGCGGTTGAGCCGCGCATGCAGGGTCTTGCGGGTGATGCCGAGGACGCGCGCGGCCTCGCTCTTGTTGCCGCCGCAGCGGGCCACGGTGCGCAGGATGACCTCGCGCTCCACCTCTTCCAGCGTGGGCAGGCGCCCGTCCCCGCTCTCCGGCAGGGCCGCGCCCCTTGCCTCCCCGGCCGTCCCGGCATCTGCCGCAACAGCACCCTCCGGCCGCCCAGGAAGCAGCCGCTGGGGCAGCTCGCGCACGTCGATATGCTCGCCGGGCATGAGGATGACGGCCCGCTCCATGACGTTCTCGAGCTCGCGCACATTGCCCGGCCACGCATAGCGGGCGAGGATGTCCAGCGCCTGCGGGGTGATGCCGGCGACGCGCTTGTGGTTGGCGCGGCCGAAGCGGGCCGCGAAATGCCGGGCCAGAAGCTCGATGTCGCCCTCGCGGTCGCGCAGGGGGGGCATGGTGAGCGTGACCACGTTGAGGCGGTAGTACAGGTCCTCGCGGAAGCGGCCCTCGGCGGTCTCCCGGGCGAGGTCGCGGTTGGTGGCCGCGATGACGCGCACGTCCACGGACTCGGGGCGCGTGCCGCCCACGCTCAGGACTTCGCGCTCCTGAAGCACCCGCAGGAGCTTGACCTGCATGGCAAGCGGCATCTCGCCGATCTCGTCCAGAAAGAGCGTGCCGCCGCGCGCCCGCACGAACAGCCCCTCGTGGCGACGGTCCGCGCCGGTGAAGGCCCCTTTTTCGTGCCCGAAAAGCTCGGAGGCCAGCAGGGTCTCGGTGAGCGCGCCGCAATTGACGGCCACGAAGGGGCCTTGCGCCCGGCGGCTCAGGTCATGCACGGCGCGCGCGGCCAGCTCCTTGCCGGTGCCGGATTCGCCGGCCACGAGCACCGTGGCCTCGCTGGGCGCGATGGTGCGGATCATCTCCCAGAGCTCGCGCATGGGCGCGCTCTGCCCGAGGATGCCGCCGTGTCCCCCGCCCTCGGCAAGCTGGCGGGAAAGGGCCGCGTTCTCCTCCACCAGGTCCGCGTGGGCGAAGACATTGCGCAGGCTGACCTTCAGCCGCTCGAAGTCCAGCGGCTTGGCGAGATAGTCCCAGGCGCCGCTCTTGATGGCCTCCACCGCAGCGGGCACGTCCGAATACGCGGTCATCATGAGCACGGGGAGCGCGGGCCGCGCCTCATGGAGTTCCTTCAGGGCGGTAAGCCCGTCCATGATCGGCATGCGCACGTCGAGCAGGGCGAGATCGAAGGGGCGTTCGCGGCCGAGGCGCACGGCCTCGGCGCCGTCCGCCGCGGCCTCCACGGCATAGCCCCAGTTTGCGAGCAGGGTCACGAGCATGCGGCGATGGGCCGCGTCGTCGTCGGCCACGAGGATGGAGAGCTTCTTCATGGCGCGCCTCCCGCGGGCTTCTCCGGGCAGGCCCCGCCGGGCAGCCTTATGGTCATGGTGGTGCCGCGCCCGGGCACAGTGCTCGCGCTGATGGCGCCGCCGTGCTGCTCCACGACCTGCCGGGCGATGGCGAGCCCGAGGCCCGTGCCGTCGGCCTTGGTGGTGAAATAGGGCGTGAAGATCTGCGCCGCCGTGGCCGCGGACATGCCCGCGCCCGTGTCGCGCACGCGGATGCGCCAGCCGGGCGTGCCCTCCCCTTCGGCCTCGCCCCGCTCCAGCGCCACCTCCACTTCGCCCCCGGCCGGCGTGGCCTGGATGGCGTTGATGACAAGGTTGAGCACGGCCTGCATGAGGCGGTCCGCGTCCACACAGGCTTCGGCGCCGCCTTCGGGGAGGTTCGCCGTGAGGCGCACGCTCTTTTCCGCGGCGTCCGGCGCGGCCACCGTCACCACCCGGCCGAGCACGGCCGCGAGGTCTGCGGGCGCGGGCGCAAGGCCGCGGGGCCGCGCGAGGCTGAGGAGGTCGGTAAGCACGCGGTCGAGGCGCCCGGTCTCTTCCATAAGTATCTGGCCCGTGGCGTGGCCGAGGGGGTCGTCCTTCAGGCGCTCGGTGAGATAGGTGGCATAGCCGCGGATGGAGCTCAAGGGATTGCGGATCTCGTGCGCAAGGCCGGCGGCGAGATTGCCCAGGACCGAAAGGCGCTCATGCTGCCTCAGCTGGCGCTGGAGGCTGCGGATCTCGCCCATGTCGCGCAGGGCGAAGAGGTAGCCCGTCACGTCGCCGCCGCTGTCCAGCAGGCGCGCGGCGGTGAGCTGCACGGGGAGCGGAGCGCCCTGCGGGCGCCAGAGCTCGAGCTCGCGCTCCACCAGGCCCGGGCCCTGCGCCAGCTCGGCCATGAGCGCCGCCCAGTCGAGGCCGGTGCCGGAGAGGGCGCCGCCGGCCGGGGGCTCGGCCGCGTGCCCGGGCGCCGGCGCATCCAGCCCGAGCATGGCGCGGGCCCGGGCATTGCTGAGGCGCAGGCGCCCGGCCGTGTCCAGCACCACGAGGCCGGCCGGATAGTTGCGCACCACCTGCGCGGCCAGGGCCTCGGCGTCGGCGAGCAGGCGCCTGGAGGAACGGTAGCGCCGGAAGAGCAGGCCGAGGCCCGCCACGGCGAGCCCGGCCACGAGGACGAGGCCGGCCACGATCCAGAGCTGGAGGGCGGAGTCCTTCAGGGCGTCCCGCATGCCCGACACGTCGAGAGCCACGAAGACACAGCGGACATCGCTGCCGGCGCCATCGTGCCGTCGCGCCATGCCGCGCAGCCGCGACGGCGCGAAGAGGCGCCAGGTCTCGTAGATGTTGGGGTCATCCGGGCTGAAGCGGCCGCGCGTGACGCGCCCTGGGGCGAGGCGGCGCATTTCCTCGGGGGTGTAGAGGTCGGCGCCCGCAAGCTCGGGATTGCTGTCCGCCAGGATGCGGCCCGTACTGTCAGTGATGGCTATCCACGCCACGCCGGGCTGCCGCGCCACCTCGGCCACGAGCCGCCCAAGCGTGCCCGTGGCCGGCCCCGTGCGCTCCAGGAGGCGCGCGCCGCCCTCCAACGCCCAGACAAGGGAATCGGCGCGGCCGTGGATGGCCGCGAGCATCTGCGCGCGCTCGCGCTCCACGGCCCGGCTGATGGCGATGCCGGCCACCGCGAGCCCGATCAGTGCCGCCACGGCAAGCAGCAGGCATTGGCGCCACAGGGAGGCATCCGCGGCCTGGGCTGGCCGGCGCGCGTGCGGAGCCTCACCGGTGGGCGCAGCGTCTTGGCCGGCGCCCGGGGTGCCACCCCGGCTGCCACCTGGGTCAAAAGTATCCGCTTTTCCCGCTTCTGTTACCTTTTTACTCGCCATGGGGCGCCTCTGGGTAAAAAGGTTACGTCACGGAGCGGGCGCGCGCAAGCCGCAGCGACGGGTTTTTTGAACTTTTTTCAGAATATCAGTGGATTAGAGAAAATGGCACGCCGCTTGCTGTATGCCGGGCACTGACGATGCGGCGCAGATGCGCCCCAACTTCAACAGCGAGGATGATCATGACCCTGTTCAACAAAAAGCTCACCACCCTGGCCCTGGCGGCCATCCTGGCCCTGGGCATGGCCGGCGCGGCCCAGGCCGCCGGCCGCGACTACCGCCCCGACGCGCAGGCCTATCCAGGCATGAGCGCGGAGCAGCAGACCAAGGCGAAAAAAATCCACGACGAGACCGTGGCGGCCACCAGCGAGACGCGCGAAAAACTGCGCGCCAAGCGCGCCGAGCTCGACGCCCAGCTGGCCAGCCCCGAGCCGGACAAGGACAAGATCGAAAGCCTTTCGCGTGAGATCGGCGAACTGCGCGGCAAGCTCATGGCCGCCCGCGTGGACCTGCGCGCCAGGCTCGCCAAGGAAGGCATCCCGGCCGAGGCCTATGACGCCGCGCCCGGCCCGCGCAACGGCTTCGGCCCCGGCAACGGCCCTGCCAATGCCGGCCCGGGCTACGGCCCCGGCCCCTGCTGGGGCCCGAACGGCGGCTACGGCTACGGCTATCACCACGGGCGCCGCGGCGGCCACCATCGCGGCGGCTGGGGTGGCGGCAACTGGGGCGGCGGCTATGCCCCCATGGGCGGCTGCGGCTGCTGGTAGGAAGTGAAATTGCGGATCCGGGCGGTGCGCCTCCTCACCCCCGGGGCTGTCTCCTGAAACCCCCTCCACACAAGAACGGGGAGCCTTGCGGCTCCCCGTTCTTGTTTTCCGTGATGCGCTGTTGCCTAGAAGCTGTAGGCGAAGACGAGCTGCGCCTTCCAGGCGTCCTGCTTCTGGAAGGAGCTGTCGCGGGCGCCGGCCTTCTTCCAGGTGTCGTTGTCCATGAAGTTGGCGATGTAGCCGAGCTCGAGGTTGATGTCGAAGTTCTCGTACATCTTGTAGTTGTTGACCAGGTTGAACTCGAGCAGGCCGTCGTTGGTGGTCAGGTACGGGCTCGTGCCGGTGCCCCAGCCGTCGACCCACGCGAAGGAGTTCTCCATGTACTTGACCATGCCGGTGCTGTTGGTGCCGCCCCAGTAGGCCACGCGGAAGGTGTGGGTGAGGTCTTCCACGAAGGTCATGTCGCGCAGCTGGAGGCCGATGCCCCAGGTGCCGGCATAGTCGAGGGCGTAGTCGTTCCACACCCAGCCGTAATTGCCGTCGCCCATGAAGGAGGTGAAGGTGCCCATGGGAACGATGGAGGGCATGCGCTCGGAACCGTTCTTCGGGTTGCCGTCGTCGCCGGAGCCGTACCAGCCGAAGATGCCGGGAACGCCCCAGTCCATCTTGTATTCCACGAGGGCCTTGGCCAGCCAGCCCTGACGCTCGGTGCTCGAGCGCTTCACGGCGCCCATCTTGATGGCGTCGTAGCGGCCCATGGGCTCGGAGTAGCCGTAGTTGAGGTCGACCTCGATGTTCAGCGGATCAAAGGCCGTGATGGTGAAGGGCAGGCCTGCCCAGAACAGGGTGCCGTAGCCCTTGCTGGTGCCGCCGATGTTCATGCGGTCATTGATGCCCGGATAGGGATAGAGGCTGTAAGGCAGGTTGCCGTCGGAGGTGTTGAACACCTCGCCGTCGCCGCTGCTGCGGCCCTGCCAGTCCTCGATGCCTTCCATGGAATTGGCGCCCTTCATGCCAAGCATGGCCCAAGGCGTGACCTCGAAGCCGTCGAAGGTCAGCGGAACCATGAGGCTGAAGAGGTCGAGGTTGTCGAGATAGCCCGCGCGGGTGCTCCCGGCCTGGCGGCCGTTCCAGCGGTTGCCGTCGAAGTTGTCGTTGAGCGGACGCGCCCACAGGGCGGTGATGGAAACGTTGTCGTTGACCTTGTAGTTGGCGGTGATGCCGGCCACATCGGTGTCCATGATGGCGGAGCCGCCGGCCGCGTTGGGCAGGGTCACGCCCTGGATGCCCATGCGCACGTTGAGGGTGGTGTCGGGCACCATCCAGTCGATGTAGGCGCGCTTCAGCTTGATGATCTTGCCGTCGGCGCCGAGAGCGCCGCCCTGGTCGGCGCGGCCCCAGTTGGTGTTGCCGATTTCAAAGTAGACCGTGCCGGAAAGGCTCTCGCTGGCCACCGCGTCCAACTGGAGGCGCACACGCTGCACTGCGTCGAACTGGCTCTCCATATTGGTGGATTTCTTGTCACCAACGCGGGTCTTGTGGATCAGGTTGGTGTCTTCCGCGGTGAAACCCATGAGCCACTGGCCCTTGGCCTGAAAGTCAATGGCGCTCGCGCCGGTGGCAGCCCCGAAAACCAGGCCGGCGGCAAGCAGAAGCGTGCAAAGCTTTTTCATGATTCCTTCCTTCCTCTCTTCTCCCCAAATGAACACTGAAAACATACCCCACCCCATGCAGGGCAAAATTTTTGTACCGGCAGTGAGGACAAAAAGCAAGCGTTTTTGTAAAAAAATTTTTACCGAAATTTTTTCCATGTAATATTCATGCGTTATATGAAACTACGCCGCGCCAGACAAAAGGGCGCCCCGGAATCTTCCTCCGGGGCGCCCTGGCGGAATGGCGAAGGGGATGGCAAAAGGCACGGGGCGCTACAGGAAGTCCGGGTCGGCCGCGGCCTTGCCCCCGGCGAGCATGATGCGGATATAGTGCAGCCCGTGCTCGTCCACCGGGATGATGGGGAAGGACGTACGGCACCCCTCGCAGGTNATCATGCGCGGTTCCGTGGGCGCCACCACAGGCACATGCCGNCCGCAGCGGGGGCACTGGTAGAAGAAGAGGATCTCCATGCCGTCCGGCGGCACGGGAGCCTGCGGCCGGGNGCTTTTTTCAGCCACGGGCCGCGCCCTCGGGAACGAGGCTCTTGCCGGTCATGGCCGCGGGCGGCTCGANGCCCCAGAGCCTGAGCAGGGTCGGGGCCACGTCGGCCAGCTTGCCNTCGGCGAGCGTNGNCACCTCCCGGCCNGGCTCGATGAGGATGCANGGCACGGGATTGGTGGTGTGCGCGGTGTGCGGCCGCCCCTCGGGCGTGAGCATGACCTCGCAGTTGCCGTGGTCNGCGATGATNAGCATNCGNCCGCCGCGGTCCTCCACGGCCTTGACCATCTTCCCCACGCACTCGTCCACCACGGCGCAGGCNTCCTCCGCGGCCTTGAGGTTGCCNGTATGGCCCACCATGTCGCCGTTGGCNAGATTGCAGACCACGAGGTCGTACTTGCCGCTCGCCCAGGCCTCGAGGAACTTTTCCGTGATCTCGCGCGCGCTCATGGCCGGCTTGAGGTCATAGGTGGCCACGTCGCGCGGCGAGGGCACGAGGATGCGGTCCTCGCCGGGGAANGGNTCNTCCACGCCGCCGTNGAANAAATAGGTGACGTGGGCGTACTTNTCCGTCTCCGCNAGGCGCAGCTGCTTCAGGCCCGCCNTGGAGACCGCCTCNCCGAGGCCCTGGGTGACNGACTCCTTGGGGAAGGCCACGGGGATGTTGAAGCGCGCCTCATAGGGNGTCATGGAGGCGATGCCGTCCAGCNTCGGCACGCGGCCGCGNTCAAAGCCNGTGAAATCCTNGTCGATGAAGGCGCTGACGANCTCGCGCATNCGGTCCGCGCGGAAGTTGAAGAANAAGAGNCCGTCGCCGTCGGCCATGCCNGNGGCCTCGCCNTCCTCGCGGCCCTTTTCGATGACCACGGGCTTGATGAATTCGTCGGTCTCGCCGCGGGCGTAGGCGTCCTTGAGGGCNGTGAGCGCGTCCGGCGCGGANAGGCCCGCGTCGCTCACGCCGTGGGCGANGAGGTCCCAGGCNTCCTTGACNCGCTCCCAGCGGGTGTCGCGGTCCATGGCGTAGAAGCGGCCCACNAGNCCGGCGATGCGCGTGCCNGGATGNTCCTTGATGGCCNCTTNNAGNGCGGCCACGAAGGCCTCGCCGCTCTTGGGGTCGGTGTCGCGNCCGTCCATGATGCAGTGGATGCGCACGGGCACCCCGGCCTCGTGCGCCATGCGGCAGATGGCCTCNAGGTGCCGGATNTGGCTGTGCACNCCGCCGTCGGACACAAGGCCGGTGAGGTGCAGGCGNCCNNNNCTCCGCTTCACGCGCGAGATGAGNTCGGTGAGCACGGGATTGGCCTGNAAGGAGCCGTCCTCCAGCGNGATGTCGATGCGCGTCATGTCCTGNTAGACCACGCGCCCGGCGCCNATNTTGAGGTGCCCCACCTCGGAATTGCCCATGTAGCCTTCGGGNAGNCCNACGGCGCGGCCCGAGGCGGTGAGCCGNGAATGGGGGTNNTTCTTGAGCAGGGCGTCGATATTGGGGGTNACGGCGATGAGCGGCGCGTCGCCCTTGTCGGCCTCAGGNTCATGNGGGGCGATGCCCCAGCCGTCGAGGATGAGCAGCAGGGTCGGTGTCATGGACGGTCCTCCCTCGGGGAAGCGGCGGAGTGTGCGGCGCGNCCCNGGACGGCGCGGCCCCACAGGTCTTCCAGCCGGTACAGCTCGCGCGCGGGCNCGAGCAGGATATGGANGATGATGTCGTTGCANTCCACAAGNATCCACTGGGCCGCGGCATAGCCCTCGATGCGCAGGCACTCGAAGCCGCGCTCGCGNNAGAGNTCGGCCACGCCGTCGGCNAGNGCCTGGGCCTGNCGCATGGAGCCGGCCGTGGCCACGAGCATGGCCTCGGCAAAGGCGTTTTCGCCGGCAAGCTCNAGGCTNACCACGTCTTCGGCCTTGTGNTCTTCGAGAAAGGCGGCNAGNGCGGCGAGCCGTTCAGNCAGGGGCACGGCGCGNCCTGCGGGGGTGCCCGGGCTCACGGGCTGGCCGGCNGCGNCGCCGGANAGGGGNNCNNGGGTGACGGTATCCTTCATTCGTGCNCTATATCCCAAAGCCGCGCCAAGGGCAATGGGCGCGGNCTTCCCGCCGGGTGACGCNGGGCCGGGCAGNNNGGCCGGNNGAATTTTCNCGCCCTTCCCCNCCCGGCAGCNTCACAAATCCGGGTATTTAGGCCGGATTTGGGATTGCGCGCCCGCGCCGGCTNCGNTATGCTCGGCGGCAACTCTCCCGGCACCCCCCGGCGGAAGACCGCNGCGGGCNCGTCCCGACGACGGNGATTTTCNCCGTTGTCCGGCCGCGCNTTGGCATTTCCGCCTTCNNGGCTCCGGGGAGGGACGCGGCGACGCGCACAGCGCNCCGCGCCNATCCGGCGGACACGCCGCAACCCTTTGGGAGGAAACGCATGAAATTCGGCAAGACCCTCGCGCTCTTCGCGGCGCTCGTCCTGGGCTTCGGCGCCCAGGCCGCCCTTGCGGCCGACGCCGCTTCCGACAAGGACCCCATCAAGATCGGCGTCTACCTGCCGCTCACCGGCCAGAACGCCTTTGGCGGCCAGCTTGAGCTCGAAGGCGTCAAGCTCGCCCACCAGGAAATGCCCACCGTGCTCGGCCGCCCCGTGGAGCTCGTGGTGGTGGACAACAAGTCCGACAAGGTGGAGGCCGCCAACGCGGTCAAGCGCCTCATCGAGCGCGACAAGGTCGTGGCCTTCATCGGCACCTACGGCTCCTCGCTGGCCATGGCCGGCGCCGAGATCGGCGAAAAGGCCGCCGTCCCCGGCGTGGGCACCTCCTGCACCAACCCGCTCGTGACCCAGGGCAAGAAGTACTATTTCCGCGCCTGCTTCATCGACCCCTACCAGGGCGCGGCCGCGGCCACCTATGCCAGNGAGAACCTCGGGGCCAAGAAGGCCGCCGTGCTCATGGACATGACCAACGACTACGCCGTGGGCCTCTCCAACTTCTTCACCCGCTCCTTCAAGAAGCTCGGCGGCGAGGTTGTGGCCAACCTCAAGTACAGCTCCGGCGACCAGGACTTCACGGCCCAGCTCACCGAGCTCATCGCCAAGAACCCGGACGTCGTCTTCATGCCCGCCTATTTCGCCGAGGGCGCCATCATCATGAAGCAGGCGCGCGAGCTCGGCGCCAAGTTCCGCCTCATGGGCGGCGACGCCATGGACAACCCGGACACGGTGAAGCTGGGCGGCAAGGCGGTGGAAGGCTTCCTGCACACCACCTTCCCCTATGACCCCACCATGACCAACATGAGCGAGGAGGCCAAGCGCTTCACCGAGGCCTGGAAGAAGGCCTATCCCGACAAGGACACCAACGTGAACGGCGCGCTCGGCTACAACTGCTACTTCCTCATCCTCGACGCCATCAAGCGCGCGGGCAAGGCCGAGCCCGAAGCCATCGCCAAGGCNCTCGCCGAGACCGTGGAACTGCCCACGGCCCTTGGCAAGCTCTCCATCAACGAGACCCACGACGCCGAAATGCCCGTGGGCATCATCGAATACAAGGACGGCAAGCGCGTCTATGTGGGCGAAGTGACGCCCAAGTAAGCGGCAGCGGCAGNCGNNNCGNCGCCCGCGCNCNCNNGGGGGCCGGGCGNCGCCTTTTCCGCANCCGTGCCGCAGAGGTGGCCCATGAGCTTTGAGATGTTNCTCCAGCACTGCTTCAACGCCCTGACCCTTGGCTCGCTCTACGCGCTCATCGCCATCGGCTACACCATGGTCTACGGCATCCTGCGCCTCATCAACTTCGCCCACGGCGACATCCTCATGGTGGGCGCCTACTTCATCTTTTTCGGCACNTTCGCCTTCGGCTGGCCCTGGGCCGTGGCNGCGGTNATTTCCGTGCTGGCGGCCGGGCTGCTCGGCGTCATCATCGACCGCGTGGCCTACAAGCCCCTGCGCGACGCGCCGCGCATCTCGGCGCTCATCAGCGCCATCGCCNTGTCNTTCCTNATTGANAGCCTCGCCGTGGTCATCTTCACGGGCCAGCCCNGGCCNGTGCTCCAGCCCGANTGGCTGACCAACGCCTGGCAGATCGGCAANNTGCGCATCACNCATCTNGCCGCCTTNGTGCCNGGNATGACCATCATCCTNGTCTGCATCCTGCTCTACATCGTCTACCGNACCAAGCCCGGNCTCGCCATGCGCGCCATCTCNAAAGACATCGAGACCACGCGGCTTCTGGGCGTCAAGGTGGACAATGTCATCGCGCTCACCTTCGGGCTCGGCTCGGCGCTGGCNGCNGCGGCCGGTATCATGTGGGCCCTGCGCTACCCGCAGGTGCACCCCTACATGGGCGTGATGCCGGGCCTCAAGGCCTTTATCGCGGCCGTNTTCGGCGGCATCGGCTCCATCGAGGGCGCGGTGCTCGGCGGCGTGGCCCTGGGCTTCGTGGAGATCATGACCGTGGCCTTCATGCCCGAGCTCTCCGGCTATCGCGACGCCTTCGCCTTCATCCTCCTCGTCCTCGTCCTGCTCGTGAAACCCACGGGCCTCCTGGGCGAGCGCATGGAGGAAAAGATCTGATGCGCCTCGACCGCAACACCTTTCTCAGCATCGCCACCATGGTCATCTTCGGCCTGGTGCTCTGGCAGGCGGAGGCCTTTCTTGGCGATTACCAAATCTACATCGCCAAGCTCATCTTCATCAATATCATCCTCGCGCTCTCGCTGAACCTCATCTACGGCTTCACCGGGCTCTTTTCGCTGGGGCACGCGGGCTTCATCGCCATCGGCGCCTATGTGTCGGCATTGTGCATCCTGCCGCCCGCGCAAAAAGAGATCATGTGGATTCTGGAGCCCATCATCTGGCCCTTCTCGGACCTGCTCACGCCCTTCTGGGTCTCGGTGCTCGGCGGCGGCCTCTTCGCGGGCGTGTTCGCCATCTTCATCGCCGTGCCCGTGCTGCGCCTGGGCGACGACTATCTCGGCATGGCGACGCTCGCCTTCGCCGAAATCATCCGCGTGCTCATCGTCAACGCCACGCCCATCACCAACGGCTCGCTGGGCATCAAGGGCATCCCCGGGCACGCCACCCTGCTCGTCTGCTACGGCTGGGCGCTGTTCACGCTCATCGTGCTCGCGCGCCTCTGCTACAGCAATTTCGGCAATGTGCTGCGCTGCATCCGCGACAACGAGATCGCGGCCAGCGTCATGGGCATCAACGTGTTCTGGAACAAGGTGCTCTCGTTCTGCATCGGGGCCTTTTTCGCGGGCATCGGCGGGGCGCTCCTGGGCAGCCACCTCTCCACCATCGACCCCAAGATGTTCAACTTCCTCCTGACCTTCAACGTGCTCATGTTCGTGGTGGCGGGGGGCCTGGGCTCGCTCACGGGCAGCATCCTCGGGGCCACGGTCATCACCATCCTNCTCGAGTGGCTGCGCTTCCTCGAGGANCCCATGNACCTCGGNTTCATCGAGATNCCGGGCATCCCCGGGATGCGCATGGTGGTCTTTTCGGTGGTGCTGCTCGTCATCATCCTCAAGCGGCGCGAGGGCATCATGGGCACGCGCGAGCTCACNTGGAACCGCATCTTCGCCTTTTTCCGGCGNCTTGAGAGGAGGGAGAAGGCATGAGCGGCTTCGTCCTTCCNCACNCCCCCGGACTANGCNGGNGCGCTGTTGCTCGCNAANGGCGTGACCATGCGNTTCGGCGGCGTCACNGCNGTGAGCGACCTNTCNCTNGCGCTNCCCGCCGGGGCCATCGCNGGCATCATCGGCCCCAACGGNGCGGGCAAGACCACGGTNTTCAACGTGCTTTCCGGCTTCTACACGCCGCAGGAAGGCGAGATCACCTTCGACGGCGNGAGCATCCGCGGCAAGGAGCCCAACGACATCTGCCGCCTNGGCATGGCGCGCACCTTCCAGAANATCCGCCTCTCGCCGCAGATGACCGTGNTCGAGAACATCATGGTGGGCTGCCATGTNCGCCGCCACTGCCCGTGGTGGATGGCGCCGCTGGGNCTGCCGCGCTTCTACCGCGAGGAGGAGGAGCTGCGCGAAAAGGGGCGCCGCCTCGCCGANCGCGTGCACCTNTCGGAGCAGCTGGACGAGACCGCCGGNAGCCTCCCCTACGGGGCGCAGCGNCGCCTCGAGATAGCCCGNGCNCTNGCCACCGAGCCGCGCCTGCTCCTCCTGGACGAGCCNGCNGCNGGCATGAACCCGCAGGAAAGCCTCGANCTCATGCACTTCATCGGCCACATCCGCGACGAGTTCNAGCTCACCATCCTGCTCATCGAGCANGACATGAAGGTGGTNATGGGCGTGTGCGAATANATCTGGGTCATGGAATACGGCGCGCTCATCGCCGAGGGCACGCCCGACGTGGTGCGCAACGATCCNCTGGTCATCCGCGCCTANCTCGGCGAGGACGTGNTGGTGCAAAATGCTTGAAATCAAGGATCTCCACGTCCGCTACGGCGGCATCCAGGCGGTGCAGGGCGTGAGCCTNTCCATCCCGCACGGGGCCATCGTCACGCTCATNGGCGCCAACGGNGCGGGCAAGAGCAGCATCATCCGCTCGGTGGCCGGNCTCAACAAGACNATCNNNGGCGANATCCTCTTCCGGCGNCACGCCGGGGACGAGCCGGTCTCGCTCATGGGCCTCAGGCCCGAGCAGATGGTGCGCCGNGGCATCGCCCTCTCGCCCGAGGGCCGGCGCATCCTGCCGCACCTCACCGTGGAGGAGAACCTGCACCTCGGCGCCTANTCNCGCGANGACAAGGANGGCATCGCCGANGACATGGACTGGGTGTACACGCTCTTCCCGCGCCTGCGCGAGCGCTCGTGGCAGAAGGGCGGCACGCTCTCGGGCGGCGAGCAGCANATGCTCGCNGTGGGCCGCGCGCTCATGAGCCGNCCNGACCTGCTCATGCTCGACGAGCCNTCGCTGGGCCTGGCACCCCTGCTCGTGCGCGAGATCTTCGGCATCATCCGCAAGATCAACGAGGACGGCAANACCGTNCTGCTGGTGGAGCAGAACGCCTATGCCGCGCTTTCCGTGGCCAACTACGCCTATATCCTCGAGGTGGGNCGCGTGGTNCTGGAAGGNCCGGGGCGNGAANTGCTNGAAGACCCCAAGGTCAAGGAAGCCTATCTTGGCGGCTAGGCNCACGCTNTCCCGGCGGNCNGCCGCGNCCCGCCNTCGCCTGAGCCGTGCCCCTGTACAGCGTCCGCATGCGGGCCTCCCGCGCCCGGCCCGGTGCGTCTGGCGGCGAACGGCCCGAGCACATCTCCGGCGCCGAGCGCATCGTTGCGGGCGCCGAGGTTCCCGGCATCGCCGCGGATCTCACCCGCCGCGCCCTCGGCCACCCCAAGGGTCTGCCGGACAGCATCCATATCAGTGTCGAAGCGCTGGACGAGGCTTGCCTGCTCCGCATCCCGGCGCTCCCGGCGCGCGCCCTGCCCTGCCCTGACGCCGCCACGGGCCTGCGCCTCGCCGCGGGGCTGTTGCGCGAGGCCGGCGTGCCCCGGCCCGAGGCGGTCATCGACTTTCTGTTGAACGCGCCGCCCCTGCGCGGGGCCATGCTCGTGGACGCGGACACGCTGGAAAGGCTTGAGCCGGACCGAGAGCGCGGCGTGCGCGCCACGCGCATGGACATGGCCGAAGGCGCGGCCCACCCGCCTTCGCCGGACGGCAAGCATCACTACCGGGAGGCGGCCGTGCTCGCCGCCAAGGTGTGCGCCGCGCCGCATATGGTGGCGGAACTCTGCATTTCGGACGACCCGGACTATGTGACCGGCTATGTGGCCGGCCCGGGCCTCGGCTATGTGCGCATCCAGCGCCTCAAGGCGGCGGGTTCGCCGCGCGGGGGCCGTGTCTTCCTCTACCGGGGCCCGCGTGAGGCCGTGGAGGATACCGTGGCCTTTCTCGAGCGCCGTCCGGTGCTGGTGGAGGCTGTGCCGCCGCCTCCACCTTTTACGGAGAGGCCGCAGAGCACCGGGCGGCCGGACAGCCTGGCCTTTGTGGAAGAAGAGCTTGCAGAACTCAAAGGCGCGGGCCTGTACCGCCATGTGGATGTCTGGGAAAGCCCGCCGGGCCCGCATGTGCGCCAGGCGGGGCGGGAGCTCTTAGAGCTCGCCTCCGGCGATTACCTCGGCCTCGCTGCCGACCCGCGCGTGACGGCCGCGGCCGCCGAGGCGCTGGCCGCCTTTGGCGCGGGCACGGGCGGCTCGCGCCTGACCACGGGGACGCTGCCCCTGCACGGCCGGCTCGAGGCAGAACTGGCGGCCTTCGCAGGCTCAGAGGCGGCCCTCGTCTTCTCCTCCGGCTATGCGGCCAATGTGGGCCTTTTGCCGGCCCTCTGCGGCAAGGACGACGTGATCTTCAGCGACGCTCTCAACCATGCCAGCATCATCGACGGCTGCCGCCTCTCCGGCGCGCGGGTCGTCGTCTATCCGCACAAGGACATGGCGGCGCTGGACAGCCTCGCGCAGGTGCATCAGGGGCGCAGGCGCGTGGTGGTGAGCGACGCCGTGTTCAGCATGGACGGCGACGTGGCCGACCTGCCCGGCCTCATGGAGGTGGCGGCCCGGCACGGGCTCATCACTGTGCTGGACGAGGCGCACGCCCTCGGCGTCATCGGTCGCACCGGGCGCGGCATCCGCGAGCATTTCGGCCTCACGGGGCGCGGGCCGGACATCTTCACGGGGTCGCTCAGCAAGGCGCTCGGGGCGGACGGCGGCTATGTGCGCGGCCCGGCGCGGCTCATGGAATGGTTGCGCCACAAGGCGCGCGGCTTCGTCTTTTCCACCGCGCTTTCCGCGGCGCCCGTTGGCGCGGCGCTGGCCGCGCTCGACATTCTCGGGGCTGAGCCGGAGCGCGTGGCGCGCCTTCAGGCAAATGCCGCCTTTTTCCGCGCCCGCCTGCGCGAGCACGGTGTGGAAGCCCCGGGCGAGACCGCCATCGTGCCGCTCCTGGCCGGCGACGAGCGCGTGGCCGTGGCCGCTGCCGAACACCTGCGCGCGGCCGGCATCCACATTTCCGCCATCCGTTACCCCACGGTGGCGCGCGGCGCGGCCCGATTGCGCGCGGCCCTGCGCGCCGACCACGAACGCGATGACCTTGCCCGGGCAGCGGTCGGGGCGGCCACGGCGCTCACTCGGGCGCGGACGGCAATTCCTCCACAATCTCCAGAGACGCGCCGCCATTGCTGATGGCGGCGAGCGCCGCGGAGAGCGCCGCCACGCGCTCCTCGGGAAGGCGCAGGCGCAAGGTGGCGCGCTCGGCATAGGCCTCGCCCTCCACCACGGCCTCGAGGGGCGGGAGCTGCCGGCGCAGGCCGTCCAGATGGGCGTAGTCCAGCACCACGTCGGCCAGGGCCTGCGGCACGCGCTCCACGCACGAAAGCCCGGCGAGGTTTTCGCGCACGGCGTCCTGATAGGCGCGCACGAGACCGCCGGTGCCCAGCTTGACGCCGCCGAACCAGCGCGTCACCACCACGCAGATTTCACCGATGCCGCCGTGCAGCAGCACCTGGAGCATGGGGCGGCCGGCCGTGCCGTGGGGCTCGCCGTCATCGGAGGAGCCGATGCGCGCGGTATCCCCGGGCGCGCCGGCGGCAAAGGCCCAGCAATTGTGCGTGGCGTCGGGCCAGCGTGCGCGCACGGCCTCCACGAAGGCGCGGGCCTCGGCCGGGCTGGCGGCACGGGCGCACTGGGCGAGAAAGCGGCTGCGGCGCACCACGGTCTCGGAGCAGTGAGGCTCCGCAAGGGTAGCGGCGGGGACGGGATAACGCTGCATGCGGGCTCCGGGGCGAGGGCGTGGGCTGATTTCGCTCTCTGGTTTACAGTTTCTTCCCTTTCCACTCTCCGTCTGGAGCGAAGCGGAAGACGGATGCTAGTGCCGGAAGAATCCTAAAAAATAAGATTTTTCGGGGCTGGCAAGGAAGATAAAAATTTCCGAAGGGAGTGTACTTAAGTACTCGACCGAGGAAATTTTTCTCTGACGCAGCCAGCACC
>NZ_JAAVBE010000021.1 GCF_014803725.1 Desulfovibrio sp.
CTGAACCGCCAAGCCATTTCCCGAGATTGATGATTGTCCACCGAAGATTGACCCAGCGCATTTTCTTGTTTAAAAAATGTCTTGACAATCATACTGATAGGGTGGCGGTTCAGTAGACATAATCGGCGCTTTATGGACAATCTTTCATAAATGATTTTGCCTTATTACGAAAAGTTGAGCGGGCCATTCCTGTATTCCTAGCGGCTTCGGAAACGGTGATTCTCCCCATTTCCCAAAGCTCGAATATCTCGGCGAAGTTTGGGGGCAACGGCTTTGGCGCGTGGCCGAATCTGACGCCACGCAATTTTGCGGCAGCGATTCCCTCTGCCTGCCGTTTCCGAATATTTTCCCGCTCAGTCTGAGCCACAAAAGAGAGTACCTGGAGGACGAGGTCGGCTATGAATGTGCCGAGTAGATTTTTGTCACGCCTTGTATCCAGCAAGGGCATATCCACCACATGAATATCCACGCCCTTTTCCTTGGTAATCAGCCGCCATTGGTTCTGGATTTCCTCATAGTTTCGTCCAAGGCGATCAATGCTTAAAATGCACAAGAGGTCTCCGGCCTTGAGTTTTCGGAGCATCGCCTGGTACTGGGGCCTGTGAAAATCCTTTCCTGATTGCTTATCCATAAAAATCCGTGTGGCTGGGATGTCCATCTTCTCCAGAGCAAGAAGCTGCCTGCTCTCATTCTGGTCTATGCTTGACACTCTGATGTATCCATACGTCTGTGCCATTTTGATCTCTCCTTAGAGTTCCCCGATTGGGGTATCAGGGATTATTTTGAATGTACCATATCTAGGGGAGCTTTTCCCTAAAGAGGAATCTCCATTATTTGGGAGAGGGAAATCACGGACATTGGATGATTCCTGATCCGATGATTTACTGGTCTTGACGGGGGGTGTGTCTGCATCCAGGGGCCCCGCATTGCGACAAGCCGCTTTGGGCGCGGAGCAATGGGGGCTGGAGGCCTGCCTCTTTGTCTTTCTGGCGTCCTTTTGCCGTCGGGCTTCGCCAAGATATTTGGCGAGTGTCTGCGGTTTGACCTCTATGCCTTTCTCGGCCAGCTTGGCGATAATCTCCGGCAGCTCGAAGCCGCGCTTCTTCATCCGCTCTAAGGCGGGAGCCAGTGCGAAAATCGTCTGCTTGATGCTCAGTTCCCTGTTCCCTGAAAGGGCGGACGCGGGGCGTAGTTGGTCCAGTTCTTGTCGAATACTTTTGGCTTGCTCGGCGGTGATTGCCATTTTTCCTTCTCCTGGGTTGAGCGGCATATGCCGCGATTTCTGCCTTTGGCTTTAAGCGCTCAAGCGGCACGCTTGCCCACGGCTTCACGCCAGTGAAGTATAGTGGGCTATATCTTGTTGCTGCGCCAAGATTCCTCACAGATGCCTCAGCGCATCCTCATGCCACGCGACTGATTTTGCCTTTCGGCCTCTTGCCGGATTTGCCGTTCACGCTCGACCCGCGCACGGGACTCTAATGCCTCTTCCTCCATGCGCTGAAGCTGAAACTCCTGAAAGCGAAGGTGGTTGCCCGAGACCAGGATAAAATCCTGCATGTCCTTCATTTCGGACGCAGCCTTTTCCTTGGCTTGTGACAAGCGCGTCTGAAGTTTTTTGTTTTCCGCTTCCAGAGCCGCAATCATGGATTTTGCCCTCCCCACGGCTTCCATCGCCTTATCGCGCTCCTGCAACAGAGTCCGCGCCTGCCGTGCCCGCATGTCCCGCTGCCGGGCCACTTCCTCCTTGTCTGCAAGAGCCATCTGATACTCAGCCAGTTTTTCCTGGGCATGAGCGAGGACATCTTTGTAATTGAAGAAATTTGCTTCTGGTAATAGTGGGCCATTTTTCAAGGCCTTCTCTGTCTCCAGGATACGCTTTCTCCAGATTTCATTGTCCTCAAAGAGCGCTCGCCGCGCCTTCTCAGTACGATTCACCTCTTCTTGGAGGTCAAAAAGAATAGCCTCCAATCGTGCTGCATCCCGCCGCATGGATGCCAGCATTTCCTGTTGCTGTTTAAACTCCCTGGTATCCAGGTGCTTCTTGGCCGAGCCCTTTTGCTGCTCCACGCCACGCCCAATGGGGAAGCCGCATTTTTGCAGATGCTTCGGGAGTTCATCCTGCATTTTCTTCAGTGCGGCCTTGGTGTAGATGTCCTTGGCGCACAGCCTGCCGTCCTTCGTAATTGGCACATGGAGAAAGTGCATGTGCGGTGTTTTCTCGTCCATGTGAACCATTGCCGAGATGACATTTTCCTTGCCGACAAACTCCGTCAGGTATGCCGCTGCCTCCTCAAAAAAGCGCTCGGTCTCGTCGGCGTTGAGCTTGTCAAAAAACTCCCTGTCAGAGCTGACGACAAGGCCGCACATATGCACCGCATCCTTACGCACAGCCTTGACCATGAGCAGGTCATCGATACGGTTCTGGATGGCCTGTGCATAGTTTTCCGAGGCGGCTGCATGGAGATCGTAATTTTGGACGCTCCGGGCATAGTCGATATCCGGGTTTGAATGGCTTTCGCGCTCGCGCCGATTATGCGACTGGATGCCGCGAACAGCGTCCTTTTTGAACTTGTTCATATGCAGGACGAGTAAGGACATACGTGGATTTCCTTCTTCTATAAGAAACAGGTGTCCCGCTGTACCGCCGCTTAAGCAGCGGGACAGCGGGACACCTGAAAATAGACTCACTCAAGACCATCCAGTTTTCTTTTCAGACGATGGACAGCCGATTTTGATTTGCCCATTTCTTCAGCACAGTCGCGTATGCTGTAGCCTTCTTCCAGAAGGCGTTTCAGCTCCTCCAGCTCCACGTCCTCGATCTCCCGGACTTGCCAGTGCAAGGCGCTCCCCTCGGTAATCAGATTGGCCTCGAACGGCTTGGCGTCGTCGCCGAGAATGCCTCTCGCCTTGGTCAGATGAACCTCAAATCTCGCGCCCTCAGCCATCGCGTACTCCTTGGGTCTGCGGAGACTGATGACCGTATCCATGATGTCCTCTTTTGCGCTGGTTCCACGCTGGTCGCCGGACTTCCCTGCGTGGTGAACCAGGAGAACCGTGATGCCCCTGCGTCTGAGATCCAGAAGCCACGCCTGCATGGCCTGCCAAGATTGTGATTCGTTTTCCTTGCCCGTGCGGCAGAGGGTGGCAATGTTGTCCAGGACAATCATGTCCACGCCTTTCAGCAGCGGCTCAATCATGGATTGGCCGTTGGACGTGGATAAATCAGGCATGGCGCAGGGCTGCAAGTCAGGAGTGATGAGCGAAAGGTTTTTCAGCGCCTGAGGCGGAATAGCCATGCCACCCACGAGGGCGGACAAACGGCTCTGCATGGACGTGGCGGGCATTTCGCCATCCACATAGAGCGTTTTTTGGGTAGGGGCGCGCGCCAGTTGAATACCGCTCCGCCGGAGGCGACAGCCACGGCAACGCTCAGGGCCGCGAAGGTTTTGCCGACACCTCGCGGCGCGTAGAGGATGCCTATCCCTTGAACCGGCAAGATGGGCGATAGAAGATAACCTCGGTCGGGTATCTTCATGGACAGGAACTCGCTCATATCCAGAGCCACCAGACCTTGGCGCTTGATGAGGGCCGCTTCCAGTTGGGAGCGGACGGCTTCAATCCCTTCGCTCTGGTGAAGGTCATTGAAATCTGTGCCAGAGCCTGTAGTGAAGTGGGGAATCACGAGCGGAAAGTTTACAGCTTTCGCGGCCTCCTCGCCCTTCTTGCGTCCGGCTTCATCAGCATCGCCGCAAATGAGGATTTCCCGGTCGGGTAATCGATCTTTTACCAGTCGGGCCACTGTCGAAAGGTTATGTGCGGAAAAAGCCACATCGACCGCCCAGCCGGTGGCCATATGGATGCTCGCGCCGGTAGCGAAACCTTCGCAAATGGCGATGGGTTTTCCCTGCGAACCGGGAATGGTAAATCGTCCGCCCTGCACCTTGCCGCCCACGAGGAAGCGCTTTGTACCATCTGGATAGATGCGTTGCAGGCTTTGCAGTCTGCTTGCAGCATCCAAAACGGGGATAAGCACCGCGCCATCCCGTGATTGCCGGATGCCTAGGAGCGGGGTGATACCCTTGCGAAGCAGGTACGGGTGGTCGCTGTCACAGGGACGCGCGCCTTCCCATTCTTGGCGGGCACGCAGCGCAGCTTCAGCATGGCGTTTGGCGCATTCCTCCTCCCGCTGACGACGTAGGGATTGCTGGCGTTGCTGCCAGGCCGAAAGCTCGGCTGGTGAAAGCGTGGGTTTTTCTTCAGTGCAGAATGTGCCCTGGTCGTCTGTTTCCCAGTTGCACCATCAGAGCGTAGCCGGAGTATCCAAATGCGCGATGTACGCGCCGTTTCGCTTGTGTGGCCTACTTTCTGTTGGGCAGCGGTGCAGCTCACCGTCCGCAAGGATTTCCTCGGGGACGAGGCCATGTGTGCCAAGAACTTCCTGGAACGTCTGCAACAGGTCATTCATGGTTCACCTCCGACTGACCGGCATTCTCAATGAATGCCCGAATGTCTTCGGCGCGCCAGACCGTGGTGCGCGGGCCAAGCTTAAGCGGCTTGGGATAGCGCCCGGTCGCGCAGCCTTTCCACCACGCGCTCTTGCTGATGGGGAAGAATTCCAGAATCTGATGGAGCCTGAGAAAACCTGTGGCGGGTATTTGCGTTGCCATAACCCTTCCTCCGTTCAAAAATGGTTTACGGAGGGTTATAGCCTGTATTTTGTAAATTTATCCATATATTTCAGCATGTAACCAGAACGTATCCAGATGCGGCTGGATGCAGTTGAGGAAAATTAAATGTGCAGAAATACTTATAGAAATTTGTCCGCCTTAGCGGCCAAACTAGCCGTTTTTCTGGTTGAAAAATTTTTAACCTGGTAAATACCTCTAACGCATATCTTTAAATTCATAATATAAATAGCAACTTATCATAAATATATGGGAGGAATAAATCGTGATTTAATTTTAAAAAAGCTGATGTTTATATGTATTTTTGTAACCAATTTTGTAACCAGAGTTCTTCAAACCACAAAATTGCTCCATAATTACGGAGATTTCAAAATATGAGAAAAACCCATCCAGAGGATGCTACTTTTAATAATGACTATAACTTGTTGGAATATTTTTCTTAGATGTCCCCCGGCTTGTCGGCCATCGGTCGGCAAGCCCCCCTCACATATATTTGCGCAGGGGGCTTTTGTGGCTCAAAAGAAAGCAGAGCGTTACAGTAGCTACTCTAACGCCCTACTCAGAGATTAGATATTTTTAAGCATTGCTTCTTATTTATGCCTTACTTTATCGCGTAGGTCGTCCAAAAAATCGCTCCATTCCTGCATCATCTTTTTCCGCTCTGGTAGATATTCGGCATAATTATAGGCTGCTCGGACGCCATTACTGTCTCCATGCGCAAGCTGGCGTTCAATCCAGTCGCGGTTATAGCCAAGTTCGTTGAGCAGGGTGGAAGCAATCGAGCGAAAGCCGTGAACGCTCATTTCATGCTTCTGATAGCCCATGCGCCGGAGGGCATTCAGCATGGTCGCGTCAGAGATGGGCCGCGTTTCCGTCCGCGTGGAAGGAAACAGATAATGACCGTCCCCCGAAAACTTTTTCAACTCCTTCAATATGGTGAGAGCCTGACGGGACAAGGGAACGATATGTGTGCGCCGCATCTTCATGCGCTCGGCGGGGATGCGCCATTCGGCTGCCTCCAGATCAAACTCTTGCCAAGTGGCGCAACGTAATTCGGTCGGACGCACAAACAGCATCGGAGCCAGTTTCAGGGCGCAGACAAGCGGGTAATAGCCAGCATACTCGTCTATGGCCATGAGGAGCTGGGCGACTTTCTCTTTTTCCAGGACAGCGGCCCGATGGGTAACCTTACGCGGGCTCAACGCTCCATGTAAATCTGCTGTGATATTGTGTTTGGCTTTGCCGAGAATCACAGCGTATCGAAAGACCTGATTAATGATCTGGAGAACCCGCCGCGACGTTTCGTAATTGCCCTTTGCTTCAATGGGCTTGACGATAGCAAGAATATCCTGCGCTTCCAGCCGCGCGATATGCCTTTTACCGATGGAGGGGAAAATGTAGGTATTCAGGCGATAGAGTATCGTGCCCTGATGTTTGGCAGATAGCCCCACAAGACGCGTTTTATGCCATTCGAGAGCGATGTTTTCAAAGCTGTCGCGTTCAGCCGTGACCTGTTCCTGCTTGGCGGCTTTTTTCTGCGTTGAGGGGTCGATACCCTTGGCGAGCAGCCCTTTTGCCTCCTCGCGCCGTGCCCGTGCATCTTTCAGGGAAACGGCAGGGTATCCCCCAAAACTGAGCAGCTTTGACTTGCCCTCGAATCGGTAGGACATGCGCCAGAGCTTGCTGCCGGTCGGAGGCACATAGAGGAAGAGGCCACCACCATCAAAATACTTCCTCGGCTTCGCTTCCGGTTTCAGGCTGCGGATGTGGGTATCGGTCAAAGGCATCTTGGGTACCTCCACATTGTTGGACGGCATGATACCCACATGGACAAAAATATTGCTATTTCAGCAAGTTGACTGTGTGGGTATCGGGATGCAGCATAGCACAGCGATGCCTACAAATATACCCACGAAAAGTGTGGATGCAACTGGACTTGAGTACACTTCGGGAAACACAACTGGAGAGAAAAAACAAAGAATGCCAAGGCTTTTTACACCTTGGCATCCTTCGTTATACCCAAAAATGGCGTCACCAACGGGATTTGAACCCGTCTTAGCGGCTTGAGAGGCCGCCGTCCTAACCGGATAGACGATGGTGACAGCGCGTTCTTTCTATCTGTTGGGGGAAGATTCGTCAAGAGATATTTTAGTAGTCCGGGGGGTGGGGTAATTTCTGGTTTTCATTATAGGCGGCGTGCGCTTAGCGCTTACGGCCGTCGGCGTCATGGATCGTTGGAGATCCATCGACAAACAGCCAGAAGAGGGCACCGCGTTCCACGGGCTTGAGCTCGCCATCCGGTCCCTTTAACGGTGGGCCGGCGGTCAGGGCCTCGCAGCACCACCAGCCTGGCTGTGAGAGCAGGAAGGAAAATTCGCCGTCAGAGTTGCTCACTCCCGCAAGGTCTTCGTGCCAGGGAGTAGGGGCGGCAGCTCCGTCCGAATTGATGCGCACCATCCGCACTTTGGCAGCTGCGAGCGGTTTGCCGTCCAAGAGGATACGGCCCGAAAAGAGCGCCGGGGCACTCAGGCCAAAAGGCCGGGTGAGCGGCACGATCTCGAAGCTCTGCCCGGCTGCTTCATTCCAGCCGCGGTCAACACCATGCACCGGGAGCGCCATCGTGGCCTGGTGGCGCAAAAATGTTTGCCGATCTTCATCCCACCAAGGGCGCCCCTCCACGATGAACTGGTATAAGCCCGGCTTGTCGAGGGCCACATTGGCCCCCCAGGCCTTGTGGTCGAGATAGCGGATCTCCTCCACGTCCCCGAGCAGGTCACGCCGCTCGGGTTGCGCGCCACCCAGGTCAGCCGCAGGGTCGGCATCATGCCGCAGGACGGCGAAAAGCTGCGGCATGTCCACCTCAACACCGGCATGGAGGAAGGGCCGCATCATGGAAAGGAGGATATCGACTTCCGCAGGCTCTGTGGACGGTACATCCCCCGCGCCTTGCACCTTGGTTTTGGCAGGAGTTTTTTCAGCAGACTGCGCCCCGGCCTTGGGCGCAGCAGCGGTGGGTGACGGGGTATCTGTCTTGCTCACGACAGGGCGGCTGGGCACCAGTAGGGTGACCGGCGCATCCGCCCACGCAGGGGGGACGACCAGGGAAAACAGCGCGCACAGCGCCGCCAGTGCCGCCCGGCGCCCCTGCCTCAACCACAGGAAAAAAAGGATGGCGCGCATGATGTGCCCTCGTTGCTACGCCGGTTCGGGCCGCGACTGGCGGCCTATTTGCGTGAAAAGACGCTATCAAAAAGCCTTTGCCCTGTCATGGGGCAGCTTGCCCGATATTTTCCGCAAACCGCGCTCCCCGCTGCAAAGCAGGAAACGCGGGTTCTTCAGGCAGTCGTTCTCGGTGTCCGTGCCACGGCAAGGACACATACCTCGGCGGCGCCAGCCTCGAGCAGCGTTCGCGTCGCCTCCCGCAAGGTGCTCCCCGTTGTCACGACATCATCGATGAGCCAGAGGCGCAGCCCGGCCACGGACGCGTCGGCGCCGAAGACGCCGCGCACATTCTTGTGCCGCTCCTGAGCATTCAGGGATGCCTGCGGCGCACTGTCGTGTTTGCGGAAAAGAAGGTCCGTTCTGAGCGGGATGCGCGTGGCCGCGTGGAGGGCGCGGGCGAGTTCATGCGCCTGGTTGAAGCCGCGCCGGCGCAGGTGAGCGGGATGTTGGGGCATCCCCGCGAGAGCGTCGGGTGCCGGCAGGCACGAGGCGGCGTTTTCCAGCCACGCGCCGAGTAGCCGCACAAGGGCGAGGTCGCCGCCGAACTTGAACCGCAGGATCAGCTCCCTGAGGGCGCCCTTGTATAAGCCATGGTAGGCCAATGCGCGCCATGGAGGACGATCACTGAGGCACTCCCCACAAGGGGTGCTGGCGTTTCCGCCAGTGTCTGGCGCCGCTCCCGGATAGGGGAAGCCGCAGTGCGGACAGCGGGCGCCGGTGTAGGGAGCCAAGAGCGGCCGGCATTCGGGGCAGAGGGGCAGGGAATTCTCGCAAGCTCCTGTGGAGGAGGGCGAAAAGGGTTGCTGACAGACGCAACAGCGGATCTCGTCCAGCCCCAGGGCGCCGATCCAGCGGCGCAGGGTCCCGAAGCTCATGGTGAAGGCGCGTGGCACGGCATTTTTTCAGCGCCGGTGAGACGCCGCCCCCACATGCCTCCCCACTCGCGCAGGGCAGCCAAGTCCTGGGGGCGATCACAGAGGTCTTCGCGCCGGTCGAGCCCGCGGAAAACGCGATTTTCCACCAGGCGCGCGCCCAGGGTGGTTGCGAACCACGCAAGCGTCCGCAACGCGCCGGAAAAGAGCTCTTCGCCGCGCGGGCGCCCCGCCGCAAGGGCCGCAAGCACGGGCTTGGCCGCACTGTGGGGCCGAGTAGGGGACTCGGCTCCCCGGCTTCCTGCGGCCCGTGCCGCCCAAAAGCGCTGGCCCCGGTCGATCCATGCCTTGAACGTCGCCGGCAGCGCATAAAAATAAATGGATGAAGTCAGGAGCACCAGAGGCGCTTCCGCAAAACATGCGAACAACCACTCCGCTTCATCCTGCCCGGCGAGGACGCAGGCATGCGGCGGCTGCGCACAAGCGCCGCATCCTGTGCACGCCTCGACGGGATGTTCGCGCAATGGCACCCGCTGGGCCGGGCATCCAGCATCCTCAAGACCGGCGGCAAAGGTCTCCGCCAGCAGATCCGAAACCCCGCCCGCATGCGGACTGCACATGAGGACGAGTGCCGGCCTCACTCCTCGAACTCGCCGCAGAAGGGGTTGTGGCGGCGTTCGTCCCCGATGGTGGTGGCCGGCCCGTGGCCCGGATACACGGTGACGTCATCGGGCAGGCGAAACAGGGTATCCCTGATGGAGCGCAGCAACTGGTCCTGACTGCCCCCAGGGAAATCCGTCCGGCCCATGGAGCGGTAGAACAGCGCGTCCCCGGTGAAAACCGCCTTTTCCGCCGGGAAGTAGAGGGAGATACCCCCCGGCGTGTGGCCCGGCGTTTCGAGGACGATGCACTCCATGCCGCCGAACTGCGTCTTGCCAAGGGGCATGGGGACGCTGGCAAAGGGTGTCACCGGCGGCATGCCCCAGATGCCCCCCATGCCGGATTCGGTGTTGGCGATGACATCATCTCCCGCGGGGGAGTAGACCGGGGCGCCCGTCGCTTCCGCGAGGGCGGCCACGCCGTACACATGGTCAAAATGCCGGTGGGTGAGGCAGATGGCGGCCAGCGTGAGCTTGTGGGCCGTGAGATATTCAAGGATGGGCGCGGGGTCGCCGCCCACGTCGATGGCGACCGCGTTCGCCCCGGCATTCAGGATATAGCTGTTGGTGCCGAGCGGGCCGAGAGGGAAGGTGGCGATGGGCATTATGACATCCTTTTTATGGAGAAGTGGCGTGATGAGGCAGCCGGACGGGGGGTTGCCGAGCAAGGGATGCTACCGCAGGGAAAGGCCGGCGGCAAGCCCGGGGCAGGGGAGCCGGGCTGCGCTTTCCCTTCAGTATAGGCTTTCGCCGCTGCGGTGCGCGGATTGCTCTTGACGCCCCCCGATGCGTGGCTACAATGCCTGAAGCGGGAGGCCATGAGCCGGCCCGGGCAAGCCAAAGGAGCGCGCGTGAGCGAAACGACCATTACCGGGCATCAGCTTCAGCCGTATTTTGACATCGAAGAATTCATGGGCCTGTGCCAGGAGAAGCGTCTGGGCGGCGCTGTGCTGGAACGGCTCCTCGGCAAATGGGAGGCGTGGCAGCCCCTGCTCAAGGCCGCTCAGGTGAAGTCGGGCTCTTCCTCGTGGCTCGCCGTGTGGCTGCCTGAAGAAGTGGAGACCGCCGTGGACGAGACATGGGCGCAATCGGCTTCAGAGGGCTTCCAGCTTAATGCGCTTGCCCAATATCTCTGCATGAGCGCCATCCAGGAGGTGCTGCCCCAGGTGGCTTCCGGCGGCTGCGCGCCCTCGCCGAAGCCCTCCCCGGAGTTGCGGAGCGCTTTAGCCGGGCTCGGGCTGCCTTACAAGGATGAGGATTCCAGCGCGCTCGGGCGCCGCTATGCGGTGCTCACCTATTATCCGTTCAAGGGCGGCTGCGAGGTGTGTCACATGCGGCCGCAGTGCCCCAAGGGGCAGGGCAGGGGCGAAAATGCCACTGTCGTCCTCCCGGGCTATGAGCGCGACGGGGGGAGCGCCTGAGGTCGTACCGGGCCCTCGCGAATGCGGCTAGAGGCGCGCCGCCCTCTCACGCAGGGAGGGCGCCGCATTTTTGTGGACTACGCCAGCCCGGGCTCAGCGGCCTTCCATGACCAGGGTGCGCCGGGTACCGTCAGGCGCCCGCACCACCACTTCGATGGTGCGCGAATTGCGGGCCACGCTCTCCACGAGGCAGGTCTGCGTGGTGTCCGAATCGTAAGAGCGCACGTCCACGGTTTCTCCGGCGCTGGGCAGCCTGTCGGGCGTCAGTTCAACGAGGTCGGTGCTGTCGGCGTCAAAGCCGTCCCACGCGGCGGCCGCCTGCGGCAAGAGCAGGCAGCCCACGAGCAGCGCCCCAAGGAAGAGATGGTTCATACCGCGAGGTGTAAATCCATTTTGCCGTCTTGGCAATATGCCGCCCCGGAGCGGGCGCGGCAGGACGGGCACAAAGCGGGCGCCGCTTCGGGCGCCCATGCCGACAATCCACTGCGGGAGCAGCATGATCGCCTATATTGAAGGCCGGCTCGGCGAAGTCTGGGGCAATGCCTGCCTGGTCGTCACCGATGCCGGCGTCGGCTATGCCGTGGCTTTGCCGGCGCACACCTTTGCAGCCCTGCCCGCAGCCGGGGGGCAGGTCGCCCTGTATACCTTTCTCTGCGTGCGCGAAGACGCGCTGGAGCTGTTTGGCTTCGCTACCTTTGAAGAACGCCAGACCTTCGAGACCCTGCTCTCCATCTCCAAGGTGGGCGCGCGCACGGCCCTCGGCATCCTTTCCACCTTCCGCCCGGCCGACCTGCGCCGGCTGGTGCAGGAAGATGATGTGCTCGCGCTCACGCAGGTCACGGGCATTGGCAAAAAAACGGCGCAGCATATTTTTCTGGAGCTCAAGTACAAGCTCAAGACCGACGATGCGCCGCAGGCGGTCATCCTGGCGCCAGACGGCAGGCCCGGCTCCGTGTTTCGCGATGCCCTCGCCGGGCTCGCAAACCTGGGCTATTCGGAAGGGGAGTGCGGCCCGCTGCTCCGGGAGATACTCCATGACGAGCCCGACCTCGATGTGACGGGCGCGCTACGCGCGGCCCTCAAGGCTCTGGCAAAGGGGAAGGCATGATGGCCGCGGACGGCGAAATGAGGGGCGCCATGCCCGGCGCCAGCGCCGACGACAGCGTGCGGCCGCGTAGCCTGGACGACTTCATCGGCCAGGATGAACTGCGCGCCAACCTGCGCGTGTTCATCGACGCCGCCCGCGAGCGCGGCAAGGCGCTGGACCATACCCTCTTTTACGGCAATCCGGGGCTCGGCAAGACGACCCTCGCGCAGATCATGGCCTCCGAGCTCGGGGTCAACCTCGTCTGCACCTCCGGCCCGGTGCTGGAGCGCAGCGGCGACCTTGCGGCCATCCTCACCAATCTCTCGCGGCACGACATCCTCTTTGTGGACGAGATCCACCGCATGCCTGTGGCCGTGGAAGAGGTGCTCTACCCGGCCATGGAGGATTTCAAGCTCGATCTTGTCATCGGCCAGGGGCCAGCGGCCCGCACGGTCAAGATCGACCTCGAGCCCTTCACCCTGGCCGGGGCCACCACGCGCATGGGGCTCATTTCCTCCCCGCTGCGCGACAGGTTCGGCATCGTGGCGCGGCTCGAATACTATCAGCCGGCGGACCTTGCGCGCATCGTCAGCCGTTCGGCCCGCATCCTCGGCGTCGAGATCACGCCCGACGGCGCGGAGGAGATCGGGCGCCGCTCCCGCGGGACGCCCCGCATCGCCAATCGCCTCCTGCGCCGCGTGCGGGACTTTGCCCTGGTGCATGGCAGCGGCAGTATCACCGCTGTCGAGGCAGGGGAGGCGCTTGCGCGCATGGACGTGGATGAACTGGGCCTCGACCAGATGGACCGCAAGCTCCTTGAGGTGATCATCACCCATTATGACGGCGGCCCCGTTGGCGTCAGAACGCTTGCTGCCGCCTGTTCGGAAGAGGTGCGCACCATCGAGGACATCTACGAGCCCTATCTCATCCAGTGCGGCTTCCTCAAGCGCACGCAGCGCGGCCGCATGGCGACGGCCCGCGCCTACAAGCACCTGAAACTCCTGCTTTCCTGAGCCGCTTTTTTTGCATCGCCTACGCAAAGAGGGCCGGGAATCCGGCCCTCTTCACATCGCGGACAAAGCCCGCATTTTCGCTTTGATTACCAGCGCTTGTCTTGCTCATGACCGACGATGCCGCCGGCCAGCGCGCCCACGCCGGCGCCTGCCAGCGCGCCCCAGCCGGCCATGCCGCCAGAAATAGCGGCAATGCCCGCCCCGCCGAGGGCGCCCAGGGCCGCGCCGCTGGCCACACCCTGCTGGGTGCGGCTCATATTGGTGCAGCCAATGCCGGAGGCGAAAACAACGGCCATGATGCCAATGATCAGTGCTTTTTTCATATCTGGCTCCTGATGGGCCGGCCGGGGCCGGCCGCATGAACGGGGGGTTACTTCTTGGCCGCTAGACGCGGCGTGATGATTTCATACCAGATGACGCCCAGGACTGGCCGCTGCAGTTCCTTGGGATGGGCCGCATACCATTCGTCAACCAGCTTAATGAGGTCAGAGCGCGAAGTATTGGCAAAGGCCTCCATCCAGCCCTTTTCAAAGGGCGAAAGGGTGTAGGCGGGCTTCTTGCCGGCCTTGGCTGCCTTCTCCGTCATCTTGGCATTGACAAAATATTCCACTGTCACGGCCGAGTCGATGCCGAACAGATAGGCGGCCTTGTCAGATTCAGTGGTGTTGACCCAGATTTCGCCGGTGAACTGGTCAACAGGATTCCCTGCGGGGTTCATGGCGGGGTCCCCCACAAGGTTGTTGGAGGAGGCGGCCGGCGCAGCCTGCGCGGCGGCGCACGTCAGGGCGAGGACCAGTGCCAGACCAAGGCGCAAAAGCGATTTTTTCACACGAGGCTCCTTTGCGTTATCTCGACGGCCGCGCAGCGGCTGCCGGCGGCAGGAGCGCGCGCTCCTGAAACGGAGTATAGCCGGAACTTCCTTGAACTATCAAGGCTTTTCCGCTGAACTGTTCACGGCCGGCCAACCGGGGGCCACGGGCGATTTTTCGTGAACACAGGCCAGCCCGGCGCCTCTTTGACGCCCTGCGGCATTTATGGCAAGGATTTGTCAGGCGGTCCACCGCAATCCTGCGGATTCCCGAAGAAAATTTCCACCACATACAACGGGGCGCCGATGTCGTCCCTCGGGAGAACCCATGCCGGAAAACGATACCACCATGGAAGAAGAGCAGAACAGCAGCGCGCAGCCAGCCCCCGAGGCCGGCGACACAGCCGCGGCCCAAAAAACCGAGGATGTCTTCACCTTCCGCCGCATGAGCGGCCTCGACCAGGCCATCCTGCAAACGGACTGGGAGTGGCGCAACCTCGCGAGCCTCGACCAGAAACTGTGGATGGCCATGAGCTGCCCCACGCACGGGCTTGAGTTCGACACACGGACGCTCGAACTGCTTGACCCGGACAAGGACGGCCGCATCCGCTCGGCCGACATTTTGGCGGCCGTTGCCTGGGTGTGCGACCGGGTGCAGCATCCGGCAAAGCTCAGGGACGGCGGGGAGGCCATGCCCCTCGACAACTTGCGCGATGACACGGACGCCGGCAAGGAATTGCTGGCCGCCGCCAAGCTCGCCCTTGAAAAAAGCGGCGCCGCGGACGCGCAGGAGGTCACCCCCGCGCAGATCGAGGCGGTACTGGCCGAAGCCGAGGGCTATGCGTTCAATGGTGACGGCATCGTGCCCGTTTCTTCCGTGCCGGAAGAGGACAAGGATGTGGCGGAATATGTCCGCGCCGCCCTCGCCGTGGTCGGCGCCAGGAAGGACGCCTCGGGCAAGCCCGGCCTCGATGCGGAACTCGCGGACGAATTCGCCAAAAGGCTTGAAGCCACGCGCGACTTCCGCGTGCGGGTGGCCGGGGCGGCCCTGCCCCTCGGCGAGGCGACGGCCGCGGCCTGGACGCTGCTCACGCGCCTCGGGCCCAAGATCGACGACTATTTCAACCGTTGCCGCATGGCCGATTTCGCGCCCGGCACCCTCGCCGCGCTCAATGAGGACACGGCCCTCGCCAATGCGGGCCTCGGTTCGGATGGCATCAGCCCGGACCAGAACGGGGAACTCATCAAAGAGAACCTTGCGGCCACGCTCGTGCGCATGCCGCTGGCCCGCGTCGAGGCGCGCAAGCCGCTTCCGCTCAACCAGGGCCTCAACCCGGCGTGGCTCGCCGACGTAAAGGAGTTTTGCAGCCTGCTCGCGCCGCTTCTCTCCAAGGGCGGCCAGACTGATGCCCTGACCGAGGAGGAATGGGCCAAGATCAAGGCCGGCTTTGCCTCCTATGCGGGCGCGCTGGAAAGCAAGCCCGTCTATGACCTGCCGCCGGCCGACGCCAGCCGGCTGGAATTGCCCGACCTTGCGCCGCTGGCTTTCGCGCCCGCCGATGACCCGCTCAAGCGGGTATGGATGCCGGTCACGCCCAACGAAAATCTGGACAAGCTGGATGACGCCCAGATAGCCCGCTTCCTGGATGCCGCCACGCGCACTGCCTTTGCGGATCTGGCGCAAAAAGACCTGGCCGCCCCGAAAATGGCCGCCATCCAGGATCTGGACAAGCTGGCCCTTTTCCATGCGCATCTCTATACCCTGCTGATGAACTTCGTTTCGTTCATCGATTTTTACGAGCCCAGCAAGCGGGCCATTTTCCAGTCCGGCACTCTCTATCTCGACAGCCGGGAGTGCCGCCTGTGCGTGCCCGTGGGTGACCTTGAGACCCATGTGCGCCTTGCCGCGCAAAGCCATCTGTGCCTCATTTATTGCGACATCCGCCGTACCGAGCAGGACGGCGCCGTGTCCACCGGCTCCATTTCGGCCGCGCTCACGGCGGGCGACCTCGCCGCGCTCATCGACGGGCGCCACGGCCTGTTCATCGACAATCACGGCAAGGAATGGGATTCGGTCATCACCAAGGTGGTGCACAATCCCATCAGCCTGCGCGAGGCGGTGTGGGCGCCCTATATCCGCATCTCCAACCTCATCAGCGAGCAGGTGCAAAAGTTCCTCGCCGCCAAGGAGGAGGGCGTCAGCAAGGCGAGCGCCGAGGCCGTGGGCACAGCGGCGGCAAAACCGGCGGAGGCCAAGCCGCCCTTTGACTTTGCCAAGGGCGCCGGCATCTTCGCCGCCGTCAGTGTGGCCCTCAGCGTGCTCAGCGCGGCCTTCGCCTACATCGCCAATTCGCTGGCCTCGCTCGGCTGGTGGTGGCCGCTCGCATTGGTCGGGGTGTTCATCTGCATTTCCGGGCCCTCGGTGGTCATCGCCTGGTTCAAGCTCAGGCGCCGGAGCCTCGGGCCCCTGCTGGACGCTTCCGGCTGGGCCGTCAACCAGGGCGCGCCCATCAATCTTGTCATGGGCCAGACCCTGACCAGCGTGGGCAAGATGCCGCCGCACGCCAGAAGGAACATGGACGACCCCTACCGGCTCACCGCGCGCATGCGCAAGACGCGCAACAGGATAAAGTTCTGGTTCTGGTTCCTCTTTATCCTGGCGCTGGCCATCGGCACCTTTGCCCTGTATTGCCACTGGTTCGGCCTGCCCGCGTGGCTGACGGGCCTGCTCGCCCACAAGCCGGCCTAGGCTTGGGCGCAAGTGGCGTCTTGACGGCACTTCGGACTTGACCAAGGAAACCTCCCGGCAGCGGGAGGTTTCCTTTATACGAAAAAACCACCCGCATGGCGGGTGGTTTTTTTGATGTGCGAGTGTTTCTCCGATTATTTGGCGGCGAGCTGCTTGCTCTGGTCCATGCCGGGATTGATGCCGGCCGACTTGGAAGTGGACATGAGATAGATTTCGTGCGGGTCCAGAATGAGGATGACCGAGCCGTCGCCCATGATGGTGGCGCCGGAAATGCCCTTGAGGTCGCCCAGATAGGCGCCCAGGGGCTTGATGACGATTTCCTGCCGCTCCAGGAGTTCATCCACCACGAGGCCCAGGCGGCGCTCGTTGTCGTGGATGACGACCACGGAAAGCACCTCGGGCAGGGTCTCGGTGGAGCGGGGCAGCCCAAGCATTTCGGAAAGTTCCACGATGCCGAGCACTTCGCCGCGCAGGGTCACGGCCTTGCGGCCCTTGACATCGGTGAGGCGCACGGTCTCGATCTTGGTGGTCTCCGAGACCGCATCCAGCGGGATGGCGTACATCTGGCCGGAAACATTGACCATGAGCGCGTCGATGATGGCGAGCGTGAGCGGCAGGCTCAGGGTGAAGCGCGTGCCCTTGCCGACCTCGGAATAGGTGTTGACGCTGCCCTTGAGGTTCTTGATGTTGGTGCGCACCACGTCCATGCCCACGCCGCGGCCCGAGATGTCCGTGATCTTTTCCGCGGAGGAAAAGCCGGGCGCGAAGATAAGCTCAATGGCCTCGCGGTCGTCCAGCTGCGCGGCTTCTTCGGGGGTGATGATGCCCTTCTTGATGGCGACTTCACGCATCTTGTTGGGGTCGATGCCCTTGCCGTCGTCCTCGATCTCGATGGCCACGGAATTGCCCTTGTGGAAGGCGCGCAGGACGACCTTGCCCTTGGCGGGCTTGCCCTCGGCGATGCGCACGTCCTCGGGCTCGATGCCATGGTCAACGGAATTGCGGATAAGGTGCACGAGCGGGTCGCCGATGACCTCAACCACGCTCTTGTCCAGTTCCGTCTCTTCGCCTTCCATGATGAGGTCCACTTCCTTGCCGCTCTTGCGCGAAAGGTCGCGCACGAGGCGCGGGAAGCGCGAAAAGACGGAAGAGACCGGCACCATGCGGACCTTCATGATGGTGTCCTGAAGGTCGTCGGAGATGCGGGCCATGGCATAGGTGGTCTCGGAAAGGCTCTGCGCCACCTCGGCCACGTTGATGCTGTCCTCGCTGCCTTCGAGGGAGCGGGCGATGAGCGTGTAGCGGTTGCGGTTGATGATGAGCTCGCCGATGAGGTTCATCAGGTGGTCAAGCCGCTCGTGGTCCACGCGGATGGTGGACGAGCTCTTATGGTCATTGCCCTGGGCGGGCGCCTTGTTGTTGGCAGGGGCCGGGGCGGCTGCCGCCGGCTGGGGGCCCGGCTTGGGAGCTGCCGCGGGCGCGGCGGGCGCGGCCGGCGCCGGCTTAGGCGCTGGAGCGGGTTTGGGGGCTGCCTGGGCCTGCGGCTGGGCAGCCGCGGCCGAAGTGGCAGCAGGCTTGGGCGCCGCGGGCGCGGCTGAAGAAGGTTGTGCCGGAGCGGCTGCTGCCGCGGGCTTTTCCGCAGCGGCCGGAGCCGCGGGTGCGGCCGGAGCAGCCGGCGCCGCGGGGGCCTCCTTGGCGGGAGCCGCAGGCGTAGAGGCGGCAGCAGCCTGGGGCGCGCCCGGGGCCGCTTCTTCCGTTTTGGCGCTGACCTTGCCCTCGTCAAGCGCCTTTTGGACCATATCGTTGATGATCTCCGTCTCCTGGCTGAGAAGGTCGGTCAGGAAGGAGAAATCCGTGCCCGTGCTCCGGCCCTGGTCCACGATGCCCGCCGTACGCTCGGCATAGACCTTGATTTCGTCGAGACCCACAAAGCTGCATGCGTTCTTGATGGCGATGAGGCAGCGGTAAAGGGCGTCGATGGAATCCTTCTGCGTGCTGTCCTTCTTCAGAGTGGCCAGCGCGGCATTGATGATTTCCATCTGCTGCTTCACGGTAACGCGGAAAACATCGGCGTCGTCGTTTTCGTGGCCGACGGGGATGATGTTGGGCTGCACCACCCCGGCATCGCCCCCTGCTGCTTCGGCGTCCGGCGCGGCCGCATCCTGGGCAGGGGCTGGAGCCGGGGCCTGAGCCGCGCGCAACGCCGGCGGCAGGGCGATGCCCTCGCCGGCGAGTGCAAGCTGGAGCTGCTTGACGATGGGGCTCGTGTCAAAGGGCGTGGCCTGGCAGGCGGCCACGTCGATGGTCTGGACAAGGCCCTCCATCACGTCCACCGTGAGGAGAAGCAGGTCGATGAGCTCGTGGCTCGGGGTGATCTTGCCCTGGCGCACATTGTTGAGCAGGGTCTCGGCCTCGTGCGTCAGGCCGTTGAGCTCGTTGTAGCCGATGATGCCGCTGTTTCCCTTCATGTTGTGGAAATAGCGGAAGAGGTCGTTCACGAGGTCGTCGCGGCCGGTGGGGTTTTCCTCCAGCTCGAGGAGGCCGTCGTTGAGGTTGGCGATGATCTCGTAGGATTCGTCGATAAAGTCCTTGAGGTGGCCTTCGCCGAAGGCGGTGAGGGCATAGGGGGCGCCGCTGGGAAGGCTCGCCACCCACTCCTTGGCGCTCATGCCCTGCTGCTTTTCCGCATCGCCGGCCGGCTGCACGGGGGCAGCCGCTGCGGGCGCGGGTTCGGGGGCAGCCTCAGGTGCCGCAGCTTCGGCCGCGGGGGCTTCGGCGGGTTCGGCCTCGATGACGACCTCGGCCTCCACCTCGATGGGCGCGGCCTCTTCGGCTGGTGTTTCTTCCGCCGGCGCGTCCTCGGGGGCGCTTTCCGCCGGTTCTGCCGGCCTGGCGCTTTCGCCCGCCATGATGGCGTCGATCTGCGCCATGATGGATTCCGTCTCGACGTCGCCTTCGGAATTGGTGCTTTCAAGATTCTCGATCATTTGGCGCAGGGCATCCGTGGACGACAGGATAACGTCCATGATTTCGGAAGTGACCTGCATGCTCCCTTTGCGGAGCTCGTCGAGGATATTTTCCGACTTGTGCGCGAGATGGTTGATACGGTTGAGGCCAAGAAAGCCGGACGCGCCCTTGAGCGAATGCATGGGCCGGAAAATATCGTTCAGCAGGGCGAGATTGTCGGGAGCCTTCTCAAGTTCGAGGAGGTTGGGTTCGATGGTCTCAAGATGTTCCTTGGCTTCCGCAATGAAGTCGGCAACGAGTTCCGGATCAAAGAAGTCTTGGCTCATACCCATTCCTTACCTGTGGCTAAAAAGCAGCCCCGCTCCCGGGGTGATACTGCTGGTCTTATCGGCTAGCCAAGAAGCATCTTTATATTGCGCACCATTTTTTCGGGCTGGGCGGGCTTGACCATGTAAAGGTTGGCGCCAAGGCTCATGCCCGTCTGGATGTCCTGCTCCTGGCCCTCGGTGGACAGCACGATGATGGGGATGTCCTTGTAGGCGTCCTGCGTGCGCAGGGTCTTGATGAAGGTGAAGCCGTCCATGCGCGGCATGTTGACATCCGACACGATGAGATCCACCGGTTCAAGGCTGTAGAGCTTTTCGATGGCGTCCAGCCCGTCCTCGGCGGTCGTCACCTTGAAGCCTTCGGTCTTGAGGACAAAGGCCACCAGATTGCGAATGGTCTTTGAATCATCGACGACCATGATATGTTTCATTTTGACACCTGTTCCCGAGCGTACTGCCGCGCTTTCGCAAAAGCCCGGCGTGAATCGTGCTGAAGGGGTGCGCGCCAGCGCGGCGCCCTTCCCGCCACAGTTTCAAATGCGAGTGTGCCCGCATCAGGCGAGCAGCCGTTGCGTGATCTGTTCGGGGGCGACGATACCGCAGACATGATCGTCGAGGTCAACGACGCCGCACAGAAAGTCCGCGCTTTCTCCCAGCTTGGATTCCACGTTCCACAAAATTTTTTCCTGCTCCACCATGTGCATGGTGTGCACCCTGTCCACGATGAGCCCCAGTTGCAGCAGGTCCGCGCCGCAGACGATGATGGAACTGCGCTCGCTATAGGTGCCGCCCTCGTTGGTGAGCAGGTCGGTCAGCAGGATGAGCGGCGTCACCCGGCCGCGCAGGTTGATGACGCCGGCCACGAACGAGGGCGCCATGGGCACCTTCACAAGTTCGATATGCCGCAAGACCTCCTGGATGCCGGCCACAGGCAGCAAGAAGAGCTGTTCCGCCACGAAGAACGACACCATCTGGACGCGCGCCTCGCCCTGAAGCCGCTCCCTGAGCGTGGGCGCCGGCTTCTGCGGTGCGCCCGGGGCGCGTGCGCCCCCAACGGCGGGGAGGCCGCCCAAAAGCTCCGCGCCGACGTATTTTTCAACGAAGGCGCGCTCGGCGTCGTTCAGGGCGCCACCCGCGCCGGGGCCGGCGAGGTCGAGCGCGGAAAAATACTCCTCGGGCGTCTTTACCATAGATCCTGCACTTCTTGCGCCAGGCTGGCATAGCCGAGCGCCCCGCGCGAGCGGGCGTCAATGTCGTAAATGGAGCAGCCGCGGGCGCTCGCCTCCCGAAAATGCGTGTCCACGCTGATGACCGTCTGGAAAACGGCGCCGCCCATTTTCTGCCGCATGAGCTCCAGGACCCGCGTGCAGGCCTTGGCCCTCCTGTCATACATGGTCGGCACCGCCCGGTAGCGGATGGGCGCCGGGAGCACCTTGTTCAGGATATGCAGCGTGTCAAAGAGCAGTTTCAGCCCATGCAGCGCGAGAAAATCCGTCTGGATGGGGATGATCAGCAAGTCCGCGGCCACCAGGGCGTTCACCAGCAGGATGCCCGCATGCGGCGGGCAATCCAGGATGATGAAGTCATACCTCTCCTTCAGCTTCGCGAGGCTCTGCGCGAGCACGGCCCCCTTGGCGCGCCGCTCGCGGAAGTCCACCTCCAGTTCCGAGAGCCTGATATGCCCGGGCGCCATGTCCATCCCCTGAAGCGCCCCGGGCCGGATGACCTGCGGCCAAAGCAGGGGCCACGCCGCTTCGTCGGCGAGGAAGATGTCATACAGGCTTTCGGAAACCTCCTCGGGGAAGATCCGCGCATGCAGCGTGGCGCAGGCGTGCGGGTCAAGGTCGAGCAGGAGCACCTTCCTGCCCTCGCGCGCGAGCGCGCTTCCGAGCGTGACCGAGGTGGTGGTCTTGCCCACGCCTCCTTTCTGGTTGGCGATCGTCAGAATCTTTGCATTCACACACGTTCCGAAAGGCCTGCGAGGCCCCGCCGGGCCTCACTCGCTGATTTTGCGGTACAGGATGGTCCCCTTGTGATGCTCCAGCTGGAAGGCGCGGCTGATGTTGTGCAGCGATTCCGAATGGCCGATGAGCAGCACGCCCTTGGGCTGGAGATTGTCATAAAAGGCGTTGATGACCTTGCGCTTCATGTCGTCGTCAAAATAGATGATGACATTGCGGCAAAAGACGATCTGCGACTTTTCGACGCGCTTGAGCTGTTCCTTGTCGCTCAGGTTGATCTGCCCGAACGAGACCAGGCGCTTGAGCGCCGCGTCCAGCTTGTAGACGTTGCCGTCCTTGTGGAAGTACCTGTCCACCATCTCCTTGGGCGTGGTGCGCAGTGCATACTCGTTGTAGATGCCGCGGCGCGCCGCCGCGAGCACGGCTTCCGAAAGGTCGTTGGCCGTGATCTTGATGTCCCAGTTGCCGATGTCGTTTTTCAGCGTCTCGTGGAGGATGATGGCGAGGGTGTAAGGCTCCTCGCCGGTGGAGCAGCCGGCCGACCAGATGCGCAGCTTCTTCTGGCCACTCTTGCGCGCCTGGTCCAGCGCCTCGGCGAGCACCACCCGCTGGAAGACCTCCAGCTGCGGCGGATTGCGGAAAAAGCTCGTCTCGTTGGTGGTGACGACCTCGAAGAGCTTGTTCAGCTCCTGCTTGCGGCTCGCGTCGAAGCGGAGGAAGTTGTAATACTCGTTATAGCTCTTGAGGTTCAGTTCTTTGATGCGGTTGGAGAGGCGGTTCTCCACAAGGTACTTGCGGTTCTCGGCGATGAAGATGCCGCACTGCTGGTAGATGAAATCCCGAAGCAGCAGGAATTCCTCGTCGCTGATCTGCAGATCCTTGCGGAAGGGCGACGTGGCGCGGGGCGCCGGGGCGTCCGTCTTGCTGCGGAAGGCGCTGGTGGGCGAGGGCGTTGGTTCGCCGCCGGCCGTTGTGCGCAGGGAGACCGGCCTTGCGGCAGTCGTCGCCGGGCGCGCCGTGGCGGGCTGCGCTGATTGCGCTGCCGTGCGCGACAGGCTCGAAAAACGGGAAGTCGGGCTTTCCGCCGGCGTTGGTTGGGCGCCGGTGCGCAGCGAGGAGAAAGGCCGCGCCGCGGTGCCCGTCTGCGTGGTACCCGTTTGGCCCGGCTTCGCAAAGGGCGACGTGGGCGTGCGGTCGGCCGCAAAGGGGCGCTGTGTCGTGTCCTTGGCAGCCCCCGCGGTGCCCGTGGCAAAGGCGGAGGTGGGCCTTGGCTTGTAGAGCGATGTGGGCTTGTCCGCCTCGGTTCCGCGTCCGGCCGTGGCCCCGGTCGTCGCGGAACGCTGCGCCGTGTCGCCGGCCTTGAAGAACGAAGGCTTGTCTTGCGTAGGAGAGGTCGCCATAGCTACTCCTGTTCGGCCTGGATGGCGGCCACGGCATCCGCCGCCGCGTGCTGGATTTCCGGGTCTTCGTGGTCGGTCATGCCCAGAAGGACGCCGAAGGCGACATTGCCGCCTATGCGCCCCAGGGCCTCGATAATGCGGAGCACCACCATCGGCTCGGCATCTTCGAGCATGCCGGCCAGGGTGGGCACCGCCTCATGGTTCTTGTTGACGCCCAGGGCCTCGATGGCGCGGATGCGGACCCAGTCGTTCTCGTCGCGCAGGGCCGTGATGAGGTGCGGCATCACCGCCGGGGTGCCGATCTGGCCGAGCAGGTCGACGAGGGCGAGGCGCACGTCCTTGTCTTCATCATAGAGGCGCGGCAAAAGGCGCGGCAGGTAGCGCTCGGCCGCGGCGCCCATGTTGAGGAAGGCCTCCACGGCCACGCGCCGGATGGACGCGTCCGCGTCCTCGAGGGCGTCGGTGATCTCGGCGATGTTTTCGGTGACGCTGTAACGCCCGAGGGCATAGACGGCCATCATGCGCTGCATCACGTCGTCGCTGTGGGCGCGCTTCTTGAAGCGCTCGTTGAGCATGGCGCTGTGCAGGTTGATGCAGGCCTCCAGCGCCATCTCCTTCACGTCCACATAGCGGTGGTCGAGCTGGGCGAAGACCACGTCTTCCACATCCGGGCAGGTGTGCTGGTTGCCAAAGAAGGCGAGGGCGCTCTTGAGCACTTCGGCGTCTTTGCATTCGTCGATGACCGAGAGGAAGAAGGGCACGTCGTCACAGGTGCCGAGCTGCGCCACCTCGGCCACGGCCGCGCGCTGAAGCTCCCGGCCCACGCGCCAGAAGAGGTTCTTGAACTCTTCGAGGGACCGCTTGTCCTCCATGAGCTGGCAGGCTTCCATGGCGATGGTGATGCGGGTCTCGTCCTCGCTGCGCAGGGCGTCGCGAACGACCTCATTATAGCCGATGGCCGCGAGCGCGCGCACGGCGGCCTCGTAAAGCTCGGGCTGGCGCTCCGGGTCGATGGTCTGGGCGAGGGTGAGGATGTCGTTGCTCGCCTCGCCCGTGCCGATGGAGCTCAGGCCCTGGAGCGCGGCGATCTGGATCTCCTCGTCGTTGTCCGTGAGGGCGTCGAGAAGGTATTCGCGCAGGCGCTCCTGCGACTTGGGCGCGAGCAGGGTGAGCGCGCGGCCCTTGAGGATCTGCACGATGGCCTTGACGATCTTGTGCCGCAGGATGTCGCTGACATTTTCCAGCGCGTTGAAGAGCATGGGCACGGTCTTGATGTCGCCAAGCTCACCCAGGGCGTCCACGATGGCCGCGCTCACGAGCACGGAAGAAAGCGGCAAAAGCTTGATGAGGGCGCTGATGGCCGCGGGATCGTTGATCTTGGCCAGCGCCTCCACCACGGCGAACTGCACCCATTCCTCGTCGTGCATGGCCTGGCAGAGATTGTTCACCGATTCGGGATAGGCGAGGTTGCCGAGGCTCACCGCCGCCTGGTAGCGCACGTTGACTTCCGGGTCCTTGAGCAGGGCGTCACCGAGCAGGATGGCCGACCGGTGGCTGCGGCAATAGCCGAGGATGTCGGTGATGAAGATGCGCTGGTCGGCGTCGTCGCCGCGCAAATAGGGCTGCATGGCGTCAATGGCGTCCACGCCGATCTCGCGCAGGATGTCCATGGCGACGTTGCGCACCGGGGCTTCGTCGCTGGCGAGCAGGGGCAGCAGGGCCTCTATGGCCTGGGGCCCGCGTATCTTGCGCAGGCCGTATTCCGCCGCCTCCTGGACGCCGATATTGCCGCTCTTGATCCGCTCGCAGAGGTAGGGGATGGCCTCTTTCAGGGCAAGGTCGCCGGCGCTGAAGGCCGCGCTGCGGGCGGCGTCATTGTCGCCGGACCGCAGGGCTTCGAGGATGTCCGAAGCGCTGGCTTGAGGAGTTTCCATGCTCATGGTGCTTCTCGTTTGGAAGGGTCAGCCTTTGACCGTTGCGATGATGGCGCTGGCGATCTCGTCAGCGTCCAGAATCAGGTTGGCGAGGTTGGCGTCCACCACTGCCTTGGGCATGCCGTAGACCACGCAGGAGGCTTCGTTCTGCGCAATGAGGCAGCCGCCCTTTTCGCGCAGGACGCGCGCGCCGTCCACCCCGTCGGAGCCCATTCCGGTGAGCATGACGCCCAGGGTGCGCCGCCCCATGACATTGCCCGCGGTCTCCATCAGCACATTGACCGTGGGCTTGTAGAGGGCGCTTTTTGGTTCCTTGGTGACGGAAACTTCGGGCAGCGGCCCGCGCTGGCGCACGCCGATGTGCATGCCGCCGGGGCACACATAGGCGTGGCCGTTCTTTAGCTTGTCGCCATCCACGGCCTCGGATACGGAAATCTGGCTCACGCTGTTGAGGCGCTGGGCGAAGGGGCCGGTAAAGGTGGCCGGCATGTGCTGGGCAATGAGGATGCACGCGGGCAGCGACGCGGGGAGCGCTGCGAGGATCTTCTGGACGACCGGCGGGCCGCCCGTGGAAACGCCGATGACCACGAGGTCGCGCGGGCCCTTGCAGGCGGAGGCGGCGCTCGCGTGCGCCGGGCTGGCGTGGAGCGGCCCCCCGGAGGCTGCGGGACGGGCGAGCCCCTGCGACGCTGGTGCCGCTCCGGCGCTGGCGCCGGCCTGGGGCGCGCCATGGTGGTGATACTTGAGGCGGATGATGCTCTTGCGGCGGGCGAGTGCCTTGACCTTGCGGCGCAGCTCTTCGGCGAAAGCGTCCTTGTCGTTGCTTTGCGTCTTGGGGATGAAGTCCTGCGCGCCGTATTCCATGGCCTTGAGCGTGCTCACGGCTCCCTCTTCCGTCAGGGAGCTCACCATGATGACCGGCAGGGGATTGGTCTTCATGAGCTTCTTGAGCGTTTCGAGGCCGTTCAGGCGCGGCATCTCCACGTCAAGGGTGATCACGTCAACGTCGAGCTTTTCGGCTTTTTCGAGGGCGTCCAGCCCGTCGCGCGCCGTATCCACGACCTTGATCTCCGGGTCCTGCTCGAGCATGGAGACAAGGGCGTGGCGCATAAAGGTCGAATCATCGACCACGAGGACACGGATCATAAAAACATCCACTCCACATGAAGGTCTTGTCTGTTCCGCGATGTTTTCGGCATAGTACGCCAGAGGCTCTGGTTTGACAAACAAAAAAAACTTGCCAAATTTTTGCCGATAGCCTAAATACTCTGTTGGCGGGATGTGGCTCAGCTTGGCTAGAGCGCAGCGTTCGGGACGCTGAGGCCGCGCGTTCAAATCGCGCCATCCCGACCACACTTTTCCGGGGTTGCGGTATCTGCCGCAACCCTTTCTCATTCTGGGGGGCTCGCATGTCCATCGAGAGGGTCAAAGCCTACTTTAAGCAGCACGGCATGGCGGAGCGCGTGCAGGAATTTCCCGTCTCCAGCGCCACTGTGGAACTGGCGGCGCGGGCGCTCGGGTGCGAGCCCTGCCGCATCGCCAAGACGCTCTCGTTCATGGTTGAGGGCAAGCCCCTGCTCGTGGTCACGGCCGGGGACGCGCGCATCGACAACCCGCGCTACAAGGCCCGCTTCGGCGCCAAGGCGAAGATGCTTGCCCCGAACGAGGCCGAAAGTCTCGTGGGCCATGCCGTGGGCGGCGTCTGCCCCTTTGCCGTCAACGAGGGCGTGGCCGTCTATCTGGATGTCTCGCTCAGGCGCTTCGCCACCGTCTTTCCCGCCTGCGGCAGCAGCAACAGCGCCATCGAGCTCGATATGGAAGATCTGGAAAAGTATTCCGCCGCCGCGGACTGGGTGGATGTGTGCAAGGGCTGGCGCGAGGAGGGGCAGGAGGGCTGAGCCGCGTCAGGGCGCGGGCCGGGCCTTGCCGGCAAGGCGCGCCTTGCAGAGGAGTTCCGGGCGGTACTCAAAGTGCATGAGGTCATATTCATGCCACTTGCCCCCCCAGATGAAGCCCTCGGCCTCGAAGGCCTCCACGATTTCCGGCGGGTAGTCCTGCTGGCGCGGATGCGGCATAAGGCGGCTCCAGCGCCAGTAGGGCCCGAACCTCGCATTGAGGTCAAGGGCGATGCCGAAGGCATGCGCGCTCAGCCTGTCCTCGCCCGCAATGCTCCGCCACGCGAAGCCGCCTTCACTCTTAATATAAGGCTTGAGGTCGGGCCGCTCCGCGAGGAGTGCCGCCAGCCGCCGCGCCACGCGCCCGAGCGCTTCGGCCGCGGGCGCGCTCAGGCGCACGGAACGCCCCTGCCAGGGCACGGTCACAAGGCCGGCATTCACGCTCTCGCGGCTTCCGCCATAGAGCGCCGTCAGCAAGTCATAGGGCCGCAGCCTCCCCGGCGAGGTGCCCGGCGGCGTCGGCGGCCGCGATGGTTCCAGTGGGTAAGGCGCGGCCATGCTGGCGGCCACGTCCCGGACTGCCTCGGGCGCCCCTTGCGCTCTTGGTGCCTCCCGATAGAGGACGCGCCGGCCGTCCGCAAAAATGAGCCATTGCCGCCCTTGGCTGTCGGTCTCAAGGCTGCGGAGCGCGGGATATGCCTCGCGCAGGCAATGCAGGTTGAGCGCGTCTTCTTCCGAAAGTCCCTCTGGTGGCCCGGCCGTCCCCGCCTGTGCGGGCACAGTAGCGAGCAGAAGTGTCAGCAGAAAGGGGAGGAGGGCGGCGGGGAGGAGCATGGCCGAGCATGCGTCCCGGCCCTGCGGCTTGTCAAGGGCCGGGCTTTTGCATACATCACCGGGCATGCCTTCCTGGACATTCCATATCCTGACCTTTGGCTGCAAGGTCAACCAGTACGAAAGCCAGGCCATCCGCGAGGCGTGGCAGGCGCAGGGCGGGAGCGAGGCCACGGCCCCGGAAGCGGCCGATGTGGTCTTCATCAACAGTTGCGCCGTCACCGGCCGCGCCGAGCGGGACGCGCGCAATGCCGTTTTTCGGGTGCGGCGCGCCGCGCCCAAGGCGCGCATCATCCTCGCCGGCTGTGCGGCCCGGCTGTTTGAAGCCTTCCGGCCGCGCCCCGGCGCCGAGTGGGCCGAACCTGACCTCTGCCTCGGCAATAACGCCAAGGTCGCGCTCCTCGCCGGCCCGTGGCCCCACTCAGGAGAAGGTCCGGCCGCGCAACAGGCGCCCCCCGTCTATCCGCCCTTTCATATCAGCGGCTTCAGCCGCGCCCGGGCCGTGCTCAAGGTACAGGACGGCTGCGTGCACCGTTGCACTTATTGCATCGTGCCGCAAACGCGCGGCGCTCCCCGCAGCCGCCCCCCGCAGGAGGCCCTCGCCGAGGCGCGCGCCCTGCTGGTGAAAGGCCATGCGGAACTGGTGATCTCAGGCATCAACCTGTCCCAATATGGTCGCGACAGGCCGGAATACGGCGATTTCTGGCAGCTTTTGCGCTTTCTCGACGCGGAGCTCGCGCCGGAGTTCGCCGGCCGGGCGCGCCTGCGCATAAGCTCGCTCGAGCCTTCCCAGCTGGACGATCGCGGCCTTGAAACGCTGGCCGGATGCCGGCTCGTCTGCCCGCATCTGCATATCTCGCTGCAGCATGCGAGCCCGGCAGTGCTCAGGCAGATGGGCAGGGGCCACTACTCGGCGGCGGGGCTGGAAAGGGCGCTCGCGGCCCTCGCCTCGTTCTGGCCGCGCATGGGCCTCGGCGCGGACATCCTTGTGGGCTTTCCCGGCGAGACGGAAAAGGATTTCTCCATCCTCATGGAAGCGCTGGCGCGCCTGCCCCTGAGCTATGCGCACGTGTTTCCCTATTCGCGGCGCCCGGGCACGGCGGCGGCGCAGTTCCCGGGCCAGCTTCCCCTCCGGCTCCGGCAGGAAAGGGCGGCCGCGGCCCGCGCGGTGGTGGAGCGGCAGCGGCAGCGTTTTTGGGAGGGGCAGTTGCGGCTTGAGCGCATGCTCGTCGCGCCCGATGCTGGCGAAGGCGCCCGGGGCAAAGGCGTGTGCAAGGGCGTCAATGAATATTATGTGCCCTGCATTTTTCCGGCACCTCCCAGGGCGGATGCCGGTGTCGGGCGCCTGGTGGAGGCGCGCCCGATGGGGCTCGATGCGCGCGGCTTGCTGATGGAGGCCTTTTGACAGCGCCCCGTCTTAAGCCGGGTCCATGTCATTGCGGGCCGTATAGCCCCCGCTCGTACCGCTGACCTGGAGCAGGTGGCGCACATCCGTGGTCCAGGCCGGCGACAGCCGCTCCCGCTTCATGTGCCATTTGGCGTCCCGTGGGCCTTGCGCGGCGAAGCGCAAGGTCTCCCGACCTTCCCGGCGGTTGATGCTGTCCACCACTTCCATGAGCTTCTGGCGCCGGGCGTCACGGGCGGCATTGCCGTCGAGCATGTCGAGGAGATGCGGCTGGCATTTGCCAGGGTCGCTCAGATCCGTGAGCATGACCATGGCCTTGGCATAGCCGTAGCCCGCCCGGAAGATGCGCAAAAGGGCGCGCCGCGCCGCGCGGATGATGACCGCGCTGTCGCAGGTGGGCCGCTCGAGCCGGAGCATGGTCATCTCGTCGTGGCCCGGCTGGTCCTTGCGGTAGTAGGCCGTCTGGATGCGCACCGAAACCATCTGCGTGACAAGCCCCTTGCCGCGCAGCTTTTCCGCCGCGCGGGCCGCATGGTAGGCCACGGCCTCGGCCATGGGCTCCCATGTTGTGACCTTGTAGCCCAGCGAGCGCGAGGAGATGATGCAGGTATGCGTGGCCGGGATGTCCTCTCCGATGGCGGGAATGCCGCGCAGCTCCATGAGGATGTTGAGCCCGTGGACGGTGAGCAGGCGGCGGATCATGTCCGGGTCGGCGTCGCGCAGGTCGCGGGCGTTGCGAATGCCCTCGCACTTGAGCTTCAGCGCGCTCTTCCGGCCCACGCCCCAGATGTCGGAAACGTCCACACTCGCCAGGAGCTCCTCGGCCTTGCGGCTGCGGCTGAGGTCAAAGATGCCGCCGTAGGCCGGGTATTTCTTGGCGACGCGCGTGGCGATCTTGGCGAGCACCCGCGTGGGCGCGATGCCGATGGAGATGGGGAGCCCCACCCATTGGCGCACACGCCCGCGCGCGGCGGCCACCACCTCCGGGGCATTGGCGGCCAGCGCCCCGGTGAGCGGCAGGAAGGCCTCGTCGATGGAATAGACCTCGACCTTGGGGACGACGCTTTCCAGCGTCTGCATGACCCGGTGGGAAAGGTCGCCATAGAGGGTGTAATTGGAGGAAAATACCGCCACCCCGTGCTTTTCGAGCTCGCTCTTGACCTCGAAGGCCGGCTTGCCCATGGGCAGCCCGAGCTTCTTGGCCTCGCGGCTCATGGCCACGAGGCAGCCGTCATTGTTGCTCAGCACGACCACCGGGCGTCCCTCGAGGTCGGGGCGGCAGACGCGTTCGCAGGAAGTGTAGAAGGAGTCGCAGTCCGCCAGGGCCATGAGGGAGCCGTCGGCGGCGCTGCTGTAGTCGTATGGGGCCATGGGAGAAAGATAGCAAATATCCGGGCGAATCAAAAGACGAGCCAGGGGCGCTGGTGCCGCCACTTCTGGAAGAAAATCCCGCGCCGGCGCCATTTTGCCCAAAAGGCCCCCGGCATAGCCGGGGTTCTTCATATGCGTCCGTAAGGCTCTCCTGCCAGCAGCGCCCAACAGGCGCATATGCGATCTGACATCTGCATTCTTGTTACGGGGCGCCCGTAAACGGATTACCCGGGTACAGGATACTGAACTGGTCTGCGAGTTTATCCTGAGCTATCTATCCCTTGATATATTTCTGGATTTTCTTTGTGTTTTTTCTTGGCGTATCGACGTACTAGCCACGGAACCTAAATTCCCGGTTGCGGTATTTGAATTTCAGGTCGCCGGATTGTTCATAAATCATCAGGCTGCTCTTGCCCTTGAGATACCCATAAAACTGGAAACACTCATCTTCGGGGGTATTTCGAGCAGCATGTGGATATGGTCAGGACAACACTCGGCTCCGAGAAGATTTACCGCCTTCCATTCACAGAGTTTTCGTAAAATCTCTCCTATTGCCGGTTTCTTTTCCCCATAGAATATCTGTCGGCGATATTTAGGGACGAATACGGTGTGACATTTACCATTCCATTTCGAGTGCGCTAAACTCTTTGCCTCACCCATTGTGACCTCCTTTTGATTTGTTTGCAGAGTGCAGTTGCCAGACCGCATCTCCATTGTGACAAATCAAAAGGAGTTTTCATAATATACTTATAGCTAAAAGCCTTTTTGAACCTCCCCCCAGGCCGGAGGTTTTCTTCATACAAAAAGGGCTGCCGGTCTTGCCGACAGCCCTTTTTGTATCTTTCCTGCCCGTGCNCCTCGNCGCTAGAGCCANGTGAACCANTTCTTCCAGGAGCCCTGGCGCTTTTCGCGCGTNTCNGCGGCCACCTCGGANCGGTACTTGTGGTANGCGGCGATNCTCTTTTCCTTGGCGTGNTCCGCCACCTCGGGCACATCCTTGAAGTTGTCCGCNACGAANTCGTAGCGCCGCCACGCGGGCCCNTACTTGCCCATATGCCAGAAGACATCCGCGATATAGAGCTCATGCTCGGCCATGAGCTTGCGGCAGGTCAGCATGTTTTCTTCGGCGCTCTTGGCNTAGGGCGAATCGGGNTAGGACTGCTGGAGGCGGCTGAAGCAGTCATANGCCTCCTGCAGCTCCGTGGTGGCGCGNTCGATGGAGCGGAACTGCTTCANAAGCGACATGCCCGTCTGGTANAGCACATAGGGCATGGCCTCGTGACGCGGNTGCAGGGCCTCNAAGTCCTTGTAGGTCTCNGCGGCGAGGTCATACTCCTCATCNAGGAAGTAGGCGTCGCCNANGGAGAGCTCCGCGTCGATGGTGTAGGGGCTGAAGGGNTAGTTGTCGCGCAGCTTGTTGTACAGCTCCACCGCGCGCACATAGTTCTTTTCGCTCATGGCNTCGTTGGCCGCTTCAAAGATCTCNTGGGCGGTNTCNTCGGCCGGCGGCAGATAGAGCATGTCTATGATGCCGCAGCCGGCGAGCGCGCCGAGCGAGAGGGCCAACAGAAGGCAGCGGAGCAGTTTTTTAGCCATCGAGCTGTTCCAGAAAGACGAATGCCGCCTGNGCGGCGGTCGCGCCGTCGCCGGCAGCGGTGATGACCTGGCGGCAGAGCTTGGAGCGGATGTCGCCCGCGGCGAAGATGCCNGGCACATTGGTGCGCATTTCCGTATCCGTCACNAGAAAGCCCTGGTGATCNCGCTCNACNNCCNCNGGGAGGAAGCCNGTCTGGGGGAGGAAGCCCACATAGATGAACAGGCCNTGCACCGGNAGGNTCTNCTGNGNGCCCGTCACCACATTTTTCAGGGCAAGGCCGGTGAGNTCNTTTTCGCCCTCCAACGCCTCGATGACNGTGCTCAGGTGCACTTCCACCTTGTCATTGGCGGCGATCCTGTCCTGATAGANCTGGTAGCCCCTGAAGGCGTTGCGGCGGTGGATGAGGTGNACCTTGGANGCGATGTTGGCAAGATACAGCGTCTCTTCCAGGGCCGAATTGCCGCCGCCCGCCACGGCCACCACCTGATTGCGGTAGAAGTTGCCGTCACAGATGGCGCAATACGAAACGCCGCGCCCGATGAAGGTGTCTTCCTTCTCCAGNCCGAGCGTNCGGTGGCGCGCNCCCGAGCACACGAGGACNACNCGGGCGTGGTACTCNTCNNCGCCCGCCTCGGCCTTGATGGTGAAATCCCCGGCNTTGCCGGTGATGGAACTCACCTCGCCCTGGGGNCGCTCGATGGAGTTCAGGTCAGCCAGATGGGCCGCAAACTGATCCGCCAGCTCATAGCCCTTGATGCCCTGCGGANAACCGGGGTAATTCTCCAGTTTTTCCGTCAGAAGCACCTGGCCGCCCGGCGTCAGGTTCTCGAAAAGGAGCACCGAACAGCCGGAGCGGGCCAGGTAGAGGGCAGCCGTTATGCCGGCAGGACCAGCACCAACGATAACGGCGTCATNCATTAGGCAACGCCTTCATTAGGCAANGCCTTGGAATCAACCATCTTCTTGAGGGCNTCCTTGGTGATGGCGCCCGTGACCTGCTCNACCGTGTCGCCACCCTTGACGAGCACCATGGTGGGGATGGCGCGCACGCCGTACTGGGTGGGCGTGGCGGGGTTTTCATCCACATTCATCTTGTANAAGCGGACGCGGCCTTCATATTCCTTGGNCACCTCNTCAATGATCGGGGCCATGGCCCGGCACGGGCCGCACCANGGCGCCCAGAAATCGATAAAGACCGGGATGTCGCTCTTCATGGCGTTCGCAAACGTGGCGTCAGTAAGTTCTTCNACCATGGTACTCTCCTTGGGTTNGTGGCGGCGATTGCGCCGGAACCGGCCTCGGCGGACAGCGCCGTGCCCGNTCCTNGAGGGAGAAGCCCGGGGGCGTTCTCCTTCGATTCTTGTAGTTTCAGNGGCGCATGCTGTCAAGGCATCCTGCCCGGGCGCGNACNCCGCTTTTTNNNCGNNCNNGANCNTGNGGCGGCGCCAAAGAAANTTTTTGNGGAAACTNCTGAACGCATCTTGCTTGCCGNGCGCCGTCTGGACACGGGCNNGCNCCCCTGCTACTCTTNAAGCGNGGAGAGCGCGACGCTCTCTCACGTACGCAGTTCATCAGGGAGGAAGCCATGGCGCGAAATGTCCTGACCATCAGGGAACTGGGCTCGGAAACCTGCTGGCTGCTCGTGCAGCAGGCCATCGGCATCCCGGATGCCAAGCTGCANTCGGATTTCATGAGCGAGAAGGTGGCGCTNCTCGCCTTCGCGCGCCACTCCCTGCCCGAGCGGCTCTGNGTCACNGCCGCCGTGCGCCAGATGGGCGGCACCACCATCTTTGAGGGCAGNCCCTCNGGCGCCTGGCATCAGGAGGTCAGTGACTTCCAGAAACANCTGATGCCCATCTTCGGCTACTATCTCGACTGCCTNTANACCTACNCGCTNCCCGTGACGACATGGAACGTCTCGGAAGTTGACGTGCATTTCCCCATCATCAATGCCGGCAGCCCGGACGCGCANCCCGCGCACGCGCTGGCCGACATCGCCTGCATGNTGCGNATCTCGCGNGANCTTGCGGGCGTNACCGCGGCNTGGGTGGGCTGCGCCAACGGCACGCTCCATTCGCTCATCGAGGCGACGGCCTGGTTCCCCTTCGCCCTGCGCGTGGCNGTGCCNAGGCAGTTCGACACAGCNGGGCTGGAAGCCAAGGCNGCNCGCATCGGAAGNCCNGTGACGTTTGTGGAGTCGCCCGAAGAGGCGGTGAAGGACGTGAACTTTGTGTTCGCGGGCTACCGNGGGGANNTGGATGCCNTGCANCAGGCGNANTGGGCCATCACGCCGGAGCTCATGGNGAAGGCCNTCCCCGAGGCNCGNCTTTTGCTCTGCGCCTCGCCGGTGCGCGCCATCCCCGTGGCGCCGGCCGTGCTCTCCAGCAAGGCGTCGCTTCTGGTGCGCCAGGCNGAATANCGCCTGCGCGTGCACAANCGCATCCTGCACTGGGTTTTTGACTTCTGAGCCGGGGCCGAGCGGNCCNGGGNCGCCCTGAANGGCCGCGTCGCTGCCCCGCCTACTTGGCGTCNGGCCAGAACAGGCAGACGCGCGCCGGCGCGTAGCCGGCNAGGAAGGCGTCCATGAGCGTACCGAAGTGGACGCGGTTGCGNGGCTTGATGTGCCGCGCCTCCGGGCAGTTCACCGGGAAAAAGCGCAACGAGCCNCGATTGCCCACATAGGTCTCCTGCGCGAGCGGNAGCTCNAGCAGGTGGGCCCACANNCCGCGCCGCTCGTGGATGGCCTCGGCCTGNAGNTCGCGCAGNCGCTCCTGGAAGTGCGGCCCGAGGTCGCGNTGCGGNTANAANAAGGCCGCGCCCGANGCCACCATGAGGTCATTGAGCGAGCGGCCGTCCGCAAGGCGCACNTCGGCCACGAGGCGNCCGTGGCGGTCNCGNTCGCTCACGCCGGCGGANTANAGCGAGACCTGCTGGCCGCGGGTCAGNCGCTCCAGCTCCGNNTTNGCCTCNCGGGCATAATATTGCGGCNNNGTNTCGCCGCGCCCGAGCTCCGGCGAGTCNATGCCGGCGAGGCGCACCACNCGCCTGTCCCTGAGCTTGANGGTNTCCCCNTCAAANCANTGGGCCACCATGCCGTCCGGCTGCGCGAGCGGCTGATCTTCCGCCCNGAGCGGCGANAGCGCGTAGAACAAGAGGGCCAGNAANGCGCCCAGGGCGCANAGCNCGGCNCCGGGCTTGCGNANCCGGAAGCGGGCGTCAGTTNTCATAGTANGACCGCAANGGCTGGCTGCGCACCGGGTGNCGGAGCTTGCGCAACGCCTTGGCCTCGATCTGGCGGATCCGCTCGCGCGTCACGTTGAAGAGCTTGCCCACTTCCTCAAGGGTGTGGTCGCTCTTTTCGGCGATGCCGAAGCGCTTGCGCAGGACCTGCTCCTCGCGCGGCGTGAGGTCGGCGAGCACGGCGGCGAGCTGTTCTGAGAGCTTGGTATTGATGACCTCTTCAGCCGGGGCCACGGCCTTCTTGTCCTCGATGAAGTCGCCTAAGCTGGAGTCCTCCTCGTCGCCGATGGGCGTTTCGAGCGAAATGGGCTCTTTCGCGATCTTGAGCACCTTCTTGACCTTTTCCACCGGGTATTCCATGCGCTCGGCGATCTCTTCGGGCGTGGGGTCGCGGCCGAGCTCCTGCACGAGGTAGCGGGAGGTACGGATGAGCTTGTTGATGGTCTCGATCATGTGCACCGGGATGCGGATGGTGCGGGCCTGGTCGGCGATGGCGCGGGTGATGGCCTGGCGGATCCACCATGTGGCGTAAGTGGAGAACTTGTAGCCGCGCTGGTATTCAAACTTGTCCACGGCCTTCATGAGGCCGATATTGCCTTCCTGGATGAGGTCGAGGAACTGGAGCCCGCGGTTGGTGTATTTCTTGGCGATGGAGACCACGAGCCTCAGGTTGGAGCGGATGAGTTCCTGCTTGGCGCGCATGGCGGCGGAATTGCCGCGCTTGATGCGCCAGAGCACCTCCTCGAGGTCGCCCACGTTGTGGCAGCACTTTTCCTGCAGGCGGTTCAGGATCTCGATCTTGCCCATGATCATTTCTTTGAAAGAAAAGAGCTCGTCCACGCTGAGCCTGAGGTCGCGGGCGGCTTCCACGGGGTTGATCTCGCGCTTTTCGAGGCCGTCGAAGAGCTGCTGGATCTCGGCCTGGGTGCGCCCGGTGGCGAGGATATAGGCCGTGAGGTCGCGCTGGCAGTTGTGCATCTGGCGCACATAGTCCTCGACGGTCTCGATGATGCGGTCGATGAGCGTTTTTTCCAGCTTGATGTCGCGCAGGCGGGTTACGATGTCTTCCTTGAACGCGATGATCTTTTTCTGCAGGTCGGCCACGCGGCGCTCCAGCGTGCAGCATTCGTCGAGGCGCCGGTAATAGTTGCGCTTTTTCTTGAAGACCTGGCGGATCTCGTCGAGGAGGAGGATGACGCGCTGGCGCTGGTTCATCTCGTCCTCGCTGGGGTCGTCCTCCTCGATGGTCTTGACCACATCCTTGAGCTTGATGCGGTTCTGCTTGAGGTCCTCGCCCACGTTGATGAGCTCTTCCACGGCCACGGGCACTTCGACGAGGGCATAGAGCACGTCCTGCTCGCCCATCTCGATCTTCTTGGCGATGACCACCTCACCGTCGCGGTCCAGCAGGGGCACGGCGCCCATCTCGCGCAAATACATGCGCACGGGGTCTGTGCTGCGGGAGGAATAATCGCCGGAATCCTCGTCTTCGGCGAGGTCGAGGTTGCCCTCGGCCATCTCCTCGTCGCCGTCGGCCGCGGCGGAGATCTTCTTGCCGTCCTTTTCGGAATCGACGATGAGGATCTCGAGCTGCTCGAAGATGCCGATGATCTCTTCAAACTGCTCCTGGGTGTTCATCTCCACCGGGAGCGCCTTGCTCACCTCATCGAAGGTGAGAAAACCGGCGCCCTTGCCCTTGGCGATAAGCACCTGTATTTGCTGGACTTCTTTAAGATTGCTCATGGCCGTTCTCCAAGGTTTCCTTAAGAGCTCGAAGATATTCCAAATCTGCCGCAAAGTCACTCTTTCCCGTATTCTCGCGTAACGCTGCGGAAATAGAGGATTTTTTTGTCCGCTCGTAATAGGTTTCAAGGTCGCGGCGCAGGCATTCCAACTCCCAGTCGGCGGTCTCCAGGGGGGCCTTGCCCGGCCCGCGCTGCTCAAACCAGAATTTTTTCTGGCGCTCGTCGAGGTGATAGGGGGTCTCTTCCGCGCCCCATTCCTCAATGATGTCCCAAAAGCGGCGTGCAGCGGCCGAGCGCAGGGCGAGGTCCGCGCCGAGCTCGCGCAGGTCGGCCAGGCGCTCCGGGTAGCGCACGGCATAGATCATGATCTGCACGTCGCGCATGTTCTGGCGCGCGCGGCTGGCCGAAACGGCGGAGGCGCCCGCAGCGCCGCGCCTGGCATCGAGCCGCACGGCCGCGCCCCTGCGCAGCTCCTCCTCCGAGATCTGGAGGTGCCGCGCAAGCGTCGAGGCATAGGGGCTCACCAGCTCCGGCACTTCCACATGCCCGAGAAAGTCCCGCGCCCACTCCACGCTCTCGCGCGGAGCGAGCGCGCGCAGGGCGTCCACACAAAAGCGCAGGCCCTCCTGCGCGTGGGCCTGCAACGCCTCGAAGGCCTCCTTGCCCGGGCCGCGCAAAAGACTGTCGATGTCCTCTCCTTCGGGCATGAGCACCACACGGCAGGAGAGACCGCGCGTGAGCAGCATCTCGCAGGAGCGCAGCGCCGCCTTGCGGCCCGCCCGGTCGCCGTCGAAGAGCAGGAGCAGCCGCGAGGCGAAGCCCGAAAGCCGCTTGACCTGATCCGGCGTGAGCGCCGTGCCCAGCACGCCCACGGCATTGGTGTAGCCGAACTGGTGCAGGGTGAGCACATCCATGTACCCTTCGGTGAGCATGGCCTCGCCGCTCGCCGCGATGGCGCGTCTTGCCTGGGCCAGGCCGTAGAGATGCTCGCCCTTTTTATAGATGGGCGTGTCCGCGCTGTTGATGTATTTGGCTTCGTCCTCCCCGCCGATGATGCGGCCGCCAAAGGCGATGACCTGGTTGGACAGGCTGCGGATGGGGAAAATGAGCCGCCCCCGGAAGCGGTCATAGGCGCGCCCGCTCGACGAGGTGCCGAGAAGGCCGGCCTGCGCCGCCTGGGCCGCGCCAAAACCGGCGCGCCTCAGGGTGTCGGCGAGGGACTGCCACCCGCGCCCGGCCCAGCCGAGGCCGAAGCGTTCCACAATTTCCTCGCTCAGGCCGCGCTTTTCGATATAGGCGCGGCACTCCTCGCCGTCGTGCGCGCGGAGGGCCTCGGCGAAGTGGGCCGCCGCGAGCTCGTGCATCCGCAGCATGGCCTGCCGCTCGGACTGGCGCTGGCGTTGCCGGGCCTCGCCCCCGGAGGGGCGGCCACCGCGCTCGATCTCGATGCCGAGCTCCGCGGCGAGTTGTTCCAGCGTGTCCCGGAAGTCCAGGCCGTTGATGCGGCCGTAAAAGTCAAAAAGGTCGCCGGAGGCTTGGCAGCCGAAACAGTAGAAGAGGCCCTTTTCCTCATTGACGGAAAAGGAGGGCTTGGTCTCCTGGTGGAAAGGGCAGGGCGCCACCCAGCGCGGGCCGTTGCGCTTGAGCTCCACATAGCGGCGCACCACGTCCACGATATTCAGCCGTTCCTTGATGAGCCGGATGGCATCCCTTGACTGCATGCCTGCCTCGGCGCGCGTTGTGACAGAAAAAGCGGCGCGGCAGCCCGGCCTACCGCAACACCACGATGGTCATGCCGTCGCCGCCCCGGTCCTCGGGCGCGAGTGTCGCGCTGGCGACAGCGGGATGGGCGCGCAGAAACTCCTGCAATTCGCGGCGCAAGGCCCCGGTGCCGCGGCCGTGCACGATCTCCAGCTCGGAAAAGCCCGCGCGCAGGGCCTTGTCCAGGAAGCGCTCCGTGGCAGCGATGGCATCGGGCGCGCGCTGCCCGCGCACATCGAGGCGCATGGTCGCTGTCTCTCCCTGCGCGGGAGCGGCCTTGCGGGGTGACGTCGACGGCGCCCGCACCGGCCCCGCTGCGGCCTTGCCGGCGCCCGGGGCCGCAGCCTCGCGCAGGTCGCGCCGCTCGGCCCAGAGGATGACGCCGTTCATGTCCAGGCGCACGCGGCCCCGCCGTTCGTCCACATCTGTCACGACGCCGCGCTTGTTGAAGACCGTGTGGAACACCTCCTGGCCCACGCTGAGCGCCTGCGCCTCGGGGAGCACCGAATCCGCGGGCGCGTCACCGGCGGGCGCCAGCGAGGCGCGCAGGCGCGACATCTCCTTGAGGGACTGCTTGGCCGTGGCGCGGCCCTCCTTCCAGGCGCGCATGAGCTCGGCCGCGTGGCGCCGCGTCTCGTCGTGCAGGCGGGTGCGCTCCTTTTCCAGGCGCTCCCTGGCCTGCGCGGCGGCGTTGTGGGCGGCCTCGCGCTCCTTCTTGAGGGCGCCAAGCTCCGCCTCGCGCTGTGCTGCGAGCTCGTTGAGGCGCGCAAGAAGGGCGGTGGTGTCCTGCCCGTCCTGCAAAAGATAGTGCTCGGCCCGGCGCAGGATGTCTTCGGGCAGGCCGTGCTCGCGGGCGGCGTCCAGCGCCTGGCTGGCGCCCACCTGGTCATAGGCGAGAGCATAGAGCGGCCTGCGCGTGGCCGGGTCAAAGAGCATGGAAGCCGCGCGCACGCCCTCGCGCGTGAGCGCGTAGGACTTGAGTGCCGGAAAATGCGTGGCTGAGAGCGCGAAACAGCGCTTGTCCAAAAGCCCGTCGAGCACGGCCTGGGCCAGCGCCGCGCCCTGTGCCGGGTCGGTGCCGGCGCCGAACTCGTCGAGCAGCACGAGGCCCTGCGCGTCCAGATGCTTCCAGGCTTTGGCAAGATGGTCGATCTGCGCGGTGAAGGTGGAGACATTGCCGTCCAGGCTCTGCTCGTCACCGATGAAGGCGTCCATGCGCTCGAACCACGGCAGGTGCGAACCGCTGGCGGCCGGGGCCGGCAGGCCGCTCATGGTCATGGCGGCGATGAGGCCCAGCGTCTTCAGGCAGACGGTCTTACCGCCGGCATTGGCGCCCGTGATGACGAGCACGCGCTCGCCGGGCCGGAGGATGATGTCCAGCGGGCGCACAGGCTCCACAGGCCGGGAACTTTTGCCTGATTGGGAGGCGCCCTCCCGCGCTTCCAACCCCTGCCGGGCGAGCACCAGCAGCGGGTGGCGCGCCCCCGCGAGGGCGATGCCTTCCTCCGCCGGCGTCAGCGGCACCGGGCGGGCGTCCAGCGCCTCGGCGAGGCGGCGCTTGGCCTGGAGGAGGTCCAGCTTTGCGAGCAGCGCGAGCGCGCCCTCAGCACCCGGAAGCTCGCTCACGAGCAGGTCTCGCAGGTAGGCGAGCACCTTGCGCTCCTCCTCGCGCTCCTCATGCTTGAGTTCCTGAAGGCGGTTGTTGATCTCGACGAGGAACAGGGGCTCGAAATAGCAGGTCTCGCCCGTCTGCGACCAGTCATGGATGATGCCCTGCACGCGTCCCTTGAAATTGGCTTTCAGCGGCAGGACATACCTGTCGGAGGAAAGCGTCATGAAATCATCTTGCAGATAGGGCACGAGATTGTATTGCCGCGCGAAATCCTTGACCTTCCTGAGGCAGCTCTGGTGCAGCCGGCGCACTTCGCTGCGCAGGCGGTAGAGCTCGGGCGAGCTTTCATCCTTCAGGAGGGCGTCGTCGGAGATGCAGCGGTTGAGGGCTGCCGTGAGCTGGGCCGGGAGGGGCCGCTCTTCGGCAAGCTCCAGAAGCAGCGGCCACTTGCGGGCGGCGTCGGGCACGGTGATGGAGGTGTGGGCCTTCGTTGCCGCGCGCAAAAGCTCGCGCAGGGCCCAGAAGGCTTCGGTATCGGGGAGGGCACGGTGGGGAGCTGCGGTGCCCCCTTGGGCTGCCTGGAGCAGGCCCGAAACATCCGGGAAGCCAGCGAGAGCGAAGGGCCTGCCGCTGGCCGGCTCAGGCGTGGCCGCCCACAGGGCGGCTTCCTCATAAATCTTGAGCGCCTTGTGCGCTGCCGCGGCATCGGGCAGGGGCTTCAGCGCCTCGGCGAGCGCGCGCCCCGGCGCCGAGATGCAGCGCTGCGCCAGCGCGGCGATGATCTTGTCGAATTCAAGAGCCTGAAGGGTGCGGGGATGTATCATGATCCTGCATCACGGTTGGGTGGTGATGCCGCACAAGATAAGGCCGGCCCCCGGTCTGGCAATGGCACACCGATAGAAAAAACCGCGGACGCGGCAAGGGCGCGGGCGCGTTGGCGGTCGCCTTTACTTAGGAAAGGCGCTTCTTGACGGCGGCGGCCACTTCCTTGCCGTCGGCGCGGCCCTTGAAGGCGGTCATGATGGCGGAAATGACCCGCCCCATGTCGCGCGGGCCGGTGGCGCCAAGATCGTCCACGGCGGCATTGACCGCGGCGTCCAGTTCTTCCGGGGAGAGCTTTTTCGGCAGATAGTGCGTGAGGATGGCCAATTCCTGCGCCTCTTTTTCGGCGAGGTCGGGGCGATTGGCGGCCGTGTACTGCTCGATGGAGTCCTGCCGCTGCTTGGCCTCCTTGATGAACACGTCCAGCAATTCGTCATCGTCCAGCGTGCCCCCCGGGCGGCGCAGTTCCACAAGGCGGTTTTTTGCGGCGGTCTTGACCATGCGCAGCACGCTCACGCGGAGCGCGTCCTTGGCCTTGTAGGCCTGTACATAGTCATTTTCGATTTGTTCCGTCAGGCTCATGACTTCCTCTCGCAGGAATAGGGAGATGGTTGCAGCTGAAGACGCAAACGCTGCGGGAAACCCGAGGATCTCCCGCAGCGCTTAAGCAGTATGTGTGGCGGAGCTTAAGCCATGTTCATCTTGCGCATTTTCTTCATCAGCCGCTTGCGGGCGGCGGCCTTCTTCTTCTTGCGCATGACGCTGGGTTTTTCGTAGTGCTGGCGCTTCTTCATTTCAGAAAGAATGCCGGCCTTCTCCACCTGCTTCTTGAAACGGCGCAGGGCAATGTCGAAGTTATATTCGTCATCATTCAGAAAAACTCCGGGCACGAACATCACCCCCTTTGGGCGCCTTTGCGGCGCAAAAATGCGAAAGGCATCCATACTCCATCCGGAGCGGAAGTTCAAGCAAAAATATCGGCGCGAATGCAAAAAAAGGCGCCCCGTGCACAAGCGGCCGGGGCTTGAGCGAGGGAGCACGGGGGACCGGGCCGCGGCAGCCGCACCACAGGTGCCAGGGCTGCCGCGGCGCGGGAAAAGTGGTCAGTTAAGCGCGTCCTTGAGGGTCTTCCCGGCGCGGAAGCGCACCATCTTGCAGGCCGGAATGGTCAGGGTCTCGCCGGTGCGCGGATTGCGCCCCTGGCGTTCCTTGCGGTTCTCAACGGCAAAGGTGCCGAAACCGGTGAGCGTCACCTTGGAATCCTTGCACAGGGCCTCTTCCACGGCGGAAAGAAAGGCGTTGAGCGCCCTTTCGGCACCAGCCTTGGTGAGATTGCCCCTGGCTGCGATTTTTTCGACAAGTTCGGCCTTGGTCATCAGCGTTTCCTCCTGATAGATGGCGTGACGGCAACCGCGTATCGATTCCCCACTCGACGGCCAGCGCCGTGGCGGCAACGTCGTACACATGGAACTCAAACGCTTTTGGGCCGGCTTGTCAAGGGCGGATGCCCCGAAACGCCCATCGGACTCCCCCCTGCGCCCTTGCGAAGGGCGGGGCGGAAGGTTAACTTCTCCCAGCATGCGGGGCGCGGTTCGAGCGCGCCCGCGCGCAAGGAGCAGGCGTGAAAGCGGAAATCATCTCGGTGGGTACGGAACTTTTGCTCGGGCATACCGTCAATTCGGACGCGGCCCATGTGGCGCGGGAGCTCGCGGCCTTCGGCATCGACCTTGAGCATGTGCAGACCGTGGGCGACAATGCCGCGCGTCTTGAAGCCGCCTTGCGCGAAGCGCTCTCACGCAGCTCGCTCGTGGTCTGCACCGGCGGCCTCGGGCCCACGGACGACGACCTCACCAAGGAGACCGTCGCCCGCGTGGCCGGGCTGCCGCTGGTGGAAGACGCGGCAAGCCTCGCCAGACTGCGGGAATATTTCGGCACGCGTCCCATGGGCGAAAACCAGCTCAAGCAGGCGCTCCTGCCCGCCGGGGCCGAGGCCTTCCCCAACAGCGTGGGGACGGCGCCGGGCTGCGCCGTGCCCGTGGGCGCGGACAAGTTCGTTCTGCTGCTGCCGGGGCCGCCGTCCGAGCTTTTACCCATGCTGGCGGGGAGCGTCCGCCCCTTCCTCGAGCGGCGCACAGGCGAAGTCATCGTTTCCACCATGATCCGCACTTTCGGCATCGGCGAGGGCGCCGCGGCCGAGCGCATCAGCGACCTCATGCAGGGCAGCAACCCCACAGCGGCCACCTATGCCACGGACGGCGAGATGTTCGTGCGCGTCACGGCCAAGGGCGCCAGCGAGGCTGAAGCGCGTGCTCTTGCGGCGCCGCTTGTGGGCGCGGTATGCGAGCGCCTGGGCGATGTGGTCTACGGCGTGGATGTACCGAGCCTGGAGGCGGTCGTTGTGGCCGGCCTGACCGATGCGGGGCTGCATCTCGTCACGGCCGAGTCCTGCACCGGGGGGCTGCTCGCCAAGCGCATCACCGACCAGCCCGGGGCCTCCGCCGTGTTCGAGACCGGCCTCGTCACCTATGCCAACAGCACCAAGACGCGCCTGCTCGGAGTGCCCGAAGAGGTGCTCGCCGCCCATGGCGCCGTGAGCCCGCAGACGGCCTCATGGATGGCCGACGGCGCGCGCCTGCGCCAGGGCGGCGACCTCGGCATCGGCATCACCGGCATCGCCGGGCCGGACGGCGGTACGCCGGAAAAGCCCGTGGGCCTTGTCTATATTGCCCTCAGCGCGCCGGACGGCATCTGGCTGCGCGTCATGCGGCCGCAGGGGCGTTACCTCGGCCGCAACTGGACGCGCCAGCGCGCGGCGAGCCACGCTCTTGACCTTGTGCGCCGCCGGCTGGCCGCCCTCCCCATGGAAGCGGAACGGCGGGAGAATATCGGCGCGCGGGCACCCGACGGCGCATGAGGCCAGCGGCTTGGCCGCTGGTACGGTATCTGCATCGAAAAAGGAAAAACCGCCGGCGGGAAATTTGCGCCCGCCCGGTCGCCCTTTGCCCGGAGAAACGCCATGACCGAAGCCCTGACCCTTGAACTCCCCACCGCGAAGAGCAGCGGCCGCTGGCCCCTGCGCCGTCTTCTGATGCTGCTTATCGCCGTGCTCGTGCTGGCGGGCGCGGCCCTCGCCTGGTGGATGTATTCCGGCCGCGTGACCAGCGTTGCCGCTCGTCTTGACGGCATGGTGCATGTGGTGGCGCCCCGCTTTTCCGGCCATGTGGCGAGCCTCGACGTGAAGGAAGGGGACACTGTGGCGCAGGGGCAGCCCGTGGGCAGCATGGAGGCCGGGACCTATGACCGCCACCTCGCTCAGGCTGCCGCAGAGGCCGCCAGCTTGCGGCCAGCCCAGGGGCCGGACATGGTGGAGAGCGCGGGCCGTCTGCGCCAGGCGCAGGAGGCGGAACGCGATTTCGCCGTGCGCATGGCCCAGGCTCGCAATGAGGAAGACCGGCTGCGCCTCTTGCGCGAAGAACGCGTGACCGAGCATGTGCGCGCGCAACTGGCCCTGCGCGGGCTGGACAGCCAGGGCGGCGAACGCACGGCCGGCAAGGAGAAGTATGCCGCAGCGCGCGAGGCCGAAGCCATGGCGCGCAGCCGCAAGGAGGCGGCTGCGGCGGACTTTGAGCGCGCGAGCCTCATGCGCGCGGCGCTGGAGCAGGAGCTGGAGCGCATCCGCCAGGAGGTCATGGCGGCGCGCAACCACGCCTCGCAGCAGCGCCAGAATGCCACCCGGAGCGCGCTGCCCGAGCAGCTTTCCGCCGACGGTACCCTCTATGCGCCGGTGGGCGGCACGGTGCTGCGCCGGATGGCAGAACCCGGGCAACTGCTCCAGGCTGGGGAACCGGCGCTCTTCATCGCGCCCGCGGGCGCGGCCGCACGTGACGCCTTCTGGGTGGATGCCTGGTTCCCGGCCGGGGATGCCAACAGCATCCGCGCCGGCCAGCGGTGCAGTATCCGCATCGGGCAGGCCAGCGTGTCGGGCAGCGTGCGAGAGGTGCTGCCTCCGCAGCCGCTCCCCGAAGGGCTGGGTGCCGCGCCTCAGGAGGACGGCAGCGCTGCCTCCATGCGCCGGCCTGTGGCCTACATCCCGGTACGCATCGCCCTCAGCGGCGAGCTCCCGCGGGGCATCAGCCCCGGTTCTCCCGCGGAATGCACGGTCATGACCCACGGGCTGTCCTTTTAATAGGATTAATAGGACGACAGCGGGCGCCGGCAAATTTGTGCGCGAAAGAGCGGGCGCTCTTCTTGACAATGAAATTCATTTTCAATTAGTGTCTCTCCAACACGGGAAAAATTGCCGGCTGCGCCCGGCAGGGAGGAGAGACCCATGAGCGTGACGCTTATCGGCGGCATGGACCGCCTGAAGCCCGAGTACATTTCCACGGCAGAGGCCCTTGGCCACGACCTCAAGTGCATCAGCCGCAATGAGCGCAACTTCGTTGCCAAGATCGGGAACCCCGATGCGCTCATCGTCTTTACCAACAAGATCTCGCATGAGGCCAAGCGCAAGGCGCAGCAGGCCGCGCGCTCGCGCAACATTCCCATCCGCTTCGTCCATTCCTGCGGCGTTTCGACCCTGCGGGAATGTCTGCTCGGGTAGCCGCTTGACAAGGCTCGAGGCAGCCGTTATTTCGGAAATGAATTTCATTTTGCCTATCCTTTCCTAAGGATGCGTGAGCACGGGGCATGGAGGAAGAATGAACGAAGGGACGGAAAAACAGACGGATCACGCCGCCGGCGCGCCTTTGCGCATCGCGCTGGCGGGCAACCCCAACTGCGGCAAGACAACGGTGTTCAACGCCTACACCGGCGCGCGGCAGCATGTGGGGAATTACCCCGGCGTGACCGTGGACCGGAAAGAGGGCACTCTTGATGTCGACGGGCGCCACATCACCCTGGTGGACCTGCCGGGAACCTACAGCCTCACCGCTTTTTCGCAGGAAGAGCTGGTGGCGCGCGGCGAGCTTTCCGCCGGGCATGTGCAGGCTGTCATCGACGTGGCCGACGCCTCAGCCCTTGAGCGCAACCTGTTGCTCACCGTGCAGCTGCTCGAAATGGGCATGCCCGTTGTCCTCGCGTGCAACATGATGGACGAGGCCCGTGAGGCGGGCATCCACATCGACATGGAGCGCCTTGGCAAACTCTTGCACACACCTGTCTTGCCTATGATCGCCCGCGAGGGCGAGGGCCTGCGCGAGACCATGCAGGAAGCCATCAAACTGGCCGATGGCGGCCCGCGCGAGCCCCTGCGCCTCTCCTACGGGCCGGACATCGACACGGCCCTTCTCGAGATGGAGCGCATCATCGAGTCCTCCGGCCTCCTGAAAGACGTGTATGCGCCGCGCTGGCTGGCGCTCAAGCTGCTGGAAAATGATGAGGTCATCATGCGCGAGGCCCGAGCCTGCGACGCCGCCGCCACCGAGCGCCTGGAGACCATCTGCCGCAAAACAGCCGCCCATATCCATGACACCTTCAACGCCAGCACCGAGTCCATCATCACGGACCACCGCTATGGCTTCATCCACAGCATCCTGCGTGACGGCGTGCTGGACAGGGACCCGGGGCGGGACCGGCTTGCGCTGTCCGACAAGATCGATCGCGTGCTCACCAACGCCTTTTTCGGGCCGCTCATCATGCTGGGCGTGCTCTACCTCATGTACCAGATCACCTTCGAGCTCGGCGCCTATCCGCAGGAATGGGTGGAGGACGGCTTCGATTTGCTGGGTGACTTCCTTACCGACATCCTGCCCGAGGGCCTTGTGCAGTCGCTCCTCGTGGACGGCATCATCGCCGGCGTGGGCGGCGTGCTGAGCTTCGTGCCGCTCATCATGATTATGTTCGCGCTCATCTCCTTTCTGGAAGACAGCGGCTACATGGCGCGCATGGCCTACATGATGGACCGCGTGTTCCGCTTCTTCGGGCTGCACGGCGCCTCGGTGATGCCCTATGTCATCTCCGGGGGCATCGCGGGCGGCTGCGCCATTCCGGGCGCCATGGCCACGCGTACCCTGCGCAGCCCCAAGGAAAAGCTGGCCACCCTGCTGACGTTGCCCTACATGACGTGCGGCGCCAAGCTGCCGGTGTTTTTGCTGCTGGCCGGGGCCTTCTTCCCCGAAAATGCGGCCACGGTCATGTTCTGCATCATGCTGGCCGGCTGGTTTTTCGCCCTTCTGGTGGCGCGCTTCCTGCGTTCGTCCCTCGTCAAGGGCGAGGCCACGCCCTTTGTCATGGAGCTGCCCCCCTACCGCATGCCCACGCTTTTGAGCGTGCTTTTGCACTGCTGGGAGCGGGCCTGGATGTATATCAAGAAGGCCGGCACCGTGCTCTTGGCCATTTCCGTGGTCATCTGGGCGGCCATGACCTTCCCCATGCTGCCGGATGAGGCCGCGGCCCCGCATGAGGCGCGCATCGCCTCCCTTGAGGAACGCCTGGAGGCGCTCCCCAAGGACGCGGAGGAGCGGGAAGCGGTGCAGGAGGAGCTTTCCGAGGCGAACAACACCTTCGAGGAGGAAAAGCTCGCTTATTCTGTGGCCGGGCGCCTCGGCAAGTGGGTGGAGCCATTCACGCGCCCCGCCGGCTTTGACTGGCGCACGGACATCGCCCTCATTGCCGGCGTGGCCGCCAAGGAGGCCGTGGTCTCCACCATGGGCACGGCCTGGGCCCTGGGCGAGCAGGACCCGGACGAGCCTGAGTCCCTTGCCGAGCGCCTGGCGAGCGACCCGGGCTGGTCCAAGGCCACCGCGCTCGCGCTCATGCTCTTCGTGCTCCTGTATTCGCCGTGCTTCGTGGCGCTGGTGGTCATCCGCCAGGAGGCCGGGAGCTGGGGCTGGATGGTGTTCAGCATCGTGTTCAATACCGCGCTCGCCTATGCGGTGGCGGTCATCGTGTACCAGTCGGGCCGCGCCCTCTGGGGCTGACGACGCCCCGCCGCGCCTATCCCCGTGCCCGTCTTTCCCCGGCTTGACAAGGCCGGGGAGGGGCGGGCATCTTCATATCCTGCGGCCGGCGGGGCTTCGCCCGCAAGGCAGAATTCCTTAAGGCAGGAGGGGCCATGCGCTTGGCTTTTTTTGCGGCCCTGGTGGCCGCATTCCTGATGGCGGATACGGCCCTCGCCTGGGAGGCCTTCACCCCGCGCAAGACCACGGCCTATGTGGTCGAGGTGGAGGAGGGCAACCTCATCGCCGTTGCCAGCCGCTGGGGCAAGAAGAGCGCGGATTATACCATCAGCCTCTACGGCATCGGCATGCCGACCGAAGACCAGCCCTTCGGCAAGGAAGCGCGGCAAACGTTGCTCAGCCTCCTGCCGCGTGGGGAGCGTGTCATCGTCAGCATCGTCGGCGAAGGGGCCGGCGTTGTCCATGCGCTCGTGCAGGCGCAGGGACGCTCGATCAACAATCTTCTGGTGGACGAGGGCCTCGCCTGGGTGGATCGCGCCACCTGCAAGGCCATGCTCTGCCGCCGCTGGCATATCGAGGAGCACAGCGCCATCAAGGACAGGCGCGGCATCTGGAGCCTCAACATGACAAGCCCGCCCTGGCAGTGGGGCGGCAAGACGGGCACGCCGGCACAGGCCGCGCCCCGGGGGATGCAGCCATGAACGGATCTGTCGCAGAGGAAGTGAAGCAGTTTGAGGCCGGCTGGAAGGAAGACCCGCTCCATGTGAAGCCGGCCTTTGAGGCCTGGGAGCAGTTTCTGGCGGGCCTTGCGGACGTGAGCCTGGATTTCAAGGCCCGGCCCGGCATCAGCTATTCTTTGAGGGCGCGCCACGCAGCCCAGAAAGGGCGCGAGCTCTTTGTGCTGGTGGACGTGGTGGACGACGAGCCCGAAAGCCGCTGGCTCTCGGTGTGTTTTTACGCCGACCTGGTCACGGACCCGGACGAGCAGGGCGATTTCGTGCCGCAGGGGCTCATGGGCGAGGACGCCCTGTGCTTCAACCTCGACGAGGACTCGCCGGAAATGCGCGACTATATCACGGCGCGCCTCGCTGAAGCGGCCGGTAATGCCGCACGCTGAAGACCCCGCGGGGGCTGTGCCCTGCGCTGAAGGCGCCTGCGTCGCCATCGACTTCGAGACCTCCGGCCGGCCGGCGCACTATGCCTGCGCCGTGGGTCTCGTGCGCATCGAGGGGGGCCGGGTGACGGCGCGCTTTGAAAGCCTGCTTCGGCCGCCCTCCCCGCGTGTATGGTTCACCCATATCCACGGCCTGCGCTGGAGCGACCTCAAAGACCAGCCCACCTTTGCCCAGGTCTGGCCCGAGGCCTCGCGGATATTGCGCGGCGCCCGCTGCCTGCTCGCCCACAGCGCGCAGTTCGACAGGCGCGTGCTCTATGCCTGCTGCCGTGTGGCCGGCCTCGAGCCCCCGGCCCAGCCCTTTCTCTGCACCCTGCGGGGGGCGCGGCGGGCGCCGCTCGACCTGCCCTCGCGCAGCCTCAACCATGTGTGCGCGCATTTCGGCATCCCGCTCAACCACCACAATGCCGCCTCCGATGCCGAAGGCTGCGCCCTCATTTACGTGCGCCTGCGCGAACTCGGGGTGAGTGACGCCCTCATGCGCATCTGAGCGCATGGGCCCGGGGCACTCTTGGTTTGCAGCATATGCTGTGTTAGAAACGCAGTCAGGAGGTGGATCGTTCCATGGCGCATACGCTTCTGATCACCGGGGGCGCCGGCTTTATCGGCTCGACGGCCGTGCGCGCGGCTCTGGCCCGTGATGACTGGCGCGTTGTCAACATCGACAAGCTTACGTATTCCGGCAATCTCGAGTCGCTTGCCGAGGTGGAGGAGCATCCGCGCTACAGCTTCATTCAGGCGGACATTGCCGACCCAGCCGCCATGCGCGCGGCCTTCGAGGTGTTCGAGCCCGATGCGGTCATGCACCTCGCGGCCGAAAGCCATGTGGACCGCTCCATTGACAGCCCGGCCCCCTTTCTGGACACCAATGTGCGCGGCACCTTTGTCCTGCTGGAGGAGGCGCGCCGCTACTGGCAGGATCTTCTCGCCAAAAATCCGAAAAAAGGCGCGGACTTCCGCTTTCTCCATATCTCCACTGACGAAGTCTTCGGCGACCTCGCCGACAGCGATATGGACGCGCGCTTCAGCGAAACCACCCCCTACGCGCCGAGCTCCCCCTATTCGGCGAGCAAGGCCGCGAGCGACCATCTGGTGCGCGCCTGGCAGCGCACCTACGGGCTCCCCACGCTCATCACCAACTGTTCCAACAATTACGGGCCCCGGCAATTCCCGGAAAAGCTCATCCCGCTGACCATCATCAATGCCCTGGCCGGCCGGTCGCTGCCTGTCTATGGCACGGGCGCGCAGATCCGCGACTGGCTCCATGTGGAGGATCACGTCCGCGCCCTCATGACGGTGCTCGCCCGCGGCCGCGTCGGCGAGACCTACACCGTGGGCGGCAGCAACGAGCAGAAGAATATCGACGTCGTCCGCGCCATCTGCGGCCACCTTGAAACGCTGGCCCCCGTCAAGCCCAAGGGCGTGACCCGCTACGAAGACCTCATCACTTTTGTGACCGACAGGCCCGGCCACGACGGCCGATATGCCATCGACGCCGGCAAGATTCGGCGCGAGCTCGGCTGGCAGCCGCGCGTGGCCTTTGACGAGGGGCTGCGCGGCACGGTGGCCTGGTATCTGGAAAACGGCCCGTGGTGGCGTAACATCCTTGACGGCACCTACCGCTGCGAACGACTGGGCCTCGGCACGCGCATGGAGGGCAAATGAGCGCCTACAAGGGCATCGTTCTCGCCGGGGGCAGCGGTACGCGCCTCTACCCCATCACCCTGGGCGTGTCCAAGCAGCTCCTGCCGGTCTATGACAAGCCCATGATCTATTATCCGCTGTCGGTGCTCATGCTCGGCGGCATCCGGGAGATCCTGGTCATTTCTACCCCGGCGGACATGCCCCAGTACCAGCGCCTCCTCGGGGACGGCTCGCGCTTCGGGGTCAAGTTCAGCTATGCCGTGCAGCCGGAGCCCGCCGGCATCGCCCAGGCCTTCCTCATCGGTGAGGACTTTCTCGCCGGCTCGCCCGTGTGCCTCATTCTGGGCGACAATGTTTTCCATGGCGAGCACTTCACGGAAAAGCTGAACCGCGCCGTGGCGCGCACCAGGGGCGCCACCATTTTCGGCTATCAGGTGCGCGACCCCGAGCGCTTCGGCGTGGTGGAGTTCGACGCCGCGGGCAATGCCATCGGCATCGAGGAGAAGCCCGCGCGGCCGCGCTCCCGTTTTGCGGTGACGGGCCTCTATTTTTATGACGCCACCGTGGTGGACATCGCGCGCGGCCTCAAGCCCTCGGCCCGGGGGGAGCTGGAGATAACGAGCGTCAACCAGGCCTATCTCGACCGCGGCGATCTCCATGTGGTGCGCCTCGGCCGCGGCTTCGCCTGGCTGGATACGGGAACGCACTCGAGCCTGCTCGAGGCGTCCTCCTATGTGCAGACCATCGAGGCGCGCCAGGGCCTCAAGGTGGCCTGCCTTGAGGAGATCGCCTGGCAGAACGGGTGGATAAGCGATGCCGAGATGCGTCGCGCCGGTGAATTTTTCGGCAAGACGGAATATGGGCAATACCTGCTGCGGCTGCTGGATTCGGCGCGGCGGACAGGAGACGACGCATAGGGATTGGGCCCGGTGGGCCGCGGCCCCGGTGAGCGACAAAGGGAGACTCAGGGCAAATGGAATTTCAGACTCTCGCCCCCGGCGGCCCGGTGGTGATGACGCCGATCCTTCACGGCGATGCGCGGGGCTCCTTCATGGAGACCTTCCGGCAGAACGACTTTGCGCGCCACTGCGGCGAGCATGTCTTCGTGCAGGACAATCAGAGCCGTTCGCGCGGGCGCGTCTTGCGCGGGCTGCATTACCAGTTGCGGCAGCCGCAGGGCAAGCTTCTGCGGGTCATCAGCGGAAGGGTGTTCGACGTGGCCGTTGACCTGCGTCGCTCCTCCCCCCATTTCGGCAAGAGCTATTCCATGGTGCTGGATACGGAAGAACACCGCATGTTCTGGGTTCCCCCGGGCTTTGCGCACGGCTTTCTCGTGCTCGGCGACGGCGCGGAATTCGTCTACAAGTGCACCACCTACTATGCGCCTGACGATGAATGCTGCCTTAGGTGGGATGACCCGGCGCTTGGCATCGACTGGCCCATGCCCGAAGGCGGCCCCATCCTCTCCGAGAAGGATGCGCGCGGGCTGCCGCTTTCGGAGTGCCCCACCTTCGCCTGAGCGCGGGGGTCAGGCGGGCTTGCGTGCGCTGCGCTCAAGCCAGGCCATATAGTCGGGGAAGTGTTTTGCGAGCAGTGCGCGCGCATTGTCTTCCGCCATGGTGTAGCGGCTGGCGGACATTTTGCCCGTGCCCACCCAGTGGCGCAGATAGCGCTTGTAATCAAAGTGCCTTGCGCGGAAGCCCAGGGCGTGCATGGCCCGGAACCAGGGCACTGCCGTATCCAGATTGTAGCGGCCGCATGCGCCGAAGGCCCCCGGGGGCAGCGCCGGGCCAAAGGGCACGCAGTGCGGCCGCGTCCTTTCCAGGTCCAGCAGGCAAAACCACTCGTTGACGCGGCACTCCGGCAGGGGCCACGGCTGCCGGTCAAAAAACTCGGTAAAACATTCCTCATAGGGGCGCACCGGCACGCCCAGTTCTCGCGCGTGGGCATACAGCCGGCGCAACTCGGCCGCATCCGGCCGGAATTCCTCATAACGCTCCGAGCTGCACGGGGGGCGGTCCATGACATCCTTCACCACCCGGGCCGCATGGGCCGGGCAGCGCCAGCATTGCCCAAGCTGGCCGATGGCGAAGGCGTCCCCCATGGCCGCCAGCATCTCCCCCAGCGCATCCCCGAACACATAAATATCGTTGTGCATGAGCAGCAGCTTGCGGCTCTCGCTGTGCTCAAAGGCACTCTGGTAGCGTATGGAGAGCCGGTAGGCAGCATCGTCAAGGCGCGCCATATCCGGGGCCTCGAGCGCCAGCCAGTGCTCCGGCTGGGAGACGCGGCACGGCCAGTGAAGCACCTCCGTGAGATACCTCGCGACCACATAGGGGCTCACGCGGTCATAGCGGGAACCCTTGGGTTCGTACTGGAGCCAGATCGTCCCCACATGCGCGCCGCTCTGCTTCAGCAGCGACAGCACGGAGAGCGCCGTCTGGTAGGGTTTGGCGAAGATGTTGACGGCCACGTCCACCCGCTCTGCGGGGGCTTCCGGGGATGCCTGCGGAGGCGCTGCCGCACGCTCTTGCTTCGGGGCCGCTGCGGCGCCAGTTTCGCCCGGGGCCATCAATCCTCCCGATGGAGCACCAGCGCCACCATGGGCGGCAGGTAGAGCTCAATGTCCTGCTCCGGCCGGTCGGCGAGGGGCCGCGTGAAGTGCTCCAGCGGCGGCTTCGTTATATCGAGGTTGCCGTGGCCGCCGAAGCGCGGTTCATCAGACGACAGCAATTCCACATACTTGCCCGGCGTGACCGCAAAGAGCAGGCCCTCGCGGGCGCTGGTTTCGCTGAAGTTGAAGGCGAAGAGCAGGCGCCCGCGCTCGAAGGCCAGCAGCCTGTCCTCTTCGTGGATGTAACGGAAGAGGGGAGGCTTGCAAAAATCCTTCAGGTGCTCGCCCACGAGACCCACGAGCTGGGCCTTGTCCCAGGCGGCGAGGCCCGAATACTTGAGGTCGGGCTGGTCGGCGAGGTGCCACTGCCGGTGGGCATGCTCTTCCGCGTCCAGCCATTCCGGGTGACCGAACTCGTTCCCCATGAAGTTGAGATAGCCCGCGTCGGCCGTCGCGAGCGTGATGAGCCGCATGAGGCGGTAAAAGGCCAGCCCGCGCGAGATGTTCCAGCTTTCCGAGTCCTTGCCCATGCCGCTGTACATGGCATCGCCGAGCAGGCGCCAGATCATGGCGTCGTCGCCGTTGATGCACTGGTCGTGGCATTCCACATAGCTGATGGTGCGGTCATAGGGGCGGTGATTGGTCATTTCGTACCAGAGGCTCCCCATGTCGCGCGGGTTTTCCACGGCCTTGGCCCAATAGTCGGGGATGCCCATGGCAAAGCGGTAATCAAAGCCCAGGCCTCCCTCTGACGGCGGGCAGGTGAGGCCCGGCATGCCCGAGAATTCCTCGGCGATGGTCACGCCGTGGGGCACCTCCTCATGGACGAGCGCATTGGCGAGGCAGAGATACAGCTCGCCCGCGGCGTCCTCGCGCGGCTCGCCGTCCTTGCCGAAGAAGCAGCGCCCCACATGGGAGAAGTCGTCGTCGCGCCCGTGGTCGATATAGAGCATGTTGCCCACGGCGTCGAAGCGGAAGCCGTCGAGCCGGTATTCTTCGAGCCAGTAGCGGCAATTGGAGAGCAGGAAACGCCGGGTCATCTCCTGACTGTAGTCGAAGGAGGGCGTGCCCCACTGGTTGACCTTGCTGCTGAAGAAGTAGTGACTGCCGTCATAGGCGGCGAGGCCCTGCTCGGTATTGGAGGCTGCGTGGCTGTGGGTGATGTCGAGGATGACGGCGAGCCCGAGCCCATGGGCCGCATCCACCAGGGCCTTGAAGCCGTCCGGCGTGCCGTAGCGGGAGCTCGGCGCGAAATAGCTGCTCACCTGGTAGCCGAAGGAGCGGTAGAGCGGGTGCTCGAGGATGCCCATGAGCTGTACGGCGGTATAGCCGTCCGCCTTGACGCGCGGCAGGACCGAGCTGATGAAGTAGTCATAGGTGCCCACGCTGTCGCCCTTGTGGTCAAGGGAAGATTGCGCCATGCCCACATGCGCCTCGTAGATGCGCGGGAAGACCAGGGGCCCGGGGCGCCGGTGCCGGAACTGGTAGGGCTCGGCCGGGCACCAGACGCGCGCGCACCACTGCTCGGGCACGGCCTTGTCCTGCTCCACCCAGTTGGCGAAGGCGGGCACGCGCCGGAGGGGCGGCGGCGTCTTGCCGAGGCCGGCCGCCATGCTCCCCCTGGGCTGGACGCGCAATTCCACATATTCGCCGTGCTCCAGCGCGTCGCGGGGCAAGATCAGCTCAAAGACGCCGCCCTCCTTGCGCTCGAAGCGGTGGCTCGCGCGCCGCTGGAAGTTGAGACGGCTCGTGGTCAGCCACACATCTTCGGCGTGGGGCATGTATTCGCGCCAGCGCCAATGGCTTGCGCCGTCAGCATCGTGGATGAGGTGCAGCCCGAAGGTCTTGTAAAGGTCCGCATAGGCGCGCAACGAGCCGTACGTCGCAGTGATGCGCTCCATTTCTGCGGTGAAATCGCGGCTGCGCCGGACAAGAAAGTCATGGTAGGGCGCAAGCGCCGGATCTTCCAGAGGATTTTGGGGCGGCGTGTACGACATGGCGAGTTCTCCCGCACACGGCGGTCATGCCGCGCGTCGTAAGCCGCGCACAATGCGCGTCCGGGCGCAGCGTTCAGGGCTGCCCGCGCCACTCCTTGCCGGAGAGGTGGGCCAGGCAGCGGATGAGGGCTTGGGTGCCGTCCTGTCCGTGGCCCCTGGCCTGCATCATCCGATAAAATTCCTCGGCCAGGGTGGCGCCGGGAAGCACCAGCTTCATGCGGCGGCATTCCTCGAGGCAGAGGCCGAGATCCTTGATGAAATGGTCAATGAAGAAACCGGGCGCATAGTCGCGCTTGAGCAGGCGCCGGCCCAGGGTGTTCATGGCCGTGCTGCCGCCGGCCCCGGGCACCACGAGCTCAAGCCACTCGGCCACGTCGAGGCCGGCCTCCTGCGCGAAAAGCATGGACTCACACACGCTGAACATGACGCCGGCCACGGCGATCTGGTTGGCGAGCTTGGCCTGCTGGCCCGTGCCCGGTCCTCCGCAGTGCATGATCCGCTTGCCCATGGCCTCGAAGCAGGGGCGCAGCTTCGCAAGCGCTGCGGCGTCGCCGCCCACGAAGATGGACAGCGTGGCCTCGCGCGCGCCCACATCGCCGCCGGTCACCGGCGCGTCGAGGCTGGAGCAGCCCTTCGCCGCGGCCTCGGCGGCGATGCGCCGGGCGAGCTCCGGGCTCGAGGTGGTCATGTCGCAGAGGATGCCGCCCGCCCCAAGGCCGCCGAGGGCGCCGGTCGGTCCGAGCATGACGGCCTCCACATCGGCCGGATAGCCCACGATGGAAAAGACCGCATCAGAAGCGGCCGCCACGGCTGCCGGGCTGTCGGCCCAGGCGGCGCCGCGCGCGATGAGCGGCTCGGCCTTGCCCTTGCTGCGGGTATAGACGGTGAGCGGCCAGCCCGCGTCCAGCAGATGGCCGGCCATGGAATGCCCCATGACGCCGGTGCCGATCCAGCCGATGCGCATCTGCTTCGTTCCCTGCGTGCCTTCTGCCGTCATGCCCTGCTCCCTTGTGCCTCGGGCGGGTGCGCCCCGCCGGTTTCTCCATGTGTGGGCCAAGTATTTCGCACCTGGCATTTTTTTTCAAGACCTGGGCTTTTCCTCTTCCTCATAAGTGGGTTCGCCGTCCGGGTCGGTGCGCGGAAAGAGGGAAAAGGACGGTTCATCCGCTGCCTCCCCCGCATCGGCGGCCGCCGTGGGCGTAGGCGGCACCGCGGGCGTGCGCATGGCGCCGTGCCACAGGGCCACGCCGGCCCCGAGCCAGCCCGCGAGCAGGAGAACGCCCATGAGCGCGCAGCCGAGGCGCTTCTTGTGCGGGGAGTCAGCTTCGCTCTCCGGCGCTGCCGCCACGCCGGAAGGGAGGCCTGCATCGTCGCCGCCGAGAACTTCGGGCGTGGGCTCCACGCCTTCGTCGATGGCGTTTTCCACGTCAGGGGCTGGAATGTCCGGCCCCGTGGGCGTGAATCCGGGTACGGGTGGCGGCGTCACGCCCACGGGCTCGCCGCCGATGATGTGCGACTGGTCGAGCCACTCAAGCATGAGGGCGCACGAGCCGGCGCCCGGGATGGTGAGCGTGTAGTCGTCGCCCGGGTCGAGGTCGTCCACGATGCCGGGGCCGAGCATGAGGCGCTGGACGCCCTCCCCGCTGTCCCAGCCGTCGGGCGTGAGCGAGGTCTCTTCCTTGCCCCAGCCGGAGCCGGAAAGCCACGCGCCGTCGGACGCGCGCCGGAGGAGGATGACGGGGGATTCCAGCGGGGGCGCCCCGTGGAGCTCGATGACGGAGTAGCCGGGGCCTTGGTGCGGATCGGGGAGAAGTGCGGCGCGCATGGCAGTTCCAGGAAATGTGTCAAAAGATGCTGCCCAAGTGTAGCAGCAGGCGGGGCGCCTCTTCAAGGGTTTTGCGGGCGGCGCCGGGGTGCGGAAGCCATTTGCCAAAGGCGGCATTCTGCGCTATAGAGGCGGCTTCCCATAAATGTTCCTCCTGTGCGCGGCCGGCCTGCGCGCATCCGGCGGGAAAATCATTTTTTTAAGGAGCAGCGCTGATGAAAAAAATCATGGGCCTTCTTCTCGCTGGCGCCCTCATCCTTGCCGCGGGCGCGGCGTCCGCGGCCGACGGCAAGCGGCTCACCCTGGCCACGGGTGGCACGTCCGGCGTGTATTATCCCCTGGGCGGCGCCATCGGCCAGGTGCTGAGCAACAAGAGCGACGGCGCGCTTTCCGTCACGGCCCAGGCCACGGGCGCCTCCGGCGAGAACATGCGCCTTGTGGAAGCAGGTGACGTGGACTTCGCCATCGTCCAGAACGATGTGGCCGACGCGGCCTTCAACGGCAATGCCCCCTTCAAGGGCAAGCTCGGCGACGTGCGCGCCATCGCCCGCCTCTATCCCGAATACATCCACGTGGTCGCCAGCAAGGACAGCGGCGTGAAGAACCTTGAGGACTTTAAGGGCAAGAAGATCTCCGTGGGCGCCCGCGGCAGCGGCAACGAGGTGAACTGCCGCCAGATCTTCGACTTCTACGGGCTGGACTACAAGAACCTGGAACCCATCTTCCTGCCCTATGGCGAGACGGCCGACCAGTTCAAGGACCGCCAGGTGGACGGCTTCGTCTTCTCCATCGGCACGCCGAGCCCGGCCATCCAGGACATCACCACCACCCAGGATGTCGTCTTCGTGCCGCTTGAAGGCGCCAAGGCGGACGAGGTCATCGCCAAGTTCCCCTATCTCGTCAAGGACGCCATCCCGGCCAAGACCTACAAGGGCCAGGAAAACGATGTGCCGACCCTCTCCGTCCAGGCCATCCTCGTGGCCAACAAGGACATGCCCGATGACGTGGCTTACAACCTCACCAAGACGCTCTTCGAGAATCTTGGCGACGTGGCCAAGGGGCACAACAAGGGCTCGGAGATCCTGCTCGAAAAGGCTGCCGACGGCGTGACCATCCCCTTCCATCCGGGTGCGGAAAAGTACCTCAAGGAAAAGGGCATCCTGAAGTAAGCCTTGAAGCGTTCTGTTGAACCAATGCAGCATTGCGACGGCCGGGCGGGCTCTGTTCCCGCCCGGCGCGGTTTTTCGCAGCGCCGGGCACGCGCCGCGCGCCCACTCGCCGCGCTCGGCCTGTGCCTTTTGCTGCTGGCGCCGGCCGCGGCCTTCGCCGCGCAAGGGGCCTCCGGCGAGCTTTGCGTCCGCGATGCCGGGGGCGCGCTCGTGGGGGCGTGGCCGCTCGGGGAGGGGGAGGGCTTTGCCATCCGCTACACCCACTCCGTGGCGCTGACGCCGGTGGAAGACCATTTCATCATCAGGGACGGCGTCATCAATCTGGACAAGACGGTGTATCAGGATTTCGGCGCCGGCCTTCCCTCGGCGCCCGAACCGGGCCAGCAGATGAGCGCCGGCAATGGCCGCATCGTCATGAGCGGCTACGCGCGGCCCCTCAAGACCTTTGACGTGCGCGTGGGGCGCGTGGCCGGGCATGCCCTGCTGCTGCCCGCAAGCGCCGGGGGTGGGGAAGTGCCCTTCACCAGGCTCGCCCCGTCCGGGAGCGCCCTTACCTTTACCTATGCCCCGCAGGGATGCGGTGCCTGGGCACAGCCCCAGGAGCCATTGCAGAGGCAGCCATGAGTCACAAAGAGCGGATGCAGGTCATCGGGCAGGAAGGTTCCGGCGGGTTCGCCCTTGAGGAGGGGAGCCGGCTGGATTCCGACGCCGCCGAAAAAATACAGGACACGCTGGACGTTTCGGAAATCGTCGCCAAGTATGACAAGGAGGCGACCTTCCGCACCTTCCGGGGCTGGCTCAAGATTTTCATCAGCTGCGTCTGTATCGTCTTTTCCGGCTTCCAGCTCTTCACGGCGGCCACCGGCCTCTACCCCCCGCAGATCCAGCGCTCCATCCATCTCGGCTTTGTGCTCGTGCTCATCTACCTGCTCTATCCGGCCAAGGCCGATGGCAACAAGCACCGGCTCAACTGGTATGACGTGCTGCTGGCCGCTGCCGGCGCCGCGGTGTGCGGCTACATCATCTGGAACTACGACACCATCGTGCTGGACGCCGGGCCGCCCACCGAGCTGGATTTCATCTTCGGCTGCGCGTCCATCCTGCTGGTGCTTGAGGCGACCCGGCGCATCGTGGGCCTGCCCATCACCATCGTGGCCATCGTCTTTTTGCTCTACGCCAAGTTCGGGAACCTCATCCCTGGCATGCTCGGGCATCCCGGCTTTTCGCTCAAGCGCATCGTGGGCCACATGTACCTGACCACCGAGGGCCTGTTCGGCATGCCGCTCGGCGTGGCCGCGTCCTTCGTGTTCCTCTTCATCCTCTTCGGCGCCTTTTTGCACAGCACGGGTCTCGGCAAGTTCTTCATCGACCTCGCCCTCGGCGCGGCCGGCCGGTTCGTGGGCGGCCCGGCCAAGGTGGCCGTGCTCGCCAGCGGCTTCTTTGGCACCATCTCCGGCTCCTCGGTGGCAAATACCGTCTCCACCGGCACCTTCACCATCCCGCTCATGAAGAGCGTGGGCTATCGCGGCGCCTTCGCCGGCGCCGTTGAGGCCGCCTCGTCCACGGGCGGCCAGATCATGCCGCCCATCATGGGCGCCGCCGCCTTCATCATGGCGCAGTTTTTGGGCGTGGGCTATGTGGAGATCGCCAAGGCGGCGCTCATCCCGGCGCTGCTCTATTATCTCGCCGTGGGCTTCATGGTGCACATGGAGGCCAAGCGCCTCGGCCTCAAGGGCATCCCCAGGGACCGCCTCCCCAAGCCCCTGCATGTGCTCAGGCACGGCGGCTACCTGCTCATTCCCATCATCGTGCTCGTCTACTTGCTCATGCAGGGGTATACGCCGCTCAAGTCGGCCTATTACTGTATCGTGACGACGGTGGTCATCTCCCTGGTGGCCAACAACTGGAAGGCATGGGCCGGCGCGGGCCCGAGCGGCATGACCGTGCGGAGCAGCCTCGCCCAGTGCAACCGCATGGCCCTGAAAGACGTGCTCATGGCCATGGAGAACGGCGGCCGCCTCGCGCTCGGCGTTTCCGCGGCCTGCGCCTGTACGGGCTTTGTCATCGGCGTGGTGACGCTCACCGGCGTGGGCCTCAAGCTCGCCAACGCCATCCTCGCGCTTTCGGCGGGCAGCTTCGCGCTCACCCTGGTGCTGACCATGTTCTCGTCCATCATCCTGGGCATGGGCCTTCCCACCACGGCCAAGTACATCGTGCTCGCCACCATCGCCGCGCCGGCCATCCAGAGCTTCGGCGTGCCCCAGCTGGCCGCGCATCTTTTCATCATGTATTTCGGCATCCTGGCCGACCTGACGCCCCCGGTGGCGCTCGCCGCCTATGCGGCAGCGGGCATCGCCCGGGCCGAGCCCAATGCCACGGGCTTCATGGCGGTGAAGCTCGCTTTCGCGGGCTTCCTCATCCCCTATATCTTCTGTTACAACCCGGCCCTTCTGATGATCGGCGCGGATACGTGGGAGATCGTCTTCATCGTCTGCACGGCCGCGGTGGGCATCGCCGCGCTGTCCTTCGCGAGCGTGGGCTACTGGCTCAGAAACCTCTATTTCTGGGAGCGGCTCATCCTCGTGGCCGCGGCCATCACGCTCATCACCCCGGGTCTCAAGACCGACCTCATCGGCCTTGGGCTCATGGCCGGGGTCTATGTGCTCCAGCGGGTCTTCAAGGAAGGCCCGGGCCAGCCCCTCATACAAGGGGGGAAGGGCAGCGAGGCCGCTCCTGCCGGCTAGACTTTTCGCTTCAGGCCATATTTGCTGAACATACAGGGGCTTCCCGCAAGGGCGCCCCTTTTCAATCTGTGATTTAATGAAGGCGAGGAACGGACAATAAAATAGGAAAAAAATCAGTGTGAGACTGAAAAACAACTTGTCATGTATTTTTCTTCGTGCTAGGTTGTTTTCGGGTTCCGAACTGCCTTAGCCTGCCTGTTCCGCACACGCCCCGATGGGCCCCATCTTGTGAGGATGCCATGGTACCGCTGCCCGCCTCCCCCCGTACCAGCGATGAAGCCGCCCAGTGTCTTTCCCGCCTCATGCGCGCGCTTGACGTGACCACGGATGCCGAGCTCGCCCGCGCCCTGGGCATCACGCCGCAGTCCGTCAACGGTGCGCGCAAGCGCCGTGAGGTGCCCCCGGCCTGGATCCAGGCCTGTGCGGCGCAGACGGGCGTCAATGCCCACTGGCTTTTTTTCGGGCGGGGGCCCGAGCGCCTGCCCGAAGCCGGCGAGGGGGAACTGCCCGCCGCCCCTGCCGACTGCGAGACCGACCTTGTGACCATCCCCCTCGCCGAGGCGCGGCTTTCCGCGGGCACAGGCAGCCTTGAGGTCAGCGGCGCCCAGGAGGGGGGCTATGCCTTCCGCAGCGATTTTCTGCGCCGCAAGGGCAATCCGCGTCGCATGGTGCTCATGCGCGTTTCGGGCGACAGCATGGTGCCGGAAATCTTTGACAACGATGTGGTCCTGCTGGATCAGGGCCAGACGGACATCACGCCCGGCCGGCTCTACGCCGTGGGCTTTGAGGACGCCATCTATATCAAGCGGGTGGACAAGCTCCCCGGGAAGGTCGTCCTGCATAGCGCCAACCCCGCCTATCCGCCCCTGAGCCTTGACTTGCGCGGCGACGGCGCGGACCAGTTCCGCGTCATCGGGCGCGTGCTCTGGTCCGGGCGCGAATATCGTTGACGCGGCTCCGCGGGGATTGCAGGAGACCGGTGCGGAGATAAACGCCTACGCCGTCCGCACATGCACCGTGGACTTGCGCAGGAAGTCCGCGGGGAGGTAGGTCATCTTGGCCTGGCGCAAGCCTTCCTCGTCGAGGTCCTGCGCGCGGTTGATCCATTTCAGGCCCGCGCCCGCGTGACGCGCGAATTCGCAGTTCATGGCCTGGTAGACGCCCTTGTAGCCGTTGAGCCCCTTCTCGAAGTGGACGCCCAAGGTCTCGCTGTCCAGCTTTTCTCCCACGCTGAAGGCGATCATGCGGCCATCCACATAGAGCGAGCCCCCGGTGAGCCCCCGGAAGGCGTCCCAATGGGTGAGCACGCGGTTGATGGCCTCGTTTTCGGCGAGCAGCGAGGGCGAGCCCTCGCATTCGTGCCACTGGCACCAGTCGTCCTGCACGCCGAGCACATCTTCCACCATGGCGTCGGTGACGCCGCGGTAATCCGGCTCGCCATAGGCCTTGACGTAGCTGTTGTAGTGATTGCGCTTTTTGTGGAAGCGGTTGCCGGCGAGCGTCGCCAGCTCTTCCTGCTTATAGAGATATTCCCACTGGCCGCGCTCCTCGCGGACCTCCAAAAGCTGCGGGCAGGCCTTTTGCCAGAGGTGGACAAGCTCCTCCGGCACGCGGATGAAGTCGCGCCCGGTCTTGCCCGCCACGCAGGGGAGCACGGCGCCCCAGTCCACGGCGTTCCAGTCGCCGATAGGCGCCCAGGGGCGCACTTCGGGCCGCGTCTGCCGTATCCAGCACAGGCGCCCGTCAAAATACCATTCAAGGCCGTAATATTCCTGCCAGCCCCACAGGTTCGCCAGCGTGTAGTCCAGCGAACGGCGCGGCGTCGCCTCCCAAAGGGCGTAGTAGGCGGGGCTTTCCTTGAGGCTCACGGGCATGAAGTGCGCGTCCATATTCTTTCTCCTTCGGTCGCGGAGCCAGCGGCCCCGGTCGGGAACAGGGTTCAGCGGGGGCGGCGCTGGCGGTTCATGGCAAAGCGCGCCCAGTCGCAGCGAAGGACCACATAGAGCATGATCAGGGCTTGCAGGCACTGCGAAACCAGCATGGCGGCGAACACGCCCGAGGCGGTGCCCCAGAGCCGGTGGCCCAGCAGCCAGCCGAGCGGCAGGCGCACGATCCAGAAAGTGCCGCCATAGACCATCAGGTTGTACTGCGTGGCGCCCGCGCCCACCATGATGCCGCCCATGACGGTGCTCGCGATGGAAAAGGGCGTGGACACGAGATTATAGGAGAGATAGCTCACGATCTGCGCCCGGGTGGCCGCCTCCTGCGAGAGCAGGGCGGCGATGTCCGCCCTGAAGGGCCAGATGATGATGGCGACCACGCTCATGGCGGCTGCCGCCAGTCCCACGAGGGAGAGCGCCACACGCTTCGCCTGGTCGGGGCGCCCCTCGCCCAGGCTGTTGCCCACGAGCACGGCGACGGTCATGTTGAAGGCCATGCCGGGAAGGAAGAGCAGGGCTTCGGCCCTAAGACCCGCGGTGAGCCCTGCGAGCGCGTGCACACTGTCCACGGGGAGCGACGCCACGAGCACAAAAAGCGTGAGATACCCGGACTGCCACACGATTTGCGCCGCCGCCGCGGGCAGCGCCACACGCACCAGATAGGGCAGGCCCACCCTGAGCCAGCGCAGGGAGGGGATGGCGCGCCGGCGCAAATAGCCGGAGCGCACGAGAAGCAGCGTATTGCAGACAGCGCCGAGGCACTGGGCACCGAAATTGCTCCACGCGAGGCCCATGTAGCCGCAGTCCGGCAGGCCGAACCAGCCGAGCCCGAACCCCAGGCAGCCCGCAAGATTGGCCGCGCACACGAGCGCCGCCACCCAGAGCGGCGGCAAAACGAGCCGCGTCGCGCGAAAGATGACCCCTGTGGCGGAATACACGTATTGCGCGGGCAGCATGAGCATGAAGACCTGCCAGAGCTTGCCCGCCAGCGGCCGGATAGGCTCGGGCACCATGATGAGCCTGAGGATCGCGTCGCCAAAGCACCAGCCGAAGAGGGCCATGAGGAGCCCGAGCCCGAGGCTGCCGAGGACGGTCGTGGCCACATAGCGCTCGGCGCGGCGCACGCGGAAGGCCCCGAGGGACTGGCTTACGGACGCAGTGGCGCCGCTCGAGAGCGCCATGATGACCACCATGAGGAAGAGCGAGCACTGCGTCACCATGCCGAGCGCCGCCTGGACATTGGCGCTGATCTGGCCGCCCACCCACACGCTCGTGAGGCCCATGAAGAACACGATGTACATCATGAGCAACTGGGGCCAGGTCAGGCTCCAGATGGCGCGGGGTGATGTTCCGAGTTCGGGCTTGGGCATGCGGAGCGGCGCTCCTGTGGCTTTTTTCAAGGCAGGCTCCCGGAGCGGCGGCCGCGTCCGCTCCGGGAGGTGTGCTTCATGGCAAGTATCGTCGCGGCACTTCGGCGCCGCAGCGTTGCGCCCGGTCGGGGCTGGCGCAGGCCACCGCGCGGGCGGAAGCGCTGCGGGCTAGTCCCCGTCCAGTCCCTTGAGGCAGCGGGTGAGGTCGTCGGCAGTCTCCCTGCGGCGGATGAGGCGCGGCGTGCCGTCGGCCTGGATGAGCACCTCGGCGGGAAGGTAACGCTGGTTATAGGTGGAGGCCATGCTGAAGCCATAGGCGCCGGCGTCCAGCACGCCGAGCACGTCGCCTTCGCGCAAGGGGGGCAGCAGGCGGTCTTTGGCGAGGATGTCGCCGCTTTCGCAGATATTGCCGACCACCGTCTGGGGCACAGGTTCGCCGCCGTCCTTCCCGTCGCCGCGGTAGGCTTCGAGGTCGTGGAAGGAATCATACATCACCGGCCGCATGAGCACATTGAAGCCGATGTCCGTGCCCACATAGCGCGTGCCCGCGTTTTCCTTGGTGGCTGTGACGCGCCCGAGCAGGATGCCGCATTCCGCCACCACATAGCGGCCAGGCTCCACCAGGAAGCGGCCCGCGTAGCCGGTGGCCGCGGCCCATTCGCTGATGAGGGAGTGCAGGCCCTGGCCCAGGGCCGCGAGGTCGAGCCGGGGCTCGTCGTCATATTTATGGTAGGGGATGCCGAAACCGCCCCCGAAGTCGATGATTTCGAGCGTTTTCAGTATATCGGCGGGCAGGCTCTCGGCGAGCGCGAGCAGAACTTTCGCGGCCTCGAGATAGCCCTTGGGTTCCATGAACAGCGAGCCTATATGCTGGTTGATGCCGGCGAGGGTGAGCTCATGCGTGCGCAAGAGGGCGAAGACCTCATCCATTTTGTCCGGCGAAATGCCGAACTTGGTGGCCTTGCCCGCGGTAATGACCTTGGCGTGGTGGCCCGCGCCGATACCGGGGTTGAAACGGGCCATGACGCGGCCGCCGCGATTGATGCCGCCCAACATGTCGAGCTGGGAGAGCGAATCCACGCTGATGAGCACGCCATGAGCAAGGGCCGTGAGCATTTCTTCCGGGGTATTGTTGTTGGAAATATAGAGGATTTCTTCCGGCGCAAAACCGCCGAGCGCGTCCATGACGAGCTCGCCCGGGCTCATGGCGTCGGCGACCAGCCCTTCCTCATGGATGATGCGGAGCAGGGAAGGATTGGCATTGGCCTTGACCGAATAATTGACGCCAAAACCGTCCCGATCCGAGAGGCCCATGAGTTCGCGGCAGCGCTCGCGCAGGATGCGCTCGCTGTAGACATAGAGCGGCGTGCCGAAACGGTCGGCCAGCTCGCGTGGGGTGGCGTCGCCGTAAAAGCGGAGCCTGTCGGTATAGGTTGAACGCAGGTCGGACATAGATACCTCGGATTGAAGGGCTTTTTTCCGGGCGCGGCGCCTGGATGTGGGTGCGCCCGGCTTCGGGGCGCTGAACGGGGCGCATGCCGGCTTGCGAGTATCCCGGGCATGGGGGAGCCTGTCAAGCGCGGGGGCGGATACCGGGCCACGCGCCGGGAGAGATTCGTGCAGCCGTTGCGCCAAAGCGTCCTGAATGCGCTTTTTTTCTCTTGCCCTCGGCGCTTTTTTGGCCGAAGATAGCCACAGGATGTGTCGCACCGGGCCTGCATTGCGCAGGCGCATTTCGCTCTCTGCTTTTTCGGGGCGCGGCACGGTCTCCGGCAGTGCGGCCGGGCGCCGCGCGCTCCATGTTGCGGCCGGTGTTTCGTCATTTCAGAGAGAGGGAGACAGCCATGAAAGAGATTCGCAAGGTGATCATTCCCGTGGCCGGTTGGGGCACCCGTTCGCTCCCGGCAACCAAGAACATCCCCAAGGAAATGCTCCCCATCTACAACAAGCCCGTCATCCAGTATGTGGTGGAGGAAGCCATCCGCGCCCATATCCGGGACGTTATCTTCGTCACCAACCGTGACAAGAGCGTCATCGAGGACCACTTCGACTACAACCTCCAGCTGGAGGGCGTGCTCGAGCGCGCGGGCAAGCTGGACAAGCTCCAGGCGGTGCGCGAAGTGGCCGAAATGGTCAACATCATGTCCGTGCGCCAGAAGAAGCAGCTCGGCCTCGGCCATGCCATCATGTGCGCGCGCGAGCTCGTGCGCGGCGACCCCTTCGCCATCATGGTGGGCGATGACCTCATGTTCGGCGGCGTGCCCGGCATCGGCCAGCTCATCGAGGTGGCCATGGCCGAAAAGATGCCCGTTGTCGGCGTCATGGAAGTGCCGTGGGAGAAGGTCCACAAGTACGGCATCATCGACGGCGAGGAAGTGGCGCCCGGCGTCTATCGCGTGCGCGACATGGTGGAAAAGCCCAAGCGCGAGGACGCGCCCTCAAGGCTCGCCATCGTGGGCCGCTATGTGCTCACGCCCGATATTTTTGACTATCTCGAAAAGGTGAAGCCCGGCCAGGGCGGCGAGATCCAGCTCACCGACGCCCTGCAGGCCCTTGCCAAGGACCGCGGCATGATGGCCGTGCGCATGTCGGGCATGCGCTTTGACGCGGGCGACTGGGCGGAATACCTCACCGCCAATATCTACTTCGCCCTGCAGGACGAGGAATTGCGCTACGAGCTTCTGGGCCTGTTGAAGAATTTCGTTCAGTTCCAGTAGGTCGGCGACATTTCAGCCAAAAATCCACCCGCGCGGGGGCGCCTCAGCCTCCGCGCGGCGCCTTTTTTCGTTCATGTATCGTGTGAGGCGTCGCTTGCCTCTTGGCAGGCGGCGCTCTCCGTGCCACCTTTGTCTGCTTTTTCCTTGCATGCCCTACGCCCGCGTCGCCCTGCTGAGCCCCCCTTACGCCACGCTGACCTATAGCCTGCCATCCTTTTTCGCCCCGGATCTCTGGCGTCCGGGGCTGCGTGTGGCCGTGCCCCTCGGCCGGGGGGAGCGCGGCGCCCTGCGCGCCGGCATCGTGCTCGAAGTGACGGCAAGCGCCGACGTGCCGGAGGGCGTGATCTGCAAGGAGGTCTTCTGGCCGCTGGAAACAGAGCCGTTGCTCGCGCCCGGCCTCTTTGACCTCCTGCGTGATCTCGCGTTGCGGCAGGGAGTGGAGCCGGGCCATGTGGCCGGCCATGTGCTTCCGCAGGGGCTACGCAGTACCGGAGTGCGGCTGCGCCGCCTCGGTGCCCGCGCGGAAACACTGACCCTGCGTGAGCTCAGGCAGGCGGACGCCGTCACGCGTGCCACGCTTGCGCAGGAACTGTGTTCGGGCGCCGCCCGTCTCTTGCCCCGAAGCGCGGATGCCGCCAGCGAGGAATTTTGCCACCTGCGTGTGGAACCTCCCTGGCCCGTGCGTCCCGCAGCCACCCGGCAGGTCGCGGTGCTGGAATTTCTGCATGCGCAGGGGCCGGTGAGCCGGCGACGGCTGCTGCGCGAAGTGAAGGACGCCGCTCCGGCGCTGGCCGCACTGGTACGGGCCGGCCATGTGGCGCTCGTCCATGATGGCGCGGAAGAGGAGGAACCGGGCGCGGCCCTCCTTGCGCCTGCGCCCGAGCGCGTCACCCTCAATGCGGACCAGGCCGCCGCGCTTGCGTGCCTCACCGTCGCGCTGGAGGCGGAAAGCCCGCAAAACCGCCTGCTCTACGGCGTCACCGGCAGCGGCAAGACGGCCGTATATCTGGAACTCGCCGAACGCGCCCTCGCCCGGGGGCGCAGCGTCCTTTTGCTCGCGCCCGAAGTGGCCCTGGCGCTCAAGCTGCGGCGGGATGCGGCCCGCGCCCTGCCGGACGCGCCGCTTATTCTCTACCACGGCTACCAGTCGCCGGGGCGGCGCGAAGCCACGTTTCGGGCGCTGGCGGAAAGCCGGGGCCCCTGCCTCGTGGTGGGCACGCGCTCGGCCCTCTTTTTGCCCATTCCGTCGCTTGGCTGCATCATCCTCGACGAGGAACATGACGCCTCCTTCAAGCAGGAGGACGGCCTGGCCTACCAGGCGCGGGAGGTGGCGTGGGCGCGCATGCGGCGCGAGCGCGGCCTGCTAGTCCTCGGCTCGGCCACGCCCGACCTCAAGACATTTCACGCAGCCAGCGAGGGGCGCCTGCCGATCCTGCGGTTGCCCAGGCGCGTGGGGGGGCGGCCGCTCCCACCTGTGGAGCTCGTGGACATCAGCGCGAACCCCCGCCTCTTCCCCGCGGCCCGGGACGGCGCGAACGCTGAGGGGGAGGCGGCAGCCGCCGGCATCCTCGCGCCCCAGTGCGAGGACGCCCTGCGCGAGACGCTGGCCCGGGGTGAACAGGCCGTCGTCCTGCTCAACCGGCGCGGCTATGCGCCGCTCATGTATTGCCTCTCCTGCGGGCGGACGCAACGCTGCCCGCACTGCGACATCGGCCTCACCTACCACAAGGGGCTGGAGCGCCTCGTCTGTCATTATTGCGGCTATTCCCGGCCCTTCCCCTCGCCCTGCGACCATTGCGGGGGCATGGAGTTCCTGCCGCTGGGGGAGGGCACCGAGCGCCTTGCGGAGCGGCTTTCCCTCCTTGCGGGGCAGCCCGTCCTCCGGCTCGACCGCGACAGCACCCGGCGCCCCGGCCGCATGGAAGAGATACTGGAGGCCTTCGCCCGGCGTGAGTCGCCCATCCTCGTGGGCACACAAATGCTCTCCAAGGGGCACCATTTCCCGCGGGTGACGCTCGCCATCGTGGCCGACGGCGACCTCGGCCTCAACCTGCCCGATTATCGCGCGGCAGAGCGTACCTTCCAGCTGCTCGTCCAGTCCGCCGGGCGCGCCGGCCGCGGCGAGCGCCCGGGCCGCGTGCTCATCCAGACGCGCGCCACGGAGCATTATTGCTGGCAGTTTGTACGCAGCGCTGATTATGAGGGGTTTTACGAGACTGAGCTCGCCCTGCGCAAGAAGCGCGGCTACCCGCCCTTTGTCCGGCTCGGGCTGCTCAGGATCTCCTACGCAGCCGACGAGGCAGGCGGGGCCCCGGCCCTCTCGGAGCTGGCCACCGCCCTGCGCGGCGAGGCGGCGCGACTCGGCGTCACCATGCTCGGGCCCGCGCCGGCCCCCCTGGGCCTCTTGCGCGGGCGGCGCCGCTTCCAGTGCCTGCTCAAGGCCCCGGCGTGGCCGCCCTTGCGCGAACTCTATTTTTTTGCCCGCAGCCGCATGCCCGCCATTTTGCGCCTTGGTCTTGACCTCGATCCCGTTAATATGCTGTGATGCCGAGTTCTCGCTCATCTGTGGCGCGGGCCTTCCCCGCGGCATCTTTTTTAGGAGGGATCATGAGATTCGTTCGCGGCCTGTGCTGTACGTGCGCGCTCTTGCTGGCTCTTAGCGGTGTGGCGCGGGCCGAGGGCTTTGCTCTCAATGAGTGGAGCGCCAGGGGCGTTTCCCTGGCGGGCGGCCTCGTGGGGCGGGCGGATGACGTTTCGGCCCTGGCCTACAATGCCGCAGGCATCACCCAGCTCCCGGGCACGCAGCTCATGGCCGGCCTCGCCTTCATCGCGCCCATGGGCACCATCGACGCCGACCTTCTCGGCGGCCGCAAGCACGATACCACCACCAAGCCCGCCACCTTCCTGGCCCCGCACGGCTTCGTGAGCCACCAGCTCAACGACGACTTCTGGCTCGGGCTCGGGATCTTCTCGCGTTTCGGCGTGGGCAACAGCTACGCGCAGGACTGGGTGGGCCGCTACAATGTCTATGACGTGGGGCTTCAGACCATCTCCTTCGTGCCCACCGTGGCCTGGAAGATCAACGACATCTTTTCCGTTTCCGCCGGGGTGGAAGTTCTCTATGCCGGTTTTTACATGGGCAACAAGATCCCGACTATGCAGCTCACGGCCGCCGGCCCGAGCCAGGGCTCGGACAATGACCTCCAGTTGCAGGGCGACGGCTGGGGCGTTGGCGCCCAGTTCGGGCTCCACATGCGTTTCAATGAGCAATGGTCCGTGGGCCTCGCCTACAAAAGCCAAGTGACCCTGAACATCGACGGCGAGGTGGAGTTCGGGCGCCAGGGCGAGCCCAATCTCCTCGCCACCATGGGGCGCGTGCCCGAGGCGCGCAACTGCGGCGCCAACGCCACCGTTCAGCTCCCCGATTCCCTGGCCCTGGGCGTGGCTTACAGGCCCCTCGACGAACTGAGCTTCGAGGTGGGCGCCGTCTGGACGCGCTGGTCCACCTACAATGCGCTCAACATCTATATGGACAGCGGTTACGCCTCACTCAACGACAAGGCGGCACGCGACGGCCTGAACCTGAACGCGAGCGTGGAATACTGGCCCCTCGACTGGTGGGCGCTCCGGGCCGGCGTGTCCTATGAGACGCCGGTGCTCAACGAAAAGCACGCCGACTTCCTCATGCCCACCTATGGCCGCACTACCCTCGGCCTCGGCACGGGCGTGAAATGGAATGAGCTGACCCTTGATTTCGCCTACGCCCACCTGTGGATCCATTCCATGGATTACGGGCAGACCGACGCCTCGGGCCTGCTCGCCGGGCCCGGCTCCCCCTCCCGCATCACCGATGCACACTCGAAGAACGTGGTCGCCAACATCTACATGTTCTCCGTGGGCTATTCCTTCTGAATATCCCTCCTCAGCCTGTCCCCGGGTGCCCCGCGCTTTCCTGCGGGGTGCCGGGGGCATAAAGTATTTCCCCAAAACTGCCGAAACAGCGGGCAGAATATGTGAACGCCCCGGAAGGGGAGGGCCGTTCCCGTGGCTGGTGGGGACAGTTTTTTAGAAACTCTGTTGACAATTTCCAGAAATTGTCCAACATTCCGCTTCCCGGACAAGGAAGTTTGCGAGGAGGATGTCATGAAACGGATTCTCGTCATTGCGGCGCTGGTTCTCTCCCTGGCCCTGCCCGGACTTGCTGCCGCCGAAGGCACGGGGATGTACATTGCGCCGAAATTCCTCATGTCCATCCAGGACACCGGGACTGTTTCGCGCTCCAGTGCCCTTGCCGGGTCGGGCATTGACGATTACAGCCAGTTCACCCTCGGCGGCGCGCTCGCCGTGGGCTACGATTTCTGGACACAGCAGATGATCCCGCTGCGCTTCGAGGTCGAGTTCGCTATGCGCGGCAACAGCGAAAAAAGCTGGAGCGACAACGGGGTGAACGTGGACAAGATCAAGGGCACCTGGAACAACTCCACCCTGTTCGCCAACCTTTTCTGGGACTTCCACAACGACACCGCCTTCACGCCCTATATCGGCGCCGGTCTTGGCCTCGCCTTCAACTACACGGGTTTTGACATCACCGCCAACAATGGCGACAAATTCTCGGTGGATGACCGCTTCACCAACTTCGCCTGGAACGCGGGCGCCGGTGTTTCCTACAACTTCAACGACAACTTCGCCGTGGACGCCTCCTATCGTTTCGTGGGCCTTGGCTACAACGAAGTGAGCACCACCTATAACGGCCAGAAGTACGAGATCGGCAGCGACCCGTACAACAACGAGTTCATGCTCGGCCTGCGTTTCGCCTTCTAGGCGCGTAGAGACCGATAGGCGCGGCCATGGGCCGGGCCGTCAGCAGGGGGCGATGCCAGGGAAGGCGCGCCCCCTGCTGCGTATGGGCCTTTTGCAGCGCGCCCGCCGGGGAGAGGAACGGCGGGCAGCGCAACATGGGCATGAATGCCGTTTCGCGATTTTGAGAAAGAATCAAAGGAATATTGCGATATGTCGAGATAACAAAAAAGAGGATTGTGGAAAACTTTTTTTTAAATATGTGCATATCCCGCTTGCCAATGGGGAAACCGTTGCCCAGCAAGCGTTTTTCCGGCACCTTCCAGAGCCTTGGCTTAAAAAAAGAATATTTTATTTCAAAGAGTTATTTGTTCAATTCTTTGGGGATAGCAAAAGGCCGCCGCCCCGGGCACAGGGGGTGGCGCCCCTTTGCCTGACGGTGCGGCGCGGGCTATATGCTTGTCCATGCAAGGCACATGGGCGGATATTTCTGCAAATCTCAAGAAAATGCTGGATTCCGGCATTTTCAGGGTCTGGATAGCTCCGTTGCGCGCCGTCGTTGACGGCACGGAACTGCGCCTGACCGTGCCCAGTGCCTTCATGGCCGAATGGCTTGAGCGCCATCTTTTGAAGACACTCCGCGAGGCGGCGGCGCCCGTGCTCGGCGTTGCCGCGGATGCCGTGCGCGTGCGCCTGCTGACAGCGCAGGACGGAGGGGAGGCCCCCAAGGCCGCGGCATCGGCCAGCTCCGCCGAGCTCGTTGCCGGCGTTTTGCCGCGGTTCGGGCGATGCGCCAGGGCAGAAGCGGCCGCGCAGATGCCCCTGCCTGAAGCCCTGCCCCGGCTCGTTGACCCGGCGCAACGCCCCCTTGCCCGCTGGCGGCACAGTTTCGAGGATTTCATCATCGGCCCGAGCAACAGCATGGCTGTCGCCGCCGCGCGGGATATTTGCCAAAGGGGCGGCCAGGTGCGCACGCTCTTCGTCACCGGGGCTTCCGGGCTGGGCAAGACGCATCTCACCCAGTCCGCGGGCCACGCCATCAGTGGTGACGGCGCAAGCCCACGCATCGCCTATCTCACGGCCGAGGAATTCGCCTCGCGTTTTGTGCAGGCCCTCAAGTGCAAGGATGTGGAGGGCTTCAAGAGCCGTCTGCGCGAGCTCGATGTGCTGCTTCTTGAGGATGTGCATTTTCTCCAGCGCAAGAAGGCCATGCAGGAGCTGGCGCTCGCCGTCATCAAGGGCCTGCAGGACCGCGGCGGCCGCGTCATCCTGACCTCCTCCTTTGCGCCGCGCGAACTTCGGGACATGGACCCGCAGCTCGTCTCGCATTTCTGTTCCGGCATCCTCACGAGCATCGGCCGCCCGGACAGGGAAATGCGCAGCCGCATCCTCACGCACAAGGCCAGGACCTTCCAGGTGCTCCTGCCTGACGAGGTGCGCGACCTTCTGGCCTCGCGGCTGCACGGCGATGTGCGCCAGCTGGAATCCTGCCTCAACAGCCTCATCTTCAAGGCGCGCCTGCTCAATTGCGGCCTCAATGTGGACCTCGCCATGGAAGTGGTGGGCCAATATGCGGGCGAGGCACAGGGCCTTGACATGGAGGCCATCATCCGCCTTGTCTGCGAAAGCTATGGCCTGAGCGAGGCGCAGTTGCGCTCGCGCTCGCGCCGGCAGGAGTGCGTGCAGGGGCGCAACACCGTGTTCTATCTCGCGCGCAAACATACCGAGCTCTCGCTGGAAGACATCGGCAGCGCCTTCAACCGCCGCCATTCCACGGTGCTTCGCAGCATCACCGCCGTTGAGCGCGAGCTCGCCAAGGAGTCCCGCCTCGGGCGCCAGATCGCCCGCGCCGTGAGCCTCATCGAGCGCAGCGCCGGCTGCGGCGTGCCCGACGGGATGTAGGCTCCGGGCTTTTTTGTTCCCCCGCCTCTCCGCAAAACGCACAGAAAAAAGGACGCACCCCGACAGAGCCGGGCGGTCTCCATATGCGCCTGTAAGGTTCCCCTGCCAGCTGCGCCCTAGCAGACGCAGATGCGATCTGACATCTGCATTTTTGTTACTTGCCGCCCGTAACGGGCTTCCATGGTCCGGGATACTTAACTGGTCTCCGAGCTTATCCTGAGCTACTTGACCCTTAATGTACTCCTGAATTTTTTTGTATTTTTTCCTACCCTATCCACATAGTAGCCGCTGCACCAAAATTCCAGATTGCGGTATTTGGATTTCAGGTCGCAAATTATTCGACAATCATCAGGCTGCTCTTGTCCTTGAGATACACAATAAAAACTGGAAACACTTATCTTCTGTGGTATCTCCAGCAACATGTGGATATGGTCAGGGCAACACTCGGCTTCGAGAAGATTTACCGCCTTCCATTCACAGAGTTTTCGTAAAATCTCTCCTATTGCCCGTTTTTTTCCCATAGAATACCTATCGGCGATATTTAGGGGCGAATACGATGTGATATTTACACTTCCATTTCGAGTGCGCTAAACTCTTTGTGTCGCCCATTGTGGCCTCCTTTTAATTTGTTTGCAGAGTGCAGTTGCCAGACCGCATCTCCATTGTGACAAATCAGAAGGAGTTTTCATAACATACTTATAGCTATAAACTTTTTTGAATCTCGCGCCTGACGGGAGGTTTTCTTCATACAAAAAGGAAGGGGCCGCGCGGCCCCCTCCGTATTGTGGACTCTCTCGGTGCCGCACTTCCGCGCCTAGCCTTTCTGGAGCAGTTCCACCAGCTTCTTGCCGAGGCTCAGGGCCGACATGGGGTTCTGCCCCGTGACGAGGCGGCCGTCCACCACCACCGTGTCGGACCAGGGCTTGCCGCCCTTAAAGATGCCGCCGTGTCCTTCCAGCGCGGTCTGGAGCAGGAAGGGCACGATATGCTGGGTGCCGTTCAGTGCCTCTTCCTCGTTGGTGAAGCAGGTGAAGTTCTTGCCGTCGATCAGGTAGTTTCCATCTTCGCGCTTAAGGTTCACGAGGCCGGCCGGCCCGTGGCATACAGCGGCCACGATGCCGCCATTGCGGTAGATGGTCTCGGCGATGGTCGCGAGCCCCTTGTTGTCCGGGAAGTCCCACATGGCACCGTGGCCGCCAGCATAGAAGATGGCCGCATACGCGGACGCGTCCACCTCTGCCGGGGTGAGCGTGTGGTCCATCTTCTGCTGCCAGGCCGGGTCGTCCCAGTATTTCTTGTTGATGGGGTCCTTGAGGTCAAAGCCGTCCACCGGCGGCTTGCCGCCCTTGGGGCTCACCACGTCGATCTCAAAGAATTTCGAGACCACGCTCCACGGGTGCGTCACCTCTGAAAGATAATAGCCAGTGGGCTTGCCGGTATCACCGAGCTCGCCATGACTCGTCACCGTAAACAGCACTTTTTTGGACATCATGGGCCTCCTGTCCAGTTTTCCCGCAGGAACAGCAACAAGATTTGTGATGGAGAACAAAAAACGGTGTCGCGCAGGCACTGGCCTGCGCCGTCAGGCCTGTTTTCTCACAAACTGCACGATGCCGTCCAGCCACGCCTGTGCCCGTTGATCATGGGGTTGGGGAGCTGCTTCGCCAGTTCCCGGGCCGGTTTGCCGATTTGGGATTCCTGCGTGAGGATGCGCGTACGGTTTTCGGGCAGGGATTCGATGAGCCACGCATGCACGACATCGAGGCGGTGATCCTTGTCGCCTTCGGCCCAGCCATGCCAGGCGAGGCGCCCCACGCGGCCGTCGCCCGGCTCCTCGAACTGGATGACTTCGGCATCGATGGGGAAGCCAAAGGTCTTGAAGCGGAAGACACAACCCATATGGAGCATGTTGCCCGTTTCACCGGCCGGAAGCTCGATGTCGGACGAATTGGCGTAATAGTCGGGCCAGAGCAGGGGATGGATCAGCGCGTCCCACACGGCCCTGACGGGCAGATCCTGCACGATGACCTCATTGGAACAAAAATTGTCAGTAGTGCCGGGAAGATACTCGTGGGGCCAGTCAATGCTTGCAAGCATTTCGGTCTCCTTGCCCAGGGCGCTTCAGGCGCGATGAGGGGGGATACAAAGATTGCGGCAAACCGCACGGCAACGGCCGGCGCGGCTGGTTCATGGCGAACCCGCGACAAGGCTTAGCTTTTGCAGCCTTTTTTATCAAACATAAAAAAAGTATCTCCCTTGCATCCTCGGCCCCCGGTGCATAGAATAGCCAAGCTTCAACCCGTGACGGCCAGGGGAGCGCAGGAAAAGCGGAATGAAGATGACGAAAGAGGAATCAAAAAACATCGCGCACGGGCGCCCGCGTACCTTTGACCGCGACGCCGCGTTGCGCACCGCCCTCAATGTCTTCTGGCGGCACGGCTATGAGCAGACGACCATGGCGCAACTGAGCGCCGCCATGGGCATCGCCTCCCCAAGCATTTATTGCGCCTATGGCAACAAGTCTGCCCTGTTTCTTGAGGCCCTGACCTATTACCAGCAGACCTATTGGGACCCGCTTTACGCGAAGTACCGTGCGGCCCCGGATATTTACGCGGCAACGGAGGCTTTTTTCACGGAGGCGGCGCACATCCTCCTCGCGCCGAATGCCCCGTGCGGCTGCCTTATCGTCATGGGCTTCCTCAATCTGCCGGAAGACGAACCCCAACTCCTGCGCGCGGTGAGCGAAAGGCGCGAACTGACGCGCGCCATGTTCCGCACCAAGCTGAAAGACGCCGTGAATACCGGGCAGATCCCGGCAGACAGCGACATCCCGGCCATTTCCGGCGCGTTGCATAATTTTTTTGAAGGGCTGTCGATCCAGGCAAGGGGCGACATCTGCCTGTCAGAACTCCTCGCCATCGCGCAGAGGGGTACGCAACTCCTGCCGCCGCGCGGTTCGGGCGTTTGCCACCGGCGAGAGGCCTGAAATATCACTCGCGTCTTGTATTTTCTTCTCTTCACTCCGCCTGCATCATCAAAACGAGCGCCTTGGCAGCAGAAACCATGAAATCGCCTCGCGGCGTCCCATGTGACGAGGAGAATTTTCAGCGCCGCTCCATGATGAACTTGTTTATCAGATAAAACAAAATATCCGGTAAATTCCCCCCACGCATCGGCTGGCCCAATCAGAGCCGGTGGATCACATGACTCACCACGCCCCAGATGTGGGCGTATTCCCTTTCGGTGATGTCAAATTCGGGATAGTCCGGGTTCGCCGGCTGCAGGAGCACGCGGCCGTCCCTGCGGCAGAGCTTCTTGACCAGCAGCTCGCCGTCCAAGGCCGCGATGACGACCCGGTTGTGCGAAGCCTCGAGCGAGCGGTCCACCACGAGCAGGTCGCCGTCGTGGATGCCCACGCCGAGCATGGAATCCCCGGCGGCCCGGAGAAAGAATGTCGCCGAGGGATGACGGACGATGAGCTCGTGCAGGTTGAGCTGCCCGTCGATATAGTCCTCGGCGGCGGAGGGCCAGCCGGCATTGACGGGCGCGAGGAAGAGCGGGCAGGTGGCGGCCGTGTCCGCGCTGGCGTCGGCCATGCCGACCACGGTCAGGGGCGCCGGAGGAAGTGGAGTGGAGGATTTTTTCATGCCGTGCCGCTCATGGAGCCTCGGGAAAGAGCAGGGCGCGCTTGCGCGTGTATCCAGTCCGATTCCTGGCGTAGGCCCCGTGGGGAAAAGCGCTGAGGCACCGGGCCCGGGTTCGGAGCCGATTCTATCGGGGGCGCCGCTTCGGGAGCGGGCGCCCCTTTATCAATTATACATCTCCTTGCGGAAGGGATGCTCGGAGTGGCGATTGCGTGCCAGGTACCAGCCCACCGCCCAGCCGAGCAGCGAAAAGGCGAAGCCCGCGAAGAAGGGCGGGATGATGGCCGCTTTTTCCCAGAAGAGCGGCAGGATGCTGAAGCTCTTGTTGGCCGTGAGATACCAGAACATGCACACCGTGAAGCCCGCCGTGCAGCTCAGCCACGCCGCCACCGGGCAGCGCTTGCCGAAGCGCACGAGCGCCACATAGGGCACGAGCACGGTGGCGCCCACGATGCTCCAGCTCGTGGTGCAGAGCAGCGCGATGAGCTGGCCCTTGATCTGCGCGCAGCCCCCGGAAAGCAGGACGCAAAAGACGATACCGGCCAGCCACGCTCCGCGCGAGGCCTTGCGGCCGGGCAGATCTTCTGCGAGCGCCGACACGGCGATATGGAAGATGGCCGTGGCCGTGGAGAGCGACGCAGACACGATGGCGAGCACAAAGAGCTGGAGCCCGGCATTGGGCAGCAGCATGCGCACGAGCATGGGCATCACTTCGTCCGGCGAGCTCACTTCGGGCAAAATGAGCCGGGAGAGCGAGGCGGCGAAATAGGCGCCCCCCACGAGCAGGGTGAGCACCAGCATGGCGAGCGGGGTGATGCGGTCCACCTGCCGCGGGGAGGCGAGCGCGAAGTGCCTCTGGATCATCTGGGGCTGCGCCCACACCGCCACGGAAGTCACGATGACGAGCGAAATGATGAACCAGCCCTGCTCGCCGCCGGAAAGGCCCGTAAAACCGTTGTTGACTGCGGGCGTGGGCGGGAGCGCGGCCAGCTTTTCGATGCCCGCGGCGGGGCCGCCCACATTCACGAACACGGCGCCCACCAGCATGCAGATGCCTACCAGCATCACAAAGCCCTGCATGGCCTCGGTATAGAGCACGCCGCGCAGGCCGCCCACAAAAACGGCGAAGCCCACCAGCATGGCCACCGCCCAGATGAGTATCCACACGGGCACGGGCACGATCTGCGCGAGCAACAGCGCCGCGCCCTTGATGACGGCCGAGGCGTACACACCGAGAAAGACGGCGAACAGCACGGCCAGCGCCTTGCCGAGCGCCCGGCTCTCATGGCCCTTGGCGATCAGCTGGGTGGGCGTGCGCGCGCCGAGGGCCCGCTGGCAGACACGGGTGGGCCACGCCATGAAGCGGTAAACCATCCAGGTGCCCAGCCACACGTTGCCGGCGGCCACGAGGAGCATTTGCAGGCCATAGGCATAGGCGAGGCCACCGAAGCCCACGAGGGCCACAGCGGAAATATAGGTTGCCACATAGGCGAAGGCCTGGATGCCGAAGCCCACGCGGCCGGCGGTGAGCGCGTCATGGCCGCGCCCCTTGCGCGCGAGCCACACAAAGACCGCGATATAGCCGGCCCAGATGCAGATATTGAACAGCATCAGTTGCGCCCGGCCCGGTGTTTGCGGGCGACCGTCGCGAGATTGTACACCGCCAGCACCAGCGCGCCCGCAAGGGAGAGCACGGCGATCCTGACCGCCATGTCGGTGAGCATGAGCGCCTTGAAGAATTCCATGCGTTCTCCTGAAGCCGTTTTTTCCGGGACGGCCACGAGGGGCCGGCAATCAGTTCACGGGTTCGCCCCCGCCGTCTCTCCGCAGGCGCGGCTCTTGATGGAGCGGGAAACAAAGGCCAGCGTTTCTTCATACAGGCCCTGCGGGGCGTAGGGCGTGAGCACCCGCGTTCTGTTGGCGCCCACGAGGAGCGAAATGACCACCTGCGCCGTGCCGTCCGCGTCCAGCTGCACGAGGCTCCCGTCCTCCACGCCGCGCACGAGCAGCCCGGCGAGCAGTTCATGGATGCGGGCGAAGCGCGAATCCATGAGGTCGCGGTCGGTCTTGGTCTTCATGTCGCTGTAAGGGGAGCAGCGCACGAGCACGAGCCAGTTGGAGTGCGGGTCGATGGAAAAATCAAGATAGGCGCGGCAAAAGCGCATCACCGCGTCATAGCCCGTGGGCGCGCCGGCTACCGCCGCCTTGAGGTGCGCGAGGAACTGCTCGAGCACGTCCAGCCCCGAGGCGAGGAAGAGCTTTTCCTTGTTGCCGTAGTGGTGCGTCAAAAGGCCCAGGGCCACGCCGGCGCGGTCGGAGATCTTCTTGAAGGTGGTCTCCGCGTAGCCGTATTCGCCGAAAAGCTCCTTGGCGGCCTGGAGCAGGGCGGCTTTCTTGCTCGGGTTCCTGTTCATGCGGGGCCTCGCGCGGGCTCAGTTGCCGCGGCTGCGCCGAAAGGCGGTCTGGGCGTAGCAGCCAAGGCGCTCGAGGCGCCGGTCCACAAGGTCATAGAGGCTCCCGGGGGTGAAGCGGCCATTGGCGCGGCGCCTGCCCGCAGGAAGGCCGCTCAGGAGCATCAGGGCCTCTTCCATGCGGCGCACGGGGTAGATGGCGAAGCGGCCGGCCTCCACGGCTTCGAGCACTTCGGGCGAGAGCATGAGGTGGTCCACATTGTCGTGGGGGATGATGACCCCCTGCGAGCCCGTGAGCCCGTGCCGCCCGCAGACCTTGAAAAAGCCCTCCACCTTGCGCGTGGCGCCGCCCACGGCCATGATCTGCCCTGAATGGCTCACCGCGCCGGTAAAGGCGAGGTCGAGGCGCATGGGCACCTCTGCCAGCGCAGAGAGCAGGGCGGCGAGCTCCGCGCCGGAGGCCGAGTCGCCCTCGATGCCGGCATAGCTCTGTTCGAAGTAGAGCGAGGCCGAGAGCATGAGGGGCTTGGTGCGAGCGAAGAGGTCGGTGAGGTAGCTCTTGAGGATCATCATGGCCTTGGTGTGGATGGGGCCGCCGAGGTCGGCCTCGCGCTCCAGGTCGATGATGCCGTCCTGCCCCACTCCCACGGTGCAGGAGATGCGGTGCGGCAGCCCGAACTCGTAATTGCCGTGCCAGGTGACGGAAAGGCCGTTCACCTGGCCCACGGCCGAGCCCGAGGTCTGCACCTTGATGATCTCGCGGTCATATTCCTCCATGAAGGCTTCTTCATCGAGGTTGGCGCGGTAGGTGCGGGCGGCGTAGGCGTCCTCGAGAGTGGCGGCGTTGACGCTGTCAAGCCCGCGCAATTGCGCGAGCGCGGCGGCCTCGATCATGAGCTCGCGCAGGAGCGGGAAGCGCAGCGAGAGCCGGCGCTGGTCCTCGCAAAGATGCGAGCCCAGATCCACGAGCCACGCCAGCGCGTCGCGCCCGAAGGGCGGCAGCTCAGCCTCGGCGGCGATGCGCGCGATATGCCCGAGATAGGCGCGCACATTGGGCGCCGTGCGCTCGGCCACGTCGGTCATGTGGGCCTTGATGCGGAAGAGCTTGGGAAAGCGCTCGTCGGCCATGAGCAGGCTTTCGTACAGGTCCTCGTCGCCGATGAGCACCACCTTGAGGTCAAGGGGGAGCGCTTCCGGCAGGATGCCCTTGGTGCGCATGGCCGTCTCGGGCACCTCGCCGCCGTCCTCGATGCGGGCCTGGTTGGCACGCAAGGCGCGGAGCAGCCCCTCCCAGGCGCCGGGATGCTGGAGGATGTCCTCCATGTGCAGCACGAGGAAGCCGCCGTTGGCCTTGTGCAGGCTGCCCGCGCGGATGAGGGTGAAATCGGTGACGAGGGCGCCCATTTCCGATTCGCGCTCCACGCAGCCGAGCAGGTTCACGGTCGTGGGATTGTCTTCCACCACGATGGGCGCGCCGGCGAGCTCGCCGTTGTCCACAAACAGGTTGACTTCATAGCGGTAAAAGCAGTCGTCCGCAGGGGGCTGGCCGTGGTCTCCCTGGCCTGCGCCCGCGTCGCGCGGCAAAAAGGCCTCGGTGCTGCGCAGGATGTCCTCGCGCAGGCCGTCAAAATAGGCCCGCATGGCCGGCGTGGGCGAGATCTTGAGCATGCGGTCGCGCACCGGCGTGAGCTCGGCGTCGAGCACCTGCTGCATGGCCTGAAGCTCCAGCTCGCGCTCGTCGTCACGGAAGGATTCTTCCGCCTTGTTCATCTGGCGCAAAAAGCCGGCCATCTTGCCGGCGAGGCTGTCACCACGCCGCTTGAGGTCAAGGCGCATGGCATTGTCGAGGCGGCCGAATTCCTCCTCGGAGAGGCGCTTGCCCTTGACGAGCGGCGAGAGGGTGAGGCCGCCGTTTTCGTCCACATCCAGGTTGAAGCCGCGGTGGGAGGCCACGTCGTTCATCTTGTGGATGAGCCCGGTGCGCACTTTCTGGAAGCGCTCCATGAGCCGGTCCCGCTGGCGCGCATAGGCCGGCGTTTCAAAGCGGCGCGCCAGCTCGCGGCCGATGGTGTCTATGACATCCTTCAAGGAGTCCTTGAACTTTTTGCCCTGCCCGGCAGGCAGGGAAAGCAGCACCGGCCGGTCCGGATCCGCAAAATTCTGCACATAGACGAGATCCGGCGGCGTGGGCTTGTGCCGGGCGCGTGGCCTCAGGTAGTTGAGCAGCATGTAGCTGCGGCCGAGGTCAGCCTCGCCGGAAAGGTAGACATTGTAGCCCGTGGCCCGGATCTGGAGGGCGAGGTCAAGGGCCTGCATGGCCCTCGGCTGGAAAGGATCAGAGCGCGAGGCGCCCTTGCGCGGCGCAGGAACGGCCGAGCTGTTCGCCCAGGGGATGCGGGCCGGGTCATAGGTGGCGTGCAGGCGCGAGGCCGGGAGGGGAGCGATGCGTGCCATGCTGTAAACTTAATGTTCTGGATAAAGTTTTTGCAGGATGTTCCTGGCGCCGCCGTCCAGCAGTTCCTGCGCCAGCGCCTCGCCTATCTGGCGGGAATCAACGGCGTCGCCGCGCCTTTCGCCGCGCAGGATGAGGCTGCCATCCACTTCGGCGACGAGGCCCTCGAGGACGAGGTTCTCCTCATCCACAAAACGCGCGTGGCCGGCGATGGGCACCTGGCAGCCGCCGTCCAGCCCGGCGAGGAAGGCGCGCTCCGCGTCCACGCAGACGCGGGTATCCCTGTCCTCCAGGCTGGCGAGCAGGACGAGCAGGTCATAATCGTCTTCGCGGCACTCGATGCCGAGCGCCCCCTGGCCCACGGCGGGGAGCAGGCGCTCAGGGTCCAGCGGGAACATGTAGGGCGCGCGCAGGCCGAGACGCTGGAGGCCCGCGGTGGCGAGCACGATGGCGTCAAAAGCGCCTTCCTCCAGCTTGCGCAGGCGCGTATCCACATTGCCGCGCAGGCTCGTGATGCGAAGGTCGGGCCGGATGGCGAGCAACTGGGCCTGGCGGCGCAGGCTGCTCGTGCCCACATGGGCGCCCCTGGGCAGCGCCTCGAGATTGGGGTACTTGCAGGAGAGCAGGCAATCCGTGGCGGTTTCGCGCGGCGGCACGCAGCCGAGGAGCAGCCCTTCCGGGAGCTCCATGGGCACGTCCTTGATACTGTGCACGGCGAGGTCGGCCCGGCCCTCGAGCAGGGCCTCCTCTATCTCCTTGACGAACAGGCCCTTGCCGCCAACCTTCGCCAGCGGCACGTCAAGGATAACGTCGCCGCGCGTCTTGATGACGTTGAGCGAGATGGAAAGGGCCGGGTCGAGCTCTTCGAGAAGGTGCTTGACGTGGGCCGCCTGCCAGAGTGCCAGCCTGCTGCCGCGCGTGGCGATGACAAGGTGCTTGCGCATGCGTACCGCCCTGGCGGCTTTGCCGCCGCCGCCGGGACCGGCGGGGATGGTTGCGGAAAGATGGGCCGATATGCGGGGCCGGCTAGCGGCCGCAGCTCGCGCAGTTGCCGCCGGAACAGCCGGCGCAGCCGCCCCCGGAGGAGGGGGGCGCCATGTCAAAGGACATGCCGCCGTCGCTCCTGCATCGTGCGCAGCGCGACATGAGCTTGTGTGTTTCCGTGGAGCCGCAATAGGGGCATGCGGGCATCTCGTCGCCGAACACCAGGTCCTCAAAGTCGCGGCCGCATTTTTCGCAGCCGTATTCATAGATGGGCATGGTCAGTCCTTCAGCTTACGGCGCGCTTCCAGCAGGGGGGCGAGCGCAGCCGCGTTCTCGAAAAGATAGTGGTCCGCCAGCTGGCAGAAAAGATGGCCAGCGGCGATGTGCAGCTCCTGCACGAGGGGCGTGCAGGCGGCCGGCGTTTCCAGCAGGAGGCGGCAGAGCCCGCGCATCCTGCCGCCGCCAGCGCCCGAAAGGCCCACGGTGAAGAGCCCGCCCCGGCCCGCGGCCTCCAGCGCCCGCAGCACATTGGGGCTGTTGCCGGAGGTGGAGATGGCCACCAGCATGTCGCCCGGGCGCCCCAGGGCCTCCACCTGCCGCGCGAACACTTCGTCATAGCCCATGTCGTTGCCGATGGCCGTGAGCGCCGAGGTGTCCGTGGTCAGGGCGATGGCGGGGAGCGCGGGCCGGTCCATGAGGAAGCGGTTGACGAACTCGGCCGCGAGGTGCTGCGCGTCCGCGGCGCTGCCGCCATTGCCGCAGAAAAGGAGCTTGCCCCCGCCGGCTATGGCCGCCGCGGCCTCCAGTGCCGCCTCGCGCAGGGCCTCCCCGCGCAGGCGGAAAAATTCTTCGCGCAGGCGCGCGCCCTCGGCCGCGTGCCGGGCAATGATCTCCAGAGCGGCGTCGCTCATCGCGTGGACCTCATTAAAAGGAGCACCTGCCATTTCCTGACGGAACGCCATTTGTATGCCAAAGCGCCGGCGCTGACAAGAGCGGGAGCCCGCGCCGGGCTTGCGGTCGGGCTCCTGATGACGTAATCAAGCCGCATGTGTGTTGGGGAACAGCCCGATGTGCTCGTGGTCTTCAAGGCGCGCCATGCTAAGGCGCGCGCCCTTGGCCGCGAGGTGGTCGCCTGGCTCGAGGCCAGGGGCCTCGTCGCGCGCCTGTGTGAGTCCGGCGGCGCCCGGTGCGAGGCCGGAGCGGATCTCGCGGATGATAGGCTGCCGCGCCCGGGCCGCTGCGTCATCGTGCTCGGCGGCGACGGCACCATCCTTGGTGTGGCGCGCCATTTCGCCTTCAGCGGTATCCCGCTTTTCGGCATCAATTTCGGGCGCGTGGGTTTTCTCACCACTGCCGACCCGGCCAACTGGCAGGAACGCCTCGAAATGGCGCTGGCGCCCGGGACGCCCGCGCACAGTTGCCTTGCCCTGCGCTGGGAAGTAATGCGCGATGGCAGGCAGTTCAGCACTGGGGTCGCCGTCAACGATGTGGTCGTGGGCCGTGGCGCGCTCGCCAGGCTCATGGGCCTTGGCGTGACGGTCGATGGCCGCCCCATGGGCGTGCTCCGCTGCGACGGCCTTGTATGCTCCAGCCCGGTGGGGAGCTCCGGCTACAGCGCTTCCGCGGGGGGCCCCATCATCTTCCCCGGTATGGACGCCATAGGGCTGACGCCCATCTGCCCCTGCGCGGGAGGGGTGGCGCCCCTGATGCTCCCGGGGGCCACCGTGTGCCGGGTGTCCGTCGGCGCAGCCACCGAGGCGTGGCTCACGGTGGACGGGCAGGAGGGGCTGCTGCTTCAGGGCGGTGACGAGGTGCTCGTTTCGGGGGCGCCTGACGGAGTGCGCTTTCTGGGCGGCGTGCGCTTTTTTGAAAAATTACGCGTCCGGGGTTTCGCCCTTGACGCTGATGTATGCCAAGGGGAATGACGCATGGGTGCGTACGAGGCGGTCATCGGGCTGGAGGTGCATGTCCAGCTCGCCACGGATTCCAAGCTCTTCTGCTCCTGCCCGAACAAGTTCGGCGAAGCGCCCAATACCAATGTCTGCGAGGTCTGCGCGGGCATGCCCGGGGCGCTGCCCTCGCCCAACCGGCGCGCCATCGAATATGCCGCCACCGTGGGCCTTGCCGTCAACTGCACCATCAACCGCAGTTCGCGCTTTGCCCGCAAGAACTATTTTTATCCCGACCTCCCGGCCGGCTACCAAATCTCGCAGTTCGAGCTGCCCATCTGCGAGCACGGCTGGCTCGAGGTGGAGGCCGGCGACGGCCCGAAGCGCATCGGCATCACGCGCATCCACATGGAGAACGACGCCGGCAAGAACATCCACGCCCCGACCGAGAACGTGAGCTATGTGGACCTGAACCGAGCCGGCACGCCCCTTGTGGAGATCGTCTCCGAGCCGGACATGCGGTCGGCGGCCGAGGCCGTGGCCTATCTCAAGGCCCTGCACGGCATCGTCACCTATCTCGGCGTGAGCGACGGCAACATGGAGGAGGGGAGCTTCCGCTGCGACGCCAATGTGTCCATCAGGCCCGTGGGCGAGGCGCGGCTCGGCACGCGCACCGAGCTCAAGAACCTCAATTCCTTCCGCAACGTGCAGCGGGCCATCGAGTTCGAGATCGCTCGGCAGGAGGACATCCTTGAGGACGGGGGCACGGTGGTGCAGGAGACGCGGCTCTATGACGCGGTGAAAAACGTCACCCTCGCCATGCGCGGCAAGGAGGAGGCCCAGGATTACCGCTACTTCCCCGACCCGGACCTTTTACCCGTGGTCATTGCCGAAGAGGAGCTTTCGGCCTGGAAGGCAGCGCTCCCCGAGCTCCCGCGGGAGCGGGCGCGCCGCTTCGTGGAGCTGACGGGCCTGCCCGGCGCGGAAGTGGAGGTGCTTGTCCAGAGCAAGGGGCTCGCCGACTTTTTTGAGGCGGCCTGCGGCGGCGCCGAACCGCGCAAGGTGGCCGGCCTCATCCTCGGGCCGCTGTTGCGCGAATGCAATGCCCGCGGCCTTGAGCCGTCGCCCGAAAAATGCCCGGATGTGTGGAAGATGACGCCGGAAGGGCTCGCGGCCCTCGCGCGCGTCATCGACGAGGGGCTCATCAGCGCCAAGATCGGCGCGGACATCTTTGGCGAGCTCTTTACGAGCGGCGTCATGGCGGACGCCTATGTGAAGGAAAAGGGGCTCGCGCAGATCTCGGACACGGGCGAGCTCGAGGCGGCGGTGGATGGCGTCATCGCTGCCAACCCGGCCGAGGTTGAGGCCTACCGCGGCGGCAAGACCAAGCTCATGAGCTTCTTTGTGGGGCAGGTGATGCGCGCGACGAAAGGCAAGGCCAACCCGGCGCTCGTCAACCAGCTGCTCGCCAAGAAGCTCTCCTGAGCCGGGGCGCCCCTAGACGCTGAGGTTGAGCCCGGAGAGCACGGAGAGATTGCCCCCCGAATAGGCGCCGAAATAGGAGCTCGCGCTGCCGGAATCCGCCCACCAGGAGGCCATGGACTCGATCTGGATGCGCTTGCGCATGTCGGAGGGCGCGAGCTGCATGGCCTTGCGGGCGTCGTCGATGCCGGAAAGCGTCTCGATCTGGCGGTATTTTTTGACGAGCTCCGGGTTTTCGTCAAAAAAGCGCTGCACCTTGTCGCGGTCCGGGTGGTCGCTGACCACGGTGAGGCTGCCGTCGTCGCCGATCTGGATGGAAAAATTGATATTGGGGTCGATGCCCAGGCTGTCGAGGCCGGTGGCGAGCTTCTTGCCGGCGGCGCTGTTCTGGTCGAGCACGGCCTGGATATCGTTGACGGCCGCATTGCTCACGCTGACCTGAAGGCTGCCTTCCGCGCCCAGGCGCAGACTCACGGCAGAGGTGTCCACATTCCGCTTTTCCAGCTCGGCCTTCAGAGCGTCGGCCAGCTCGGGATTGTCCTCCAGCCACTGATTGATGGAGGCGCCGGCATCCGGGCTGCCCTTCACCGCGAGCTTGCCCTCCTCGTCAAAGCCGAATTCAAGCGGCGTATCGAGCGACACGCCGAGCTTGGAAAGCCCCGCGCGCAGGTCTTTCGTCAGGTCCGCCTTGCCGTCCAGCGCGGACTGGATGCTCGCGGCCGTGGTGTTGATGGCGGTCATGCGGCCTGTGGAGCTCAGGCGGAATTGCACGGGTGTTTCCGCGTCCACGCCGGCCTCCCCAAGTGCGGCGCGCAGGTCCTTGCCAAGGCCCGGGTTGGCGTCGAGCCACGCCTGCGCGGCCTTGCGGTCCTGGGCGTTGGCGCCCACGGCCGAGAGATTGCCGTCCTTGTCGAGCTCAAAGCTGAGGCCCGAGAGGTCGCTGATGCCCGACTGGGCGAGGCCGTCCTTGACAGCCTGGCTGAACTCGCTCTGGAGCTGCTCCCGGTAGCGCGTGATCTGGCTGAAGGTCACGCGGCTGTTGGAGCTGACGCCCATGGCATCCATGGCATACTTGGTGAGTTCCACCATGCTCGAGATCTGGCTCGTCATGGACGAGCCGCTGAACAGGGAGCTCAGGCTGTTGGCCGCGGAGCTCTTGGCCGTTTCAGAGCCCGTGCTTTTCAATTGCTGGCCCTGCCATTGGAACAGAACGTCGCGGTAATTGCTGATGCCGGAAATGCTCATGGGGACTCCAGGAAATATTTGCCGCCGCAGGGCCGGACGGAGGCGAAAAACCCGTTCCGGCGGCGCGTGCGGGGATTCGCCTGGATTTATGCACATTTCATGCCATGGCCTCACATCGGCGTCGCGCCCATGCCGCGTGAGGCCAATGATGGACAGAAGGGCGGAAATAGGCTACATCCCGTCACATGCCTGAGTGTCCCTCTGTGCCGGAGCTCGTGGAATTTGACGATCCCGCGCTCGCCAACCTGCTGTTCGGGCCGCGCAACGCGCATCTCGACATGCTGGCAAAAACCAGCGGCGCGCACATCACGAGCCGCGGCGCCAGCGTGCTTGTGGAGAGCGACGACCCCGACGTGCGCCGCGCCCTCTGCCAGGTCTTCGTCCAGCTCTATGCCCTCCTGCGCGGGGGCCTCGTGCTGGGCGAGCAGGACATCACGCGCGCCTATGCCATGGTCCGCAACGACCCGGGCCTCAATCTCGGCGCCGTATTCCGCGACGCCGTCTTTGTCAGCACCCCCCGCAAGACCGTCACGGCCCGCAATGTGGCGCAGAAGGCCTATCTCGAGGCCCTGCGCACCAACGAACTCGTTTTTGCCGTGGGGCCTGCCGGCACCGGCAAGACCTATCTCGCCGTCGCCATGGCCCTTTCCATGCTCCAGCGGCACCGCGTCAAGCGCATCGTGCTGACGAGGCCCGCGGTGGAAGCCGGCGAACGGCTCGGCTTTTTGCCCGGCGACCTGGCGGAAAAGGTCAATCCCTATCTCAGGCCGCTCTATGACGCGCTGTACGACATGACGCCGCAGCCCAAGGTGGCGGCCATGCTCGAAAGCGGCGTCATCGAGATCGCCCCGCTGGCCTTCATGCGCGGGCGCACCCTCAACGACGCCTTCATCATCCTTGACGAGGCCCAGAACACCACCCGCGAACAGATGAAGATGTTTCTCACGCGCATGGGCTTCGGCTCGCGCATGGTGGTCACGGGCGACGCCACCCAGATAGACCTTCCCGCACAGCCCGGCGCGGACAGGCCGCGTTCGGGCCTCGTGCACGCCCTGGGCCTTCTGCAGCAAGTCCCCGGCCTTGCCATCCACCGTTTCAGCAAGGCGGACGTGGTGCGTCATCCTCTAGTCGGAGCCATTGTCAGCGCCTATGACGAAGCAGAAAAAGCAGCCCCGGCCGTCTAGCACACTGGCGCTCATCCGCACGCTCAAGGCGCGCCATAAGTGCGGCTGGGGCATCTGGGCCCTCATCGGCTGCCTGCTCTTCCTCTCGCTCCTTGCGGGCGCCAATTTCGAGACCTCGCACCGGCTTTACGTGGCCGGGCAGGTGGCGGAAAGCGATGTCATCGCCGACCGCGACCTGCTGGTGGAAGACAGCCAGGCCACCAAGGCCCGCCGCAAGCAGGTGCTCTCGCTCCAGCCGCCGGTCTATGACCTGAGCATGGAGCCGTATACCCAGTTCCAGAACCGCATCCTCGACATCTTGAGGGCGCTCAACAGCGGCCCCGACCATCGCACTTCGCCGGAGCTCCAGCGCCTCATCGAGGAAGTGACCGCGCCCGTGGCCGACGAGGTGCTGCCCGAGCTCTCGCGCCGGGACGTGCAGACCTATCTTCTGAAAAAACTCCTTCCCCAGATCCGCGAGCAGCTCGCCGAAGGACTCGTGTGGGACATCCGCGCGGCCCGTGTGGGGCATTCGGGCATCATCCTCCGCAACCTGGACGCAAATACCGAGGCCCTTAGGCCCGATGTGCGCTCGCTCCCGGATGCGCAGTCCTTCCTCGCCGAGATCTCGGCCCAGCTTCGGGAAGTGCCAGAGCTCAACCCGCAGTCGCGCCGGGCCATCAATATCCTCCTCTCGGCCACCATGCCGGCTTCGCTCACGCTCAACCGCGAGGCCACGCAAAAGCGCGGTGCGGACGTGGTGGCCTCGGTGGCGCCCGTCTATTACCAGATCCAGAAGGGCGAGCTCGTCATGCGCCGGGGGGAGCGTGCGAGCCGCGAGCAGCAGATCAAGATGCAGGCGCTCTACAATTCCGCGGCCGACCCCATGCGCTGGGAGACCGCGGGGGGCGCCTTCCTGTGCTCGCTTTTGCTCGCCGTGGGCTTTTTCGTGGCGCCGAGCGGCCGCCCGGGCACGCCGCTGCGCAAGAAGGACATGCTGCTCATTTCGCTCGTGCTCCTGCTCTTCGGGGTGGGCGCCAAGTGCGTCTGGCTGCTCGGGCTGCGCCTCGACAGCCCGAGTCTGCTCAACGCCTTTGCGCTCGCCTATCCCGTGGCAGGGGCCGTGGGCCTCGTGGCCATGGTCTTCGCGGCGCGCCGTTACTGCACCATGGGGCTGTTGCTCGCGTTCTTCTGCATGCTCATGTTCCAGGAGAGCATTGCGTTTTTCCTCTATTATTTCCTGGGCGGCATGCTCGCCACCTGGCTCGTGACCAGCGCCCAGAACCGCCAGGACGTGGTCTGGAGCGTGGTGCCGCTCTCGCTCGGGCTGCTCATCGTCTGGGCCGGCATGGCCCTGCTTGCGCAGACGGCGCCCGTCCAGATGCCCGTGCAGATGATCGCCGTGCTCATAAGCTCGCTGCTCTCGCTCATCCTGCTCTTTGCCGTGAGCCCGGTGCTGGAGCTCGCCTTCGGCTACAGCACGCGCTTCCGCCTCATGGAGCTCATGAGCCTCGAGCAGCCGCTCATGCAGGAGATCATGGTCACCATCCCGGGCACTTACCACCACTCCCTGGTGGTGGCCAACATGGTGGAGGCCGGGGCCAAGGCCATCGGCGCCAACAGCCTGCTGTGCAAGGTGGCCGCGCTGTATCACGACGCGGGTAAGCTCACCTATCCCGACTACTTCATCGAAAACCAGTTCGGCGCGCCCAACAAGCACGACAAGCTGGCGCCTTCCATGAGCGCGCTCGTCCTGCTTTCGCATGTCAAGAAGGGCACCGAGCTTGCGGAGCGCTACAATCTCGGCCTCGAGATCTGCGACATCATCCGCCAGCACCACGGCACGCGCCTCATGCGCTATTTTTACCAGAAGGCCCTTGACCTCGGCGAAAAGCCGCAGGAAGCGGATTTCAGCTATCCGGGGCCGCGCCCGCAGACCAAGGAAGCCGCCATCCTCATGCTGGCGGACTCCGTGGAAGCGAGCAGCCGCACCCTCACCGACCCGACCCCGGCCCGCATCAAGAGCCATATCGACGCCATCATCAAGGGCATCTTCGCCGAGGGGCAGCTGGACGAATCCGAGCTCACTTTCAAGGATCTCCACTACCTGAGCGAGAATTTCCAGCGCATCCTTACAGGCATCTTCCATCAGCGCATCACCTACCCGGACGCCAAGAAGCCCGCGCAGGACGGCGCCCGCAAGCAGGAAGCGCCCAAGGAGGGCAAGCACGCCCCGGCCGGGGAGGGCGCCCGCCCCGCCAATGGCCGCGAGAGCCAGAAACAGCCGGAAGCGGCGGCGCCGACGCCTCCGCGCGAGGCGCCGTCCATGATCGGGGACGAGCCCATTGCGCTCTGATCCCGGGGCGCTTGCGGAAGACCGCAGACGCGCCCAAGCCCGTCAGCCCGCGGTTTTCTGCCGGCATGGCGCAGCCATCTGGCACTCGCCGCTGGACAGGCTCGAGTTGCGGGGGGCGCTTTCGGCCATGTGCGCCGCTGCGGCTGCCCACGGGCGCCCGCTTGCGGGCGTCGAGCTCTATCTCGTCACCGATGCGGCGATTGCCCGCGCCAATGTGGAGCACATGATGTGCACAGGGCCGACCAATGTGCTGTCCTTCCCCGGGGGCGGCGGCATGGCCGGGACGCTCCTGCTTTCGCTGAACACCCTTGACCGGGAATGCCTGCTCTACGGGCAGGAGCCCCGCGAACATCTCTTGCGCCTGCTGGCGCACGGCATGGGCCATCTTGCCGGGCTCGACCACGGGGGCGAGATGGACGCGTTCTGTACCGACCTGCAGGAGGCGGCGGAAGCCGTGCTTGCGCCATGAACGGGACGGAACAGCCCGGCGCGAAAGGCCAACTCCGCCCGGAAATCTTTACCTTTGCCGAGGTATCGTCCGCGCTCGACACGGCCTTTGAACTGGCAGCCGGTGGAAGGCTCCATATCTGGGACAGTGTGCTCGCCGCCAGCCAGACATCCGGCCGCGGCCAGTTGCGGCGCCACTGGGCTTCGCCGCCGGGGAATATCTACGCGACCCTGCGCCTTCCGCTCTCGCCGCCCTTCGACGGCGGCGCGGCCGCGGCTGCCATGGGGCTGCTCGCGGCGGAAGCCTTAGCGGCGCTCGGCTGGCAGGTACGCATCAAGTGGCCCAATGATCTGGTTCTCATCAGCGGGGACACACCGCGCAAGGTGGCCGGCATCCTGCTGGAGGAGCGGGGCGGCGTCCTTTTGGCGGGCATCGGCGTCAATGTGGTGTCGCATCCGCCGGCGGAAGCCCTGCGGGCCGAGGCCGCGCTTGAGGCCACGTCGCTTGCCGAAAGCGGCAAGGGCGGGGCGCCGGCGCCCGAGCTGTGGGCGCGCCTTGTAAGTCGCATGCTTTCCGCGTACAATAACGCGCGCATTTTTGCCCGCACCTGGCGCGGGCGCGCCGAGGCGCTCCTCCTCTGGCGCGGGAGATCGGTGACAGTCACGGACGGGAAAACCGTCCTGCAAGGACGGCTGGCCGGGCTTTGGCCCTCGGGAGCCTTACGTCTGGAGACGGAGCAGGGCGCGATGGAATGTACGGGCGGCAGTCTGCGGCCCGCGTGAGCGCGGCGCAGCCGGCCCAAATCACGGGCGGACGGCACGCAAGGAAACAGAGGGAAAGGGATGGGCAGAAAAACATTCGCCGATGTGCAGGAATTTCTCAAGGGCAAGGTCATACTCGTGGCAAACCGGGGCATCCCGGCCCGGCGTATCTGCCGCTCCATCCGCGAACGTTTTGACGCCGTTGCCGCCATGACAGCCACCGACGTGGACAAGACCGCGCCGGCGGCCGCCACCGCGCAGGAGCTCATCCTTCTCGGGGACGAGCCCCGCGCCTACCTCGATATCGACGCCATCATCGACAAGGCCAAGCGCCGCGGCGTGGTGGGCATCCACCCGGGCTGGGGCTTCGCCTCCGAGGACACGCGCTTTCCCCAGCGCTGCAAGGAGGCCGGCATCACCTTCATAGGCGCCACCGCCGAGGCCATGAACCTTTTGGGCAACAAGGTGCAGGCCCGCGCCGTGGCGCGCAAGCTGGGCATCCCCGTGGTCCCGGGCTCGGACGGCGCGGTGGACATCGCCACGGCCCGCCAGCTCATCAAGGAGATCGGGCTGCCCATCATGCTCAAAGCCGAGGGCGGCGGGGGCGGCCGCGGCATCTTCGCCATCCACAACGAGGCCGAGCTGGAGGACGCCTTTTTCAAGGCCTCCTCCATGGCCCAGGCCTCCTTCGGCAATCCGCGCCTCTTTGTGGAAAAATTTCTCGCAGACGTTCGCCATATCGAGATCCAGGTCATCGCCGACATGTACGGCAATGTCTTCGCCTTTGACGAACGCGACTGCACGGTGCAGCGCAACCACCAGAAGCTCATCGAGATCACGCCCTCGCCCTGGCCGGGGGTGACGCCGGAATTGCGCGAACGCCTGAAGGACTACGCCCGCCGCCTGGTGCGCGATGTGGGCTACCATTCGCTCGCCACGGTGGAATTTCTCATCACGCCTGACGGCGAACCCTACCTCATCGAGGTCAACACGCGCCTTCAGGTGGAACACGGCATCACCGAGTGCCGCTACGGCATCGACCTCGTGGAGGAGCAGATCGCCGTGGCCTTCGGCGCCGAGCTGCGCTACCGCGAGTCCGAGCTTCTGCCCACCTACAGCGCCATGCAGGTGCGCATCAACTGCGAGAACCCGCAGGACAATTTCGCGCCCAACTCGGGCCTCATTTCGCGCTATGTCTCTCCCGGCGGCCCGGGCGTGCGGCTCGACTCCAACATCAGCGCGGGTTACGAGTTCCCGGCCAACTACGATTCCGCGGGCTCGTTGCTCATCGCCTTTTCCCATGACTGGGAAAAGACGCTCGGCATCATGGACCGCGCCCTCAGCGAATATGTCATCGGTGGCATCAAGACGACCATCCCCTTCTTCCGCAAGGTCATCAAGCAGCCCGAGTTCCGCCGCGGGCAGATCAACACCAATTTCATCGCCGACCACCCCGAGCTCATGCTCTATACCGACCTCGCGCCGGAAGGGGAACGTCTCGCCAGGCTCGTGGCCGAGATCTCGGCCAGGGGCTACAACCCCTATGTCCAGCTCGGCGAATACCGCTCCATCACCACGCCGGCACTCGGGCCCTTCGCGCCGGTGCTGCCGCCCATCAGCCCCTCGGTGCGCCGCCGGCCCTCGCCCTATCCGCACGGGGACAGGCTCGCCACCCTCGACTATATCCGCGACTCGGATTACATCCACTTCACGGACACCACGCCGCGCGACTTCACGCAGTCCAATTCCGGCAACCGCTTCCGCCTGGCCGAAGACCGGCTCATCGGCCCCTATCTCGACAACGTGGGCTATTTCTCCATCGAGAATGGCGGCGGCGCGCACTTCCACGTGGCCATGCTCGGCAACATGACCTACCCCTTCACGGAAGCGCGGGAGTGGAACCAGTTCGCACCCAAGACCTTCAAGCAGCTCCTCGTGCGCTCCACCAACGTGCTCGGCTACACGCCGCAGCCGCGCAACCTCATGCGCGCCACCGGCGAGATGATCTGCGACTGTTACCAGGTGGTGCGCTGTTTCGACTTCCTCAACCATGTGGAGAACATGCGGCCGCTCGCCGAGGTGGTGCTCTCGCGCAAGGATGTCATCTTCGAGCCGGCCATCTCCCTCTCGTGGACCAAGGGCTTCGACGTGCCCCATTATCTCGATGTGGCGCGCGCCATGATCGCCATGTCGGCCGACATCATGGGCGTGGATGAGAAGGCGGCGTCGCGCAACATCATCCTCGGCCTCAAGGACATGGCCGGGGTGTGCCCGCCGAGGTTCATGACCGAGCTTGTTACGGCCCTGCGCAAGGAATGGCCCGACCTCGTGCTGCATTACCACCGCCACTATACAGACGGCCTCTTCGTGCCGGCCGTGGGCGCCGCGGCCAAGGCGGGCGCGCATATCCTCGACGTGGGCTTGGGCGCGGCCGTGCGCTCCTACGGGCAGGGGGACGTGCTGTCCACCATGGCCTATCTTGAGGACGAACTGGGCCTCAAGTGCCACCTGAACAAGGAGGCCATCCGCGACGCCAACTTCGTCTGCAAGCAGATCATGCCCTATTATGACCGCTATTGCGCGCCGTACTTCCAGGGGATCGACCATGACGTGACCCTGCACGGCATGCCGGGGGGCGCCACCTCCTCCTCGCAGGAGGGCGCCATGAAGCAGGGCTACATCCACCTCTTGCCCTACATGCTCAAGTTTCTGGAGGGCAGCCGCCAGATCGTGCGCTATCACGATGTGACGCCGGGCTCGCAGATCACGTGGAACACGGCCTTCCTGGCCGTGACCGGCGCCTGGAAGCGCGGCGGCGAGGAGGAAGTGCGCTACCTTCTTGAAGTGCTCGGCGAGGTGACGCGCACGCCAGAGGACGAGCTCTCGCCGGAGATGCGGCGGGCGCGCCTCTCCATCTATCAGGACTGCAACGACGCCTTCCGCAACCTGCTTTTGGGCAAGTTTGGCAAGCTCCCCCTGGGCTTCCCCGCGGACTGGGTCTATGAAAGCGCCTTCGGCGCGGATTGGAAGGCCGCCATCGCCGCAAGGACGGAAGCCTCGCCGCTGGAGTCGCTGGAAGACACCAATCTCGCCGCCGAGGAGCGCGCCTGCGCCGAGATCCTCAAGCGGCCGCCCAATGCGGAAGAGTTCATCCTTTACTTGAACCATCCCGCGGATGCGCTCAAGACCATCCAGTTCCGCGCCAAGTATGGCGACCCCAACAATTTGCCGCTGGATGTCTGGTTCGAGGGCATGAAGGTGGGGCAGGACCTCAACTTCACGGATACGAGCGGCAAGCCCCACCATCTGCTTTTGCTCAGCATTTCGCGGCCCAATGACGCGGGCATGGCCATCTGCCGCTATGTGCTCGACTCGGAATTCATGAGCTGCGAGGTGCAGGTGGCCGAGCCTGCCGCCCAGAAGGGGCAGGGCGTACCCATGGCCGACCCCAACGACCCCTATGAGGTGGCTTCGCCGAGCAACGGCGATTTGTGGGTCATGTATGTCCACCCGGGCGATGTGGTGAAGGCCGGCGAAGAGCTCTTCAATGTCTCCATCATGAAGCAGGAGAAGGCGGTGCTCGCGCCGGTGGACGGCATCGTGAAGCGCGTGCTCAAGACGGCGGACTTCAAGGAGAGCAAGCAGATGGTCTCGGTGCACGAGGGCGAGCTCATCGTGGAGCTCGGCCCCGTGCCGCGCCTCTGCCCCAATGAGGCCTGCGGCCAGCCCATCCCGGCGGAGTCCATGCGTTTCTGCCCGTCCTGCGGCACGCCGCTCGCCACAGACGAGGCCGTGAATTGAACATGAAGGCGCCCGCCCCAAAAGGCGGGCGTTTTCAGCAGAAGCACCGGGAAAGCCCGGGGCAAGCCCGGGTTTTTGTGGACAGTGCGCCCATGGGCGTATATCCTTGGTTCCATCTCCAGCGCGTTTTCCAACACGGAGGAAGTCATGGCCAAGACTGCCAAAGCCACGCATTCCAAGTCCAAAACCAGTTCCAACGAAACGGTTGAAAAAAAGCTCGTCCTCACCGGCGCCGACATCGTTGGGCTCGGCCCGGATGCTGAACTCCTTGTTGGCGGCAAAAACTACAATACGGCCCTCATCAGCCAGATCGAGGGCATCCAGGCGCCGCATTTCCGCGCCATCTCGTCCTTGGCCTTCCATCGCCTGCTCGACGAGACCAAGGTGAACGGCCGCATCGTCCGCGCCGTGGTGGACAAGGAATACGGCCGCATCGACTGGATGGACCCGGAGATCAATGGCGACCCCGATTTTCTGCAGAAATTCGTGCGTCAGCTCGGCAAACAGGCCCATGACGCGGCCAAGGCCTCCGGCGAGGAGGCGCACACCAAGCTGCGCACCTTCATCAACAATATCGTCGAGGGATTCGCAACCTCGCCTGAAGGCATCGACCAGCTCCGCAAGCGCTCCGTGCTCGTGCAGGCGGCCATCCTTTCCGTGGATCTGCCGCAGGAGGTCGACGAGGCCGTGCGCGGCGCCTACAAGGCCATCTGTGAGGAAAACGGCGACGACATGACGCCGGTCGCCGTGCGCTCCTCCGCCGCCGGCGAGGACTCGCGCAAGAAAGCCTTTGCCGGCCTTCAGGACACCTATCTCAACATGGTGGGCCCGGACCATGTGGTTGAGGCCTACCACTGGGACTGCGCCTCGGCCTATAATCTCCGCTCCATGACCTACCGCCGCGAGGCCATCCTGGACGCTCTCGCCAAGGCCGAGGAAACGGGCGACGATTCCATCGCCGAGACGGCCAAGAAAGAGTGGGCCATCGAAAACACGTCCCTCTCCGTCTGCATGATGCAGATGATCAACCCGGTCATCTCCGGCACGGCCTTCTCCGCGGATACGGCCACCGGCTGCCGCGGCACCAACCGCAAGGACCTCGTCAGCATCGACGCGAGCTACGGCCTCGGCGAGGCGGTCGTAGGCGGCAAGGTGACGCCCGACAAGCTCTATGTCTTCCAGCGGGACGACGGCAGCGAGGTGGTCATCCGCCAGATGGGCTGCAAGGACATGAAGATCGTCTATGACGAGAAGGGCGGCACCCGCGAGGTGCCCGTGCCGGAGCTGGAGGCCCTGCGCTGGGCGCTGTCGCTGAGCCAGGCCGAGCGCGTGGCCAAGGGCGTGCGCGCCGTGAGCCGCGCCTACGGCGGCATGATCATGGACACGGAATTCTGCATCGACGCCAACGACAAGCTCTGGTTCGTGCAGGCGCGCCCCGAGACCCGCTGGAACGAGGAGCTTGAGCTGCACCCCACCACCATCTTCATGCGCCGCATGGAGGTCGACCCCAAGGCCGCGGCGCAGGCCGAGATCCTGGTGGAGGGCAACGGCGCCTCCCGCGGCGCCGGCCAGGGCACGGTGCGCTTTTTGCGTTCCGCCCTTGAGCTCAACAAGGTCAACAAGGGCGACGTGCTCGCCGCCGAGCGCACCGACCCCGACATGGTGCCTGGCATGCGCGTGGCCTCGGCCATCATGGCCGACGTGGGCGGCGACACGAGCCACGCGGCCATCACCTCCCGCGAGCTTGGCATAGCGGCTGTCATCGGCATCCAGCGGGTGGAGGTGCTCCGCGCGCTGGACGGCTCGGAAGTGACCGTGGACGGCACGCGCGGCCGCGTCTACCGCGGGCTTCTGCCCCTGCACCAGGTGGGCGGCGAGATGGACATCGCGCTTCTGCCCGTCACCAAGACCAAGGTGGGCCTTGTGCTCGCCGACGTGGGGCAGGCGCTCTTCCTCTCGCGGCTGCGCGACTATCCGCAATTCGAGGTCGGCCTTTTGCGCGCCGAATTCATGCTGGGCAATATCGGCATCCACCCGCAGGCGCTGGAGGCCTTTGACAACGGCGAGCTCGACGTGGTGGTCACCGCCAAGCTCAAGGAGCTGGAAAACCGCCTCTCCAAGATCCTGCGCGAGCAGATGGCCGCCGGGCTCATCGTCTTCAATTTCAACCTCCGCGAATATGTGGGCGAGATCACGGGCCTTTCCGCCCAGCTCAACGCCCTTGCCGAGACGGACAAGAACCTCACCCCGGACGAGATCCTGCTCCAGCACCGCAAGATGCGCGAGCTCGACCACAAGCTCGACCAGCATATGGAAATGGCCTCGCGCCGCATCGAGGTGCTCAAGACTTCGGCCAACCTGGCCGACCATGTGCGCATCATCATGGGTTATGACGACGAGCTGGCCCTGCTTTCGCCCTCCGACCCGGAGGCGCCCAAGCGCGCCGCCGAGATCGAGGCCAGCGTGGAGGCGCATATCGAGCGCGTCAAGGAGCTCCCGAGCGTCGTCCGCGTGCTTGAGAATATCCGCCACCTGCGCGAGGAGGTGAGCCTCCGCTCCGGCCTCAAGAAGGAGATGGACGACATCCGCAACCTGCCCGAAAAGATCCGCGCCATCATCAAGTCGCGCGGCTTCCGCACTGGCAAGGAGCACTATGTCCAGACGCTCGCGCAGAACCTGGCGCTCTTCGCCATGGCCTTCTACGGCAAGCCCATCACCTACCGCACCACGGACTTCAAGAGCAACGAATACCGCAACCTTTTGGGCGGCAATCTCTTCGAGCACCAGGAAGCCAATCCCATGCTCGGCTATCGGGGCGTTTCGCGCAATATCCATGACTGGGAGATCGAGGCCTTCAAGCTTGCGCGCGGCGTCTATGGCGGCAGCAACCTGCGCATCATGCTGCCCTTCGTGCGCACGCTGGAGGAAGGCCGCTCCATGCGCTGCTATCTCGAGCAGGTGCACAAGCTCAAGAGCGGGCAGGACGGCCTCAAGATCATCCTCATGTCCGAGCTGCCTTCCAACGCCATCCTCGCCAAGCAGTTCATCAGCGAGTTTGACGGCTTCTCCATCGGCTCCAACGACATGACCCAGATGGTGCTTGCCACCGACCGCGACAACTCGCGCCTTTCGCACATCTATGATGAGGAAGACCCGGCCGTGGTCTGGGCCATCCTCGTCAGCATCTTCACCGGCCAGAAGTACTGCAAGAAGGTCGGCTTCTGCGGGCAGGGCGTGTCCAACAGCGTCATTTTGCGCGGGCTCGTGGCCATCGCCGGCATCACGTCGGCCTCGGTGGTGCCCGACACCTATTACCAGACCGTGTTCGACATCAACGCGGTGGAGGAAGAAAACATCCCGACTTCGGAGCTCGGCAAGTGGCTCACGCGCCAGCACCACAAGCGCCTTTCCGAGCTCATGGAAAGTTCGGGCTACGGACACATCCTCAAGAAGTACACCGAGCCGCAGGACATCCAGGAGTGGTACGAGGGCGAGCTCCAGCGGCGCCATGAACAGTTGCGCGAGCACCTGGACACGCCCAAGGAAGACTTCTACCGCTCCGAGCTGCAGAACTTCCGCGCCACCTTCCACAAGCCGGTCATCTACGCGACGTGGAACTGGGAAGACACGGTGCTGGACGCCCTGCACCAGGCCGGCTTCAAGGACTTTGAGGAGCAGGCCAAGGCCATGGCCAAGGCGCGCGAAATCGAAGCCTGACGCCACTGAACTCATCTGAAATACAAAGGCCCCGTTCGCAAGAGCGGGGCCTTTCCCTGCCAAGCAGAGGCAGCAAGCCCCGGAAGGCGTCGTCAGCTTTCCGGGGCTTTTCAGTGCGCATATCGAAAAATTCTGTGCAGACGCAGATACCTGGTCATCTGCCTATTCCGGCGGCATGTCCTTTCCGCAGCTTCCAAGCCGCGCGAGGAGCCGGTCATAATAGGTGTCGTGCTCTTCCAGCAAGAGCGGACGACCATGGCGCATGCGGGTTCGCAGGATGAAGAAGCGCAGCTTCTCCATCTGGCGCACGCGCTCGCGCTCGTCCGTGCAGCCTTCGAGAAGGTCGGCGAGCTTCTGGATCTCCTTACGCTCCGCAAGCTCCGGCGGCAGGCAGTTGGCGTTGCGCAAAATGGTATATGCCATGCGCAGTTCCGGCGGCACAGTGCTCATGTCGTCGAGTTTCAGGGGGCGTCCGGCGCCGGGCAGGTCGTCAAATTCTCCGCGCTCCTGCGCCTCCTGGATGCGCTGCTCGGCGATGGCCCCGATGACTGACCACTCGCCGCTCATGCGCCGTCCCCGGCGGGGGCGTGGGGCTCACCCGTACCCCAGCGCTGTTTCCAGTCCATGAGCAGCTTGAGGGCGGCGAGGGGGCTGAGTTCTTCGGGCTCCAGCTGTTCCAGCTGCCGCAGCAGGGGATGGGGGAGGGGCGGCGCAGCTTTCCCAGTGCGGGCGCCGTCGGATACCTCGGGGGGGGCCGCCTGCCCCTGATCAAGCCCGGGCAAGAGCAGGGAGGCCGCCACCAGGTTCTTGCGCCCGCTTTCGCGGCTGCGCTCCAGCGCCGCCAGGATGTCGCGCGCGCGGTGCACCACCGGTACAGGCACACCGGCAAGCCGCGCCACCTCCACGCCGTAGCTGCGGTCAGAGGGGCCCGGCACCAGCTTGTGCAGGAAGAGGATGTCGTTATTGTGTTCCCGGATGGCGATATTCATGGTGAAGACCCCCGGGATGCGGCCTTCCAGCGCCGTGAGTTCGTGATAATGCGTGGCGAAGAGCGTGCGCAGTTCGCCCCCGCCGCGGGCGGCGAGGTCTTCCACCACGGCCCAGGCGAGCGCCATGCCGTCAAAGGTGCTGGTGCCGCGCCCGATTTCGTCGAGAATGACGAGGCTCCGCCTCGTGGCCTGGCGCAGGATGCGCGCCGTCTCCATCATCTCCACCATGAAGGTGCTCTGGCCGCGGGCAAGATCGTCGGACGCCCCCACGCGCGAGAACAGGCGGTCCACAAGGCCGATGACGGCCTCTTCGGCGGGCACCATGGAGCCCATCTGGGCGAGCAGGCAGATGAGCGCCACCTGCCTGAGCACCGTGGACTTGCCGGCCATGTTGGGCCCGGTGAGCAGGCAGAGGTGATGGCCCTTGTCAAGGGTGATGTCATTGGGCACGAAGTTGGCGCTGCCCACCATGGCCTCCACCACCGGGTGGCGCCCCTGTCTGATGCTGAGCTCCGTGCCCTCGGTGAGGGTGGGCAGGTGCCAGCCGTTGCGGCGCCCCACCTCGGCGAGGCACTGCCAGTAATCAAGATGCGCCAGCAAGTCCGCCATGTGCACGAGGCGGGCGCGCTGCGCCGCCACATGGGCGCGCAGATCCTGAAACATCTGGTATTCAAGGCTCTTGCGCTTGTCCGACGCTGAAAGCAGTTCCTCCTCCAGTGCCTTGAGCCCTTCGGTGGTGAAGCGTTCGGCGTTGACGAGGGTCTGCCGGCGGATGAAGTGCGCCGGTGGCGCACCGGTGCCCGCGGCGCGCGTGATTTCGTAAAAATAGCCGAAGACCCGGTTATAGCCGAGCTTGAGCTTGGTAAGGCCCGTCCTTTGCTGTTCTTCCTCCAGCAGGCGCTGGAGCTTCTGCTCGCCGTTTTCCACCAGGTCCAGCAACGCGTCCAGCCCGGCATGGAAACCCTGACGGAAAAGGCCGCCATCGGTGATGACAGCCGGCGGATCGTCCACCAGCGCAGAGTGGAGCAGGGCGGCCAAGTCCTCGAGGTCGTCCCAGACCTTGAGCAGTTCATAGAGCGGTGCGGGCAGGGTCTCGCCCCTGGCCTCGCTTTCCGTGAGGTACTGCCCCTCGGGCGCCCGGATGAGCGACGCCCGCACGCCAGGGAGCGCGCCGAGGCTTTCCCGGAGGGCGATAAAATCCTTGGGCGAGCAGCGGTTCAGGCTGATTCGCGTGGAAAGCCGCTCGAGGTCATACACCTTGTCAAGTGCCGCGCGGAGCGCGCCCCGCACTTCGTCGTTATCGTGCAGAAAGGCGACGGCCTCCTGGATGCGCCGGATGGGCGCGGCCTCGCGCCAGGGATGGCGGAGCATGTCTTCCAGAAAGCGCCCCCCCATGGGGGTCACGGTCATGTCGAGCGCATGGCGCAGGGTGCCCTTGCCCTTGTGACCGTTGAGCCGCACGAAGACCTCGAGGTTGCGCTCGGTGATCTCGTCCACGAGGAGGCGCCGGCCGAGGTTGAGGGGCCTGAAGGGTAAAAGGTGCTTTGGGCTGCGCTTTTGCGTCTGCTCCAAATAGGCGAGCAGGCCCCCGCAGGCGCGCACGAGGGTTTCCTTGCCATCCAGCCCTAGCGCGCCCGCCTCGCGAACGCCCTGCGCCTCCAAAAGCCGCTCGAGCGCGTGTTTCTGCTCAAAATGCTGCGCCGGCAGCCGCACGAGGCGGATATTTTCCAAAAGGCAGCGCGGGGGCAGTTCCAGCCCCTCGGGCACCAGGAGTTCCCGCGGGGCGAGCTTTTGCACCCATTGCCAGAGGTCCGCTTCTTTGCGAAATTCCACGCCCGACCATTGGCCGGTGGACACGTCCGCCCAGGCAAAGGCACTGCGACCGAGTGCCGCATTCTGGCAGATGGCGCCAAGATAGTTGTGGTTGCCGGTGCCCAGGTTGGCGTCATCGAGCACCGTCCCTGGCGTGAGGACGCAGGTGACGGCGCGCTTGACGATGCCCTTGGCGTCCCTGGGGTCTTCCACCTGGTCGCAGATGGCGACGCTGTAGCCGCGGTCGATGAGCTGCGCCATATAGCTTTGCGCGGCATGCCAGGGCACGCCGCACAGGGGGTAAGCGTTGCCGCTGTCCTTGCCGCGCTTCGTGAGGGCTATCTGGAGTTCGCGCGAGGCGATGACGGCGTCTTCAAAGAAGAGCTCATAGAAATCGCCCATGCGGTACATGAGCAGGGCATCAGGGTATTCAGCCTTGATGCCCAGATACTGCTCAAGCATGGGCGTCAGTTTCTGCGGAAGTTCAGGCATGGCCTCAAGCGCTGCCGGGCAGCGGAAGGGGAGCCGGGCTCCGGGCAGTGAGTATCCCGCGCCCGGAAGGGGCCGGCCGCTTGGGCCAGCCCCTCACAGTGCGGTAGATTCAGGCGTCTGCCGTGTCGCCGCTCTCCTTGGCGGGCGCGCTGGCGGAGGCCATGTCGGCAGCCGGAGCAAGGGCGGCGTTGTCCTTGCGGTGGAAGAAAGAGGACTTGCCGCCGGTGCTCTCGCCGCCCGTGATGTCCTTCTTCAGCTTGGCGACTTCCTTCTCCAGCGAGGAGATATGCCAGCGGGACTTCACGAGCTTGGCCGATGTGTTGCAGCGATCCCAGAAGAGCAGCGCCAGCGAGAGGAGCGCCCCGACCAGGAAGGCCGCGATGACCACGAAATAGAAGGGCAGCGGTATGGAGGTCATGGGCGGGATGAAGAAGAGGTTCAGGCTCAGCTCAAGCTGCTGGGACAGGGCGGTCTGGTTCTGGAAAAAGAACACCAGCGCGAGAAAGATGAGGATGGCGAGCACAAGAGCCTTGAGGTAGCGCATACGTTTCTCCTTGCGGCAGGAACTGACTCCGGTTTTTCCAGAGCGCGGCTCCGCGGAGGCGTGTGCCCGCGCGGCTCGCGGCCCCGTCCGTTTTATTGGGCGGCCGGCCCCTTAGGGGAGCCACTCCCCAAGGACGGCCCGGAAGCGCGAAAATAGGGCAGCAGGGCGGCATAGGTCTCGCTGAGGTGCTGCGGCATGGTGCGCACCTCGTCCATGACGGCCATGAACGAGGAATCACCATTCCAGCGGGGCACGAGATGGAAGTGCAGATGCTCGCGGATGCCGGCGCCCGCGGCCTCGCCCTGGTTGAGGCCGATATTGATGCCCTGACAGTTAAAGTGTTGCTTGAGGATAGTGGTGCAGCGCTGCATGAGCGCCATGATTTCGCCCGTTTCTTCCGCCGTGAGGTCTTCCAGCGCCATGACGTGCCGATACGGGCAGACCATGAGATGCCCATTGTTATACGGGAACTTGTTCATGATGACGAAGGCCGACTCACCGCGGTGCAACACAAGCCGCTCGGCATCCTCCTCCGTGCCCTCGGGCAGGCAAAAGACGCATTCGTCGGGCTTGGGGCCGAGGATGTAGTCGATACGCCAGGGTGCCCAAAGCTGTTTCATGGTCAGGGGAGTATACACGCTCGGGCTGCACGGGGCAAGCCTTGAGATAGCCGATGCCTCGCGCCCGTGGCACTGCTTTACGCCTCTTCTTCCTTGCCCCGCGCCGCCAGCGCCGCCACGAGCTCAAGCTGCGCCTTGGCTGTGGGCGCCTCACCGTCCCGCTTGGCGCGCAGCGCCGCCGCCAAAAGGCGCCCGAAGTCCGGCCCGGGCTCAAGGCCCAGGCGGCAGAGGTCTTCGCCTGTGATGTCGGCCTTTTCCCTGTGCCATTGGGTGATATAGCGCGAGAGCGTCTTTTCGAGTCCGGGGTCTTCCTCCACGGCCATGAGATAGAGGATGAATTCCAGCGGCAGCGGCCGCAAAAGCTCGCAGAGCGCGCTCACCCGGGCCGTTCCGGCATCCGCTTCCGCCTGCCATGCCTGGAGCTTGGGGCGCGCCATGCGCATGAGCTCGCGCTGGCGCATGATCTCGCCCCTTTTGGCATGCGGAAGCCCCAGGCGCGCATAATTGGCGGATGTTTCCGCATAGTTCAAGTGATAGTTTAGGCCGAGAAAATAGAGCAGCCACGGCTGGGCCGCTTCTTCAAAATAGAGCAGGCGGTACCAGGCGAGCACTTCCTTGAGGCGTCTCAACAGGGCGCGCTTTCCGGGGTTGAGGGCGAGATGCGGTGAAAGGGCCTGGAGGATGCCGAGCTCGTCGAGGCGGTTCAGGCAGGCATCGGCCTCCTCCTCGTCGCAAATATGGCGGAACTCGTTGAAGAGCCGTGCCGGCGAGAGCTTGTCGAGGAGGTGCATGGGCAGGATATTGCGGATGAGCTTTTCCGTGCCCGGCCCGATACGGAACTGGTAGCGCTGCTCAAAGCGCACGGCGCGCAGGCAGCGTGTGGGGTCTTCCACGAAGCTCAGGGTGTGGAGCACGCGGATGAGGCGGTCCTTGATGTCGCGGCGCCCCCCGAAAAAATCCACCAGCTGGCCAAAGGGCTCGCTGTCGAGCCTGACGGCCAGGGAATTGATGCTGAAATCGCGCCGGAAAAGATCCATCTTGATGGAGGAAAGCTCCACGGTGGGGAGCGCCGCCGGATATTCGTAATATTCGAGGCGCGCGGTGGCCACGTCGATGCGTCGTTCCTTGCCTTCCTCGTCCTTGAAGATAACCACGGAGGTGAGGAACTTCTGATGCTCGCGCACGCGCCCGTGGAGGGCCTCCGCCAGGGCGCGCGCCAGGGCGATGCCGTTGCCCTCCACCACGAGGTCGATATCCTGGTTGGGCACATCGAGCAAAAGGTCGCGCACGAAGCCGCCCACCGCATAGACGGGAAGCCCGAGGCGCTTGCCGGTTTCGCCCGCCAGATGCAGGAGTTCGCGGGTCTTCGCGGGCAGGCGGTCCTCAATGAGCTTGCTCACGTTCCGCGTCTTGCCTCCCTCCTGCGGGGTGGGGAGACGCCCGGCCTCGCTCGCGAACACATTGATGAGGTCAGTGCGCGTCACCACGCCGATGACCGCATCGTCCTTGACGATGGGTACGAGCCGCTGCCGCTCGCCCACGATGATGTCCGTCAGTTCCTTGATGCCGGCTTCCGGCGGCAGCATACGGACGCGGCGCTGCATGTATTCCTTCAGGGGTTCGTCGCCGAGGCCGTGGGCCCGCGCCCGTGAGGCCGTTTGCGCATCGAGCAGGCCCACGCAGACGCGGGTGCCCGGCTGGAAGACGGGCACAGCCTTGAGCCCGAAATGAAGCATGAGCTCGTCGGCATCGCGCAGGCTGGCCTCCGCCTCGATACCCACCGCCGGGGATGACATGTATTCGCCCGCATTTTTTTCGGGGTTGGCCTGGTCATAGAGACGGCGCAGGATGGTCTCGCGCACTTCGGTGATCATCTTGGAGCGCACGGACGCCGAGGCCGCGTACACATGGCCGCCGCCACCGAGCTCCTTGCAGATTTCGCCCACGTTCACGGCGTCGCTGCGGCTTCGGGCCACCACCTGGATGCGGTCGCCCATGAGGCCGATGGCAAAGAGCACGGTGAATTTTTCCATCTCCATGAGCCGGTGGGCGAGGTGCGCGAAATCCCCGAGATAGTGCTCGAGCGATACTTCCGCGAGCACCACGGGCACATTGTTCACAAGATAGGTGCGCGCCGATTCGAGCAGGCTGTTGAGCGCGTGGATGTGCAGGCTCGTGAGCTCATGGGCCGCCATCTCGCTGATCTGGTTCACGTCCATCCCCAGCCCGAGCAGCCACGCGGCGGCCTGAAAATCCTCCTCCGTGGTGGAGGAATAGGTAAAGGAGCCGGTGTCGCCGTAGATACCGAGCCCGAGCAGGGTGGCCTCCTCGGGGCTGGGGCGCTCGCCGCGCTCGCGCAGGGCGAGGGCAAGGCTCGTCGTCACCGCGCCCGCGCCCGAAAGGTGGGCCACATCCGCGGCGATGTCGTCGGCGGAATCGGGGTGATGGTCCCAGGTCTCGACGCGCACGCCGGGCCGCTCCAGAAGCGGCGCCACATGAGGCACGCGGCTCTTCTGGCGCGTATCCACGAGGACAAGGCGGTCATAGTCTTCCCAGCGGATGGCGTCGCTCTCAACGAAGTCATAGGCCGCGGCGTCCAACGATGCGGCGAGCTTTTGCAGGCCGCGCTCCTGGGTGCCCGGGAAGAGCAGTGAACACGGCGCATAGAGCCTGCGCGCGGCGAGCATGGCGGCGAAGGCGTCAAAATCGGCATTGGCGTGACAGGTGATGAGGGTGCGCCCGGATGTGGTCATGGAGCGGTCTCTGCGGGTTAAGGCGCGCTGCGCGGGTGAAAGCGCCGGTGGATGCCGCGCAGGCGCTCGGCCTGCACATGTGTGTAGATCTCGGTGGCGCTGATGTCCGCATGCCCGAGCAGGGTCTGGACGGCGCGCAGGTCCGCCCCACCTTCCAGAAGGTGCGTGGCGAAGGAATGGCGGAAGGTGTGCGGAGAAATGGGCCGGTGGATGCCGGCGTCGAGCGCGAGGGCCTTGATGCGCTTCCAGACGAACTGGCGGCTCAGGGCGCGGCCTGCGCGGTTGACAAAGAGCTGCTTCCCCGCCGGGCTGAACAGGGGACGCCAGTGGCGCAGATACTCGCCGAGAAGGCGCACGGCCATGGCATGCAGGGGCACAAGGCGTTCCTTGGCGCCCTTGCCGAAAACGCGCACAAGCCCCGCCTGAAGGTCGAGGTCGCCCACCGTGAGGTCGCAGAGCTCGGAAACGCGCAGGCCAGCGGCGTAGAGCAGTTCCAGCATGCAGCGCTCGCGCCAGCCGTTTTTGGTATCCATGTCCGGCAGTGCCAGAAGGCGCTCCATCTCTTCCCGGCTCAAGACCTCGGGCAAATACTGGGGAAGGCGCGGGTTTTCCACCAGCGCTGCGGGGTTGTCCGCCATCAGGCCTTCCTCGACGGCATAGCCGAAAAAGGCGCGCAATGCCGAAAGTCGGCGCGCCAGCGTCCGCCCGGTGTTGCCGCGGCCGCGCATCCAGGCCATGTAGAGAAAGAGGTCATGGCCCGTCGGGAAGGGCGCATTTCCGATTTCCTCCCCGTTCTCCGCCATGTCCTCCCCGGACTCGGCCGCAAAGAGAAAAAAGTTTTCCACATCCCGGCCATAGGCCTCCACCGTGCGCGGCGAGAGCCCCCGCTGCGCGAGGAGATGGTCGAGCCATTGCGGCAGCAGGGCGGCAAGGGGGGCGCAAGGCCCGGGGGACGGTTCGGAAGCCATGCGGCATGCTAGCCCTGATGGCGCCTCCCGGCAAGGGGCGCACTTGGCGCCGCGGTGCTTGCCGGCTATACTGAGGAGGATGACAAACGACGAGACGACCGCCTATATAAGCCTTGGCTCCAACTGTGCGGACGCCGCCCGGATGCTGGCCGGCGCCGTACAGCGCGTGGCCGGTCTCCCCGGGGTGGAGGTGGCGGCGGCGTCACCCGTCTACAGCACCGAACCGCAGGAGGACGCCAACCAGCCGTGGTTCCTTAACCAGGTGCTCAAGCTCGGGCTCGCCGCGTCCTGGCGGCCGAGCGCCCTGGTGGCTGCCTTGCTGGACATCGAAACGGCCATGGGCCGCGTGCGTGACCCGGCGCGGCGCTTCGGCCCGCGCGTCATCGACCTCGACCTTCTGCTGTTCGGGGAGGAGCGGTGCGCCGCTGCCGACTGCACCGTGCCGCATCCGCGCCTTTTGCGGCGCGCCTTCGTGCTGGTGCCGCTGCTGAATGTGGCGCCGAACCTTTCTCTTGACGGCGTGCCCCTGGCCTCGGCCTTACAGGGGCTTGACTTCAGGCTTTGCGGCAACAAAATTTTTCAATGACGCGCCGGCCGGCGTGTGCTAAGCCGGCATGGACGCCGCCCATGAACAGAAAAGGACATCTCCCCGAGGAGCACGACGATGTGGAAATGGCTGATACTGGCCCTTGCGGTCTATGCCCTTTACCGCCTTTTCGCCAATGACTTTTTGAAAAAGAAGAAGGCCGGCGATGCCGAGGATGCGGCCGAAATGGAGCGCCAGGTGGCTGCCGGCGAAATGGTGCGCGACCCGGAATGCGGCACCTATGTGGCGGTGGACAGCGCCATCTCGGTGCGCGACGGGGAGAAAGTCCACTATTTTTGCAGCTATGAGTGCCGCGACAAGTTCCTCAAGCGCCTGGAAGAGGGCGGCAGGGTGCTCCCCCCGCGTAATGAGGAGTGAGACGGGGGGCGCCTGAACTCCCGGGCATGAGCCGTGCGCGAGGGCGAGAACTCAGCCCGTCGTCAGAAAACTGTCCTGGATACGCGTCCGCGGGGCTTCCTGCCCGGCACCCCGTTAGCGCAATTCCCGCTGCACGATCTCCGCGAGGTCGTGGGCGTACTGGCGCACACGGTCGGCGTTTTCCCCCTCCACCATGACCCGGCACAGGGCTTCGGTGCCCGAATAACGCAGGAGCACGCGCCCCCTGCCCGCGAGCTCCGCCTCCACCTTGGCCACGGCTTCGGCGATGGCCGGCCTTTCCTCAAAGGGCAGGCGCCTTTCCACATGCACATTGACGAGGCACTGCGGAAAGGGCGTGAGCAGCCCGGCGAGCTCGGAAAGGGGCTTTTCCTTCTCGCGCATGATGCGCAGGATCTGGAGGGCGGCCAAAAGGCCGTCGCCCGTGGTGCTGTAATGGCGGAAGATGAGGTGCCCGGATTGCTCGCCTCCCAGCATGGCGCCCTCGCGGCGCATGGCCTCGACCACATAGCGGTCGCCCACCGGGGCGCGCAAAAGGCTGCCGCCGTGCTCGCGCATGAAGATCTCAAGCGCGAGGTTGCTCATCACCGTGGCGACGAGCAGGTTGTTGGGGAGTTCCCCGCGCGCCATCATGGACTGCGCGCAGAGCGCCATGAGCTGGTCGCCGTCGAGGATGGTGCCGCGCTCGTCCACCACGATGAGGCGGTCGGCGTCGCCGTCCAGCGCCAGGCCTACGTCGGCGCGCAGCTCGCGCACCTTGGCCGCCACCACTTCGGGATAGAGGGAGCCGCAGTGGTCATTGATGTTGGTGCCGTCAGGCGAAGTGCCGATGCGGAAGACCTCGGCCCCCAGTTCCTCCAGCGCCAGCGGCGCCACCTTGTAGCTCGCGCCGTTGGCGCAATCCACCACGATACGCAGGCCGGCGAGGGTCAGATGCGGCGGGAAGCAGCTTTTGGTGTAGACGATATAGCGGCCCCCGGCGTCCTCGATCTTGGTGGCGCGGCCGATGCTGCGCTCATCGGGATAGGGCCAGGCAAAATCCGGGTCGAGCACCATGGCCGCGATCTCGTTCTCCGTCTGGTCGGGGAGCTTGTAACCGTCCGCGTCGAAAAACTTGATGCCGTTGTCATAAAAAGGATTGTGCGAGGCGGAAATGACCACCCCGAGGTCCGCGCGCATGTTGCGCGTGAGGAAGGAAATGGCCGGCGTGGGGAGCGGCCCGGTCATGATGACGTGCATGCCCGAGGCGCAAAGCCCGGCCGTCAGCGCGGACTCGAACATGTAGCCCGAAAGGCGCGTATCCTTGCCGATGACCACCCGGTGCCTGTGCGGCCCGCGCCTGAAGCGCACGCCGGCGGCAAGGCCCAGGCGCAGGGCCACGTCCACGGTCATGGGCGGGGTATTGACCTTGCCCCGGAGGCCGTCTGTTCCAAAAAGCCGTTGAGCCATCTCACGCCTCCGCGCGCCAGGCGCTATTTTTTCGTTCGTGTCACCGTAACGTCATCGGTGGGGGGATTCAAGAGCGTCATGCCCTCGGGCAGGCGGAAGCGCGGCTTGACCTTCCTGCTCTCGTCGATGTCCATGGCGGGCGGCAGCACGCTCACCTCAAGCTGCTGGAGATAGCTCGCGCTCTTGGCGAGCGCTTCCGGCACCTCCACGAGCACGGTCATCTCGTCGGGCGACACGGTGTAGTGGTGCTGGGCGTCCGTCTCCACACTGATGCGGCAGCGGCGCGACACCACCGTGCGCCCGCTCGTGATGGTGTAGCGCACGCGCACCGAGGGCGGCGACGCGGTGACAAGGCTCGGCGTATCCAGGGTGATGCTTTGCTGTACCGTGGTGCCCGCGGCCTTGGGGTCGAGCTTGATGGTCGCCGGCACATTGGAAATGGTGCTGACCACGGATTCCGGCCCGCGCAGGATGACCGTGGCCGGCGAGACGCTCACGTTCTCCACGGTGAGCGCGCCCCCGCGCAGGGGCGAATCCACGATGGTGCGCACAGGCACGCTGCGCTCGAGCACGGTGTCCGCCTTGACCACGATGCGCGGCGGCTGGATGTCCACCACCTCAAAGGCGCGGAAGGCGGGCCCCAGCTCGTCGCCGGCTAGGGGCACGATGGTGACGCCCTTCTTGATGTCCGAAAGGTCGACGGCCTCGTTGAGACGCTCGCGCGGGATGGAACGCAGCAGGGTCTCCGGGCCACGCAGGCGCACGATGATCTTGCTCACGAGGCCGTCGGTGACCACGAGGTTGGGCGGGATGCCGTAATAATCGATATTGACTTCCACCTGAGCTTCGAGGCGGTCGCGCACGCTCACTGCATACCACATGGCCGAGGCCAGCAGCACGGCGAGCAGCATGGAGAGCGCATGCGGCGCGCGGCCGAGGCGCCCCTTGTCCCCACCGGCATCCTGTTTCTTAAAGGATTTCATTAAGTACCTGCCGCAGGCGTGTGGCGTCCAGCGAGCGCACGAGCTCGCCCTTCATGGCGACGGAGATCTCGCCGCGTTCTTCGGAGACGGCGATGGCCACCGCGTCGCTCTCCTGGGTGATGCCGAGCGCCGCCCGGTGCCTGGTGCCGAAATTCTGCCCCTTGGCCACGGCCAGCGGCAGGATGCAGCCCGCGGCCATGATCCTGCCCTTGCTGATGACGGCCGCGCCGTCATGGAGCGGCGCCTTGGGGTAAAAGATGTTCATGAGGAGTTGCCGGGAGAGCAGGGCATCGAGCCGCACGCCCTCGCGCTTGATCATGTCCCCGAGGCGCATGCTGCGCTCAATGACGATGAGCGCGCCCACGCGCAGCCGCGCCATCTCCACGCAGGCCTGGACGACCTCGTCCACGGCGCCCTCGGCGAGCTCCCGTCGTCGGAAAAAGCGGTGAGTGCCCATTTCACCCAGGGCCTGCCGGATGTCGGACTGGAAGATGACGACGATGAGGATGAAGATGGAGCCGAAGATATATTGCAGCAGCCAGGAGAGCGTATAAAGCCCGAGCGCCCGGGCGAGAAAGTAGAGCAGGGCGAGCAGCCCCAAGCCGGTGAGGACGGCCAGGGCGCGCGAGCCGCGCAAAAGCTGGATGATCTGGTAGAGCAAAAGGCTCACCAGCGCGATGTCCAGCGCGTCGCGCCAGTCAAAGACGAAGTGCTCGAAGACCATGCGTTTTCCTTGTGCGCCGGGGCGCTTGCGCGCGGGCTTTGTCTTAAGCCCCTGCCAGGGCAGCGGCCAGGCGCAAGGCGCCCGTGACGCCGGCCACGTCATGCACCCGGTGCCAGTAGACGCCGCGCTCCCACAGGAGGGCCGACGCCGTTTGGGTGGCCGCGCCGCGTTCGCTCAGCGGCAGACCCAGCAATTCCCCGAACAGGGACTTCATGGAAAGCCCCACGAGAAGCGGCCGCCCGAACTCCAGAAATTCGCCCGCGTGCGCCAAAAGCGCCAGATTGTGCGCCAGCGTCTTGCCGAAGCCGATGCCCGGGTCGAGCACGATGCGGTCTTCGGGAAGGCCGGCCCTAACGAGGCGGTCAAGCTCGCGGCCGAAAAACTCGCGCACTTCGGCGCACACGTCCGCATAGTGCGGCGCGGCCTGCATGTCCGGCGGGCGCCCCTGGCTGTGCATGAGCACATATCCGGGCTTGCGCTCCACGAGCACGTCGGTGAGCTCTGGGTCGACCCGACAGGCCGAGACATCGTTGATGACGAGCGCGCCCATGCCGAGAGCGGCATCGGCCGTGGCCGCATGCACCGTATCCACGGAAAGGGGGATGCCCGGTATCTGCTCCCGCACGGCGCGAAGCACTGGGACGAGCCGTTCCAGCTCCTCCCCCGCCGCCAGCGGCCGCGCGCCGGGCCGGCTCGACTCCGCTCCGATGTCCAGAAGGTCGGCGCCGGCATCGCGCAGGGCCTGCGCCTGCCTCATTGCGGCCTGCCCTGTATCGTGGCGGCCGCCGTCATAGAAGGAATCGGGCGTGAGGTTGAGGATGCCCATGACGCCATACGGCGTCCCGGGCTTGAGTTCCCGGCCGCCGGCAACCACCCAGGGGCGGGGCGCCAGTCCGGGCGCTGGAGCCTCCGGCGCTTCGCACTCCGCCATCAACGGCCCCTGCGCGGCCGAAACACGCAGCTTTTGCGCACCTGTGTCATTCTCCACTTTTGCCTTGGGCTTCGCTCTTTCCCTGGTCTTCGCCCTTGACCTGAGGGCCTTCGCCGCCGGCCCGGGCTGCATCGTCCTTGGCCGGGGCCGGCGTCGGCTCCCCGGGCTTTTCCGACCCCTTTGCCTCGCTGTCCGCCGGGGCCGCGTCGTCCGACTCGAGCACGAAGTCGGTCGTCTCGGCCACCACCGTGGCGCCCGTCGCGCCGTCCGCCGGGGCGGAAGCGGCGCTGACCTCCAAAGGGGGGAGGGGCTTGCCTTCCATCAAAAGGTCGAGGTCGTCGCCGGTGATGGTCTCGCGCTCCAGAAGGGCGCGGGCGATGCGGTGCAAGGTATCAGCATTGTCCTCGAGGAGCTTGCGGCAGCGCGCGTGGGCTTCTTCCACGATGCGCTTGACCTCGGCATCCACCAGGCGCGCCGTATCTTCGCTGAAGTTCTTGTTCTGCACCCACTCGCGGCCGATGAAGACCTCTTCGCCGGTCTCGCCGATGGAGAGCGTGCCGATGGCCTCGCTCATGCCCCATTCGCAGACCATCTTGCGGGCCATGCGCGTGACGCGCTCGATGTCGTTGGAGGCGCCGGTGGTGATGTCGTCGAGGATGAGCTCCTCGGCCACGCGGCCGCCGAGCAGGACGACGAGGTTGTTGCGCAGGTAGGTGCGCGAATAGCCGTGGCGGTCTTCTTCAGGGAGCTGCATGGTCACGCCGAGGGCGCGCCCGCGGGGGATGATGGTGACTTTGTGCACCGGGTCCGAGCCGGGCAAAAGCCGCGCCGCCAGCGCGTGGCCGCCCTCGTGATAGGCGGTGATGCGCTTTTCCTCGTCAGAGAGGATGAGGCTGCGCCGCTCGCGGCCCATGAGCACCTTGTCTTTCGCGAACTCGAAGTCACGCATGTCGAGCCGGCTCTGGTTGAGCTTTGCCGCCTGGAGGGCAGCCTCGTTGACGAGGTTTTCGAGATCCGCCCCGGAAAAGCCCGGCGTGCCCCGCGCGAGCACGTCAAGGTCCACGCCGGGGTCGAGCGGGGTGCGCTTGGTGTGCACTTCGAGGATGCGCCGGCGCCCGCGCAAATCGGGCGTGGGCACCACCACCTGCCGGTCGAAGCGGCCGGGGCGCAGCAGGGCCGGGTCGAGCACGTCCGGCCGGTTGGTGGCGGCGATGAGGATGACGCCCTCGTTGCTCTCAAAGCCGTCCATCTCCACGAGGAGCTGGTTCAGGGTCTGCTCGCGCTCGTCATGGCCGCCGCCGAGGCCCGCGCCGCGCTGCCGCCCCACGGCGTCGATTTCATCAATAAAAATCAGGCAGGGCGCGTTCTTCTTGCCCTGCACGAAAAGGTCGCGCACGCGCGAAGCGCCCACGCCCACGAACATTTCCACAAAGTCCGAGCCGGAGATGGAAAAGAAGGGCACCCCGGCCTCGCCGGCCACGGCCCGTGCGAGCAGCGTTTTGCCCGTGCCGGGAGGGCCCACGAGGAGCACCCCCTTGGGGATGCGGCCCCCCAAGCGGGTGAACTTTTTGGGATTGGAGAGGAATTCCACCACCTCGGAGAGCTCTTCCTTGGCTTCGTCCACGCCCGCCACGTCGGCGAAGGTGACGCGCGCGTTCTCCTGATTAAGGAGCCGCGCCCGCGAGCGCCCGAAGCTCATGGCCTTGCCGCCGCCGCTCTGCATCTGGCGCATGAAGAAGACCCACACGCCGATGAGCAGAAGCATGGGGAACCAGGAGACCAAAAGCGTCATGTACCACGGGGATTCTTCCGGCGGCTCGGCCTTGATCTCCACCTTTTTCTCGATAAGGCGGTTGACGAGGCCCGCATCCTGCGGCGCGTAGGTCTGGATGCTCCTGTTGTCCGCGGTCTTGCCGATGAGGGTCTGGCCCTGCATGGTCACGGAGAGCACCTGGCCGTCGTCGACCTTGTTCAGAAACTCCGTGAAGGGCACCCTCTGCGCCCCGGACTGGGGCTGCTGGAACATATTGAAAAGCATCACCATCGCCAGGACGATCGCCGCCCAGAGCATCAGGTTGCGGCTGAACTGGTTCAATACTGCCTCCGTTGCCATTTGGCCGCGCCAGCCTGGCGCGCGCGTGACCGCAGGGCGCCCGGGGGGCGCAAGTCCCTTTCCATATAACATTCTTTCGGTTCTTGGCAATGGCTCCCGGGTGCGCGTCTTGACGCTCCTGTACGAATGGCATACCTTGGCCTACTTTCCGCGCGAGAGGAATCTGCGGCCATGGCCGCGCGGCGGAAGGCGAGGGGAGACGGAAGGGGGCTTGAGCGTGGACGATCGGGAACAAAAGAAAAAGGGCGCAAAGCCGGCTGTCAAGCTGGGCACCAAGTCGCCGCATGCGGCGTACTTCATGCCCATGCTCGAAAGTTTCGCCGGGCGCAACGAGCTCAACGAAGTCATCAAGAACCGCGTCACCAAGGCCTGTGACCTGCTCGACAGCGGCACCCCGCTCTTCCCCAACGACTTCCGCAAGGAACACTCCATCGCCTGGGTATTGGAGAAATACGGCCAGCTCGAGGGCGAGGCGCTGGAAGCCACCGAGGATGTCTTCGCCGTGGCCGGGCGCATCGTTTCCCTGCGTTCTTTCGGCAAGGTGGCCTTCTTCCACCTCATGGACCAGAGTGGCAATATCCAGTGCTATGCCTCGCGCGAAGATCTGGACGAAGACACCTACAAGATCGTCAAGAAGCTCGATGTGGGCGACATCGTGGGCGTTTCCGGGCATCTTTTCCGCACGAAGACCGGCGAGCTGACCATCGCCTGCCGCTCCCTGCGCCTGCTTTCCCGCTCCATGCGGCCCCTGCCGGAAAAATACCACGGCCTGAAGGACATGGAGACCCGCTACCGCCAGCGCTATGTGGACCTCATCGTCACGCCGCGCAGCCGCGAGATCTTCATCAAGCGCAGCCTCATCGTGCGCGAGTTCCGCCGCTTCATGGAAGACCACGGCTTCATGGAGGTGGAGACCCCGGTCATGCAGCCCATCGCCGGCGGCGCCACGGCCAAGCCCTTCAGGACGCACCACAATGCCCTTGACCTTGAGCTCTTTTTGCGCATCGCGCCCGAGCTCTATTTGAAGCGCCTGCTCGTGGGCGGCTTTGAAAAGGTCTTCGAGCTCAACCGCAACTTCCGCAACGAGGGCATCGACACGCGCCACAACCCGGAATTCACCATGTGTGAATTTTACTGGGCCTACGCCACCTTTGAAGACCTCATGGACTTCACCGAGCAGCTTTTCGCCCACATCGCGCGCAAGGTCTGCGGGGGCACCGTGGTGACCTACCAGGGCGAGCAGATCGACCTCACCCCCGGGCACTGGCACCGCATGAGCTTTTATGACTCACTGACCAAGATTGGCGGCCACAAGCCGGAATTTTACAACGATTACAACAAGGTGAAGGCCTATATCCGCGAACGCGGTGAAAAGATCCTCGAAAACGAGTGTCTCGAAAAGCTCCAGGCCAAGCTCTTTGACCTCGATGTGGAAGACAAGCTCATCCAGCCGCACTTCATCTATCACTATCCCACGGCCATCTCGCCGCTCTCGCGCCGCAATGACGCGCGGCCCGAGATCACCGACCGCTTCGAGCTTTTCATCACCGGGCGCGAGCTCTCCAACGCCTTTTCCGAGCTCAACGACCCCGTTGACCAGCGCCTGCGCTTTGAGGAGCAGAAACGCGAGCGGGAGGCCGGCGACGACGAGGCGCACAGCATGGACGAAGACTACCTGCGCGCCCTCGAATACGGCATGCCCCCGGCGGCCGGGCAGGGCGTGGGTATCGACCGCCTGGTGATGCTGCTCACCGATTCGCCCTCCATCCGCGAGGTCATCCTCTTCCCGCTGCTCCGGCCCGAATTCCAGGCCTCCTGACGGCCAGCGCCGCCCCCGGGCGCGACACACTCTGGCCGCGCCCGGCGTGCAATTCGTCTACTGCGGCAGGAGCTTGGCGTACTCCTCGCTCTTGACGTGCTGCTTGAGTAAGGCCTGCCCTTCCTTGCGGTTGCCCTTGATCGTCGTGACCATGAACACATCACCCTCGGTGGTCACCCAGGCCTGGCAGGGCATCCCCTGTTCCGTGAAGGAAAAGGTGAACTGCCCGTTCTTTTCCACCGGGGGTTTTTCCGCCTTGAACTGCTCGGCGAACATGCCGGCGATCATCTTGCCGTCCGCCACGCCGCGCGGCGCCACCACCATGGTGACGACAGCACTCCCCGCCGTGCGCGCGAAGACGGCGTTGATCATGCCCTGGTTTTCCGTGGGCGCCATGACGGCCTTCCAGTCATCAGGCATGGTGATCGTGTAGTATTTGCAGCTCAGTTCGCCGGGATTGGCCGGTGCCGCGGCCGTCATTTCCGCAGTCTGCGGGGTTTTGTCCCCGGCCGCCGGGGCTGCCTCATCAGTGGCCGCTTTCTCCGCCGCAAAGGCCGGGGCGCCCATGCAGAGGACGAGGGCCAGGGCGGCTATGTGCTTGAACATGCTTACTCCTTGGTGAGGGTTGGACAGGCAGGGAAAAGGCGGAAACTCTCGCGCCCCGCCGTCCCAAGCCTAGTCAATCGCGGTGACAAAAACAAGATTCGGCAGGGGTGGGAGGCGACTGGTCCGCTCATATTTAAGGTAATGCTTTAACTTCTCAGTCCGTCTGTTTCCCCTTCCTTTGTCCGAAGCCACGAGGCTGGGCGCGGCCCGAGCCCCGCCGTTGACAAGGGCTTGCTGTCGGAACATAGTCAAACGAAACTGCAAACATGCGCTGCAGCGCACGGCGGCATCAGGCTTTCTGGCCGCCGCGTTTCCTGTTGCGCATCCTCCAGGCCCGCGGGGGCGCCATGATCCGCATCCAGGAAGTTCTCGACAAGGTTTCCGACAACAACAAGAACGCCAATCTGGAGCTCATCCAGCACGCCTATGTCTATGCGGCCACGGCGCACGCCGGGCAGACGCGGCTTTCGGGCGAGCCCTATCTTTCGCATCCGCTGGCCGTGGCCTCCACCCTGGCGGAAATGGGCTTTGACGAATCCACCGTGGCGGCCGGCCTTTTGCACGACACTGTGGAGGACACCAAGGCGACCATTGAGGAGATCGACGAGAATTTCGGCGAGGACGTGGCCGACATCGTTGACGGCGTGACCAAGATCAGCATGATCCCCTTTGAAAACAAGGAGGAGGCCCAGGCCGAGAACATCCGTAAGATGATCCTCGCCATGAGCCATGACATGCGCGTGCTCATGGTCAAGCTGGCCGACCGGCTGCACAACATGCAGACCCTTGATTTCCAGAAGGCCCACAAGCAGCGACGCATCGCCCAGGAAACCATGGATATTTACGCGCCGCTCGCCAACCGCCTGGGCCTCAATGTGCTGAAGCGCCGCCTCGAGGACCTGAGTTTCAAGTATCTTCGGCCCGACATCTACAACCAGATCGACCACTGGCTCGAAACGCATCAGGTGGTGGAAAAGCACATCATCGACAAGGTGGTGGCGCTCCTGCGCGACCTGTTGGCCTCCAATGGCATCGAGGGGCAGGTCTACGGGCGCATCAAGCACAAGTACAGCATCTATAAAAAGATGCAGTCCCAGTCGCTCACGCTGGACGAAATGCACGACATCATGGCCTTCCGCGTCATCGTGCAGGACATCAAGGACTGCTACGCCGTGCTCGGCCTCGTCCACTCGCAGTGGAAGCCCGTGTACGGGCGCTTCAAGGATTATATCTCCATGCCCAAGGCCAACGGCTACCAGAGCCTGCACACCACGGTCATCGGGCCCGAGGGCGAGCGCATCGAGATCCAGATCCGCACCGAGGACATGCACCGACAGGCCGAGCACGGCGTGGCCGCGCACTGGCTGTATAAGGAAAAAGGCCGCGTCAACAGCAAGGATCTCGAGCAGTTCTCGTGGCTGCGGGAGATTTTTGAGCGCCAGGGCGAAGAGGCGGACTCGCGGGAGTTCATGCATTCCTTGAAGATGGACCTCTTCAAAGACGAGGTCTATGTCTACACACCGGCCGGCGATGTCAAGGAGCTCCCGGAGGGCGCCACGCCGCTCGATTTCGCTTTCCACATCCACACCAAGGTGGGCCAGCACTGCGCGGGCGCCAAAATCAACGGCCGCCTCATGCCGCTCGGCACCGAGCTCAAGAACGGCGACATCGTGGAGATCGTCACCGACCCCGCGCGGAACCCGAACCGCGACTGGCTCAAGCTCGTCAAGACAGCGCGTGCGCGCAGCCGCATCCAGCGCTACCTGCGCACCGAGGAGCGCACTCACGCCGTGACTCTCGGCCGCGACATGCTGGAAAAGGAAGGCCGCAAGGTGAGCCTCAATGTGAGCAAGGCCCACAAGGAGGGGCACCTCGCCATCGTGGCCCAGGACATGAATTTCGAGAGCGTGGACGACCTCGTGGCCGCCGTGGGCTATGCCCACATCACCCCGCGCAAGGTGCTCAACCGCCTGTACGCGGTGCTGCACCCCGAGGCCGTGGCGCCAGCCGCGCCCGAGCCCCCGAGCGTCAAGGAGAGCAAGGAGGCCGCCCGCAAGAAGACCGAGGGCGTGGGCATTTCCGGCGTGGACGGCGTGCTCATGCGCTTTGCCAAGTGCTGCAACCCGGTGCCAGGCGACCCCATCATCGGCTATATCAGCCGGGGCATGGGCATCACCGTGCACCGGGCGGACTGCGCCAATGTTGCCAACATGGAGCCGGAGCGGCTCATCTCCGTCCACTGGGAGGGCACGGAGGCGGAACAGCCCTACGAGGCCGGCATCTTCATCATCTCGCAGAACGTGGCCGGCGTGCTCGCCCGCGTGGCCGAGGTCATCGCCCAGAGCAGCATCAATATCACGGGCCTCAACATGGACACCCAGGTGGACGGCCGGGCGCGCCTGCGCTTCACGGTGGAGGTGAAGAGCGCCACGCAGCTCTACCAGCTCATCGAGTCCATCCGGGCGCTCCCGGATATCCTCGAAGTGGTGCGCGATACGGAAGACGCCTAAGCCGCCCGGGGCGCCCCATGACACGGCGGCGGGCGGAAGGGCGCCCGTGGCTTGCAAATTCCTGCGGTACAGGCTATGAGCAGGGGCTGCTCTTATGACCTTGTGAGCCCATGCCGGGGCCTCCCGGCGCCATCCTACACCTCTGGAGGTGCGTTTTGTTTGAATCCATCGCTTTCGCCATGGGCACGCCCCAGGCCGGGGGCGCCGCTCCCGAAGGCACGGACATGCTCATGCAGTTCCTGCCGCTCATCCTCATGTTCGTCATTTTCTGGTTCCTGCTCATCCGGCCGCAGCAGAAGCGCGCCAAGGCGCACAAGCAGATGCTCTCCGAGCTCAAGCGCGGCGACCATGTGGTGACCTCCAGCGGCATCATCGGCCGCATCCTTGAAATCGACGACGAGCAGGTGCTGATCGAAAGCGGCGACTCCAAGCTGCGCATCTCGCGCGCGGCGGTGGGCGGCCTGCTCCCGTCCAAGGCTCCTGCGGACGCCCCTGCGGAAAAGAAATAAAAGGGCGTCTTCGGCCGTCCCTGTCCATGCCGGCCGGATGGCCGCGGCCCCGTGGGGTCTGCGCCGTCCGGGCGGCGCATGTCATTTTCGGCCGCATGGCCGTATTCTGGAAGGTGAACGATGGGTCTGCGGTGGCGACTCGGCATTTCCGTTCTGGTATTCCTGCTCTGCCTGGTCTATGCCCTGCCGAGCATCCCGGGCATCGGGACGGCGCTGGAGCGCATTCTGCCCGCGAGCAGGATCAATCTCGGCCTTGACTTGAAGGGCGGCATCCACCTGACCCTTGGCGTGGATGTGGCAAAAGCTGTCAGCAATGCCCTGGCCCTCGCCGGGCAGGATGTGCGGCGCCTCGCGCAGGACGAGAAGATCGTCGTCCTGAGGCCGCGCGTCGTGGGGGGCACCACGCTGGAATTTGTGCTGCCCAGGGCCGAAAACGAGGCCAAGCTCCAGGAGCTGCTCGCCCGGCATTTCCCGCAACTGGACGTGGAGGCGCCGCAGCGCGGCGACGCCGGCCAGTTGCGCTATGTGGCGCACTTCACCTCCGACGAGGTCTCGCGGCTCGAAAACATGGCTCTCGATCAGGCCCTGCGCACCATCCGCAACCGTATCGACCAGTTCGGCGTGGCCGAGCCCGACATCCGCAAGCAGGCCGACAACCGCATCCAGGTGCAGCTCCCGGGCATTTCCGACCCGCGCCGCGCCGTGCAGATCATCGGCCAGACCGCCCATCTTGAATTCCATTTGGTGCGTGACGATGTGGACCCGGGCAAGGCGGTGCTCCCCTCGGGCGTGGCGGTGCTGCCCCTGCTGGAAAGCAGCCCGGGGCAGAAGGACGACGCGAAAAAGGAAGGCCGCATCGCCGTTGAAAAAGACGCCATGCTCACCGGCGAGGACGTGGCGGACGCGCGCCCGGCCTTTGACCAGATGAACCAGGCCTATGTGACCCTCAATTTCAATGCCCGCGGCGGCCGCATCTTCGAGCGTGTCACCGGCGAGAACGTGGGGCGCCGCATGGCCATCGTCCTTGACGGCAAGGTCTATTCCGCGCCCGTCATCCGCGAGCGCATCGGTGGGGGCAGGGCGAGCATTTCGGGCAATTTCACCACGGCCGAGGCGCAGGACCTTGCCATCGTGCTCCGCGCGGGTTCGCTGCCCGCGCCGGTCTCCGTGCTGGAAGAGCGCAGCGTCGGCCCCTCCCTCGGGCAGGAATCCATCGACAGCGGCGTGCGCGCGGCCCTCGTGGGCGCGGCGCTCGTCATCATCTTCATGGCGATCTATTATGGCGTGAGCGGCATCATCGCCGACCTCATGCTCTGCTTCACCATGCTCATCGTCATGGCGGGCATGGGTGCTTTCGGCGCCACGCTGACGCTGCCCGGCATCGCCGGTATCGTCCTCACCATCGGCATGGCCGTGGACGCCAATGTGCTCATTTACGAACGTATCCGCGAAGAACTGCACCACGGGCTCACACCGCTTGCGGCGGTGAAGGCCGGCTTTGACCGCGCGGCCATCTCCATCACCGACTCCAACCTGACGACCATCATCGCCACGGTGGTGCTGTACCAGTTTGGCACCGGCCCCATTCGCGGTTTTGCCGTGACGCTCTCGCTGGGCATCATCGCGTCCATGTTCACGGCCATCTTCGTTTCGCGGGCCATCTTCGAGGAATGGGCCAGGCATTGCGGCCCCAAGGGCATCAGCATCTAGCCGCCCGACCAGGGCGGCATCGGGCATCACCTCCGGGGCCGAAAGCCCCGGGCGCACATGGAGAACCCCATGGGCTTTGCATTCATCAAGCATGACACCCATATCGACTTCATCGGAAAGAGGCACTGGGCCTATGCCATCTCCATCCTCATCCTGCTGGCCGGGCTTGCGTCCGTGCTGTGGGGCAACGGGCTGAGGCTGGGCATCGACTTCGCGGGCGGCGTCATCGTCCAGGTGCAATTTGCGCAGCCCGTGGAAGATGAGGCGCTCAAGAAAAGCCTCAATATCCCGGAGCTGCCCGGCATCTCCACCCAGCGCTTCGGCGAGGGCGGCCGCGACTACCTGTTGCGTTTTTCCAGCTCCGAGACCGGGGATGCCTCGCTTTTGCGCACCAATGTGCTCAAGGCCCTCGCCCAGGCTTTCCCGGACAATCCGGCCGAGATCCAGCGCCTCGAGGTGGTGGGCCCCAAGGTGGGCGACGACCTCACCAACAAGGCCCTGAGCGCCCTTTATTATGCGGTTTTGCTCATTGCGGTCTACATCTCCGGCCGCTTCGAGCAACGCTGGATGGCCGGCGCCATCATGGCCGCCGCGCTGTGGGGCGGCATGTATCTCTTCAGCTTCACGCCCGTCAGCATGGGCTGGCAGGTGCTTATCGCGCTCGCCATCACTCTGATGGTCTGCTTCGTGCTGAAGCTGAACTTTGCCCTGGGCGCTGTTGTGGGCCTGTTGCATGACGTGTTCATCACGCTCGGGCTGCTCTCCATCCTCGATGTGGAGATCGACCTCAACGTCATGGCCGCCATCCTGACCATTGTTGGTTATTCCCTCAACGACACCATCATCGTGTATGATCGGCTGCGCGAAAATCTCCGGGCCAGGCCCGAGCTTGACCTAGCCTCGCTCATCAACCGCAGCGTCAACCAAACCCTTTCGCGCACCATCCTCACGAGCGGCACCACCTTTGTGGCCACGCTTTCGCTCTTCCTGCTCGGCGGCGGCGTCATCCACGATTTTGCCCTGACCATGCTCATCGGCGTGGTGGTGGGCACGGCGTCGTCCATCTATGTTTCTTCCGCCATACTCCTGGCCCTGGGCGACACGGATTTTTATGTCCGCGCGCAGGAGAAGGAAAAGTACGAGCGCCCGGGAGAACACGGCATCGTCTAGCCGCCCACGCCCGCTTCTTTCAAGGCCGCCCTTGCAGAAAATGCGGGGGCGGCTTTGCGTTTAAAGGAACAGCCCTTGCAGGATAGGCATGGCAGGGGAAGATTTTTCCTGCCGCAAGGGGGATGCCATGCAGATTTCCGGCAGTTATACCGCCATCGGTTCGATCTTTGAGGTGCAGCCGGCGCAACGGCTGCGCCGGCCCTCGGTGCGGAGCACGGGGAGCTCGGGCGATACCGTCTCCATTTCGGAGGAAGCCTTGGCGGCGTATCGAAACTCCCTCGCGCAGGTGGAAACGGAGCCATCTTCAGGTGCGCAACACGAGGCGCAACTGACGCGCTGGTTCAACCAGTGGCATAGCGGCGCGAATTTCTCCGTAGCGGGAGGAGGGGAGGCAAATGACAGCCGGGGCACCTTGCTGCCCGAAAACGCGGCCCTGAAAGCATCGCTGGAAAAGGAAATCGACCGCCATCTCCGCGAGGCCAACTACCAACCCGGAGAAGTGGCGTCGCCTGAACTTCTCAAGAAACTCCGCCCACTCCAGCAAAAACTGAATACCATCTCTGCCCTGGGCGCCACCACGGTTCTTGATGAAGACACGCTGAACACAGCGGCAAAATTTCTCCAGGCACTGGAAGACGCCTGGAATGAGGGTGAAAACGCGGATACATCCTTGGGCGGCCGCTTCCTGTCGGCCATTTCGTCCTGGAAGCGCCAACCGCAGGATGCCTCTGCCCTGCAGGAAAAAGTCCGCGCCCTTCAGGATGATGTCATAGCGCCTTAAAGGGCGCAGGGGAGCGATGCCTCCTCGCGGACTTCCTTCACCTCTTAAGGCTTTTTGTCCAACGCCGCGCTCTTCCTGAGCGCCCGCACTTCTTCCGCTTTCAATACGCGCGTCTCGCCCGGCTTGAGTTCGCCCAGGCGCAGGATGCCCTGAGCCACGCGCTTCAGGCGCAGGATGGTCAGGCCAAGGTCATCGCACATGCGCCGGATCTGCCTGTTGACGCCCTGCCGGAGCACGAGGCGCAGCAGCGTTCCGCGCTCGTCGCCGCCCTCCACGCGGCTGGCAGCCACCGGGAGGAGGGGAGTGCCGTCCGAAAGGCGCATGCCGGCGCGCATGGTCTCAAGGGCCTGCTCGGGCACAGGCCCGCGCACCAGCACTTCATAGGTCTTGTCCACATGGTGCCGGGGATGGGTGAGGCGGTTGGCGAGTTCGCCGTCGTTGGTGAGCAGCAAAAGCCCCTCGGAGAAAAAATCGAGCCGCCCCACGGGGAAGAGGCCCAGGCCGCGGGCGGATTCGGGTAAAATATCCATGACAGTAGGGCGCCCTTGCGGGTCGCTCAGGGTGCAGACAATGCCCACGGGCTTGTTCAGGAGCCGATACGCCAATTCCTGCTTTCTGCTTAGCGGCTTGCCGTCAACGCTGATGATTTCGCCGGGCCCCACGCGGCGCCCGGGATTGGTCTCGGTCATGCCGTCCACGGCCACCCGTCCGGCAAAAATCAGCTCATCGGCCTTGCGCCGCGCGCACAGGCCCGACGCGGCGATGGCCTTGTTGAGGCGCTGGCCGTCAGCATGGGTATTTTCTTTGGGCAGCTCAAGGCCTGGCTTTGCCACATCAGGGCTGGCAAGCGTGGGCTGTGCGGTTTTGGTCGGGCGTGCCTGGGCAGCACGCCGCGAAGAGCGCCGCGGCGATGCGGTCGCACCGTCGGCGTCAGGGCATGCGGTTGCAGATTTTTTGCGATGTTTCATGGCCTGTGCCGGAGAACTTTATGAGGATTCCTGGGAAGACTGGCGCCATGCTGCTCGAAGCGCCGGCGCGCGTCAAGGGCTACGGCCGGATAAAGGTTTTTCAGCATTATTAGTTTACATAATTATCATTATGGGACAAATAGAAAAATGGCTGAAGAGGACGCTCTGTTGCCCCGCCCCACATCAGTTCGTTTCTCTCCGCTGCACTCCTCGAGCGCCCCTTGCCGTCGGCAAGCCTCTGACGTACAACAGGCGCACGGCTTGCCACCAGCAAAAGATATTTTGCGGGGCTCGTGTCGCGCACGTATGGCGCCGGAAAATGACCGGCCTGGGGCTGCCTGAGAGCCCGGCGGTGAACGATGCCATCTTGCCTCCTCTTTATTAAGGAATCCCCCTGAAGGAAGACCCATGGGTTTTGCCAACGCCAGCGTAAGTTTCACCCGTTTTCGCATCCTTGACCCGGTGACAGATGAACTCCTCCGCGAAGTTCCCGACCGGCTGCGCAAGCATGCCATCGTCGATATCGACGACCTGCCGGAAATGCACGCCCAGGGCTGGGTCAGCTTTGAGGACTTTCTCGATACCGCATGGAGCGAAGCCCCCGCACAAAAAGGCAACTACTTCGTCTTTTCGCTCCGGGTGGACAATCGCAAGATCCCGGCCGGCGTCATCCGCAAGCATCTGGCCATCGCCCTGCGGGCGGAAAAGGAAGAGCTGCGCGCCCGCGGCAAGACCTTTATTTCGCGCGAGCGGAAAAAGGAGATCAAGGAGCAGGTGCTGCTCCGGCTGCGGCAGCGCTTTTTGCCGGTGCCGGGCGAGTTCAATGTCATCTGGCTCCTCGAGAAAAACGAGGTCTGGTTCGCCTCCACCCAGAGCGGCATGATCGACCTTTTTATGGAAGAATTCCTCCAGACCTTCGACCTGCGCCTTGACCAGCTGACGCCCTACACCCTGGCCGTCGGCATGCTCGACGAGGACGCCCTGCTCCGCCTTGACCGGCTGGAGGCCACGCAATTCGCGTCTCTGGACGCATAGGGGGAGATGATGAGTTTGCCGTCCTCCGATTCGACCGACGCCATCCTCGGGCAGGAATTTCTCACCTGGCTCTGGTACCAGAGCGATACCGCGCCCGGCGCCTTTACCGATATCCACGGCCAGCCCTTCGCCGTCTCCATGGAGCAGCGCATCGTGGTGGCCGGCGGCGAGGGCGAGGCGCGCGAGACGGCCTCGGTCTCGGGCTCGCTCTCGCCCCTGCGCGAGGCGCGCTTCGGGCTCGGCACCGGCAAAAAGGTCACCCGGGCACTCATCCGCTTTGAAAAAGACGACATGGCCTTCCAGTTCACCCTCCGGGCCGAGGATTTTTCCATCAGCAGCCTGCGCACCCCCAAGCTCGACAAGGGCGACGCCGATGACGAGCCGGACGCCCTGCTCCTTGAAAAGATCTACCTCATGGAAACCTGCTTGGCGCTTCTGGACGGCCTCTACGCGCGCTTCCTCAAGCTGCGGCTCTCGCCGCAATGGCCAAAGGAAGTGGCCGACATGGCCCAATGGATGACGCGCACCGCTTGAACGGGTGCCCGCGCTCCCCGCGTGGATGCCCCCTGACCGCCGCATGAACGGACCGCTCTCCCCTGCCCTCACCCCGGCGATGCTCCCCGGCACGCCGCTTTTTGCCGCTCTCTTGCGGCTGGGGAGAAAACTGCTCTGGATGCTCCTCGTGCTCTGGGGCATCACGCTCATTTCCTTTTGGGTCATCCACCTGGCGCCTGGCTCGCCCACGGATATGGAGACCACGCTCAACCCGCTGGCCGGCGCGGCCGCACGCCAGCAGCTCGAGGCGCTCTACGGCCTCGACAAGCCCCTGCACGTCCAGTATTTCGACTGGCTCGGCCGGCTGTTGCACGGCGATTTCGGCAATTCCATGTCCGCGGACGCGCGCCCGGTGCTCGACAAGATTTTCGAGCGCCTGCCGCTGACCGTCTCCATGAACGCCATTTCGCTGGTGCTCACCCTACTCATCGCCATCCCCGTGGGCATCCTCTCCGCATGCCGGCGCAATTCCCTGCTCGACCGCGCGGTCACTGTGCTCGTCTTCCTGGGCTTTGCCATGCCCTCCTTCTGGCTGGCGCTGCTGCTCATGCTCTGGTTCGGCATCGACCTCCAGTGGCTGCCCATTTCCGGGCTCACCTCCATGGATTATGCGCGCCTGAGTCCCTGGGGCAAGTTTTGCGACCTCGCGCGCCATCTGGTGCTGCCCATCACGGTGTATACCGTGGGTTCGCTCGCGGGCATGTCCCGCTACATGCGGGCCTGCATGCTGGAGGTGCTCCGGCAGGACTATATCCTCACCGCGCGGGCCAAGGGCCTCTCGCCGCGCCAGGTCATCCTGCGCCATGCCCTGCGGAACGCGCTTTTGCCCGTCATCACCCTCCTCGGGCTTTCCGTGCCCGGCCTCATCGGCGGCAGCGTCATCATCGAGTCCATCTTCGCCCTGCCCGGCCTCGGGCAGCTTTTTTACAGCGCGGTCATGGCCCGCGACTACACCATGATCATGGGCAACCTCGTGCTCGGCGCTGTGCTCACGCTGGCGGGCAATCTTCTGGCTGACCTTTTCTACGGCCTCGCCGACCCCCGCATCCGCAGCGGAGGCGGCAAATGATGTGCGCGACCGTGCGCCGCTTTCTCGGGCGCAATGGCATGCTGGCCCTCGGGCTCGGCATCGTGCTCTTCATGTCGCTCGCCGCGCTCGGCGCGCCATGGCTCGCGCCCTATCCTCCCGATGCCGAACACCTCGACCATGTGCTTGAGGCGCCTTCGGCGGAATTCTGGCTCGGCACGGACCGCCTTGGGCGCGACATTCTCTCGCGCCTGCTTTATGGCGGCCGCGTCTCGCTGTGGGTGGGCTTCGTGGCTGTGGGCATCTCCGTGAGCATCGGCACCACGCTCGGCCTCATCAGCGGCTATTTCCGCCGCTGGGTAGACGAAGCCGTCATGCGCCTCGTGGACATCATGCTCTGCTTCCCCTCCTTTTTTCTCATCCTTGCGGTCATTGCCTTTCTGGAGCCGAGCCTTACCAATATCATGATCGTCATCGGCCTGACCTCATGGATGGGCGTGTGCCGGTTGGTGCGCGCCGAGACCCTGAGCCTGCGCGAGCGCGAATTTGTGGCCGCGGCGCGCCTTGCCGGCACCTCCACGCCGCATATCCTGCTGCGACATATCCTGCCCAATGCGCTGGCGCCGGTGCTCATCACGGCCACCCTCGGCATCGCTGGCGCCATCCTCGTGGAGTCGAGCCTGAGCTTTCTCGGCCTTGGCGTGCAGCCGCCCATGCCCAGCTGGGGCAACATGCTCATGGAGGGCAAGGCCACCATCGAGACGGCGCCCTGGCTTTCCGTCTATCCGGGCCTCGCCATCCTGCTCACGGTGCTGGGCTACAACCTGGTGGGCGAAAGCCTGCGCGACCTGCTGGACCCGCGGCTCTCTCAATAGACAGACGCCGCTCGGACCCCTTTCAGCCCTTGGCAACGCATTTTCAGGTGGACCTATGCTGGAATATCTGCGCATCCGCAACCTGGCCCTCATTGAGGACATGGAGCTGGAATTCGCCAGCGGCATCAATGTGCTCACGGGCGAGACCGGCGCCGGGAAAAGTTTCATCCTCAAGGCCCTGGGCTTCCTGCTGGGCGACAAGCTCGGCGCGGACATGGTGCGCCCGGGCGCGGAGCGCGCGCAGGTGGAGGCGCTTTTCGCGCTGGAAGACGGGGACTTGGTGTTGCGGCGCGAACTGGTGGCGGAAAGCGGCCGCAGCCGACTCTATATCAATGATGCCCTGAGCTCGCAGGAGAGCCTGCGCGAACTGCGCAGCCGCCTCGTGAGCCATACGAGCCAGCACGCGCAGCAGAAGCTCCTCCAGCCGGCCTTCCAGGCGCGGTTGTTTGAAGATGCCTTCCCGGAGCCAGCCCTGCTTGAGGAGCGGGACAGACTCGTCGCGCAGCTGCGCGCCCTCGCGGAGGAACGGGACGCCCTTCGCGCCCGGCAGGAGGGCCTTGCCGAACGCCGCGACCTTCTGGAAATGCAGCAGCAGGAGATCGACAAGGTGGCGCCGCAGGAGGGCGAGGAGGAGCGGCTTGAGGCCCAGCGCGCCCAGGCGCGCGACGCCGAGGCAAGGCGCGAGGATGGGGAACGCGCCCTGCTCCTCCTGCATGGCGAGGACGGCCCGGGCCTGCTTGACCTGCTGGCGGAATTCGAGCGCCTCGCCCAGCGCATGGGCCGCGAGGGCGATGACCGCTCCGAAGCCGCAGCCGAGGCTGCGGCCGCCTTGCGCCAGGAGCTTTCGCACCTCTCCGGGGAGCTGCGCCGCCAGCCCGCAGTCGACACTGACGTGGACCTCGACAAGGTGGAGGAACGCCTCTTCCTCCTGGCACAGCTCAAGCGCAGGCTGAAGCGGACCCTCCCCGAAATCCTCTCCCTGCGCGAAGAGATCGTTGAAAACCTTTCCTTCCTCGATGTCTGCTCGCTGGATCTTTCGCGTCTGAAGAAGGAAGAGGCCCTGCTTGTGGAGGAGCTGGGCACCCTTGTGGCGCGTATCGTGCCCCTGCGCCGCGAGGCGGCTGGCAAGCTGGCAAAAGATCTGGAAGAGCAGTTGCGCGGGCTCGGCTTTTCCGAGGGGACGCGAGTCATCCCGGAATTCACTCCCCATGAGCTCTGGCCCGGCATCAACGACGAGCGCGGGCGCCTGCTCTGGGCGCCCAATCCTGGCCAGCCGGCGCAGCCGCTCGACCGCATCGCCTCCGGCGGCGAGCTCTCCCGCTTCCTGCTGGCCCTGGCCGGGTTGCGTACTGACCAGGAAGATGCCACCTATATTTTTGATGAGGTGGATGCGGGCGTGGGCGGCATGACCCTCAACAAGCTGGCGGACAGGCTGGTGGCCCTCGCCGGCAGCCACCAGATGCTGCTCATTACCCACTGGCCGCAGCTCGCCGCCCGCGCGCAGCGGCACTTCCAGATCAGCAAGGTGGTGCGCGATGCGGCCACCTATACCCTCTGTGCGCCCCTGGATGCGGAGGGGCGCCGCCAGGAGCTCGCCCGTATGGCCGGCGGCGGCACCCAGGGCGAGGCTGTGGCGCATTCCCTTCTTGAGTGACCCCACCTGCCGGCGACTGGAAATTTTTGCCCGCCAGAGGTGCCCCCCGGCAAGATCCGACTACCCTCCCCTGTCAAAAAGACGCCGAAGCCCTCACTTCCGATCTCTCTGCGAGGGCTCTGAAGCACGGTTTCAAGCACTTTCCTCCATTTTTTCACGATATTTTCTAGAAATTTTCTGCCGAGGGAAATCCAAACGCATTTTTGGCACTGCTTTTGCTTTCTCCCGGGCGTTGCCACCCCGCGGAAAATTCGGCCGCCCCGCGCTCAAGCTGGGTTTCCGGGCACCCGGAGGGCAAACCCCCATGCGATACCTGCCCTGGAGGATGTTGTGAATACCGAAAGCCGGAACCACCTTGCGGAGATGGTGCACCTGAGAAACAGCGATACGCCGCTCACCGTCCAGGCCCGCTCCGCCATCCCCGAAAGCCTCCCCCCGTCCTCTCCCGATTCCGCCACCTCCCGCCTGCGGGAATTCATGAACCAAAGCGCGGAACTTCTCCCGGAACTTGAAGAACAGCTCGACGCCCTGCAGGAAGCCTTTGTTTCGCTGCTGGAGCGCCAGTTTGAAAAAGAAAAATTTTCTCCGGAGCACAGGCTGCACATCTTCCTCTCGCCGGAGGGCAAGCTCGTGGTGGAGGGCGAGGATGACGATGCGGACAAGGTCTGCGCCATCTTTTCCCGCCAGCCACAACTCCACCAGCGTTTTCGGGAGCTCGCGCGCCTAGCGCTGCTCACCCACGGCATCGCGGTGGCCCGGCGCGCGCATGCGGCCATGGAGGCCGGCGCCGACAGCGACGAAGAGCCCTTGCTCGGCCGCTACCACATGTGCCTCAAGGGGTCGCTCTCACATTTTTATGTCCGCTGAGCTTGCCAGGTGGGCATTAAGTCCCTATTGTGCAGCGCACGGGGGGCGCACTGGTTTCGACGTGGATATGGAAACCGGAGTTGCAGGCCGAGGCGCCGCTGGCCTCGTAAAAAGCGGCAAAACAGTAATTGCCAACAACGATTACGACTACGCCTACGCTGCCTAGTCAGCGCGGCAACCTGACCGCATAGCCGGTCACGTCCGGGGGGAGGACGCCTGATAATCCCACCGGGCGACACTCATCAGGCTGGCGGAAACTGGTGTTCACCGGGGTTTTCCGCGAGATTGTCACCGGCGAGCCCGCCGTGCTGCGCCTGATCAGGGGCCACCAGCACGGTCAGATCCAAACCTGATCTATGCCTGTAGACGCTTCGCGCGGAGTATTCGCGGACGGGGGTTCGACTCCCCCCGCCTCCACCATCGGTTCATCCGGCAAAAGCCATTTGAATCCCGGAAGTCAAGCTATTCAGCGGACTTTCGGGATTTCTTTCTCTAGCGACATCCAGCCAGGGACAAGGAAGTCCGCAAACTTTTGGTACCTTTTTCCCGAAAAAGGTGCCATATACTGGAAGAAGGTACCATTTAAGGTGCCATCTTGCGGGAGTTTGAAAATGGCTGCGAAAACACCGTCTTTAGAGCTTACCATCAGAAACGCCAAGGCCGTAAAAGGAGAGGTGCAGGTCATTCGTTGCGGTGCGGGCTTGGAAATGTGGATTTCCGTCAACCAGGGTGGCACCCCGATGAAAAAATGGGTCTTGCGTTATTCCGATGCCGCAGGAAAGCGCCAGAAGGTTCGCATAGGCTCCTACCCGGAGTTGACGCTTGCCAAAGCCCGCGCATCGGCCGAAGACCTGAAAGAAAAGGCGAAAGCCGGTATCAACTTGGCCAAGGAGCGGGCCAAGAAGCAATCGTCCCAAGTGTATTCCCGAACTTTTGAAAGCGTCGCCATGGCTTGGCTTGAGAGAAAAACGCCTGAATGGGATGACGCTCACGCAAAGCGCCAGAAAGAGCGGCTGTCGGGTAATATTATTCCGGCCTTTGGAAGTGTGGACATTAATGACCTCACGATGATGCATATTGACAAGGCATTGTCGGTCGTCATTGAGCGCGGCGCCCGTGAAACGGCGCAACGTATCTGCTCTATCCTCATAAAAATCTTTGAGTACGCAGACCTGATGGGTTTTTTGGAAAATCCCATAATCATCAATCGATTAACACTCTATCGTAGGGAAATGCCCAAGCCGATTGCCAAACGCCACTTATATAAGGAAATGTCGGAAAATGAAATCAGTCGATTGTTGCAAGCCATTGAGAACTCCAAGGGTAGATGGACCTTGCAGACGAGTGTCGCTCTGCGATTGGCTCCGTATGTCATGCTCCGACCTGTCGAAATTTGTGAAGCCGAATGGACCGAGATCAATCTCAATGACGCCGAATGGTATATTCCCGCATCCAGAATGAAAATGTCTCGTGACCATATTGTGCCATTGCCTCGTCAGGCCGTGGAGCTATTTTTGGAAATACGGCCTTTTTCTGGGGCTAACAAATATGTCTTTCCCTCCCCCAGAAATCATAACGCGCCTATTTCAACGGCTTCTCTTCTCCAGGCTATCCGACGGCTCGGATATGCCTCCACGAAAGAAGAAGGCAACAGCTTCTGCACTCACGGGTTCCGAGGCATGGCGTCAACCACGCTCAATCAACACCCGAACTTTCAGTATATGAAAGAAGACTGGATAGAGTTTCAGCTCGCCCATGCCCAAACGGATAAAACGAGGGCTTCCTATAATATCCTCACACCGCGCTCATATCTTGCGGAGCGACGAAAGATGGTACAGGAATATGCAGATTACCTTGATGGATTGCGGAATCTCAATAATCCGAGGTTCGAGAGGACGACTGAAAAATTGAGAGAAGGTTAGCCGAGGTCAACCAATGGGTCTACCGCTGTATGTAGCTTAAACCGTGGTACTGCGGTAGACCCTGGTATATCATGCATTTGAGCATAATTTTAACAATCAGGATAATTTTTAATGACCCGATTCATGGTTGGGGCCGAATCTGTACTTGAAATTATAATTTTTGAGGCTGTCCTAGCTAAGGAGAAATTGCTAGGATAGGATATGTACGAGCGCCGAAGTCGGTTAAATTCGCGTCAACAGGCTGAACTTATAAAGTTTTTCGTTGCTGGCGCAACCGCGCGTGCTGCGGGAGAAATCGCGGGGGTAAATCGCAACATCGCCACCTCGTATTTCATGCGCCTCCGTCGTCTAATAGCCATGCATCTCCCGAGTTATCGCTTGTCAGGGGAAGTTGAGGCCGATGAAAGCTACTTTGGCGGAGTGAGAAAAGGCAAGCGAGGCCGGGAAAATAGCGGTTTTCGGATTACTGAAGCGCAACGGGAGTTTTATACGGCCATAATCCCCAATGCGCGAACAGAAACGCTGATGCCCATCATTGAGGAGCGCGTCGAGGCTGATAGCATTGTCTACACGGACATGTTCCGAGCATATAATGCGTTGGATGTAGGCGATTTCCACCATCACAGGATTGACCATTCAAGGTTATTTGCCAAACAAGGAAACCATGTCAATGAGAGAGAAAATTTTTGGAACCAGGCAAAACGGTATCTGCGTAAGTTCATCGGCATTAAGCCTGAACACTTTTACTGGTTCCTGAAAGAATGCGAATGGCGCTTCAATGGGGGTAATCATAAGGAGCTATTAACCCAGCTAAATTCCTGGGTTAAAGAGGCTAAACATTAACCTTAGTTAGGACAGCCCCTTATTATTTTATAAGGTCTATAATTTTTTAAAAACTTAATGACAAATCATTGGCATACCCTTGATGGGTTCAGTCCCTCATATTTATTTTCGCTCACTATATAATAGTTTCATCATGAGCATTACTTGATGAAGATTTAGCTTAAATTATAAATAAATACTCAATTATTTCATTCTCCGAAATTGCCTATTAACCAATTCTTGAGTTGGTTTTTGATTGGGATGGTTAGAATAATACTCTATAACTTCCGCCTCCTTGTTGCACCGCTCCACAGCCGACTTATCTAAATGGCTTTCAAGGATAACCCTGTCACCGTGTGCCCCATAGGCATAGTCCAGTACCCGTTGCAGATAGTCAAGTTTTGGCGCAAGGGAGTCAGATTGGAGAGCGTTGGGGGGGTGTCTTTGCATTTCTTCCTCAACCTGTTCGCGGAGATACCCGGCACAGCGCAAATGCAGGGCGAGCATCGCCTCCAGCCTTGATGCGTCAACTTTCATATCCGCGTAGCGGCGTTTTACCATTTTTCGATAGGGAATGACTGGCCTTTGCAATTTCCCGATTTTGGGAAAATAGCTTTCGGGAAAATGCCCATACTTTGTGCCTGGCTGGAGGGTACGCCGTAACCGCCATATGTCCGCAAGCCAAGGGTGGCGCTCTCGGACCCAGTCCTTGAATCGGCAACAAGCCATTTTGGGCATTTTTGCCAGTTTCCGTCTCTCGTCCATGAGTTCCTGGCTTTGCTGGCATGGCAGGAAAAACTTTGCTATGCTGACAAATTCTTCGCCATGCGGCGCAAGGATAGTGTAGGCTCTTTCACGCTTTTCTTTTTGTTGGGCCTTGAATACGGCAATCTCCGCCGCATTCTGTTTCAGGAGTTCGGCTTTTTGCACTTTCCGGCGTTCAGCATCTATAAGCCGCGTTTTCCTGTATTCCCTCCATTGATCCTCTGCTATTCTGCTGACCGGCTCCGGTTCAATCTTGGTCATGGGAGCGGCGTAATCGCCGGGTATGAAGTCCCCAAGCCTTTTGCAGAGCTTTGCCAAGCTGAACCGGCGGTCAATGGATGAGGCTTTTATAGCCTTGTCGCCAACAAAGACAATGCCGCCGGACCCTTTTCGTTCAAAGCGCAGCCCCGCCTCTCTTAAGCCTTCATGCAATTCCTGCCATGAACCGGCCTCCTCTAGGATTTTGCGGCCCCGCTGCTGGGCAATTCTCTGGGCCGATTTTTCGCCCGTGAAATTTTCAAAATCTTGGGCTCTGCTGGAAGGCGGCTGCTTCTTCCTCGGCTCATTACGGATAACCTGATCATTTTCGTCCACGCGATACCTGGCCTTCTTCTGCGGCTGCCATCCCTGCTTTTTCTCGATCAGCGCCACAATCTTGTGGGCTGCTTCGATGTCAAAGCCCTTGTGAGGCTGGATGACTTGCAAGGTGTCTGGATGAACTCGGTTGA
>NZ_JAAVBE010000022.1 GCF_014803725.1 Desulfovibrio sp.
CACCGGCGCGGCGGCGGCCTGCGCGGCGGCTTGCGTCGGGGCTGCCGCGGCGGCAGGAGTTGCCGCAGGGGCAGCCGGAGCCGCCGGGGCGNCNGCNGGAGCNGCGGNAGNCTGNGNGCGCATGGCNTTGCGGCCATAGACGGCCTGCGCGTGNGTGCGCGGCACNGCGGCCGTGGTGCCCTGCATGAGGGGCTGGGCCTTCTTGCTCACCGAGCCCACGGGCTGCATGCGCCCGGCGATCTCGGCCGCGGCCTTGCGGGCCTCGGGCGTCTCGATGATCTGGGCATAGGCGCCGCGCAGGCCCGACAANATCTGCACCACNCTGTCCAGCGACTCGANGTTCATCTTGAGGTTGGCCTGGAGCAGCCNNGCCGTGCANAGNANGTACAGGTTGTTGAGGTTGGTGGCGAGGCTGCCGCCCTTCTCCATGTTCAGCGANGNGGNAAGCTCGTTGACGATGTCGATGACCTTGGAAATGAGGATGCCCTTGCCCGCGAAATCCTTGGCGAGCATCTTGTCCCGCGCCTGCTGGAGATAGCGNAGCGCNCCGTCATAGAGCATGAGGAGNAGCTGCCCCTGATCNGTGGTGCTGACCTTGGTTTGAAAATAGGCATTTGCCGCTTTGTTCATGTGCCGTTCCTCTTCTCGTTTCCCGTTGTGGTGCCCGCGCCGGCCCGCCAGCCGGAGCGGCCCTCATCTATCCGACTGCCCTAGCTGTTGCCNCTCAGTTGCTTGAGCTGCGCTTCCAGGGATGTCTGCTTTTCGTCATACTGCTTGAGCAGTGTCTCCAGATTGGCGAAGATGGCCTTCTGNCGCGCCTCCCAGGTCTCNAGGCGNCNCTGTTCGCGCTCGATCTTGACGTCGATGTTNTTCATGACGTTCATGTAATTGTCGCGCAGGGACATGAGGGCGCCGTTCTGGGCCTTGAGNGCCATGGCGTCCTCGATCTGCTTCGGCGTGGAATTGGCCGAGATGNTCACATCGTTGAAGACCAGCTCCGCTCTTGAGNAAGCTCTGCGTGGTCTGCACGAGGCCCTGCTTGATGCGNACATACATGGGNTCNNCGCCGGCCGGNGGATGNTCGCCNGGGGTGAGGTCGTCNATGAGNANNGANAGGCCGCGCGCATCGCCGGANGCAACGCTGTANTAATAGCCGGNCTGGCTNTCNTCGCGCTTGGCCTCNACGCCNCCCACCATCACCTTGGTGATGTTGCCGNCCNCGTCCACCGTGTACGANACTTCGTAATTGCCGCCCTTGGTGATGCCCTCGACATGGCTGCCGTAGCGGAAATCNGTNCTGGTGGAGGAACCTGTGCCGCTCGCGCAGAAGAAATCCACCACGGCTTCCAGGTTGTTGGTGATCATGTTGCTGTAGTTTTCCTTGTCGATGGACTGNAGCTCCGCAAGGGTGGAATTGGGAGCNATGACAAGGAGGCCGTAGGTGTCGCTGTTCTCGTCCGTATCGGTCTTGATACCGAGGTTGGCGAGGCTCGCGAGCACGTCGCCGGAAAGCATGTCNGTGGCGGACTGGCGGCTCTTGAAGCCTGGCGGCGAGGAAGAAAGCACGCTCGAGAAGCGCGACTTGAAGAGCTGCACGCCGTAGTTGCCCATNAGGATGCCGCCCTTCTGGTTGGTGAGGCCCGAGGGGCTGTAGTTGTCNNTCCCGATGTCGTTGGGGTCGTTGGACGTGACNTCCTTGGTCTCGTCGTACTTCATGAGNTCGTTGACCGTGAGCAGNACGGAGTTGACCGCNTCCAGGAAGTTCTGGATGGACTGNTCCACCGAGGTGATGTCCGTGCTCACGGCAAGGCGCGCCTCGCCGGTATCCTGGATGGTGAAGACCACGCCCTCNATGACATCGGTGATCTTGTTGNTNGCCGACTCCATCTCGATGGGCCAGTTGTCCACCTGGTAGCGGGCATTGGCCGCGCGCTGGATATTCCAGTTGGAGCTCGTNGCCACCTGGCCGGTGACGCCCGGGCCNGANGCNGCCTGCACATTGNNGAANNTCAGGTAGACCGGNCCGTCGATNNCGTCGAGNGAGAGCGGGTTGCCGCTGGCGTCCAGATATTCGTTGCCNTTGGCATCCGTGAACNTCACGCCGAAGTCCGCCGGGGCGGNNGCNGGGTCGCCCGCTTCGTCCGTCCAGGNCCAGCCNGCGTTNGTGGGGTCCTTGAGGGCCGAAAGCACATCCTTCATGGACGTGCCGGAGGCGAGGGTCAGGGTGCCCTTGNCNCCGCTGTTGGTGGTGATGGANTAGACGAGGTCCGGCGTCTNCTCGAGCTGGAAGCCGCCCTCCGCCGGCTGGAAAAAGAGGTCGCCCGAGGAGGGGTCGCCGCTGGTGGCCGGGATGGTGGTGGTGGCCGAAAGGCTCGTGCTGTAGGCCGGATTGGAGACCGCGCCCGTGGTGAGCCTGAAACTCTTGATGCCCTTGAGGTCGAGAGTGCCGGCGTCGTCATCCGCCTCCACATCGATCCCCAGGCCGGCGATGGCGTCCCGCAAATCCTGGTTGGTCGCGCCACTCGAAATGGTGAGATAGACCGCCTCGCCGTCGTCCTTGACGAGGGTATAGACGAGGGTATCGGCATCCTCCCCGGCCTTCTTGCCGTCGATACGGTCAGAGAGCTTGTCGCTCTTGAAGGTCAAGGTGGTGGTGGAGGAAAGGCTGCCGCCCAGGGTGTCCTTGACGCCCGTGGCTTCAGTGGTCTTGGTCTTGAGGGCGGATTCGTTGAGCGGGCCGCCGTTCTGCGCCGCGAAGGTCAGGCCCGTGACGCCGGAAAGATTGGTGCCCCAGCTCGCGCCCATGAGGCCGATATCGAGGCTCGAGCCCTCCTGCGTGGCCTGCGCCATCTGCACGAGCAGGTCGCGCTTGGTGGCGCCGGCCTTGATCTCGAAGGTGCGGGTGGTGCCGTCCTCCATCTCCATGGTGAAGGAGATGAGGTCGTCGTCGCCGAGGCCCTCGGCGAGGCCGCCCGCCTCATTGAGCTTGACGTATTCGCCCTTGTTGTTCTTGAGCTCGCCAGAAAGCGTCACCTGGGTGGAGGCGGGCACATAGGCCTCGTCCTTGTTGGTGCGCCGGCTGATGGACTGCACGCCCGACACGGTGAGGGTGCCGTTTTCATCGACTGACGCCTTGATGACGCCCTTGCCGGCGGCGTTCTCCAGGGCCACGCACAGGTCTTCGGGCGACTTGTCGCCGCTCACGGTGACGGTCTTCTTCGTGCCGTTGGCGAGCACGAGGTCAAAGACATACTTGGTGGGCGCGGTCATGGACTGGTCAAGGTCGAGGGCCGCGTTGGTCTGCCAGGTGGAGGTGGAGCCCGAGGCGTCCATGCCCACGAGCTTGCTGTCGTGGATGATAAGGTCGTTGGCTGCGCCGGTGTCCTTGCCGGCCACCTGGAAGACATAGCCCGAGCCCGTCTGGATGAGGCTCACCTTGATGCCCGGATTTTCCGAGGAATTGTTCACCATGCTGACGAAGGAATCGAGCGTGGTGTTGGGCGGCACCTTGAAGTCGTGGCGCTTGCCGGCGTAGGTGTAGCTGAAATACTGGTTCTCGCCGGTGGTGTTGATGATGTCCGTCTTGGACTCGAAGACATGGCCGGTATTGGCCCAGATGGCGTTGCTCGCCACCTGGTTCACCTTGACGGTGTGCTGCACGTCCTGGGCCGAGGCATTGGCCACGGCGGTGAGGATATTGTCATTGCTCGAATTGACGAGCTTGGAGACAAAGTTGTTCCTGTCGCTCAGCTGCGAGAGCATGCTGCTGGCGGCCTGGATCTGCTCAATGATCTGGGTGAAGCCGTCATAGCGCAGTTTCCAGTCGCTCTTCCAGGCTTCCAGGCGGTTCAGCTGGGTCTTCTCGATCTGCTTGAGCTGCGTCAATACCTTGTCAAAATCGGTATCGTTGCCGCCGAGACCGGAAATGGCGTTGGAACCGGAAATACTGATGCCCATGGTCGCCTCTTGCCGTGAAATATTCTGCCCCGCTCCGGGGCCGGTATACGGAAAACTTTGCTTGCCTGTTCTTGCGCCCAATGCTTTGCAAGATGTGTGCAAACATGTTCGCCGCATCCGGCCCGGGCCGGGGGGCGCGCCGGCCACCCCGCTGCCGCGGAACAAGCACGGGCGCCTCTTTCAGAGCAATCGGCGTTTGCGAGAAAAAGTTTAGAGCCTTTCAAACATTTGGCGCCGGCGACGGAATGCCGGCACCGGGAGTGGCCGGGACGCCGCCCCTCAGGCGCCCATGAAGTCCGCCCAGCGCGCCAGCAGGGCCGCGGCCGCCCTGCCCCGGTGGCTGCGGGCAGTTTTTTCCTCCCGGGTGAGCTCCGCCGCCGTGCGGCCTACGTCCGCGTCATAGAATACGGGGTCATAGCCGAAGCCGTTGCTCCCGCGGGGTCTTGCAAGGAGGGTGCCGGGCCACTCGCCGCGCACGGTGAGCTCGCGGCCGTCCGGGCGCACTGCGGCCATGGCCGTCACGAAGCGGCAGCCGCGTTCCCCTTCGGGCATGTCGGCCATGGCGGCGAGCAGCTTGCGGATGTTGCGCCCGTCGCGGTTTTCGCCAGGCAGCATCTCGAGGTCATCTGAATAGCGCGCCGAATGCACGCCGGGCGCGCCCGCGAGCGCCTCCACCATGAGGCCCGAATCGTCGGCGATGGCGGTGAGGCCCGTGGCCTTGGCCACGGCGCGGGCCTTGATGAGCGCGTTTTCCTCAAAGGTCGCGCCATTTTCCTCGATCTCGCCGATCTCGGGGAAGGCGTCGAGCCCCACGAGCTCCACGCCGAAGGCCGCGAGCGGGCCTGAGAGCTCGGCGATCTTGCCGGCATTGCGCGTGGCGAGTACCACGCGCGGACGGGCGCCTTGCGCCTCAGGTTTCGTCCCCATGTTCCTTTTCTCCTTGTTCTGCTGTTGCGCCCCTGTGCGGCCAGGTGGCCGCGAGGATGCCGCCGATGACGAGCGAGCCGCCCGCGAGCTGCGCCCCGGTCACACGCTCGCCCAATATGAGGAAGGAGCCCACGGCCGCGAAGACCGGCAGGCTGTAATACACGATGCCGGCCTTCACCGGCCCTATCCTGTCCACGGCCAGTGTCCAGAGCCAGAACGACACGAAGGAGCAGCCCACGCCAGTATAGATGATACTGATGATGACCGCCGGCTCCAGTTTTGGCAACGGCAAAAGGCAGGCCTCGGCCGCGGTGAAGGGCAGCGAAAACAGGAGCCCCAGGGCGAAGGTAGCCACATTGAAACCCAGGGCCGAGAGCTCCCGCGGGCGCCGGCGCATGAAGAGCGAATAGAGGCCGAAACAGATGGCGCCGCCAAGCGCCCAGACATCGCCGCTGGCGAAATGCAGCCCTGTGAGCGTGGCGAGGTCGCCCCGGCTCACCAGAAGGCCCACCCCGGCCAGCACGAGCAGCACACCGGCGAGGCGGCGCGCCGTGATGGGCTCGCCGTAGAGCACGCGCGAAAACACGAGGATGACGATGGGCGCCGTGGGCACGAGGAGCGCCATGTTGAGGCTTGCCGTGGTCTGCCCGGCCTTGTAGATGAGCGTGTTCATGAGCGTGACGCCCAGGATCGCCATGAACGAGAGGTAGCGCCACTCCCGGCGGATGGCGGACCAGTCCTTGCCAAGGCCCTTCCATGCGAAGGGCAGGATAACAATGAGCGCCACGAGCCAGCGCCAGAAATTGCACTGCCACGGCGGTATGAGCGCCGCCACGGCGCGCGCGGCCACGAAGTTGCCCGACCAGATGATGGTGGCGAGCAACGCGCTGCCATAGCCGAGAAAGCCCTGCTTCATGGAATTCCCTGTCTCAAAAATGCAACAAGGGGCACCTTGGCCCGCGGACGCCTTGCTGTCAATGTTGACTGGCTCTTGCAAAAATTTTTCAAAGCAGCTACACCTCGGGAAAAGGCCCACGCAACCTGAACTGCCTGATCAAGGGGGGTCTCATGGATGGTGCCAGGAACGGGCCGGGCAAAAAGCCTGCGTCCCATGTGTGGAGATTTTTGTTCAGCGGCCTTGTCATCGGCGTCGTGCTTTCCGCGGTGTTCGCCTGGGCGCTGAACGCAACCGACCAGCGGCAGTTCTGCGCCACCTGCCATATCATGCACGAGGCGGCGGTGACGCAGAAAATGGGCATGCACGCGAATCTTTCCTGTAACGAGTGCCACGCGCCGCATGCCCTGCTCGCCAAGATCCCCTTCAAGGCCCAGGCCGGTGCGGAAGACATCATCGGCAACTTCCAGGGCAAGAGCATTCCCATCCCGGCCTCCAAAAGGCACCGCGATGTGGTCAACCAGAACTGCATCAACTGCCACGCGCCGGTCAATGCCACGGTGGCCAGCATGGCCGTCAAGCCCTATTGCACGGATTGCCACAGAAGCGTCGCGCACAGGCGTCTCACTCCCATAAGCGAAAGGACGGTGGGCTATGATTAAGAAAGGCTTTTCTCTCAGCTGCATCGCCCTTGCGGCGCTGCTCGCGTGCGGCTGCAACGATGTCAATACCGAATTGAAGGCGCCCACCTACAAGACGGGCATCAACCCGGACAACATCTCCATGGACGCCTTCAAGCAGCAGTTCCCCAACCAGTACGAAACCTACATGTGGAACAACCGTGACAAGGAGATGACGGTCTACAAAGGCTCCATCCCCTATCACAAGAACGACAACGTGGACCCGCTGCCCGTGGGCTACAAGTACGCGCAGCCCTACCTCAAGAACCTGTGGCTCGGCTACCCCTTCATGTACGAATACAACGAGACCAGGGGCCACACCCGCGCCATCGAGGATTTCGTCAACATCGACCGCATCAACCGCTATGCGGAAAAGGGCGGCCTGCCGGCGACCTGCTGGAACTGCAAGACGCCCAAGATGATGAACTGGATCAAGGAATATGGCGACGAATTCTGGGCCAAGGACGTGAACAGCTTCCGCGCGCCGGATAAGATCAACGAGATCCAGAATTCCATCTCCTGCGCCACCTGTCATGACCCGGCCACCATGGAGCTTCGGCTCTATTCCGTGCCCCTGCAGGACTGGCTCAAGCGCTCGGGCCGCGACTGGAGCAAGATCTCGCGCAACGAAAAGCGCAGCCTCGTGTGCGCCCAGTGCCATGTGGAATACTATTTCACGGCCAAGGGCAACGGCCCCACGGCCAAGCCGGTCTTCCCGTGGGACAACGGCCTCGACCCGGAGGACATGTATCAATACTATAAGTCTCACGGCCCCAAGAATGCCGAGGGCAAGGAAACCCAGTTCGTGGACTTCGTGCACGCCGCCTCCAAGACCCCGTGCATCAAGATGCAGCACCCGGACTACGAGATGTGGAGCAACGGCCCCCACGGCTCGGCCGGCGTCTCCTGCGCGGACTGCCACATGCCCTACATGCGCCAGGGCGGCGCCAAGTTCTCCAGCCACTGGATGACCTCGCCCCTGAAGGACCCGGAACTGCGCGCCTGCCGCCAGTGCCACTATGACAAGACGCCCGAATACCTCAAGGGCCGGGTGCTCTATGTCCAGTCCAAGACGTACAACCAGCTCCTCAAGGCCGAAGAGGCCTCCGTGCGCGCGCACGAGGCCATCCGCCAGGCCATGATTTGGGACGGCCCCAAGTCGCCCGACTATGACAGGCTCATGGCCGAAGCACGGGAGATCAACCGCAAGGGCCAGATGTTCTGGGATTATGTCTCCGCCGAGAACGGCGTGGGCTTCCACAATCCCTCCAAGTCGCTGGACACGCTCATGACCTCCATGGAGTGCAGCCAGAAGGCCGTGGAGCTGGCCGAACAGGCCACCAACTGGGGCATCGCGCCCATCATGGCCCAGGACATCAAGAAGCTGGTGCCGCCCATGCTCAAGATGAGCCGCAAGCTCCAGCAGGACCATGAGTTCCTGCAGCAGAACCCGTGGACCAAGATCCTGCCCACCTTCCCCGAGGCGCCGCAGGTGTGGTTCGGCCAGGACTACCGGCCGGTGACGCAGCAGGAAGCCGCCGCCAAGTAGGGACGAGCCAAAAAGTCCGATACAATGAAGGGAGCCCGTAAAATTTGCGGGCTCCTTTTTTTCATGGCTGATTTCTGGAGGGGGCGGTCAGATTTCGATCCCGAGCCACGCCCGCACGAGCCAGCTCAGGAGAAAGATGGCCAGCGCCACGCCGAAGCTGATGCCCGCCATCTGGAGAAAGCCGCGCCAGAAGCTCATCCCGCGCAGGAGCGCATCCACCCAGGTGAAGACCAGGATGATGAGGCAGGCGATGACCATGCAGATGGCCAGGGCCGTGAGCGCGTTGGGCACGAGCATGAAGGGCAGGAGAAGCAAAAGGACGGTGACGAGATAGGCGAGGCCGGTATACATGGCCGCGAGGCGCGGCTGGCCGCCGTCCGCCGCCGCCTTTTGCGAGAAAAACTCCGAGGCCGCCATGGAGAGAGTGGCCGCGATGCCCGTGGTGAAGCCGGCCAGCGTGATGAGCCGGTTGTCCTGGAGCACCATGGTGAAGCCGGCGAGCGCGCCGGTCATTTCCACCAGCGCGTCGTTGAGGCCCAATACCACGGCGCTCATGAAGGTGTCGGCGTCGCTGTCGCCGAGATAGGCCCCGAGTTTTTCGGCGTCGGCGTCCACGGCCTCCACCGCGCCGGGCATGAGGGGATAATGCCGCTCGAGGCGGCTGTAGCGGCGCGACTGGCGCTGGAGGCGCCGCTCCATGATGCGCAGGGCGAGCCCCCAGAAGAGCACGCGCAAGAGGCACAGCGCCAACAGCACCGAAAGGCGCTTGGGGGGAAGCGGCCCCTCCATGTGCTGCCCGATGACGGTGAGGCGCTGGTCACAATGGAAGGCGAGCCTGTCCAGCAGCACATGCGGACCCTTGGCAGATGCCCGGCGCGCAAGCATGCGGAGGAGCCGGCCATTGGCGCGGTCAACGGCATAGAGGCGCCGGAGCATGCGCTCGCGCGCAGGGTGATGCGCCTGGGCTTCGTCCTTGTTTACCATTCGTCGCCCTCCGGCTCGGGCGGCAGCACCGCTGCCATGCTTGTGCGGATACGCCGCCCGCGGGCCGGGGGCGCGGCTTCGGGCTCCTCCCGCTTTCTTGGCGACGGCTTGGGCAGGCTATTATACAGCGCCCAGAAGCCGGGATAGACCGCCGTCAGCACACCCGGATTCCCGAGCCGGAAGCCGTGGCAGCGCTCGGGGCGCGCACAGGCCGCGAGCGCCAGCGCCAGCGCCCAGGCCGGGGCCGGGGCGTTCCACACGGGTGCGGAAAACTCCTTGCCGGCGTCGCGCTGAAGCTCCGGGCTCAGGCGCAGGGCGCCGTCAACGAGCTCCAGCCCCGCGGCGGCAAAAAAGTCCGCGGCCAGGGCCGGCGGGCAGCGCAGGGCCGCGAGCGCGGCCTCGGGCGCATCCGCCGTGGCGCCGGCGAGGGTCGCGCAGGCCGCGAGGGCCAGCGGCAGGGGCGCGAGCCCTTCGGGAAGGGCCGCCAGCGCCGCCGGCGGCAGTGTTGAAAGGCGGGCAGCGGCGCGGGGCGCCTCCAGCTTTACGCCAAGGGCGCCAGGCCCGGCCGCCAGCGGCAGCCCCAGGGCCTCCAGAATCTGCCGGGCGGCAGCCGCTTCCGGGCCGTCAGGCCACGCGCCCGTCAGGCGCACCTCCCCGCCCAGGGGCATGGCGAGAGCCAGCAAAAAGGCTGCCAGCCCGGCATCCATGGGGAGCGCCGGCGCCTGCGGCAGCCTGGGCATGCCGGGCTGCACGGTGACGGCGCTGTCCTGCTCAGTCACCGCGATGCCGGCGCTCCTGAGCAGCGGCAGGGCGAAGGCGAGCACTTCGTCGCAGCCGGGATGGCCGGAAAGCCCGAGCGTGAACTCGCGCTCAAAGAAGGGCGCGGCCAGAAGCAGCGCGGCGCCGAGGGCGGCCGGCACATCCGGCGGCAGATCGGCCCGGCCCGGCACGATGCCGGAGCACTCCAGCCGCGCGGGCAACCCGGAACTGCGGGGGATGACATGGGTGAAGCGCGCGCCGAGCTGCGGCAAAAAGCGCCGCGTGGAGGAGAGGTCAACGAGCTTGAGCTCCGTCTCGCCGAGGAATTTCACCCGGGAGGGGCGCCCCACATAGAAGGCGAGCAGGAGAAAGAGGTTCCAGAGGCTGTCGCCCACATAGACGACCTTGTCGGGCCGGCCCATGGGCTCCGCCGGCCGGCCCACGACCGCGTCCTGCTCGCGCGTGACCGATGCCCCGAGCTGGTTCAGTGCCTTGATCAGGTCCACGAGGGGGTCGTTCATCAGGCAGGGCGTGAGCTGCACGGGCTGCCCCGAGGCCGCGGCGAGAAAGAGCCAGGCCCGCGTTTCACGGCAGGAAAGCGGGGCGGTGAGGGAAATCTCCACCGGCTTGTGCGGCGGCGCCAGGTTGAATGCTTCCCGGCGCTCAGCCCCGGCGGGGGGCTGCTGGGCCGCCGCGCCCTCGCTTTCAGCGGCGGCAGGGCGCGGCAGAAAGGCCGCATCCTGCATCAGGGCGAAAAAACGGCCGGAGAGGTCGGCATCGCGGCTCACGCGGGCCACCGCCTTCTGCCACGCCTCGCGCAGAAATTTCTCCTCGGCCGGGTCGAGCCGGGGCTTGCCGCCGCGCATGCGCTCCAGCAGGTTGTGGCGCTTGAGCAGCAGGCGGAGGATGTCGCGGTCGATGTCGACCACAGCGTCTTTCAGCGAAGGCGCGCCCGGCGCCCTCTTTTCGGTGCGCCGCTCCCGGCCCTGGCCCGTATCCCGGGGGACCTTCCGGGCCACGCCCGGGCCCGGGTGCCGGCGCCGTTCAGCCGGCGCGCCTGATTGGCGGGGGCGCCCCCGCTCTTCGGAAAAGTCGCTCATACTGTCTCCGCACTGGCGAAATGACTGAGAATAAAGGAGCAAACTAGCCGGAAAAGCCCGGCCTTGCAAGCTGCGGCTGCCGGCGCGCACGAGCCTCGGCCGGCCAGAGAAAAGCCCGGCCTTTTATAAAGACCGGGCTCATCCTTGGGGAACACATCCGCCGAAAGGCGGCGCGGGGCCGGCCCCGCTTTAGGGCTATTCCTTGCCTTCCTCTTCCTCGGCGCGCTCCAGCAAGAGGCCCATGAAGGCCACGGCCGCGAAGGCGCAGTAGACGAGGGCCACCGCGAGGTCAAGCAGCGCCGACCGGCTGGTGGAGACGATCAGGGCAACGACGGGCAGGAGAACGATGGCAGCGGAAGCAAGACGGATGCCGCGCTCGTTTCTTGCAAAACTCAACATTTCAGCATGACTCCTCTGTGGCGGCACAGGGCCGCCGCTTCTCGCACAGGGGAATTCCCGGCGACTTCCCGGCGCGACCCGCGCCGGAGAAGACGGGGTACTTAAGGCCGGCGCGCACGCTTGTCAAGCGGAGAAGGTTGGCCTCCGGTCGCAGGCCTCGCGCCTGCCCCGTGCGCCCTCGCCGCCGCCCGCGGGAAAATACTTGAATTTTCTTCAGGAAGGGACTATGTTCGCCGTTCACGCGGTAAGCGCCTGACGGTAATGAGTTCCCCGCCGGGAGTGCCTCCCATGTGGGACAGTTTTCAGCGCATATATGGAGGAACACATGAGCAAGGAATGTGATTTCTGCGGCAAAAAGCCCCAGGTGGGCAACCTGGTGAGCCACTCCAACATCAAGACCAAGCGCCGCTTCAACCCCAACCTGCAGCGCGTGCGCCACCAGTTCCCCGACGGCAGCGTGCGGACGCTCACGGTCTGCACCCGTTGCCTGCGCTCCGGCCTTGTGTCCAAGCCCGCTGTCCGCAAGGCGGACTAGGCAGAAGCCCTCCGAACGATCCCGGGAGCCCCGGCAGCAGATGCCGGGGCTCTTTTCCTCTTTCCCCCATGCCGCAAACCCACCCCCGCGCCGCCGCGCCCGGCCTGCCCCGCGCCCACGGCTGCCACTGGCGCGTCAGGCCGGCCTTCATTCCCCCTTTTTGGCGCAATATCACGGGCGCCCACGGCTTCACGAGCTATCGCCAGCGGCGCGACTGGCGCCTCGTGCTCAGCGCCTGCGGCATCGCGCACCGGCTTTCCCAGTTCGGCGGCAGGGAATATCTCTATGTGCCGCCGCTTCTGGAAGGCGCGGCCCTGCGGGAACTCACGGATTTTGACGCCGAGCGCCGCCGCCCCCCGGCGCCGCCGCCCCCCGTCCACCAGGGCTGGAAACTCGCGGGCTGCTTTCTGTTGCCGCTGCTCGTCTGGCACGGCATGCGCGTGGGATGGTGGCCGGCGCCGGAAGCGCTCCCGCCGCCGCGGCTGTGGCTCTCGGCCGGCGCGCTGGACACCCTCCAAGTGCGGCTGCACGGCGAATGGTACCGCACGGCCACGGCCCTCACCCTTCATACGGACGCCGCCCACCTCTGCGGCAATCTCGCCTTCGGGGCGCTGTTCCTGGCGCTGCTCGCGCGTGGGGCCGGACCAGGGCGCGCCCTGTGGCTCACCATGGCCGGAGGTATCGCGGGCAATTGCCTGGCCGTGCTCCTCAGGCGGCAGCCCGTGGAAAGCATCGGCTTTTCCACCGCGCTCTTCGCCTGTATCGGCGCGCTCTCGGGGCTCATGGCCCTGCGCGGCGCGGGCCGGCGCGAGATGCTGCTGCCTGTGGCCGCCGGCGCGGCTCTGCTCGCCATGCTGGGCACCGAGGGCGAACGCACCGACTATCTCGCGCATGTGGCGGGCCTCTGCGCCGGGCTCGTGCTGGGGATGGGGGAGGGCCTCTCCCAGAAACGGCAATGGCCAGCGCCGCCCCAGTGGCTGTGGGCAACGCTGGCCATTTTGCTGCCTGTGCTCGCCTGGTGGCGGGCCTTCGCCCGCCTCTGACAGGGCTTAGGCCTCGGGCGCGCGGCCGATGCAGAAATAGGCGAAGCCCCGGTCGGCCATGGCCTGCGGCGAATAGAGGTTGCGGCCGTCAAAGAGGATGGGCGCGCTCAGAAGCGACTTGATGCGCGCAAAATCCGGGTTACGGAACTGGTTCCACTCCGTCACCACGAGCAGCGCCTGGGCGCCGTCGCAGGCGGCGTACTGGTCGTCCACGATCTCAACCAGCGGGTTGTCGGCGAAGATGCGGCGCGCGTTGTCGGCGGCCACCGGGTCAAAGGCCCGCACCTTCATGCCGGCGTCGGTGAGGGCGTTCACGATGCTGATGGCCGCGGCCTCGCGCATGTCGTCCGTATTGGCTTTGAAGGCGAGGCCCCAGAGGGCCAGCGTCTTGCCGGCCACACCCCCCTGCGGCGCGAAATATTCCATGATGCGATGCGCCATGTGCCCCTTCTGGCGGGCGTTCACCGCCTCCACCGCGTTGAGGAGCATGGGGTCCACGCCGGAATCCTCGGCGGTCTGGATGAGCGCCTTCACATCCTTGGGAAAGCACGAGCCGCCGTAGCCCACACCCGGATAGATGAACTGGTAGCCGATGCGCGAGTCGGAGCCGATGCCCACGCGCACGTCGCGCACGTCCGCGCCCACATGCTCGCAGATGGTGGCGATCTCGTTGATGAAGGAGATCTTGGTCGCCAGCATGCAGTTGGCGGCATACTTGGTCATCTCGGCGCTGCGCACGGCCATGACGATGATCTTGTCGCGGGTGCGCGCGAAGGGCGCGTAGAGCTCGCGCATGAGCGCGGCCGCCTTGGGCGATTCCGTGCCGATGACCACGCGGTCGGGCTTCATGAAGTCGGAGATGGCGTCGCCTTCCTTCAAAAATTCGGGGTTGGAGACCACCTCCACCTTGAGGTCGGCGCCGCGGGCCTTCAGTTCCGCCTCGATGATGCCGCGCACCATGTCGGCCGTGCCCACGGGCACCGTGGACTTGTCCACCACCACGAGGTCTTTCCGCATGGTCTCGCCGATCTCGCGCGCCACCTGGCGCACATAGCTCAGGTCGCAGGAGCCGTCGGGCAGCGGCGGCGTGCCCACGCAGATGAAGACGCAATCGGCGTCGGCGATGCCCTGCGCGAGGCTCGTGGTGAAGGTGAGGCGGCCGTCGGCGCGGCTGCGGCGCACCATGGGCTCCAGCCCGGGCTCGTAGATATGGACGGAGCCGGAATTGAGTTTGTCCACGACCGCGGGGTTCACGTCCACGCAGGTGACGGTATTGCCCATTTCCGCAAAGCAGGCGGCACTCACAAGGCCCACATAACCCGTGCCGACGATGCACAACTTCATATTTTTCGCTCTCCCCGCGCTTGGCGTTCTTGCTGGCGTGCGGCTTGCGCATGGGCGCCCGGCCGACTTGACGCCGCGGCCGGGATAACGCCAAAATGCGTTCCCACACCCGGCATTCATAGACGATTTTTCCACGGCGGGCAAGCGGACGGGAGGTGAGGCCGGTGATCGTGGGCCTGGGCATCGACATGACGGCGCTGGAACGCATCCGACGGGCGCATGCGCGCTTCGGGCGTCGCTTCCTCGAAAAATTCCTCGCGCCCGGCGAACTGGCCGCGCTCTCCGAGGTGCCCCACCTCTCCCTGCTGGCGGGTCGTTTCGCCGCCAAGGAGGCGGCGGTGAAAGCCCTCGGCACGGGCTTTTCCGGCGGTATCGGCCCCTGTGAGATAGAGGTGACGGCAGCCTCCACGGGCGCGCCCGGCCTCGTCTTTCACGGGCACGCCCGGCAAAGGGCCGGGCAACTGGGCGTGCGCGCGGCCCATCTTTCCATCAGCCATGAACGCTCCCACGCTATCGCCGTGGTGGTGCTGGAGGCCTAATGGACACNCTTGCGGACTTTTGCGCCCTGCTCCCTCCCCTGCCGCTCCCGGAAGAGATGCGGCAATGGGACGCGGACGCGGCGGCGCTNGGCCTTTCCCCGGCCATGCTCATGGAAAATGCNGGCCATGTGGCCCTGGANGTNCTGCTCNGCCANTGCCCGGACGTGGCGGGCGCGCCCGTGTGGCTCTTCATGGGCAGCGGCAACAATGGCGGCGACGCCGCCTGNATCGNNCGCCTTTTGGCCGACCGCGGCGCGCAGCCCCTGCTCTTCCACGCGCGGCCGCTNNCGGATGTGGGCGNCGCGAGCGCCCTCCATCTCTCGCTCGCGCGNGCCAACGGGGTACGCACGGCGCCCCTTGCGGAACTTGACGCCGCCATCGCGGGCGNNCTCGCCNCCGGTGGCNCGCCGCCGCGCATCCTNGTGGACGGNCTGCTCGGCACNGGCTTTTCCGGCACGCTCAGGCCNGNCATGCAGGCCGCCATCGAGCAGNTGAACGCCCTTTCCGCGCGNCTTNCCGGCTGTTTCGTGCTCGCCGTGGACATCCCCTCCGGGCTNGANGCGGTGAGCGGGCGCCCCTCNCCNGTNGCCGTGCGNGCCCACGCCACNGTGAGCCTNGCCGCNGCCAAGCCNGGCCTCGTGCTGCCGCATGCCGCNCCCTGGGTGGGCGCGCTCCACNTGGGCGACATCGGCATGCCGGCGCCGGNGCGCCGGCCNGTGCGCCANTANCTGCTNGACGGGCANGCCCTTGGCGCGCTCCCGNAGCCNGCGCCGGAAAACTATAAAAACAGCTTCGGGCATGTGCTCGTCATTGGNGGCGCCCCNGGCCTTTCCGGCGCCGGGCANNTGGCGGCGGCNTCGGCCCTGCGCNCGGGCGCGGGCCTNGTGAGCGCNGCCGCGCCGGCAAGCGCCCTTGCNGCCATCANGAGCGGCTGGCCCGAGATCATGACNGTGGNCCTCGGCCCGGAGNACGCCGAACGCTGGCCCCGGGAGCTGCCGGAAAACCTGCTCNCCGCGCTGGGCCGNGCCACNGCGCTCGCCGTGGGGCCGGGCATGGGCCGAGGCGAGGATGCCGCNGCCTTTCTCGCGGCGCTNNTNGCGCTCCCTGNNCGCCCNCCNNCNGTCATCGACGCGGACGCGCTCATCCTGCTTTCNCGCGAGCCTGCGCTTTNCTCCCGCCTNACNNGCGCNGANNTCCTCACNCCGCATCCCGGCGAGGCGGCNGCGCTNCTCGCCACCGACACNGCCNNTATCCAGGNGGACCGCCCCGCGNCCCTCGCCGCCCTGTGCGGGCTCTCCCCGGCCGCTGTCGTCCTCAAGGGNGCCGGCACNTTGGTGGGNCANGCCGGGGCGCCGNTCTTCCTTTCGCCCTATGCGGTGCCNGCNCTCGCCATGGGCGGTTCNGGCGANGTGCTNGCGGGCTGNATNGCGGCCCTGCTCGCCCAAGGCAGCCGNCAGGGGGNCNCGGCCCTGCGCGNGGCGGCCGTTGGCGTTGCCCTGCATGCNCTCGCCGGGCGCGAGCTCGGCCGGGCCTTCCCGNCNCGCGGCTGCCGCGCCTCGGAGCTGGCNGACGCNCTGCCGCATGTGCGNGCNGGGCTTGCGCCCGCAATCCNNCGNCGNNTGGGAGCGGCGCATGCCATGGCCCGCGTGAGNTTAAAGAACCTTGAGGATACANAGCGCTTNGGGCNCCTGCTCGGGGANCTTTTGCCGGCCTCCGGCGTGCGCGCGCTCCTCCTGCGCGGCGGCCTCGGCAGCGGCAAGACCACNCTCACGGCNGCGCTCGTNCGCGCGCTCCCGGGCGGGGACGANGCCGAGGTCTCAAGCCCCTCCTTCACGCTCTGCAATATCTACCCCACCACGCCCNCCCTNGTGCACTGCGACCTNTACCGCTCGCCCGGNCANGCGCCNGAGGAGCTNNNGGACGCNCTNGACGNCGNNGANNCNCTNGCGGTGGTGGAATGGNCCGANAGCCTNGANNCCNNCCTNCTNCCCGAGGATTTTCTGGACATCTCCTTCAAGATGGAGGATGATGCGAGGCTCCTGCTCCTCAAAGGTGNCGGCCCCCGCGGCGAAGCCCTTGCCGNCGCGCTGNCCNGGGCATNGCCTGACGGCGCCCCGGNCACCGGCCACTGAGGAGCACGGCCACAGGCTCCCGCAGGCGGCGGCATGCCGCGCAATGGCTAACCGGGGTTGGGCATGAAGATTCTGGTGCAAAAGTTCGGCGGCACTTCGGTGGCGACGCTGGAGAGCATGAAGATGGTGCGCGGCAAGGTNNTGGACGGCCTNGCGCGCGGCAACAAGGTCATCGCCGTGCTNTCGGCGCGCGCCGGCGAGACCAACCGCCTNCTGGCGCTGGCCGACGAGTGGTCGCCCGCGCCGGACAGGGCGGAATGCGATGTGCTCGTCTCCACCGGCGAGCAGGTCTCCATCAGCCTCTTCACCATGCTGCTCAAGGATGCGGGCNTAAGCGCCCGTTCGCTNNTNGGCTGGCANNTNCCCATCACCACGGANGACGATTTCGGGCGCGCGCGCATCATCGCCATCAACAGCGAGGANNTGCGGCGCCTTTTCGAGCATTANGACGTGCTGGTGGTGGCCGGCTTCCAGGGCGTGACCGCCGACGGCCGCATCACCACCCTCGGNCGCGGCGGCTCGGACACTTCGGCCGTGGCGCTCGCCGCGGCGCTGGATTCCGCGGACTGCGAGATCTATACCGACGTTGACGGCGTCTANACCACCGACCCCAATATCTGCTCGGCCGCNCGCAAGATGGAGCGCGTGGCCTATGACGAAATGCTGGAAATGGCGAGCATGGGCGCCAAGGTGCTCCACATCCGTTCCGTGGAGTTTGCCAAGAAGTACAAGGTGCCCGTGCATGTGCGCTCCACATTCACCGACGACCCCGGCACTCTCGTCACCCAGGAGGATTCCAGCATGGAAGCGGTTCTTGTTTCCGGCATCGCATATGACAAGGATCAGGCCCGCGTGACCCTGCGCGACGTGCCCGACGTGCCCGGCATGGCGGCCGCCGTTTTCGGCCCGCTNTCGGAACGNGGCGTGCTCGTGGACATGATCGTCCAGAACACGAGCCTNGACGGCCACACGGACATGACCTTCACCATCACCCGCAAGGANCTNCCCCAGACGCTGGAGATCATGGANGAGGTGGCCCGGAAGATCGGCGCCTCGGAAGTGCTGCACGACGTGAGCGTGGCCAAGGTGTCGGCCATCGGCGTGGGCATGCGCAACCATTCGGGCGTGGCCGCCCGCGCCTTCGCCGCGCTGACCCAGGAGGGCATCAATATCCTCATGATCAGCACGTCGGAAATCAAGATCACCATCCTCATCCAGGAGAAGTATGTGGAGCTCGCCGTGCGCATCCTCCACGACACCTTCGGCCTGGACTGGGACCTCGGCTAGGCCCGCATGGACAGTTTCAAGAGACGGGGAAGCGCCCCGCAAAGAGCCGGGCGCCCCGTGGGGGCATGGCGCGGACTCGGTGCCCTGCTCGCGCTGCTGCTTCTGGGCGGCTGTTCACGCCTGCTCTCCATCGTGGACCCGTCGGCCTTCTGAGCCGCTTCAGTCCTGGCTTTCCAGCGCGCCGTCCTGCTGCGCCGGGGCGTCAGCTTGCGCGGGCGCGCCACTGACCACCGGGGCGCCGGCCGCGCCGTTGCGGCCCCTCGCGCGCTTGGCCTCTTCCTCCTCGCGCAACGCGCGCCTGAGCACCTTGCCCACGATGGTCTTGGGCAGCTCCTCCCGGAATTCCACGAGGCGCGGCACCTTGTAGGACGCGAGCCGCGCGCGGCACCACGAGACCACATCGGCCTTGGTGAGCGCCTCCCCGGGCTCCGGCACCACATAGGCCTTGAGGGTTTCGCCGCGCATGCTGTCGCTGATGCCCACGGTCACGGCGTCGGCGATCTTCGGGTTCGCCAGCAGCACCTCGTCCACCTCGCGCGGGTAGACATTGTAGCCGCCCACGATGACCATGTCTTTCTTGCGGTCCACGATATAGAAGTAGCCGTCCTCGTCCATGGTGGCGAGGTCGCCGGTATAGAGCCAGCCGTTGCGCAGCGCGTTGGCCGTTTCATCGGGCCTTTTCCAGTAGCCCTTCATCACCTGCGGGCCGCGCACCACCATCTCGCCGAGCTTGCCGGGCGGCAGCGAAAGGCCCCCGGCCTCCATGTCCACGATGCGCGCGTCCGTGCCGGGGATGGGCATGCCGATGGAATTGGCACGCTGCCCCTCCTTCCCGAACGGGTTGCAGTGGGTGATGGGCGAGGCCTCGGTGAGCCCGTAGCCCTCGAGGATGGACGCGCCCGTGACCTCCTGGAAACGCAGGAACACATCGCGCGGCAAGGGCGCCGAGCCGGAAACGCAGATCCTGATGCTGTGCAGGTTGTAGCGGGCGAGATCCTTCTGCTGCAGCAGGGACATGTAGATGGAGGGCGCGCCCGGGAAGACCGAGGGCCGGTATTTCGCGATGAGCTTGAGCACGTCCTGCGGCACATAACGGGGCAGCGGCAGCACCGTGGCCGCGATATAGACCGGGATGATGAGCGAAATGGTGAGCCCGTAGACATGGAAGAAAGGCAGGAGCGAGATGAAGGTCTGGTGCTCGCTCGCCTTGATATTGATGATGTCCAGCACCTGGCGGCAATTGGTGCCGATATTGGAATGCGTAAGTTCCACGCCCTTGGAGATGCCCGTGGTGCCCCCTGTGTACTGGAGCAGCACAAGGTCGTCCTTCGGCGAGGCCACGGGCTCGGAATGGCGCTCCGCCCCCCGCGTGAAAGCCCCCCAGAAATGCACCGCGCTGTCGTTGCGGGGCACGTCAGGCCGGTTGCGCCGCTCCTTCAGGCGGTAAAGCAGATTGAGAGGAAAGGAGAGCGCGTCCGCGATGCCGGTGACGATGAAGTTGCGGACGGGGAGCCGATCGCGCAGGGCCGCCACGCGCGGCCAGAGCAGGTCGAGCAGGATCATGTGGCTGGCGCCGGCATCCGTGAGGTTCTGGACCAGCTCCTTCTCCATGTAGAGCGGGTTGGTCATCACGGCCACGGCCCCGGCCTTGAGCGCGCCCCAGAAGGCGATGATGGTCTGCGGCAGGTTGGGCAGCATGATGGCCACGCGCTCGCCCGGGCGCACGCCCATGCGCCTGAGTGCGCCGGCGAAGCGCTCCGCCCTTTCGCGCAGAGCCCGGTAGGTGATGCGCGTGTTCTGGAAGATGACGGCGAGCCTTTTGGGATAGGCCTCGGCCGCGTCGTCGAGCATGGCATAGAGGGGCCTGTCCCAGAGCTTGACCTCATGGGGCACGAAATCCTCATAATGGGCGAGCCACGGCCGCAGCACATCAGTATCCATGCTTCAATCCTTCGCGGGGCGCAGGGCGCTCACGAGGGCCCAGGCCTTGATGCCTTCGACGCGGCCGGTGAAGCCCAACCCCTCCTCGGTGGTGGCCTTGAGGTTGACCTCGTCGCGCGCGAGCCCGAGCAGGGCGGCCACGTTGTTGCGTATCTCCTCCCGCCAGGGGGAAAGGCGCGGCTTTTGCGCCACCACGGTGAGATCCACATGGCAGAGGCGTATGCCGGCGCCGGCGGCGAGCTCCAGCACGCGGTCGAGCAGGATGGACGAGGAAATGCCGTCAAGGGCCGGGGCGCTGTCCGGGAAATGCTGGCCGATGTCGCCGAGGGCCGCACAGCCGAGGATGGCGTCCATGAGCGCATGCAGGAGCACGTCGCCGTCCGAATGGGCGAACACGGCGGGCGCCCCGGGTATCTCCACGCCGCCCAGCCTGAGCGGCCGCTCGCCGCCATAGCGGTGGACATCGTAGCCCAGGCCGTTGGAGGGGAGGAGCGCGGGCGCCTCCCTGCGCAGCAGGCCCAGGTCTTCGGGGTTGGTGATCTTCACGTTTTCCGCCTCTCCGGGGATGATGCGCACGGGCACGCCCAGGGCTTCCATGAGGGCCGCGTCATCGGTGGCCGGCGCGTCGGCCCGGGCGCGTTCGTGCGCTTCGCGCAGGAGCGCGGCGTCAAAGCCCTGCGGCGTCTGCACGGCCCGCAGGAGGGCGCGCGGCGGCGTGCCCGCGGCGAGGTCCGGGGCATCGGCATCCACCAGCTTGATGGTATCGGTGACAGGGAGGCCGGGGATGACGGCCGGGGCGCCTTCGGCAAGCGCGGTGCAAATGCGGCGCACGAGGGCGGCGCTCATGAAGGGGCGGGCGGCGTCATGGACGAGCACCTGTGGCACATGCCGCGGCACCGCGGCGAGCCCGAGGCGCACGGAATCCTGCCTTTGCGGCCCCCCGGCCACGGCAAGGCACGGGATGCCGAGGTCATCGCCGGCGCTGAGGGCGCCCACGCGCTGCGCTTCGGCCTCCAGAGCGGCCTCGGGAAAAACGAGGACGATGCCGCCCACGGCCCCGCTGTGGGCGAACACCTGCGCCGAACGCCAGTAGAGGGGCGCGCCCTCAAAGAGGAGGAACTGCTTGGGCCGCCCTTCCAGCGCCGCCGCGAGGCGGCTGCCGCTGCCGGCGGCGAGCAGCACGGCCCAGGGGAGACCCTCCCCGCAGTTACGGGGCGGCGGAGAGGAAGGCGGGGTCGAAACCATAAAACGCACGGGAGCCGGACGATAAGCCGGGTTCTGTCCCGCGCCGGGCGCAAGGCCTGGCGCAGTGACCGTCATTCCTCTAGGAGCGCGGTTGCCCGCGCCCTCAAGCAACCTACCCGGAAGGCATGGGCCGGGCCGGCCTCCTTCCCTACTTGGTCTTGCTCCGGACGGGGTATGCCGAGCATGCCGCGTCGCCGCGGCATCTGGTGGGCTCTTGCCCCACCGTTTCACCCTTACCACGCATGGCGTGGCGGTTTGCTTTCTGTGGCGCTGTCCGAGGGTCGCCCCTCCTGGGTGTTGCCCAGCGTCCTGCCCTGCGGAGCCCGGACTTTCCTCCCCGGGCCCGGGCAAATGCCCGGCCCGCAGCGACGGTCTGTCCGCCTCCCGTGCGCGGCCTTGTCGGAGGCGCGGCCGCTGCGCCACAACTGTTATTCGGCCGGGGCCTCTTCCGGCGCCTCCGCAGGCGCCGCAGGCTCGGCAGCCTCAGCGGTGCTGGCCTCGGCCGGTGCGGCTTCCTTGGGCTTGGCCTCCTCAAAATGCTCGCACCAGAAGATGAGACGCTGGCAGTTGGGGCAACTCTGGATCTGCTGGCCGCGCTGAAGGTCGATGAAGGCCTGCGGCGGCACCGCGATATTGCAGCCCGAGCACACACCCTCGCGCACGGCCACGATGACCGGGTGCTCCAGACGCTTGCGGATGAACTCGTAGCGCATGAATACCGGCCGCGGGATGGCCTTGCCCACGGTCTCGCGCTTCTTGCTGAGCTTCTCGAGCTGCTCCCGGGCCTGAGCAAGGCGCGCATCCAGCCCGGCGCGCGCGGCGTCGAGCTCGGCCTTCAGGGCGCCGTGCTCCTGGTCGCAATCCGCGAGGGCGCCTTCCTGGATCTGCAATTCCTCGAGGAGGGTAAGCTTTTCCTCCTCGCGGGTGCGGTTGATCTTCTCCATGCTGTCCATTTCGCGCATCATGGCATGGTATTCGCGCGTATTTTCCACCTGCATGAGCTTGTTCTTGCTCTTCTTGATGCGGGCGGAATCGTCGTCGATCTCGAGGGAGAGACGCTTCTTCTGCTCCTGCAGGTGGGAGAGCTTGTCCAGGATACGCGCCCGGCGCGCCTCCACAGCGGAAAAGCGCTTCTCCAGCTCTTCCAGTTGCCGGGGCGCGGCGTCGAGCTCTTGGCGCACGGCAAAGATTTCATCGTCCACCTTCTGGAGTTCGACAAGTTGTTGGATCTGGTCCAGATACACGGCATCGCTCATGGCGTTCCTCCTCGTCTCACAAAGCCGGGGCGCCGGCGTCCCCCGCGGCGCAGCGCGGGCGCAGGGGGGAGGCCGAGGCCACGAAGATGACCTCCAGCCCGGCAAACATGGCCGCGACCAAAAGGCCCATGCGGCGCATCATTTCTTCTTCAAGGCTGTGGTGGCCCACATCGAGGATGCCGATGCGGGTCTCCAGCGCGGTATGGTACTTGACGTCGCCGGTAATGAAAAGCCGGGCGCCGGCGTCCCGTGCCTCGCGCCAGAGCGACGAGCCCGAGCCCGTGCAATAGGCCACGCGCTCCACGCGCGCAGGCACCGGGCCGCACGCCGTGCCGCCCTGGAATTCCAGGTGACGCGAGAGCAGCGCGTTGAACTCCTCAAAGGCCATGGGCTTGGGCAAATCGCCGGCAAGCCCGTAGCCGAAGGGGAGCCTGCCGGGCTCCGGCGCGGGGGCCACCGGCTCGAGGACGGCCCGATTGCGGAGGTCGAGCTCGTCCGCCAGCCACGCCGCCGGCCCTGCGGCGTTGACATCAAGGGTGGTGTGCGCGGCATAGAGCGGCACATCTGCCCCAAGGAGAAGGCGCAAGACCTCCCAATAGGCGTCATGGTGCCGCGGCAAATCGGGCGAGAGCGAGAGCGGATGGTGGCTCAGGATGCAGTCCGCGCGGGCCGCGAGCGCGCGGCGCACGCAATCCGGCGTGGCATCGAGGCAGACGGCGAGCCTCGCGACCTCGGTGCGGGCGGAGGCCACCTGCAGGCCCGATTTGTCCCACGAGGCGGCGAACTCTGGCCTGGCGATGCGCTCTATGCCTGCGATAAGTTCGGTGAGTTGCATGCGGCTCCTGAAAAACGGCGCTCAGGCCTCTTGCGCCCGCAAATAGCGCACAGCATTGGCGAAAAGCAGGGTTCCCGGCGGGGCGAGCTCGCCGCGCGTCCAGCCGGGATGGTTGGTGACGTGGTGGAAGGCTTCGGGATGCGGCATGAGCCCGAGCACATGGCCCGTGGGATCGGTGAGGCCCGCGATGGCGAGCGGCGAACCGTTGGGGTTCCAGGGGTATTCCTGCGTGGGCCGCCCTTCGGGGTCGGCATATTGCAGGGCGATGAGGTTTTCTGCCGCAAGACGCGCGAGGGTGGCCTCGTCGCGGCAGACGAGCTTGCCCTCGCCGTGGCGCACGGGCATGGCGAGCAGCGAAAGGCCGCGCGTGAACACGCAGGGGCTTTCGGGGTTGGGCAAAAGGCGCACCCAGCGGTCTTCAAAACGCGCGGAATCATTGTGCCCGAGCGAGGCCTGACGCTCGAAGCGCGCGCCGTCCAGCGCGGGCAAAACGCCGAGCTTGACGAGCAGCTGGAAGCCGTTGCAGATGCCGAGCACGAGGCCGCCGGCATCCAAGAATTCCTCAAGGCTCCTGAGCAGGGGCTTGCCCGCGGCGTCGCTCAACGAGCGCCAGCGCATGGCCGCCGTCTGGGCCGCGCCCAGGTCGTCCCCGTCCAGGAAGCCGCCGGGAAAAATGAGGAAATTATAGTCCGAGAGGCGGCACTCCCCGGAAATGAGGTCGGAAAAATGCACCACGTCCGCCCGGTCAGAGCCGGCAAGCCGCGCGGTGTGCGCGGTCTCCAGATGGGAATTGGTGCCGTAGCCGGTGATGACCAGGGTATTGACGGGCGCCATGAAGTTCTCCTTGCCGCTGCTATGCGCTGGACGGAAACACAGCCGCCCCGGCGGGGGCGCCCTGCGGATGCGGTGAGCCATCCCCGTGCTTCCTTACGCAAAGACGCCTGCGGTTTTTCCCGCAGGCGTCTCAAAAATGGCGCGCCCGAAGAGATTCGAACTCCTGACCTACAGGTTCGTAGCCTGGTGCTCTATCCAGCTGAGCTACGGGCGCGTAAGTGAACCTTTTATTCCTGACGGCGCGGGCTGTCAAGAAAAATCTGCGGGCTCGGCCCTAGTCCGCCTCGAGCGCGTTGACGGCCCTGGCGAGGCGGGAAATCTTGCGGGCGGCCTTCTTCCAGTGCACGGCGCCCTTGCCGGCCGCCTTGGCGAGCACGGAGGAGGCTTCGCTCAGCTGCTTTTGCGCGAGGCTCTTGTCATTGCCCTGAATGGCGGCGCGCACATCCTTGACGGCGTTCTTGACGCGGGTGCGCTGGGCGCGGTTGCGGGCGGCCCGCTTGAGGCTCTGCTTGTGCCGCTTGATGGCGGATTTATGATTGGCCACGTTCTTCCTCCACTCCTTGCGCTGCCGCCGCCGGGGACAAGCCCGCGCAATCTGTCGTTCCGCACGCGGCCTACGCCGCGATAGTGTTGCCAGAAATACGAATCAGGGTTCTTATCCGCATCCCCGGGGCTTGTCAAGCCCTTTCAGCCCGGGGCCGCTCATATCTGAAGGGCCGAAATGTCGGCCACGCGCGCCACGCGCGCCCCCAGCGCCCGCAACAGGGCGAGCCGGTTGCGGCGCAGGGCCGCGTCGTCGGCCATGACCATGACGCCGTCAAAAAAGGCGTCCACCGCGGGCCGGAGGGCCGCAAGCTCCGAGAGCGCCGCCGCCATGTCGCCTGCGGCGAGCAGGGCGTCAGCCTTCGGAAGCGCCTGCGCGAGCGCCCCGGCAAGGGCCTGTTCCGCCGGTTCCTGCAACAGGGCCGCGTCCCACTCGGCGGGGATGTCCTCCTTGCCGGCCTGCTTGCGGAGGATATTGTCCACCCGCTTGAAGGCCAGGAGCGCGCCCTCATTTTCCGCCCCGCGCACGAAGGCCGAGAGCGCGGCGAGGCGCGCGGCGCAGGCCGGCACGTCGTCCACGCCGGCGCCGAGAGCCGCATCCACGAGGATGGTGTCGTCGCCCTGGCTCACGAAATATTGCCGCAGGCGCCCGCGGAAGAACTCCATGAGCTTGTCCAGCGCCACCTCGGGCGCGAGCTTCCAGCGGCGCTCGCCGTAGAGCTTCCGCGCCTCGGCGAAGAGCGCGCGCACATCGAGGTGGAGGTCAAAGGCCAGAAGGATGCGGATGATGCCCAGCGCGCAACGCCTGAGCCCGTTAGGGTCGGCCGCGCCGGTGGGGATCATGTTCAACCCGAAGCAGCCGGCCAGCGTGTCCGCCTTGTCGGCGATGGAGAGGAGCGCCCCGGTGAGGCTTTGCGGCACGGGCGTCTCCGGACCGGCAGGGAGATACTGCTCCTTCAGGGCTTCCGCCACTTCCGGCGCCTCGCCCTTGTTGGCCGCGTAGATGCCGCCCATGATGCCCTGCAGGGTGTCGAACTCGCCCACCATGCCGCTCACGAGGTCGGCCTTGGAGAGGCGCCCGGCCCTGGCGGCAAGGGCGGGGTCGGCGCCGGGAACGCGCTCGGCGAGCCAGCGGCACAGCGCCTCGAGGCGGCGCGTCTTGTCGCCCATGCTGCCCAGGGGGCCGATGAAGATGACATGGTCAAGCTTGGCTAGCCAGGTGTCGAAGCTCTCGCGCGAATCCGCGCGCCAGAAGAAGCGCGCGTCCTCAAGGCGGGCGCGCAGCACCCGCTCCCAGCCGCGCTTGACCGTCGCCATGTCGCGCGGGGTCAGGTTGAGCACGGTGAGGAAATGCGGCAAAAGCGCGTCGTCCGCCCCCCGGATGCCAAAGCTCTTCTGGTGGCTCTCCATGCTCGTCAGGAGCACCTCGGCCGGCACTTCGAGATACGCGGGGTCAAAATCGGCGAGAAGCGGCACAGGATGCTCCACAAGGCCCTGCACCTCGTCGAGCAGGCCCTCCTTCCAGACCACGGTGCCACCCATGGCCGCCGCCTGGGCATTGCCGCCTTCGATGATGGTTTGCCGCCGCTTCGCCGGGTCGACCACGATGCCGCCGGCCTGTTCGGCCACGGCCAGATAGTCGGCCGCCGAGGGCACCTTGTGCGGGCCCTCGCCGTGGACGCGGTGGCCCCAGGTCTCCCGCCCCGACTCGAGATGGCCCACCTTGAAGGGCACCACCTCGCCGTCGAGCAGGGCGAGCACCCAGCGCAGGGGCCGGGCATAGGCGAGCGAATGGGCGCCCCAGCGCATGCGCTTGGCAAAGGGCAGCCCCTGGATGAGCTCCGGGCAGATCTCGGCAAGCAGCGCGCTTGCAGCGGCGCCGCCGCTGCGCTTCTTCACCGCCACGTATTCGCCCTTTTCGGTTTTTGTGCGGAAGACATCGGCCACATCCACGCCGTTGCCGCGGGCGAAGCTCTCAAGCGCCCTGGTGGGCGCGCCGTCCGGCCCGTAGGCCACGCGCGCGGGCGGCCCGACGATGACTTCCTCCCGCTCCCGCTGCACCGGGTCGAGCTCTTCCACCATGACCACGGCGCGCCGGGGCGTGCTCATGACGCGCACATTCCCGTACGCGAGGCCGGCCTTGTCGAGTGCGGCCGACATGCGGGCGGCGAGTTCGGCCTCCTCGCCGGGCAGGAAACGGGCGGGCAGCTCCTCGCTGCCGATCTCCAGCACAAAGGTCGCCATGTTACCTCCCGGCCTTTTCGGTGAGCAGGGGATAGCCCTGCTGCTCGCGCTGCGCCGCGTAGCGGGCGGCCACGCCGGCGGCAAGCGCGCGCACCCGGCCGATATAGCCGGTGCGCTCGGTGATGGAAATGGCCCCACGGGCATCAAGGAGGTTGAAGGTGTGGGAGCACTTCAGGCAATAGTCATAGGCCGGCCAGGGCAGGTCGAGCTCGAGCATGGCCTTGCATTCGCCCTCGAAATCGTTGAACTGCCGAAGCAGCATCTCCGCATTGCTGGCCTCGAAATTGTGGTGCGACTGTTCCACCTCGTTCTGGTGGTAGATGTGGCCGTACGTGACATCCTTGTTCCAGGCGAGGTCATAGACGGATTCCACGCCCTGCAGGTACATGGCAAGCCGCTCGAGGCCGTAGGTGAGCTCCACGCTCACCGGCGAAAGGTCGATGCCGCCCACCTGCTGGAAATAGGTGAACTGGCTCACCTCCATGCCGTTGAGCCACACCTCCCAGCCGAGGCCCCAGGCGCCCAGCGTGGGCGACTCCCAGTCGTCCTCCACGAAGCGGATGTCGTGGGCCGCCGGGTCGATGCCGAGCGCCGCCAGGCTTTGCAGGTAGAGCTCCTGCACATTGTCCGGCGAGGGCTTGAGGATGACCTGGAACTGGAAATAGCGCTGGAGACGGTTGGGGTTCTCGCCGTAGCGGCCGTCCGTGGGGCGGCGGGAGGGCTCCACATAGGCCACCTTCCACGGCTCGGGCCCGAGCACGCGCAAAAAGGTGCTCGGGTTGAAGGTGCCGGCGCCGCATTCCACGCCGGAGGGCTGCTCGATGACGCAGCCCTGCGCCGCCCAGTATCGCTGAAGCGTAAGGATGACATCCTGAAAATACATGATTCTCCCTCTTGCGGCCCCCAGCCGGGGAAGGCCCGCGCCGCCGCAACTAACGCGTCACACGCGGCGGAAACGGCCGTTCTCCCAGGCGAGGCCGAGATGGTACTGCACAAAGCCGTCGATGAGCCGCGCACAGGCGCGCCGCTCGGGCGCGGAAAGCGCCTCCGCCGGCCATGCGGACGGGAAAGTTTGCTGCACGGCGCGCAAAACGTCAAGCCCGGCCCGCGAGACCTCCACACAATAGCGCGTTTCGGCGAGCGGGCGCTCCGCACGGCAGCGCGGGCAGAGCAACAGGCCCTCGTCCACCACGAAGCTCGCCCTCTCTTCCACGTCCGCGCCGCAGAGGCCGCACTGGCCGAGATTGGGCGCAAAACCCAGGGCGCCGGCGAGCCGCAGCCGGAAAAACAGCGGCAGCAGCACCGGCACCGGGCGCCCGTCTTCCAGCAGTTCGCGCAGGTCTTCGAGAAGGGCGAAGCTCTCGGGGGCGGCTTCGCCGTCCACGCCCAGGGCCTCGAGAAAGCGCAGGCAGTTGGCGGCAAGGCCCATGCGCCGCCAGTCGGCGCGCAGGCCGCGCGGGCCGCGCAAAAGAGCGGCCTCCTCGAGGTTGAGGAAGTCCCCGCGGCCTGACACCTTGACCCGGCATTGCAGGGTGTTGAACACATCGAGGCAGCCGCAGAAACGCCGGCGGCTGCGGCTCGCCCCGAAGGCGAAGAGCGTCAGCGCCCCCCGGCCGCGGCAAAGGAGCCGGAGCCAGAGGTCAGATTCGCGGAAGTGCCCCATGCGCAGCACCACCGCCTCGTCCTGCCACTCGTTCACTGGCCGTCTTGCGGCGGGAAGGTAAGCGTCCTCACCTGGCCCGACTGCCCGGCCGGCGGCATGCTCTGCCCGTCATAGCGAATGCGCACGCCGCCGGCATTGCCGAGCTTGAGCTCGAGGCTCCGGGCGAAGGTGAGCGCGAAGGTGTCGCCCTTGCGCAGGGAGAACTGGCGCGTGTCCGTCTTGTCCGCGTTGGAGTGGATCCAGCATTCTTCCGTGGCCGTGATGATGACCTTGTGCTGGCCCGGGGCTGCCGCTTCGTCGCCGGCCTGGGCCGGAGCGGCGGCTGTCTCCTGCCCGGGAACGGAAGAGGCGCCAGCCGTGGAAGCCGCGGGAGTGGCCGCTGGCGCGCCCTGCTCTTCCTGTCGGGATGTCACAGCTGCGGGCCGGGCGGGCTCGGTGCGCGCGGGGGCGGCCTGCTGGCCGGCTTGCGGGGCCGGTGGCGCCGTTTCGTCGCGCTGCGCCTGTGGCTGGACCTGCTGCACCGGCGCCGCCGGGGCGGGCTGGGCGCTGCGGGGGCTCTGCGGCCGCGCGCTTTCCGCCTTTTTCACCGGCTCCACCACGGGCGCTGGCTGTGCGGAGCTGAGCGGCGGCGAAGGCTGCGCCAGGCGCTGTTGCTCCAGCCCGGAGAGCAGGGGCAGGCCCCAGCGCCAGCCGGCATAGGCGCCCGCGGCCACCAGCAAGAGGACGAGGATAACGAGCGCCCCCTTGCCGCCGCTGCCCCCCCCGCTGTGTCGGGTGGCCGGGGCCGGTTCGGCCATGTGGAGGGGCGCCTTGGGCGCCGCCGCTTCGGGGGCGCTCACGCCGTTGAGCGCGTTGTGGATCTCCTCGGGCGACATGCCGAGATAGGCCGCATAGGAGCGGATGAAGCCCCGCGCATAGGCGGGGTGCGGCAGGGACGCGGCATCGCCCTCCTCCAGGGCGCGCAGGTGGCGCGCGCTGATCTTGAGATGGTCGGCGGCATCCTCGATGCGCAGGCCGCGCCGCTCGCGTTCGGCGCGCAGGGCCGCGCCCAGTTCGTCAAAGTTCATCACAGTCCCTTGCCGCGGGGCGGCTTTCGCCCGCGCGGGCTAGTTGAGCCTGATGTCGATAACGGCCTTTTCCCGCAACTGGCGGGAATAGTCTTCAAAGCGGCCCTTGGCCTTGGGCTGGCGCAGGATGGCGTCGATCTGCGGGGTGGCTTGCTCCAGCGTCAGCGGCGTTTCCGCGCCGCCGCCGGGCCGGAAGAGATGCACCTGCGCCTTGTGGCCCTGGATCTCGAAAAGTTCGGTCACGTCCCCGGGCCTCATTTGGGAGAGCCGCCCTTCCCACTCGGGGTTGAGCCTGTCCCACTCCACCGGGCCCATGTCGCCGCCCTTGTCCTTGTTGGGCGCGATGGAGTACTTGGCGGCCGCCTCCTCGAAGCTCAGCTTGCCGGCCTTGATCTGCGCGGCCACGGCGGCGGGGTTGGCCTTGGGATGGTAGACGAGCAGCCCCATGCGCAGGCCGTTGCGGTCGAACATGGTGTCCTTGTGGGCCTCGTAATAGGCCTTGATCTCGTCCGGCGTGACCACCACGCGCCGGCCGACCTCCATGCCCATGACCTTCTGCCGCAAAAGGCTCTTCTCGATATTGGCCCGGATGCCCGCGAGCGGGATCTTCTGCTGCTTGAGCTGGGCCTCGAACTGCTCCTTTGTGAGCTTGCGCGCGAGCATCATGCGCTTGAGCTCGTTGTCCACCTCGGCCTCGCTCACCGTGACCTTGAGGCGCTTGGCCTCCTGCGCGATGAGGATGTCCATGATCATGAGGTCGAGCACCTTGCGGAAGACCGCGTCCACGGCCTTGGCCTGCGCCGGGTCATTGGGGTTGAGCCGCGCGCGGGCGAGTTCGGGAAGGGCCTCTTTCTGGAGGTCGAACATGGTGATGACCTGGCCGTTGACCACGGCCGCCACCTTGTTCAACTGGGCCGCGGAAGCGCCCTCAAAGGCGCCGCAGCAAAGGATGCAGAGAAGGGCGATCAGGAACGCCGGGAAGAGAAGACGCATTTTCACCAGAGCTCTCCTTGCTCCGCACGCGAAGGAATGGCCCTTCGCGCGCAACGGGTCAGGCGGGCGCCACCGGGGCGCAATGGGATGTCGGCTTCCATGCCTACTGCAAAAGGCGCCCGGTGGCAATCACCGGGAAAATCTCCGCTAGCGGCCGGCGGATCGGGGCGCCGGACGGGCGGCCCCCCTGTGCCGGGCGCCCCTGTGCGCGCCGTCCCTGCCGTCCGGCACGTCTTCCTGCACAGCGGCTGCGGCTTCGTCGGCAGTAGCGGCGGCATCATCCTCTCTGCCCTGCTGGCTCTCGGGACGGTCGAGCTCGTCGCCCTCTTCCGGCTCCTCGGTGACGAATCCCGGCAGGCCCGGGGTGAGTAGCGATTCTTTAAGCTCCGGCGCGACCAGTATCTCGGAGCGGCCGAGGTTCGCCTCCAGCCACTCCCCGAAGGCCGCGGATTTTTTTTCCTCCAGCAGGATGGCCTCGATGAGGGGATAGGCCTCAGTGAGTTCCAGCGCGTGGCCCTTCTGGCGCCCGGCGAGCGCGATGGCCCGCCATTCGCCGTCCTGCTGGCGGGGTTGCCCGCAGGTGCCGGGCTTGAGCGATGCGGCCTCCTTGCGCCAGGCCGGGGGCACTTCATCGGGCTGCACCTCGAGGCATTGCGCGAGCGCGCCGGAATCGCTGGCCGCCGCGCCCGAAAGCACCGCGAAATCGGCCTCGGCGTCCGCCTCGGGCCGCTCGCGGAAGCGCGCCGTGAAGGACTGGCAATAGGCGGCGAGCGCTTCTTTCTCCGGGGCGGCGGCGAAGCAGACATCCAGATAGCCGGGCAGCACGAAGTCCCCCTTGTGCGCCTCATAATACGCGCGCGCCTCGGCCATGGAGACCTGGATGGCCGGCAGGAGCACCCGCTTCCTGAAGACCTCCATGGCGAGGTGGTCGCGCATGAGCGCCTTCCAGTCGGCTTCGCGCAGGGAGGAGGCCGTGAGGAACTGCTCGAGGCCGCCGGGCCCGAAATCCTCGCGCACCTGGTCCACCGCGTGCTCGAGGGCCGCATCGGTGACGGCCATGCCCCGGCGCTCGAGATCCTGGCGCACGAGGGTATGGACGATGAGGGTGCCCAGGGCGCCGCCGTAGCGGCTCTTCATGGCTTCGAGCGAAGGCCGGTGCGGGATGCCCAGCGAGGAGGAGCGGCTGTCCATGAGCGCCTGCACGGCGGAAAGCCGGATGGGCTCGCCGTTGATGCTCGCCACCACCCCGTCGGGCAGCCGGCTTTCAAAGCAGCCGGCGAGCGCCAGCGCACACGCCAGCACGCAGACGAGCGCAAGGCCGCGGAAGGCACGCCCCGTCATGCGGCACCTCCTGCGGCGGCCGCGGCAGCTTCCGAAGACTCATCGGGGATGGCTTCAGAGACGGCCGGGGGCGCCAGCCTCGGGGCGCGCACCTTTTCGAGCAGGGCGCGCACGGCGGCGAGACCTTCGCTGAAGGGCACATCCTCTGAGACCGGGAGGGAGAGCCCGGCCGGCGGATGCAGCTTGACCCCGGGCTCGCTGGCGGCGAGCTCTACGATGCGTTCGGGCGAAACGGCGGTCTGCCCCTGAGCCCAGACGAGACGCACGCTGTTGCGGTGGATGTCGGCCTTCTGCACCTGAAGCTCGGTGAGGAATTCCTTGAAGTCCAGCACGGCGAGGAAGTTGCGGAACTCCTCGGGGAAGGCGCCGAAGCGGTCGCGGATGCCGAGGGCCACTTCCTCGCGGGCCGCGCCCCCCACGGCCGATGTCAGGGACTTGTAGCAGCGCAGGCGCTCGCGGCCGTCATCAATATATGTGGCCGGAATGTGCGCCGGGAGCCCGAGGTTGAGCTCGGTCTCGGCGGCGAGGGCCGCGGGCGTGCCCTTAAGGCGCGCCACCGCCTCCTCCAGCATTTCGAGGTACAGGTCAAGGCCCACGCGCGTCATGTGGCCGGACTGCACCTCACCGAGGATGTTGCCCGCGCCGCGCAGGCGCAAATCTTCCATGGCCACCTGGAAGCCGGCGCCAAGATAGTCCATGTCGAGGATGACGCGCAGGCGCTCCTCCGCCGTTTCCGTGAGGCGCGAGGCGTCGGGCACCACGAAGAAGGCGTAGGCCTGCCGGTCGCTGCGGCCCACGCGGCCCCGCAGCTGGTAGAGCTGCCCAAGGCCGAACATCTGCGCCTGGTCCACGACGAGCGTGTTGGCGCGGGGAAAGTCCAGCCCGGACTCCACGATGGAGGTGCAGACGAGCACATCGAGCTCGCCGTGCCAGAACTTGCGCATGGTGGCCTCGAGCTCGGCCTCGGCCATCTGGCCGTGCGCCATGCCCACGCGCGCGTTGGGCGCGAGCTTGTGCACATATTCGGCCACGCGCTCCAGCCCCTGCACACGGTTGTACACCCAGAACACCTGGCCCTCGCGGTCGAGCTCGCGCTGGAGCACCTTGCGCAGGGTGGCGTCGTCGCGCCCGAGCACCGCCGAGGCCACGGGCTTGCGGTCCTGCGGAGCGGTCTCGATGATGGAGAGCTCGCGGATGCCGGACATGGAGAGCTGGAGCGTGCGCGGGATGGGCGTGGCCGTGAGCGTGAGCACGTCCACATTCTTTTTCAGGGCCTTGAGCTTTTCCTTGTGGCGCACGCCGAAGCGCTGCTCCTCGTCGAGGATGAGCAGGGCGAGGTTCGGGAGCTTCACGTCGTTGGAGAGCAGGCGGTGCGTGCCGATGAGGATGTCGATCTGCCCGGCCTCGGCGGCCTTGAGGGTCTCTTTCTGCTTGGCGCGGGGCACGAAACGGCTGAGGAGCCCCACATTGATGGGGAAGCCCGCGAGACGCGCCCGGAAAGTCTGGTAATGCTGCTCGGCGAGCACCGTGGTCGGGCAGAGCAAGGCCACCTGCCGCCCCTCGGAGGCGGCGCGGAAGGCCGCGCGCAGGGCCACCTCGGTCTTGCCGAAGCCCACGTCGCCGCAGACGAGGCGGTCCATGGGGCGCTCGCCGTCCATGTCATCGAGCACGTCCTGGATGGCGCGGGCCTGGTCGGGCGTCTCCTCATAGCCGAAGGTGGCCTCGAACTCGCGGAAGAGCTCGCCCGGCGGGTCATAGCGGAAGCCCTTGGCGACCTTGCGGTAGGCGTACATCTCCACGAGGTCGGCCGCGATCTTTTCGATGGCCTTGCGGGCCTTTTCCTTGCCGGCCGCCCAGGAGGGGCCGCCCAGCTTGTCGAGGGGCGGCTCCGCGCCCTCGGCGCCCTTGAAGCGCTGGATAAGGCCGAGACGGTCGGCCGGCACATAGAGCTTGTCGTGGCCCGCGTATTCCAGCAGGAGAAAGTCATTGGCCGCGGCATTGACATCAAGGTGGTGCAGCCCGGCGAAGCGGCCGATGCCGTAATCGCGGTGGACGAGCAGGTCGCCCTCTTTCAGGCTCTCGAAGCTGTCCAGCCCCTTGAAGGCGCGGGTCGCCGCGCGGTGCGTTTTTTCGGCGCGCGGATAGAGGATGTCCTCGCCGAGGACGAGGCTATCGTCCCAGACGAGTTCCGCGCCGCCGCGAAAGGGCGAGATGAGCGCGAACAGACCCGCCTGCCCCGGGGCGTAGCGCAGGGCCGGGACGATGCCGTCCTGCTCCGCCAGCTTGAGGAACTTGTTGCGGCCGCGCTCGGAAGAAAAGCTGAGGATGACCTGGCGCCGCTCGCGCTGCCAGGCCTTGAGTCCGGCGGCCAGGTGCTGCCAGGGCCTGTCCTGCGCGCCGGGCGCGGGAAAGAGCTCGGCGAACTGGTGCAGCGGCCGCTCCTGCAGGGAGACGCCCCGCGCCTCCACGCCCACCACCAGCGGCTCGTCGAAGACGCACTGAAAGCCGTTCCACGGCGCGGGCTGGGAGGAGCGGCGGAACACCAGGCTCGCGGGCTGCGGCAGGGCCGCGTCCTCTTTCTCGAGCTCTTCCTTGAGGCTCTGGCGCACGGCGTGCAGGGCCTCGGCGCTGTCGGCCTCGCCGGGGAGGAGCCACAGGCTCTCGGGGGGGAGCCAGTTCTCGAACAGGCTCGCCTTTTCCCACAGGAGGCCGGGCAAGAGGCCGGCGCCGCCCTCCTCCAGCGCCTTGCGGTAGGTGTAGGCATCGTTCTCGCTGATGCGGCCCTCGCGCACCAGGGTCTCACAGCGCGCGCGGGCGGCGTCACGCCCCTTGGGGTCCAGCGGCAGCGGGCTCGCTGGCAACAGGGTCAGCTCCTCCACATTGCGCAGGGAACGCTGGCTCTCGGCATCAAAAAGCCGCATCTCCTCGATGGAGTCGCCGAAAAATTCCAGGCGCACCGGGCGCCCATAGCCGGGGGCGTAAATATCGAGGATGTCGCCGCGGCGGGCGAGCTCGCCGGGGCGCGTCACCATGCTCACGCGCTCGTAGCCCCATTCCACGGCCTGCTCGATGATGAGCTCCGGCGAGAAGTCCATGCCCAGCGCAAGATCGAGGCTGCGGCCGCTGAAGAAGTCCGTGGGCATATAGCGCGGGATGAGGCTCGCCACGGAGGCCACCACGCAGCGCGGCCTCCCCTGGGCGAGCGCATAGAGCGCGGCAACGCGCCCGCTCCAGCCGTCGCGGTCGGCCCAGTCGCGCAGGCGCGGCATGACCAGCAGCGGGCGCTCCCAGACCGCGGCGGCCACGTCGCCGTCACCCACGGAAAGCTCGGGGAGGAAGAGGCGGGCCAGCGCCGAGGCCGTGTGCAGCTCTTCGCGGCCGCGGGCGAGCAGCACGGCCGTGCGCCCGGAAGCCAGCGCCTGGGCGGCCAGGCGGCAGCGCGTCGCCATGCCGCTGCGCTCAAGGTAGATCCTGTTTTCGGCGCTGGCGAGGATGGCGTCAAAATCCTGCATGGGAGCCTGCGAGGGAGGAAACGAATAGGGAGTGGAGGCCGCGGCCGGCGCCTTGGCCGCCCTGCGGAAACGCGCACAAGACCGGGAGCGCGCCAAGACGCCCCCGGCCTGATCAAAAAAGCCTGCGGCCCCGGCCCGAAGGCCGAAGCCGCAAACGGTTGATGGCTAGTGCGAGCCGCAGCCGCCGCAGCAGCCGCCGCAACCGCCGCCCGCGCTTTCGGGCAGGGGCACGGTGGGATCGACCAGGAAGCCCATGGGCGTCAGGTCGATCTTGGCGCCCTTGATCTGGTCGAGCAGTTCCTTGTTGATGCAGAAGGTGAAGCCGCCGGTCTCCTCGCTCACATCGTCATCGCCGGCCGGGTCGAGCCCGAGGGCGAGGCGCGGGCCGGAGCAGCCGCCGGGCGCCAGGTAGATGCGGATGGTTTCCTTGTCCTTATCCTTGAAATACGCCTCAAGCTCGTTGCGGGCGCTTTCGGTGAGTTCGAGCATCATGTCCTCCAGGTTTTGGCCGCAAAATGCGGACATCCCTTAGTTAAGACCTGCGCGCCGCCCTGTCAATGCGGGCCGCCAACTTCCCCCGGCGCCTGCCCTTGACCGGGCGGCCCATCCATGGGACTTTTCCGCCATGTGCGCCCGCCCTTTCCCCGCCCCGGAGGCTCCATGCCCTTTCTTCCGCTGACGGACGGCCCTTCTGGTGCGGGCCGGACGGCCGAGGCGCAGGCACTGGCGGACGTGCTCCCCCTGTGGGAGCAGCTTGCCGCCACCACCGGCCAGGCCGACCCCTTCTGCTGCGCCCCGGCGTGGCAGCTCACCTTCCGCGACACCGTCACCCCAGGCAAAAAGCTCTTCTTCCACACGGAGCCGGGGGGCCTTGCCGTGTTTACGGAAGTCCTGGCGGAGGGGCAGCGCGTCTTCCTGGCGCCGCCGGAAAACGGCTGGCTCTTCGGCTGCCCGCTGCTCGGGCCGGCCGCCGGGGATGCGCTCGCCGCGTCCCTTGCGGCATTTGACGCGGCCTACCCGCATGCGGTGCCCCATCTCATCATAAGCGGCATCCGGCCGCGGGGACCGCTCGCGGCCATGCTCCTGCACCGCTTCGGCGAGGCGTACGCCTTTTTCCGTCACGGCAGTTCCGTCCAGTGCGCCGCCTCGCTCGCCGGCGGGCTGGACGGCTACCTCTCGCGGCGTTCCGCCAACCACCGCGCCAAGCTCAAAAAGGCCGCGCGCAAGGCAGAAGCCGCGGGCGTCAGCTTTACGCGCGAGCACCCGGCCACGCCCGGCGAGGCAGAAGCCTTGTATGCGCGCATGCAGGCCGTGGAGGCGCGCAGCTGGAAGGGCCTTGCGCAATGCGGCATGGGCGAGGCCCCGGCGCGCGAATTTTATGCGCTGCTCGTGCAGCGACTGGCCCAGGAGGGCAAGCTGCGCGCCATCATGGCGCAACGCGACGGCCGGGACATCGGCTTCATCTTCGGGGGCCTGTGCGGGGGCGGGATATGCGGCGCCACCTACCGCGGCCAGCAGTTCAGCTATGCCGCCGAGGAGCAGAAGCTCTCGCTCGGCAACCTGCTCCAGCTCGAGACGCTGAAATGGCTGTGCGAAGAGGGCGCGTTCCGCTACGACATGGGGCCGGTCACGGGCCCGCGCATGGAATACAAGCGCCACTGGACGGAAGAAAACCACGAGATCCAGACCTGGCTCATGGTCAAAAAACCCTGAACGCGGAGATGGGCATGCAACAACTGGAAGTGCGCACCACGCGCCGCGAGGAAATGCTCAACATCACTGGGGCCGTGGCGGAGCTCGTGCGCCGGCAGGGCTGGGCCGACGGCGCCCTCATGCTGTTTTGCACCCACACCACCTGCGGGCTCACCATCAACGAGGGGGCCGACCCGGACGTTAGGCGCGACCTCATCCGCTTCTTCACCGAGATCGCCCCGCACACCCACGGCTGGAGCCACGCCGAGGGCAACACGGACGCCCACATCCGCGCAAGCCTGCTCGGCGCGTCGCTCCTCGTGCCCCTCGCGGGGGGCGCGCTCTGCCTCGGCCGCTGGCAGAGCATCTACCTCTATGAAGGCGACGGCCCGAGGACGCGCACCTTGCTCGCGCAAAGGCTCCTGACGAGAGACTGAACCGCCCCTCAGGCGTCCCTGCCCATCTGCTCGGCCACGGCCAGCGCCTTGTGGCCCTGCATGGCGCCGAATTCATGCACGCCGGTGACGAAGAGGCGCCCGCGGTCCTTCCAGCGCTTGAGGCCCAGCATCTGCCTATAGGCCTCGGCCGGCCCGGCGAAGGAACGCGGGAACAGGCTCTCGCCGCACATGAGCAGCATGGCCTCCCGCACCTTCATGTCCCTCGGGCGATGCTTGCGCGAATACGGATACATCCTGTCCATGGCAGCCTTGATGTGGCCGCTGAAATTGTACCAGTAGAGCGGGCTGCAAAAGACCAGCATGTCGGCCTGCTCGAGCTTGGGCCAGAACTCCGCGAAGCCGTCCTCCACCACGCAGGGCTCGCCCGTGCTCCAGCAGCCGTCGCAATGCCGGCAGGCGCCCACGGGCGTAAGGCCGGAGTGGAACGCGTCCACCGTATGCCCGGCCTCCCGGGCGCCCTTCATGAAGGCGTCAGCCAGAAGCAGGCTGTTGCCGCCCTCGCGGGAGCTGCCCGTGACCACGAGGATGTTCTTCTTTTCGCCCGAGCCCTCTGTGGTAAACGACTCCACGTGGATGGGCGACGTGGATGAAAAATGCCGGTAGAGCGCGCCGCCGCCCACGGCCAGCGCGGTGGCCGCGCCGGCCACGGTGAACAGCTTGCGGCGCGAGAACTTCCCGCCGCCCCGGGCGGGTGCCTGTTTCTCTTCAGCCATCATTCCCCTCCCCTAAAGCGACCGCATGCGCGGGCGGTCCACCATGCGCTCCAGCTCCTCGTCGGAGCAGGAGGCCAGCGTTTCGTCGATGTCGGCCAGCACTTCGGCCTTGGCCGCGGCGTCGCGGTTGGCGAAGCGGTAATTGAGCGGGTTCAGGTAGTGGACGCCGTCATAAATGGTGTCGATCTCAAGATTTTGCAGAAAGGTGCGCAATTCCTCGATCTTTTCCCGCTCCGACGCCTCGTTGAACTCGCCGCGCCTTGCCATCTCCGCCACCGGGGTGCCCGCGAAGAGGGTCATGCCCGTGGTGGTGATGCGCCTGGGGTGCACCTTGTTGAACATGCGCGCCGTGGCCTCGCCGCTGGCCTTGCCCATGCCCTTGCCGCCCATGCCGAGAATGTAGAAGTTGGTATAGGTCATGCCGGCAGCGTCGAGGCGCAGCAGTTGTTCCACCGTCTCGGCGGAGTCATGGCCCTTGTTCATGAGCCTGAGCACATCGTCATGGCCGTTTTCCGTGCCGATATAGATATGCTTCAAGCCCAGGCCGCACAGTTCCGCAAGCTCGGCGTCGCTCTTGGCCGTGATGTCGTCGATGCGGCCCTGAAGGCTCACGCGCGAAAAGCGCGGAAAATGCCTGCGCAGCACCTCGAGATATTCCCTCAGCTTGCGCACGGGCAGCGCCAGCGGATTGGAGCCTGTCATGTAGATAGCCGTATTTTCAGGGAAAAAGGGCTTGTGCGCCAGGACTTCTTTCTCCAGTTCCTCGGGCGTCACCGCCATGAAGGGGTAGCCCCGTGAAACATAGCAGAAATGGCAGTCATTATAGGTGCAGCCCTGGGTCGCCCGCAGGAGCAGCGAATGGGCCTCCTGCGGCGGCCGCATGGCCGGTTCGGTGAATGCTCTCATAATCCCCCCGAAAGCCGGTTGGAGTTGTGCCGGAAGTTGCGCCGCGTGAACGGGGATGCGCTCCAGATTCATATTTTTAATACACGCTAAAAAAGTGTCAAGGCGCGGGAGCCTCCCGGGGCGCCGGAAATGTTGGCCGGCGTCGGCATTTACAAAGCTGGCTATTTTAGTAGTATGGGCACAAAAGCGGAAATGGGAGCGCCTGCATGATCAAGATCTACATAGACCCTGACCTCGATTTCCAGCCGAAACTGCCCAAAAACGCCGAATGGACGGACGCCCCGGCCCTGGCCGAGATCCTGCTCACCCCGGGCAAGGCCCCGGCGGAGTGCAAGGGCCACGTCATCGCCTGCCGCAACCAGGATGCCGTGAAGCACATGGATAAGGCCGAGATCGCGGCCTATCATGACATCTGGCTCTTGCCGGTCATCCCCCCGCTCTGGCAGGCGCGCCTCGACAAGCTCGTGGAATGGGTGTCGGAGCTCAACACCGCGCAGATCGAAAAATCCTGGCTCGAGACGCTCATCGACTCCATGCCGGACATGATCTGGTTCAAGTCCCTCGACGGGCTGCACATGAAGGTCAATCAGGCCTTCTGCAAGGCCGCGGGCAAGACGCGCAAGATGATCGAGGGGCGCGACCACTACTTCATCTGGAACGTGGACCCCACAAGCGCCGACCACGACGAGACCTGCGTCAACAGCGAGGCCGAGGTCATCAAGGCCAACAAGACCTGCACCTTCAACGAAACGCTCAAGATCGGCGACCAGAAGCGCCACCTGCTCACCTACAAGACGCCCATCCATGACCGCCACGGCAAGATCATCGGCACCGTGGGCGTGGCGCACGACATCACCAATATCCTCAACCTGAGCATGGAGATCGAGATCTTCATCGAGGCCATGCCCTTCCCCATCATCATGCACAACGAGAAGGGCATCATCACCCACATGAACCAGAAGTTCGCCGACTTCTTCCACGAGCGCAAGAGCGACATCATCGGCGTCAACTACTGGGACTGGAAGAGCTGGTTCTTCACCCACGAGGCCGGGAGCCTCGGCTTCATGGACGACGGCGAGCAGAAGTTCGTGAGCGTGCGCGAGACGGAACTTCGGGACATCTTCGGCAACGTGTTCGGGGGCCTCGCCGTATTCAGCGACATCACGGCGGAAAAGAACCTCGAGATCACCATCCGGCGCAACGCCAGCGAAGATCACCTCACCGGCCTCGCCAACCGCCATGCGCTCACCGAATATTTCCAGAAGATGGACAAGGAGGTCTTCCACCTCCTCTACCTCGACCTTGACAACTTCAAGGCCGTCAACGACCGCTGGGGCCACGAGACCGGCGACATGGCCCTGCGCAAGATCGCCTCGGTCATGCGCGAGACCTTCCCCAACGATTTTCTCGCGCGCCTCGGCGGCGACGAATTCCTCGTCTGCATTGCGCGGGATGTTGAGGACGACGAGCTCGCGGCCCTGGCGGCCAAGGTGCAGNCCAANCTNTCCNNNTGGTTCNGCTCGCTCGACAAGCTCTCGGACGTGAGCCTNTCCATCGGCATCCGNCCGGCCTGCGNCCCGGAATANCCGCTGGAGCAGCTNATCCANGAGGCCGACCAGGCCATGTANGCGGCCAAGCGCAACGGCAAGGCCCAGGCCAAGGTCTGGGAGCCNTAGGCCGNNNCGCNTCNGNNCCGCTGATTTTTGCATGANTGNNNCTCCCGGCAGNNCCTCTGCCGGGAGTCGTGNTGTNCGGGANNNTTNCCNGCAAAANANCGCACGCCCCTCCNNCNTGCNNCNTCTNCCNGCAAANGCGCCCNCGCCGGGCCTTTGCNGCGNNAAAAAATTTTTGCGCCCTNGNCACTTGCCAAACGAAAGAAATNTGGATATTTGATTGCGTTCACGAANTAAGAGGGAGGGTTAATTGCTGTTTTCTGTAACCTGCTGTAAANGAAACTATTTTCTAAAAACACGGCGCAATGNCCCAGGCCCTGCGNGACGGCAGGGGATGGGTTTTTGTCGTCTTTGCCGTGNGCGGCAGGCAGCANCNNAAATTTTGTTTCCCCNAGTGCGCTTTNCTGGCGCNGCAATGGCGCGGGCCCNNTTTTNCGTTGCAAACGCAACTGCCAGACCTTCTTGAGGTACCCATGAGCCAGCTCAGCAAACAGTTCGGCAAGATCAAGACTTCCCTGCCCATCCCCCATCTGCTGAACCTCCAGATAGACTCCTACCGGAAATTTCTCCAGGAAGGCGTGCCCGAGAACGAGCGCAGCCACGAGGAAGGCCTTGAGGGCGTCTTCCACACGGTCTTTCCCATCGAGGACTTCAACAAGACCGCGAGCCTCGAGTTCGTCTCCTACGAGATCCAGGAGCCCAAGTACGACCAGGCCGAGTGCATCTCCAAGGGCCTGACCTACGAGGCNCCGGTGCGCATCCGCGTGCGCCTCGTCGTNTATGACGCGGACGAGGCCTCGGGCAACCGCACCATCCGCGACATCAAGGAGCAGGACATCTATTTCGGCACNCTNCCGCTCATGACCGAGAAGGGCACCTTCATCATCAACGGCACNGAGCGCGTCATCGTCAACCAGCTCCAGCGCTCGCCCGGCATCATCTTCGAGCANGACGGCGGCAAGACNCACACCAGCCGCAAGGTGCTCTATTCCTGCCGCATCATCCCCATGCGCGGCTCGTGGCTCGATTTCGACTTCGACCACAAGGACATCCTCTATGTCCGCATCGACCGCCGCCGCAAGATGCCCGCCACCATCCTGTTCAAGGCCATGGGCATGAGCAAGGAGCAGATNCTCGACTANTTCTACACCCGCGAGCACTACCTGCTCGAGCCNGGCGGCAAGGTGATGTGGGAGGTGGAGAAAGACCTCTACCGCAAGGACACGGCCTACGCCGACATCACGGCCGAGGACGGCACGGTGCTCGTCAAGGCCGGCAAGCCCATCACCAAGCGCGCCTGGCGGCAGATTTGCGAGGGCGGCATCAAGGCCATCGAGGTGCGCCCGGACTTCATCGAGGGCATGTTCCTCGCCGAGGACGTGGTCAACCCCGAGACGCACGAGGTGCTCGCCGAGGCCGCCGACGAAATCACGGCGGGCCTCCTCGAGCGCTGCCGCGAGGCGAACATCCGCCGGCTCTCCGTGCTGCACACCAAGGGCACGGACACCTCCTCCTCCATCCGCGACACCCTCGTGCAGGACCGCATCCCGGACAAGCAGAAGGCCCAGGAGGAAATCTACCGCAGGCTTCGCCCGTCCTCCCCGCCCACGCCCGAAATCGCGGCCAGCTTCTTCGACAACCTGTTCCGCAACCCGGACTACTATGACCTTTCGCCCGTGGGCCGCTACAAGCTCAACCAGCGCCTCGGCCTGCACGAGCCNGCGGACCTGCGCGTTTTGAGCGACGAGGACATCCTCACGGCCATCAAGGTGCTGGTCCAGCTCAAGGACAGCCACGGCCCGGCCGACGACATCGACCACCTGGGCAACCGCCGCGTGCGCCTCGTGGGCGAGCTCGTGGAAAACCAGTACCGCATCGGCCTTGTGCGCATGGAGCGCGCCATCAAGGAGCGCATGAGCCTGCAGGAAATTTCCACGCTCATGCCGCATGACCTCATCAATCCCAAGCCCGTGGCCGCGGTGCTCAAGGAGTTTTTCGGCACCTCCCAGCTCTCGCAGTTCATGGACCAGACCAACTCGCTTTCCGAGGTCACGCACAAGCGCCGCCTCTCGGCCCTCGGGCCCGGCGGCCTCACGCGCGAGCGCGCGGGCTTCGAGGTGCGCGACGTGCACACCTCGCACTATGGCCGCATCTGCCCCATCGAGACGCCCGAAGGCCCGAACATCGGCCTCATCGTGTCGCTGACCACCTATGCCAAGGTGAACGACTACGGCTTCATCGAAACGCCCTACCGCGTGGTGCGCAATGCCCAGGTCACGGACGAGGTGGTGCATCTTGACGCCTCGCGCGAGGGCGACGAGGTGGTGGCCCAGGCCGACGCGCGCATGGACGCNGACGGTCGCCTGCTGGACGAATACGTCACCGTGCGCGTCAAGGGCGAGGTGGAAATGCGCCACCGCGACGAGGTGACGCTCATGGACATCTCGCCGAGCCAGATGGTCTCCATCTCGGCCGCGCTCATCCCCTTCCTCGAGCATGACGACGCCAACCGCGCGCTCATGGGCTCCAACATGCAGCGCCAGGCCGTGCCGCTGCTGCGCTCCGAAAAGCCCCTCGTGGGCACGGGCATGGAGACGGACGTCGCGCGCGACTCCGGCGCCTGCATCGTGGCCCCGGCCGACGGCCGCGTGGAATACGCGGACGCCGACCGCATCGTGGTGGCCTANGAGGGCGACATCTACAAGGAGCAGGGCGGCGTGCGCGCCTATGACCTGCTCAAGTTCCACAAGTCCAACCAGAANTCGTGCTTCGGGCAAAAGCCCACCTGCAAGCCCGGCGACATCGTGAAAAAGGGCCAGATCCTCGCGGACGGCCCGGGCATCGACGAGGGCCAGCTCGCGCTCGGCAAGAACCTCGTGGTCGCCTTCATGCCCTGGTGCGGCTACAACTATGAGGACTCCATCCTCATTTCCGAGCGCACGGTGCGCGACGACACCTTCACCTCCATCCACATCGAGGAATTCGAGGTCGTGGCGCGCGACACCAAGCTCGGGCCCGAGGAAATCACCCGCGACATCCCCAATGTCAGCGAGGACATGCTGCGCAACCTCGACGAGAGCGGCATCATCCGCATCGGCGCGCCCGTGAAGCCGGACGACATCCTCGTGGGCAAGATCACGCCCAAGGGCGAGACCCAGCTCACCCCGGAAGAGAAGCTGCTCCGGGCCATCTTCGGCGAGAAGGCGCGCGACGTGAAGAACACCTCCCTCAAGGTCCCGCCGGGAGTGGAGGGCACCATCATCGACGTCAAGGTGTTCAACCGCCGCTCCGGCGAGAAGGACGAGCGCACCCTGGCCATCGAGGCGCACGACACCGCCGTGCTCGACCAGAAGGAAGCCGACCACATGCGCGCCCTCGGCGAGCGCACCCGCGCCAAGCTCGCGCCCATCGTCATCGGCAAGCAGACCGCGGCCTCCGTGGCCGGCAAGAAGAAGGGCGAGACCCTGGTGGAGGCCGGCGCGGCCCTCACGGCCGAGCAGCTCGCCGAGCTCCCGGTCAAGAAGCTGGCCGGGCTCTTCAAGAGCAAGGAAGTCAACGACGAGGTCGCGGCCCTGCTCAAGGACTATGACCGCGAGGTGGACTACCTCCACCACATCTANGATTCCAAGCGCGAAAAGGTCTCCGAGGGCGACGACCTCGCGCCCGGCGTCATCAAGATGGTCAAGGTCTATGTGGCCATCAAGCGCAAGCTCTCCGTGGGCGACAAGATGGCCGGCCGCCACGGCAACAAGGGCGTGGTCTCGTGCATCCTGCCCGAGGAGGACATGCCCTTCTTCGCCGACGGCCGCCCGGTGGACATCGTGCTCAACCCGCTNGGCGTGCCCTCGCGCATGAACATCGGCCAGATCATGGAGACGCACCTCGGCTGGGGCGCCAAGGAGCTGGGCCGCCAGCTCGCGGAGCTCGTGGATTCGGGCGCCATGCTCGATTCCGTGCGCAAGGAGGTCAAGGCGGTCTTCAAGTCGCCCGAGATCGACGCCCTCATCGACGGCATGGACGACGAGGAATTCGTGGCCTCGGTGAAGAAGCTGCGCAACGGCATCGTCACGCGCACCCCGGTCTTNGACAGCGCCACGGAAGACGAAATCTGGGGCTGGCTCGAAAAGGCGGGCCTCGCNAGCGACGGCAAGACCGTGCTCTACGACGGCCGCACCGGCGAGCCCTTCAAGAACCGCGTCACCACGGGCGTNATGTATATCCTCAAGCTCCACCACCTCGTGGACGAGAAGATCCACGCCCGCTCCACGGGCCCCTACTCCCTCGTCACGCAGCAGCCCCTCGGCGGCAAGGCGCAGTTCGGCGGCCAGCGGCTCGGCGAAATGGAAGTCTGGGCGCTGGAGGCCTATGGCGCGGCCTACCTGCTGCAGGAATTCCTCACNGTCAAGTCCGACGACGTGGCCGGGCGCGTGAAGATGTACGAGAAGATCGTCAAGGGCGACAACTTCCTCGAGGCGGGCCTGCCCGAATCCTTCAACGTGCTCGTNAAAGAGCTCATGAGCCTCGGCCTTGACGTGAACCTGCACCAGGAAGAGGGCAAGAAGCCCAAGCGCGTGGGCTGGATGCACGAGGCCGGCAACGACGCCGAATAGATANTCCGCAAGTTNCGGGCCGCGCGGGGGNNACACCTTCGCGCGGCCGCCGGAATACANGAATACAACGGTCGAACCACCCTCAACGGGCCTTTCACAAGGCAGGGTAGAGATATATGAGTCTGGACGATCTGTTCACCGCACGCGGCTCCTCCACCAATGCGGCCAATATCCGCAACCTCAAGGCCATCCAGATTTCCATCGCGTCGCCTGAGGCCATCCGCGAATGGTCCTACGGCGAGGTGAAAAAGCCGGAGACCATCAACTACCGCACCTTCAAGCCGGAGCGCGACGGCCTNTTCTGCGCCAAGATCTTCGGCCCCGTGAAGGACTATGAGTGCAACTGCGGCAAGTACAAGCGCATGAAGCACCGCGGCATCGTGTGCGAAAAGTGCGGCGTGGAGGTCATCGCCTCCAAGGTGCGCCGCGAGCGCATGGGCCACATCGAGCTGGCCGCGCCGGTGGCGCATATCTGGTTCCTCAAGACCCTGCCCTCCAAGATCGGCACCCTGCTCGACATGACCATGGCCGACCTCGAGAAGGTGCTCTATTTCGACTCCTACATCGTGCTCGACCCCGGGCAGGTGCCGGGCATCCAGAAGCAGCAGGTCATCTCCGAGGACCAGTACCTCCAGATCATCGAGCGCTACGGCGAGGACGCCCTCACCGTGGGCATGGGCGCCGAGGCCGTGCGCACCCTNCTGGAAGAGCTCGACCTCGAGAAGCTGCGCGCGGAGCTGCGCGAGGAGGGCGAGGCCACCAAGAGCCAGACCCGCAAGAAGAAGATCACCAAGCGCCTCAAGATCGTGGAGGCCTTCCTCGAGTCGCAGAACAAGCCGGAATGGATGATCATGGAGGTCATCCCGGTCATCCCGCCGGAGCTNCGGCCCCTNGTGCCGCTGGACGGCGGCCGCTTCGCCACGTCGGACCTGAACGACCTCTACCGCCGCGTCATCAACCGCAACAACCGCCTCAAGCGCCTCATGGAGCTGGGCGCGCCGGAAATCATCATCCGCAACGAAAAGCGNATGCTCCAGGAGGCCGTGGACGCGCTCTTNGACAACGGCCGNCGCGGCCGCGCCATCACCGGCACCAACGGNCGCCCNNTNAAGTCGCTCTCCGACATGATCAAGGGCAAGCAGGGCCGCTTCCGCCAGAACCTTCTGGGCAAGCGCGTGGACTATTCCGGCCGCTCGGTCATCACCGTGGGCCCCTACCTCAAGCTGCACCAGTGCGGCCTGCCCAAGAAGATGGCCCTCGAGCTCTTCAAGCCCTTCATCTACNCGGAGCTTGAGAAACGCGGCTACGCCTCCACCATCAAGAGCGCGAAAAAGATGGTGGAGCGCGAGGANCTCGTGGTGTGGGACATCCTNTCGGAGGTCGTGCGCGAGTATCCCATCCTGCTCAACCGCGCGCCCACCCTGCACCGCCTNGGCATCCAGGCCTTCGAGCCGCTGCTCGTGGAGGGCAAGGCCATCCGGCTGCACCCGCTCGTCTGCACCGCCTACAACGCGGACTTCGACGGCGACCAGATGGCCGTGCACATCCCGCTCTCCGTGGAGGCGCAGATCGAGTGCCGCGTGCTCATGATGAGCACCAACAACATCCTCTCCCCGGCCAANGGCGGCCCGGTCATCGTGCCCTCGCAGGACATCGTGCTCGGCCTCTACTACATGACCGTGGAGCGCAGCTTCGAGAAGGGCGAGGGCATGACCTTCTGCGCCCCGTGGGAGGTGGAAAGCGCCTATGACGCCGGGCAGGTCTCGCTGCACGCGCGCATCAAGGTGCGCATGCCCGACGGCAAGATCTACGACACCACGCCGGGCCGCGTGCTCGTGAGCGACATCCTGCCGCCCGAGCTGCCCTTCGAGACGGTCAACACCGTGCTCACCAAGAAGGCCATCGCCAAGCTCGTGGGCGCGGCCTACCGCACCTGCGGCATCAAGTCCACGGTCATCCTCTGCGACAGGCTGAAGGACCTGGGCTATGAGTTCGCCACGCGCGCGGGCGTGACCATCGGCGTCAAGGACCTCACCATCCCGGAGAGCAAGAAGGCCATCCTCGCCCAGTCGCAGGCCGAGGTGGACGACATCGAGCGCCAGTACCGCGACGGCATCATCACCCGCACCGAGAAATACAACAAGGTGGTNGATGTCTGGACCAAGGCCACCCAGGATGTCTCCACCGAGATGACCAAGGAGATCTCCCACGAGCTCGTCACCNACCCGGTGACGGGCGAAACCGTGGAGAACCAGAGCTTCAACCCCATCTTCATGATGTCCAACTCGGGCGCGCGCGGCAACCAGGACCAGATGCGCCAGCTCGCCGGCATGCGCGGCCTCATGGCCAAGCCCTCGGGCGAGATCATCGAGACGCCCATCACCTCGTCCTTCCGCGAGGGGCTCTCGGTGCTGCAATACTTCACCTCCACCCACGGCGCGCGCAAGGGCCTCGCGGACACGGCCCTCAAGACGGCCAACTCCGGCTACCTCACCCGCCGCCTCGTGGACGTGGTGCAGGATGTCATCGTCTCCGAGCATGACTGCGGCACCGTGGACGGCATCGAGCTCACCCACCTGAAGGAAGGCGGCGACATCAAGACCCCGCTCTCCGAGCGCGTGGTGGGCCGCGTGCTGCTCTACCCGGTCATGGACCCGGACGACCCGGACAAGGTGCTGCTGCCCGAGAACACGCTCATCACCGAGACCGAGGCCAAGATCATCGACAAGAAGGGCATCTCCTCGGTGACGGTGCGCTCGCCGCTCACCTGCCAGTCGGAGCGCGGCATCTGCGCGCTCTGCTACGGGCGCGACCTNGCGCGCGGCCACCTCGTCAACACGGGCGAGACCGTGGGCATCATCGCGGCGCAGTCCATCGGCGAGCCGGGCACCCAGCTCACCATGCGCACCTTCCACATCGGCGGCACGGCCTCGAGCACCATCGAGAAAAACAAGTTCGAGGCCCAGAACGCGGGCCGCGTCATCCTCAACCGCGTGCGCGCGGTCACCAACCGCGAGGGCGCGCAGCTCGTGCTCGGCAAGAGCGGCCAGCTCACCATCGTGGACCCGCAGGGCCGCGAGCGCGAGAAGTACATCCTGCCCAACGGCGCGCGCCTCATGGTNNANGACGGCGAGGAAGTGGCCAAGGGCGCNGTGCTCGCCGAATGGGACCCCTTCAACGAGCCCTTCGTNGCCGAGGAGGANGGCATCGTCCGCTTTGCCGACATCATCGACGGCAAGACCGTGCAGGAAAAGGTGGACGACGTGACGCGCCAGGCCTCCCTGACCATCATGGAATACCGCACCACCAACTTCCGGCCGGCCATCTCCATCTGCAACGAGGACGGCACGGTGAAGAAGCGCGCCCACGGCTCCGCGCCCGCTGTCTACACGCTGCCCGTGGGCTCCATCATCATGGTCAAGGACGGCCAGGCCATCCAGGCCGGCGACATCCTCGCCCGCAAACCGCGCGAGACCTCCAAGACCAAGGATATCGTCGGCGGCCTCCCGCGCGTGGCCGAGCTCTTCGAGGTGCGCAAGCCCAAGGACAAGGCCGAGATCTCGGAAATCGCCGGCACCGTCACCTATGAGGGCGAATCCAAGGGCAAGCGCAAGCTCGTGGTCACGCCGGAGATCGGCGAGGCCAAGGAATACCTCGTGCCCAAGGGCAAGCACATCACCGTGGCCGACGGCGACTTCGTGGAAGCCGGCGACGCGCTCACCGAGGGCTATCCCGAGCTGCACGACATCCTGCGCACCCGCGGCGAGAAGTATCTCGCGCGCTACCTCGTGGACGAGATCCAGGAGGTCTACCGCTTCCAGGGCGTGGGCATCGATGACAAGCACATCGAGGTCATCGTGCGCCAGATGCTCAAGAAGGTGACCATCCTCGACGCGGGCGGCACGAGCTTCCTCGTGGGCGAGCAGGTGGACAAGGCCGAGTTCAAGCAGGAGAACCAGAAGGCCATCGCCGAGGGCCGCGCCCCGGCCACGGCCGAGCCGCTGGTGCTCGGCATCACCCAGGCCTCGCTCACCACCTCGTCCTTCATCTCCGCGGCCTCCTTCCAGGAGACCACCAAGGTGCTCACCGAAGCGTCGCTCAAGGGCAAGATGGATCACCTGCGCGGCCTCAAGGAGAACGTCATTGTCGGCCGGCTCATCCCGGCGGGCACGGGCTACCGCGAATACGTCAACGGCGAGATCGAGGTGCCCGAGCAGAAGGAACGCCCGGACAAGTTCCTCGAGGAGCTGGAAGAAAATCCCATCATGGTGGATCTGACGCTGAACTGATGCCCGTCAGGGCGGAAGATAGAAAAGCCCGGCCAGCAATGGCCGGGCTTTCTGTTTTGGATGACTGGAACTTGGTGGCCCCGGGTTTTCAGCTCTCCTCATAGTCGCGTTCAATGAGGGGCAGCGCCTTGGCGAGAGTCGCCTCATTGCTGATACGGACTTCCAGATTTCCCGTACCATGGTGTCCGATGTCGCTTACGTCACGCGTGAAACCCTTTTCCAGTGTGACGGAAGCCGGGGCCAGTTTAAGCCAAAGAGTAATGTCCGTCTTGTGCGGTGCCAGACAGACAAAATTTTTCAAACGTCCGCACGCGACATAATGGCGGAGAAAACGGATAGTCACATCTTCGCCAAGACCACGGATAAAATCCAGAGTTCCTTCCCAAAGTTTGGCGATGTCCGGCGCCATGGTGTTGATTTGCGAGGCGAGCGTCCCCTTGGCTTGAAGTTTTTTCGCCGGTGCTGGGGCAGGTGGAGCTGCCTGCGGGCTCTTGGCTTTCTTGCTCCCCTCCTGTTGGGTCGGCTGCGCCGTCAGAAGCTCAAAAAGAATAAGGTCATCAGAAAAAAACGGTAACGGATGAGTTCAATGTTCCTGCCAATCTGCGCCACAGCATGCAGGTCAAACGGAGTTCCTGCGCACCATTTTTGGAAAAGCGGAACAGCTTGATGTCGCTCATGAGGAGGCCTCCATTTTCTGAAGGTCACATTATGATGTCGCGCAGCAATACTGCAAGTTAAGAGCAATGCAGGAATGTACCGGCGGCCTTTCCTGCCTCAGATATGCGCCACTACCCGCAAGCGCCGGTAATCGGCCACCCAGGCGCTCCCGTCCCAGAGCTTCGACCGCGCGAGTTCTTCCGTCCGGCTGAGGACGGCTTCCTGCTCCCTTGCACTCATGGTCGCCAAGGGGCCGGCAAAAAACTGGCGCATCCAGTGGGCGAGGCCATGCTCCCCTTCTTTCAAAATCGTGGGCCTGTCATAGGCCATAACGACTTCGGGGGTGAACCCGTTAGCCTCAAGCAACTGTGCAAAGGCCCCGGCCTCCGGGAAGGTGAACCGGCTTGCATAACGCAGACCCTGTTCCTCGCAGGCGCGGGCAAAGGCGTCTTCAATGGCGCCCACATTGCCCCTGGCGCCAAACTCGCAGACAAGCCGGCCGCCCGGCGTAAGGGCGCGACGGATGTTTTTCAGCAAGCGGTCATGGTCAGGCAGCCAGTGGAAGACCGCATTGGAAAAGACCACATCAAATTGATTCTCAAAGGGAAGCTCCAGCGCATCCGCCACCAGAAATTCAAGCTGCGGGAAAGACCGCCTTGCCGCGGTGATCATTTCCGGCGAGGCGTCGATGCCGATTACGCGGCCGGCGCGCAGGGCGAGCTCGCCGGTCAGCGTGCCTGTGCCGCAACCGAGATCGAGTATGGCCTGCTGCGGGTCAGGCGTGACAAATTCCAGAAGCCCCTTGCCATATTCCGCCACAAAGCCGTGGCTGTTCTCATAGAGCTTCGCGTTCCATTCCATGACCCTCTCCCGGCGGATTCATCGTACCCCAAGGCCGCTCGCCGCCAGCCAGTCGGCAAAGGCCATTTCGGCGCGGGCGGCGTAGAGTGCCTTGCGCTCCTTTTTGCGCGCGCGTTCGTCCAGCTCCGGCATGAGGCCGAAATGCACGTTGGACGGCTGGAAGCGCTTTTCCGGCCGCTGGAGATGTCCGAGCAGGGCGCCGAGCGCCGTTTCCCTCGGCGGTGGCGCGAGCTCGCGCCCGTGGGCGCGCGCCGCCAGTGCAAGCCCGAGCCACAGGCCGCTGGCCGCGGACTCCACATATCCCTCCACGCCGGAGATCTGGCCGGCAAGATAGACGCCGGGCCTGTTTTTCAATTCCATATCCGGCGTGAGCGCGACCGGGGCGTTGACATAGGTATTGCGGTGCATGCTGCCGAAGCGCGCAAATTCGGCCCGCTCCATGCCGGGCACGAGCCGGAAGATGCGCTCCTGCTCCCCCTGGAGCAGCTTGGTCTGGCAACCTACAAGGTTGCAGGTCTCGGCATTGGCGTTCTCGGCCCTGAGCTGGAGCACCGCCCAGGGGCGGCGCCCGGTGCGCGGGTCCACAAAGCCCACGGGCTTGAGCGGCCCAAAGGTCAGTGTGCGCGAGCCGCGCTGCGCCAACGCCTCCAGCGGCATGCAGCCTTCAAAATGCACTTCCTTCTCAAAGTCCCGCGCCTCCATGACGCGCCCCTCGCTGAGCGCGGCAAAAAAAGTCTCATACTCCTCCCGGTTCATGGGGCAGTTGAGGTAATCCCCCTCCCCCTCCGGCTCACCATTTTCTGCCCCGTAGCGCGAGGCGCGGAACACCACCGACATGTCCAGCGAATGCGTCCAGACGATGGGCGCGATGGCATCGTAAAAATAGCAGTGCTCCCCGCCGATGATGTCGGCAAGGGAAGCGGAAAGGCCGTCGGAAGCAAGCGGGCCGGCCGCGATGATGATGCCGGCACTCCCTGTCTCGGCCAGCTCCGCGTCATCCAGGGAGTCGATACGCGCATGCCGCACAGTGATGCCAGGCTCCGCGGCCACGGCCCCGGTCATGGCGCGCGCGAACGCCTCGCGGTCCACGGCCAGCGCCTTCCCGGCTGGAACGCGGCAGGCATCAGCGGCTGCCATGAAAGCGCTGCCAAGGGCACGCATCTCGGCCTTGAGCAGCCCCACGCCGGAAGTACGCTCGCCCGAACGCAACGAATTGGAGCATACGAGCTCCGCAAAATCGTCGCTCACATGGGCCGGCGAACGGAAGTGCGGCTTCTGTTCAAAGAGCGTCACGCTATGGCCGGCGCGCGCCAGTTGCAGGGCGCACTCACAGCCGGCAACGCCTGCGCCCACCACGGCAAAGGAAGATGAAGGCATGGATACTCCTGCTATTCGGGTGCCCGCAGCATGGAGGAAAAGCCGCGGGATGGCAAGCCAACGGCATTCTCACACATCAGCGGCTTCGAGATGTGGATGCCTATCAAATGACTGCAAACCCTTGGATTCTTATATTAAATATATTCTTGACTTTTATCAAGAATATCGCTATATTTATATAAACAAGTGGAAGTTTCTTCTCAAGTCTGGAGTTATACATAAAGGGAACTCCCGCTATTCATCGGTGGTGGAAATTTCTTTTGCCTAGGCGACACTGCTGAAATAAAAGCAGTTATAAATTACAATCGCCTGACAAGTAAATTGAATACAATGAAGAGCAATATATCTGGAGGTGCTATGCAAAACGCAATTCTTACTTCGTACTTGTCAGGATTTTCTGATGATTTTGGCTATAGGAGTAAAAAAAATGAAGATTTGTTTGGATTATTTTCATCATATTGTGTGGTATGCCATAATTTTTCTGATAAGTTCGATGTAGAGAAATCTATAGTTGATGGGGGCAATGATACTGGGATTGATGCAATCGCGATTCTTATAAATGGCAAAATTTGTCATGATTTATTAGAGCTTGAAGATTTTATTTCTGCAAATAATAAGATTGATGTTCACTTTGTATTTGTACAAGCTAAGACCTCTCCTAAATTTGACTGTACCGAAATATCCAATTTTGGACGGGGGGTAAAGGATTTCTTTAGAGAAATCCCTCGGCTTCCTGCAAATCCTGAAATTCAAAATTATAGAGCTATGAAGGATTTAATTTACAAAAATGCACGAAAATTTTATCCTAACAATCCGTCATGTTCATTATATTATGTAACAACTGGATATTTAAACATTAGTGACCATTTAAATGCTGCAAGAAAAGATATTATTGAAAGTCTATCATCAATGCAATGTTTATCAGAGATTAATGTTGAGTATGTGGATGTCAATAAATTATATAAGATGTATCAAAATATAATCCGCGGTTCTGAAAAAACGATTCAGATGGACCATTATATTGTACTTCCGCAAGCTGCAGGGATTGAAGAAGCCCTTTTAGGTAGAATTAGCTGCAAGGAATTTCTAAAACTTATATGCGATGAAGAAGGAAATATAGATCAAAACATTTTTTCGGATAATATTCGTGATTACCTCGGAACAAGTAATGTAAATGAAGAAATTTCAAATACAATAAAAGACTCTAGAAAAAAAGATTATTTTATTATTCTTAACAATGGAGTAACAGCGGTAGCCAAAAAAATTCAGCGAATTAAAAACAACCTCTTAATAGAAAATATCCAAATTGTGAATGGCTGTCAAACAAGTAATGTCATCTATCGAAATAAAAATGATATTAAAGATGACATGTTTTTGCCTATAAAAATTATATCAACAGAAAATCAAGAAATTATAAATGACATAATACGTTCTACAAATCGTCAAAATAAAGTTGAAATCGAAGCATTTGAAGCACTCTCAGAATTCCATAGGAAGTTTGAATTGTTCTGCCAAGCTCAAAATAGAAATGTTAAAGATAATATATATTATGAAAGACGTTCAAGACAGTACGCAACTGATGAAACAATTAAACCAATAGAAATAATAACCTTATCCAATTTATTGGCAAGTAGTGTTGCTATGTTTTTAGAGGAACCTCACAGTACACATCGCTACTATGGAGAGCTACTAAAAGTAAATAAAGAAAAGTTATTTTTATCTACTCACCGAATGGAACCATACTACTTTGCTGCCTATGCCTATATGAAAATAACCAAAGAAGTTAGAATGAATGCTAGTTCAAAACAATATTCTTATGCTCGTTACTATGCACTAATGTATATTTGGAAAATTTTAACTAAAGGCGAAAAGACTCAATTAAATTCTCCCAAACTAGCCAAAAGAATTACTGAAGAACTTCTACCTATTTTAGATGATAGACCAAAATTTTTAAAACTTTGTGTTGAAGGAATAACCGCATATGAGGAGGTTGCCAAAAAATCTGGAGTTGAGAAAAAGAACATTGCGAGAACTCGCCAAATAACAGAAAGTTTACTGGATAAAATCATGCAAAAATTTAGATGATTTTGCGTAGTTGGGAGTAGTTAGAAGTAGTGGGGCAGACTTAGTTTGACCGTTAGCTCGGTTTTGAGGGGTCTCTCTATCCGATTAATTTTGCAGTCCGACCACTTCATCCTAGAGCCTTTTCCCGTCAAGGAGGGTTTGCACGGCCCTTCAACTTCAATATCTCCTGCCTTGGTGAGTTAGTTCAGTACTCTTGACATAGTGCCCGGGGTACGTTCAGAGTTGATAATCATGTGTTTTAGCTTACCAAAGTATTCCGTACCCACGGCAACAAGGGTGCCGGCACCCGCCACCGCTCCAAGCCCGGGGTCTATCTTCTTCCCCTGCCCATCCTGATCCCGGCGGCGCAGCCGAGGCACAGCAGGGCAAGCATCGCCGCAACGAAGAGCTTTTTCTGCATTTCCTTCTCCTCTACGGGAACCAGGGGAAAAGCTATTCCAAAAGCGGGTGATGAGAAAGTCACCTTTGCCTGCCCATCACTGTCTCAGCCCCCTAATGCGAAAGCCCAGTACATTCCGGGTTTTCTTGTGAGATGATTTCAGTGAGCCTGAATAAGGCAGTTCGGGTATATTTTTGAGGTTCGATGCGGGTGAAGTGGCGCGCGGGCCGGCCGGGCTGTAAGCCCCTAACGTAACTTCGCTCCGTCCCTCACCACGCCCCTTAAACGCACCCGCCCCCGGAAGGGAGTGTGCCTTTCGGGGGCGGCGGAAGAATTTGGCAGCTTCCTACTTTCCCGCGCGAAGATGCGCAGTATCATCGGCGAGGAAGAGCTTAACTGCCGAGTTCGGAATGGGATCGGGTGTACCCTCTACTCCGTGGCTGCCA
>NZ_JAAVBE010000023.1 GCF_014803725.1 Desulfovibrio sp.
GCCGCCTTTCAGCGGCGCGACGCGTTATATGCGTCCGATTCCCGCCCTTGTCAAGAGGCCTCGCGAAAACTTTTTTCGCCTGCCCCGTTTCTCGGCGCGGAGTGCTAAAATAGGTTTGCCCACCCTCCCTGTCAAGGGAATTTTTCAAACTTTTTTTCAACTCCCCGCAAATCTGTGACTGGCGCGGGTTTGCGGATCTATTCCTCCGCCACCACGAGACGCGCGCCCGAGCGCAGGCTTTTTTCATCCACCTGATTCCAGCGCTTGAGGTCGTCCACGCTCACATTGTGCTTGCGCGCGATCTTCCAGAGATTGTCGTTGGCCTGTACGGTATAGGTGGCCTTGGACGCCTTTTTCTTGCCGATGCTGCCGCTGGCGCCCGCCGTGGAGGCCTTGGCCTGAGACTTGCCAGCTGTACCTGGAATGCGCAGCACATGCCCTTGACGCAGCTTGCCCGGGTCCTGGATGCCGTTGTGTTCCTGGAGGGCGGCCACGCTGACATTATATTTCCTTGCGACGGCGTAGAGCGTTTCATTGGCCTGGAGTGTATGCTCACCGGCGGCCACGGCCCGCGCGCCCCCGCCAGCCTGTCCGGCCGGCGCTTTCTGGGCGCCTTTACCGGCCTTCTCGCCCTTCGCCCCTTTCGCGCCCTTGGCTGTCTTTCCGTCAAGGGCGGCGACAGCCGACTTGGACATGTTCACACCCTTGGGCGCGAGGATGGTCTGGCCGGCCTTGAGCCTGGCGACCTCGGGATTCACGGCCTTGAGGCGTTCCACGGGCACATTGGCGCGGCGGCTCAGCTTTTCCCAGCTGTCGGCGGAGCTCGCCACCGTGACCGGGCCCCAGCCCGCATAGTTCGCCGGCTGCGCGGTGCAGAGATATTGCTGGGCCTGCTGCTGCGAGCGCAGGGGCACATAGACGAAGGTCGTATGATCCGTGCAGGTGATGCGGCGCTTGTGGTGCCGGTTGTAGCTCGCAAATTCGGGCCAGCTCAGGTTGCAGGCCTTGGAAAAGGCCGCAAGGTCGGTGCCGGGCTGGGCCGTGAAGCGGAGCACGCCCGGCGTTTTTTCCGGCTGGATGGGCTCGAAGCCCAGCTGGGGCAGGTTGCGCATGATCTTGGTGACGGCCATAAAGCGCGGCACATATTGCTTGGTCTCTTCGCGCAGCTGCGCCTTTTCGTCGAGGGTATGGTTGAGCGCCTTGACCTCGAAGAAGTTGCGGCCGCCCGTGCCCTGCTTGGCGCGGCTCATCTTGCCCTCGCCGGCATTGTAGGCCGCGATGGCCGTGGGCCAGTCGCCGAAATCGTTGTGCAGCTTCTGCAGATAGTCGGCCGCGGCTTCCGTGGCCTTGTAGGGGTCGAGGCGCTCGTCCGTCCACCAGTCCTGCCGAAGGCCGTAGCGCGTGCCCGTGCCGGGCATGAACTGCCACGCGCCGGCAGCGCCCGCCGGGGACTGGGCATCGGCCCGGTAGCCGCTCTCGACAATGGCGAGATTGGCAAGCTCCTCGGGCATGCCGCGCGAACGGAACACCTGGCGCGCGTAGTCCAGATACTGCTCCGAGCGTTTGGAGAAGGTGCACATGGTCTGCCGGCCCTTGCGCAGGAAATACTTGTACTGGAGCGCCACGTCGGCCATGGCCTGGTCGGGCACATCCTTGTCGATATGGCCCGTGGACCTGAGGGCGCTCATCTCTGTCTGGGTGAGCGGGTCGGCGCCGCTTTCCGGTACGATGACGCCGGGCATCGCCACTTCCGGCGAGGCGCTCTTGCGGGTGCCGCAACCCGTGAGCACAAGACAGAGCGCGCAAAAGACGAGACCCAAGACCGCCGGCCGGAACCGGCGCTTTCGCTGTACCATTTCTCCGCTCCCCAGCAGATGTGGACCCTGCTGCTCCCCCATGCCGGCACCGCGGTTGTGCGGCGCTGGCGGTTCTTCGGCGCTTGCCATCCTGCGCAAAGGTGCGTAGAGAGCCGGAAATCCCCGTTTTTGCCTGGCCGGCGCTTCCGGCCCAAGCCAACGGAGTTCCCATGGCGAACGTCACTTCCCATCATGCCCCGCATGGCGCGCCTTCTTACGGCACGGATGCGGACCTGCTCCTCCCGGGCATGAAGCCCGTGCTGGAACTGTTGGCCGCCACGCCCCAGCGCGTCAGCCAGGTCTATTGCCGCAAGGGGCTCACGAGCCCCGATGCGGACGAGGTGCGCCGCCTCTGCCGCAAGCACGGCATCCGCTGCAACGCGGTGGACGCCGGCACCCTCGACCGCCTGTGCGGGCGGCCTCGCCGCGGCCATGCCGTGGCGCATCAGGGCGTGGCCGCGCGGCTTGCGGCCACGGAATTCACGAGCCTCGGGGCGCTGCTCCAGTCCGTGCCCGACGCGCCGCTGCCGCTGCTCCTGGCGCTCGACCAGGTGCAGGACCCGGGCAATGTGGGCACCCTCTGCCGCACGCTCTACGCGCTCGGCGGGGCCGGGCTGCTCGTGCCGAGCCACAACAGCGCCTATCTCGGGCCGGCGGCGCGGCGCACGGCCGCGGGCGCGCTGGAGCGCCTGCCCGTGGCCCATGTGACCAACCTCGCCCACGCTCTCGACAACGCAGAGGAGGCCGGCCTTGCTGTCTACGGCACGGGCTGCGGCACGGGCGACGCGGGCTGCGTGGACGCCTTCACCACGCCCATGGAGCTGCCCGCGGTGCTCGTGCTCGGCAATGAGGACAAAGGGCTCAGGCCCGGCGTTGCCAAGCGCTGCGCAACCTTTCTCCGCATCCCCTTCGCGCGGGACTTCGACTCGCTCAATGTGGCGCAGGCCGGGGCCATCCTCATGGGGCTGGCCGCGCAGCATCACGCACAAAAACCTGTTCGGTAAATGGCAGGGAAACTATAGTGAGGCAATAGGTAAATCTGAAAATATAGTTCCAATATACTGAAAGACAAGAGATTAAAAAATATCTGCGTCAGCGGAGGGAGGGAAGAGTTTTAGTAGAGATATTCAATAAACAGTATAAATGAAGTCTAGACTTTTTCTGTGTACTCGTGGTGAAGCGCATTGGGACTTTGTTTTTCCTCCATATAAAAAAAGCGCCCCATGAGGGACGCGATTCCTGTGTTGCGAAACGGATACCGTTCGCGGGCCTCCATGGGGCCGACGCAAGCAGAGATGTTTTTCCTCAGTCCTTTGGGAAAAGGCCTACTGTACGTACTGCGGGATATTGATGAACACATCCCGCGTGAAGGTGATCATGCGTTCCATGAGCCAGGGGAGGGCCACAAGCAGGGCGATGAACATGCAGATGATCTTGGGGATGAAGGTCAGGGTCTGTTCCTGGATCTGCGTGGCGGCCTGGATGATGCTCACAACGACGCCCACGCAGAGGCCCACGCCCAGCATGGGGAGCGCCATCATGAGGCAGAGCTCGATGGCCTGCCTGCCGAAACCGATGACAAATTCTGGCGTCATGGCCGCCTCCGGGAGTTACAGAAGGAAACTGTTGACGAGCGAGCCCACCAGAAGGTTCCAGCCGTCCACCATCACAAAGAGCAGCAGCTTGAAGGGCATGGAGACCATCATCGGCGGCAGCATCATCATGCCCATGGCGAGCAGGACACTGGAAACGACCATATCCATGACCAGAAAGGGAATATAGATGAGAAAGCCGATGGTGAAGGCGGTCTTGAGCTCGCTTATCACATAGGCCGCGGCGAGCATCATGGTGGGTACTTCGTCCTTGTTGCGTGGGAGTTCCATCTGCGAGATGGAATAGAAGATGGAAAGATCCTTTTCGCGCGTGTGCTTGAACATGAAGTTGCGCAAGGGGATCTGCGCCCGGTCGAGCGCCACCTTGTAGTCGATCTGCTCGTTGAGGTAGGGCTGGATGGCCTCGTCATTGATGCGCTTGCCCACCGGGAACATGATGACCACCGTCATGAAAATGGCGAGGCTCGCCAGAATCTGCGTGGGCGGCAATTGCTGCACGCCCATGGCCTGGCGCAAAAAGCTGAACACGATGATGATGCGCGTGAAGCTCGTGACCGTGAGCATGATGGCCGGCGCCACCGAGAGCACGGTGAGCAGGAAAAGGATCTCCAGCAGGACAGAGACCTTGCCGGGCTCGGGCGCACCGCCGGCAAGGGTGAGGGACATGGTGGGCAGCGTGAGATCCTGCGCGGCGAAGGCGGCGTCAGGCAGCAGGCCCGTCAGGGCCGTTGCCAGCAGCACTGCCGCGGCGGGCTTGCTCCATGATCCCCTGAAAATCGTTGTCACGCGGCGCATCGTGTACTTCTTCCTCTTTGAGCAGGCATATCTGCTGTTCCGTGACCCCCAGCAGCAATCGGGTATTCAAGAAGCGTACCACCATCAGGCCCTTGCGCGGCCCGAGGGGCATCTGCGCCTCCATGATGAGGGAACCGCGCGGCAGCGCGCCGGGCCTGGGCAGAAAGTTGAAGCGGCCGTAACGCCGCACCAGCCAGAGCGCGAACCACAGCCCGGCCAGCAGCAGGCAGAGGATGCCGATGGCCTGCACATAGCCGCCCCAGCTGAAAACGCTCTGCCCGAGGGCCTGCCCGCCCGCGGCGGCCGGCGCCACATCGGCGGCGCGCTCAAAGGCCATGCTCGAGGCCGCGTCCACCGACTCGCCCACGGCGTGCCGCGCGAGGTCAAACCCCTTCAGGATCTCTTCGGCGGCGGCGCGCACCGTGTCGGCAATGTCCCCGGCGGTGGCCGCGCCCCAGTCCGGCGAGGGGACGGCCTGGGTGGCCTCGGCCGCGCCCGGCGGCGTGGCCACATTATCGGCGATGCCGCGCACGGAATTGCCGGAAAGCCCGCCGTTCGCCACGGCGTCCGCGCGCACGTCAGCCAAGCTGCTTCACCCTTTCGATGGGGCTGATGATGTCCGTGAGGCGCACGCCGAATTTCTCGTTGATGACCACGGCTTCCCCGCGCGCCACCAGCTTGCCGTTGACATAGACCTCCAGCGGTTCGCCGGCGAGCTTGTTGAGCTCCACCACCGAGCCCTGGCCGAGCTGCAAAAGCTCGTTGATGAGCAGGCGCGTGCGCCCGAGCTCGGCCGAGACATCCAGCGGGATGTCGAGGATGAAGTCCAGCTCGCGCTTGAGCTTGTTGTCGCGCGGCTGGCGCGACATTTCGGTCATGTCCTGAAAATGGGCGTCCTGCGCCTGAGAGCTGAAGCTGCCCCCCCGGGGATTGGTGCCAGCGCCCGAGGCCGCGTTGCCAAAGGTGGCGGGGCCGCGCTCCTCCTCTTCCGCGGCCAGGGCGTCGGCCCACTGGGCCGCCAGGGCCTCGTCGTCCGCGCTGGCGCCGCCGGTGTCGTCCGGGGCGGCTGCCGCAGCGGCCGCGGCCGCTTCAAACGGGTCCGGCTGGTCCCCGCCGTCGCCTTCAAGCTGGGCCGCCCACTGTGCGGCCAGGGCTTCCTGATCGTCCTGCGCCATGTTCAACCTCGTCTACGGCTGCTATTCCACTACAAAATCGGTAAGATAGACCCTGACGACCCTTTGCGCGCCGAGGATCTGGTTGAGCCTCGCCGCGATCTCCGCCTTGAGCAGCACCTTGCCGTCGGGCGTGGAGATGTCGCCATAGGACTTCCCGGCGAGGAGCATGATGACGGCGTCGCGGATGCGCGCGCTGTTGGCCTTGAGCTCGGCGGAGACATCGGCGTTCACTTCCACTTCCATGCCGAGCTTGAGATAGCGGCGCCCCCCGGGGTCGGAAAGGTTGACCGTCACCGGCGGGAGGGGCAGCACGAGGCCGCCGCTGCGCGGCAAATCGCTCTGGCGCTCGATGCGCGCGCCGGGCGAGGGCTGGCTCGGCGCGCCCGGGGCTGCCGGGGCCGGAGCCTTGCCCGGCGCGCCCTGCGGCGCCTCGGCGCCGGCTTCGGCAGGCACCGCCGGGACTTCGTCCACGGGCGTGCGCAGGAAGAGCCACCAGTAGGCGCCGATACCCGCGCCGCCGAGCGTCATCAGCAATATCGCCAAAATAATGACCAGGCGCTTGAGGCGCGATTTCTTGCGCGGCTTTTCCGCCTGCCCCTCGGGCAGGGCCGCTTCCTTGTCTTTGTCCTTGGCCGCCATGGGCATCTCTCCGGGCAAACTTCGGGCGAAGCGCAGGGCGCCCCGCACAGTCGTTCATGCAGCCATCATGCCACGGGCGCGGGCGCCTTGGGGGGCCGCGGCCCGAAAATATCCGTGCCGATGCGCACGATGGTGGCGCCCTCGGCCACCGCCGCCGCAAAATCGCCGCTCATGCCCATGGAGAGCTCGGGCATGGCGACACCGAGCTGCGAGCGCAGGTCCTCGCCGAGGCGCCTCAAGCGCGCGAAATACGGCCGCGCCGCTTCGCCCGCGTCAAAGACCGGCGGCAGGCACATGAGCCCGCGCAACTCGAGGTGCGGGCAGGCGGCGAGCACATGCGCGCCCAGCGCCTCGGCCGCTTCCGGCATGACGCCGGCCTTCTGCGGCTCGGCGCCGATATTGATCTCCATGAGCACCGGCTGGAGCTGGCCCGTGACGGCGAGCCGCCGCTCCAGCGCATCGGCCAGCTTGACCGAGTCGAGCGTGTGGATGAGCACGAAGGCCCCGGCCACCTGCGCGGCCTTGCGGCTTTGCACATGGCCGATCATGTGCCAGCGGATGCGCGCCGCCGCCGGGTCGTCAGCGAGCTCGGCCCGCTTTTCCAGCGCCTCCTGGACGTAGTTCTCGCCAAAATCCCGCTGGCCGGCCGCGGCCACGGCCGCGATGTCCGAAGCGGGATGGAACTTGGACACGGCCACGAGCAGCACATCTTCCGGCCGGCGGCCATTGTCGCGGCAGGCCCGGGCCAGGCTCTCGCGCACCTTGAACAGGCGCCCGGCGAGATCCTCCGGGGTCATTCCCCGCTCCCGCCGGAGGACTGCTCGAGCTCGCGCAAAAAGGCGGCGTCTTCCGTCCAGTTTTCGCGCACCTTCACCCAGAGCTCAAGGTGTACCTTGCCGTCTATGAGCTCGGCGATCTCCTTGCGGGCCTCGCTGCCGATCTTCTTGATGCCGGCGCCGCCCTTGCCGATGACCATGGACTTGTACGTCGGCCGCGCCACATAAATGACGGCGTGGATGACCGTGAGGCCGCGCTCCGGGTCTTCCTGCCAGCTTTCCACCTCCACGGCCACGCCGTAGGGCACTTCCTGGTGCAGGTAGAGAAAGAGCTTTTCACGGATGATCTCCGCGGCCATGAAGCGCAAGGGCGCCGTGGAGATCTGGTCTTCGGGGAACTGCGCCGGCCCCACGGGCAGCTTGGACTCGATGAGCTCCCGAAGCTCCACGAGGCCGTCACCGTTCTGCGCGGACACCGGGAAGATCTCGGCGCGGGGCCANAGCTCGTGNGCCCGCGTGAGNAGNGGCAGCATGCGGCTCTTGTCGCCGAANACGTCCACCTTGTTGGGCACCACGATGGTGGGCCGCTCCTCCTCGGCGATGGCCTGCCCCAGCGCCCCGAGGTCGCGGTCGAGATATTCNGGGTGNCGGATATAGAGNTGCGCGTCNAGCACGAGCAGGATGACATTGGCCTGGTTNAGGCTCTGCCACACCGCCTGGATCATGGACTTGCTCAGGTGCCCGCGCANNTGCGCCACGCCNGGCGTATCCATGAAGATGATCTGNGCGCGGGAGTCGGTGAAGATNCCCACGATCTGGTTGCGCGTGGTCTGCGGCTTGGGCGTGACGATGGTCACNTTCTGGCCCANAAGNGCNTTGAGCAGGGTGGACTTGCCGGCATTGGGCGGCCCNGCGATGGCCACCCAGCCGCANCGGAACNCGGGGGTGTTTTCTGCTTCGCTCATCGTTTCTCTCCTGAAACCGGCNTGGCGCCGNTTCCCCATGAGAGCATGTTTAGAGTTTTTTTACAATGGCGGCGCGAGNCCGCCCCACGNCACAGATATGAGCCCCTGCCCGCCCGCGGAAACGGACAGGCAGGGGAAGAGNNANGACTGTGGCAAAAGCCTAGCCGGCGGCGCGGNCTTCNAGCGCGGCCACCGANGGCAGCACCTTGCCCTCGAGCAGTTCCAGCGAGGCGCCGCCGCCCGTGGAGATGTANCCCATCTTGTCGGCGAGNCCGTAGCCCTCCACGGCGGCCACGGAGTCGCCGCCGCCCACCACCACGAAGGCCTTGCTCTTGGCNAGCGCCTCGGCNAGAGCCTTGGTGCCNGCNCCGAAGGGCTCGGTCTCGAAGGCGCCCACCGGGCCGTTCCAGACCACGGTGGCGGCCTTGTCGAGGATGCTCTCNTAGAGCGCCACGGTCTTGGGGCCGATGTCGAGGATCATCTCGTCNGCGGGCACGTCGTCCACGGAATGCACCGTGGCCTTCTGCCCGGGCTCCAGCGCCTTGGCCGTCACCACGTCCACGGGNAGCGGNAGCTGCTTGCCCTGGGCCTTGGCGTTCTCCATGATCTTTTTCGCTTCNGGGATGAGGTCGNGCTCGTAGAGCGAGGCGCCCACGTTGTAGCCCGCCGCCGCCAGGAAGGTGTTGGCGATGCCGCCGCCCACGATGAGGCTGTCNACCTTGGCGAGCAGGTTGTCCAGCANGCCCAGCTTGGTGGACACCTTGGAGCCGCCGATNACNGCCACCAGCGGCCGCGCGGGCTTGTCGAGCACCTTGGCGAAGGCGGAAAGCTCCGCCTCCATGAGCGGGCCGGCGCAGGCCACGGCGGCCTCGCGCACGGCGCCCTCGGTGGAGGANTGNGCCCTGTGGGCCGCGCCGAAGGCGTCCATCACATAGATGTCGCCGAGGGAGGCGAGCTTNTTNGCCAGCGCCGGGTCGTTCTTTTTCTCGCCCTTGAAGAAGCGGATGTTCTCGACGAGGACGACCTCNCCGGGCTCGGCCTTGGCCGCGTCNGGCGAAACGGCGATNCGCACGGGCTTGCCCAAAAGCTTGCCGAGATGCGCGGCCACGGGCTTNAGCGAGAACTTCTCCTCAAACTCGCCCTCGGTGGGNCGNCCNAGGTGCGAAAGNACGATGACGCCCGCGCCCTTGTCCAGCGCCATTTTNATGGTGGGCAGCGCCGCGCGGATGCGCTTGTCGTTGCTGATGACGCCATCCTTCATGGGCACGTTGAGNTCNTCGCGGATGACCACGGTCTTGCCCTTGCAGTCCACATCGCGCAGTGACTTGACGGACATGATGCCTCCTTGACGTTATANGCGGAAAAAATCTGCCGAAAAACCGATGCCTCAGCGGGNCTTGACGCCGTGGCGCNCGAGCAGGTCGAGCGCCCGGGCCACCACGTTGTCGGCCGTGAAGCCGAAACGCTCGAACAATACCGANCCNGGCGCGGACANGCCAAAACCCTNCATGCCGATGATCTCNCCGTCNAGGCCCACATANGNNGGCCACCAGCCGGGCGANGCNGCCTCCACGGCNANGCGGCAGCGCACGNCGNNNGGNAGNACGCTCTCNCGCCANGCCTCGTCCTGNGCGTCGAACACNTCGGCGCAGGGCATGGAGACCACGCGCACCCGATNNCCCCGGGCANTGAGCGTCACCGCCGCCTCCACGGCNAGCGNGGTNTCCGAGCCNGTGGCCATGAGNATNAGCTCCGGCTCGCCCGCGCAGTCNCNNAGCACATAGCCGCCNCGGGCGATNGCCNTGACCTGCGCCTCGTCCCGCGNGATCTGCGGCANNTTCTGGCGCGACAGCGCGAGNCAGGTGGGCGTNGTGGCGCATTCCAGCGCCGAGCGCCAGGCNACGGCGGTCTCCACATCGTCGCAGGGGCGCCAGACATGGAGATTGGGCACCATGCGCAGGGTGGGGATCTGCTCCACGGGCTGGTGNGTGGCGCCGTCCTCGCCCACGCCGATGGAATCGTGCGTCAAGACCCAGATGACGCGCAGGCCCATGATGGCCGAAAGGCGCAGGGCATTGCGCGCCTGGTCGGAAAAGGCCATGAAGGTGCCCGCATAGGGGATGAAGCCGCCGTGCAGGGCGAGGCCGTTCATGATGGCGCCCATGCCGAATTCGCGCACGCCNTAATANAGNTAGTTGCCGCANTGGGTGGCCGCGTCGAGGGCGGCCGAGGCCTTGGTCTGCGTGCCCACGGAGCCNGAAAGGTCGGCCGAGCCGCCNATGAGCTCNGGNAGCGCCGGCACCAGNACCTCGAGNGCCTTGCGCGAGGCCACGCGCGTGGCTTCGGGCGCGTCCGCGNCNTGNGCNGCCGCCATNAGNCGCGCCGACACATCCGGCCAGTCCGCCGGGAGCTCGCCCTTCATGCGGCGCAGNAATTCCGCCGCNAGCTCCGGGTTNGCCTTGCGGTAGGCCGCGAAGGTCTCGTCCCAGGCGGCTTCGAGGGCGCGGCCCTCGTCGCGCGCGTCCCAGGCGGCGCGGATGTCGTCCGGNANCTCGAAGGGCGNNGCNGTCCAGCCGAGGGCGCGCTTGGTGGCCTCNGCNGCGTCGGCGCCCAGGGGCGCNCCGTGGCTCGCCGCNGAATCCTTCTTGGGNGAGCCGAAGCCGATATGCGTATGACAGATGATGAGCGCCGGCCGGCGCAGNTCNGCCCGGGCNGCGGCNAGNGCCGCNTCCAGNGCCGCGCTGTCATGGCCGTCCACCGGGCCGATGACCTGCCAGCCGTAGGCCGCGTANCGCTGNCCCACATTNTCGNAGAACCAGGCNTCCACNTTGCCGTCGATGGANACGCCGTTGGCATCNAANAGCACCGTGAGCTTGCCGAGACCCCAGGCCGCCGCCAGGGCGCAGGCCTCGTGCGAGACGCCCTCCATGAGGCAGCCCTCGCCGCAGAAGGCGTAGGTGCGGTGATCGACGATGGTGTATTCGGGCGTATTGAACTGCGCGGCCAGCATGGCCTCGGCGAGCGCCATGCCCACGGCCGAGGCGATGCCCTGCCCGAGGGGGCCTGTGGTCATTTCCACGCCGGGCGTGAGCCCGCGCTCGGGGTGGCCGGGCGTGGCCGAGCCCCATTGGCGGAAATTTTTGATCTCCTCCATGGGGAGGTCATAGCCCGTGAGATTGAGCACGGCATAGAGCAGCATGGAGGCGTGCCCGTTGGAGAGCACGAAGCGGTCGCGGTCGGGCCAGGCCGGGTCGGCGGGATTGTGCCGGAAGCCGTGCCGCCAGAGGGCTTCGGCCATGTCGGCCATGCCCAGGGGCGCGCCGGGATGTCCGGATTTGGCCTTTTCGATGGCGTCGATGGCGAGGGCGCGGATGGCATTGGCGCAGTCTCGGCGGCTCGGCATGGTCATCTTCCTTCTTGCTGGCCGGCCTTGTGCCGCCAGGCTTGCGCGGCGGCGAGGGCCGGGCGCCGCTGCATCTCGGGGGAAAGGCCGGCTTCGGCCGCGGCGGCGAAGGCGGCGAGCCCGGCCGCATAGTCGGCATTGCGGAAAAAGGCCGAACCCGAAACGAGGATGTCGGCCCCGGCGGCCACGAGCTCCCCGGCGTTCTGGAGCGACACGCCGCCGTCCACCTGCACGGGAACGTCGGACCGCCCCCATGCGGTGAGCGCCTCGCGCGCCGCGCGCACCTTGGCCGTGGTCTCGGGCAGGAAGGACTGGCCGGAAAAGCCGGGGTTCACGCCCATGATGAGCAAAAGGTCGATGTCCGGCGCGAGCCAGCGCGCGGCGGCAATGTCCGTGCCGGGGTCCAGCGCGAGGCCCGCCTTGAGGCCGAGCCCGCGGATGGCCGCAAGCGCGCGCTGCGCGTGGCGCACGGCCTCCACATGGATGACGAGCAGGTCTGCCCCGGCCGCGGCGAAGTCTTCCAGGTAGCGGCCGGCCTCCTCCACCATGAGGTGCACATCGAAAAAGAGGCCGCAGCAGGGCCGGAGCGCCTTCACCACCGGCGCGCCGAAGGTGATGTTGGGCACGAAGGCGCCGTCCATGATGTCGAGATGCAGCCAGGGCACGCCGGCGGCCTCAAGGGCGGCCACCTGCTCGCCCAGGCGGGAAAAATCGGCGGAAAGCAGCGAGGGGGAAAGGATCATGGCCGGCCGTCCTCCGTGGGCACGAGCAGCGCGCGCACGGCCACGAGCTCCTGCCGGAGCATGCGCATGAAGGCCGGGTCGGGAACGGCGCTCACGCGCTCCGGCACGGACTCGTCGAGGACGGCGCTGCCCTCGAGCACACGGCGCGCGCCCTCGATGGTCATGCCCTGTTCGTGCAAGAGCTGGCGGATGCGCCGCAAAAGGGCGAGATGGCTTTCGGTATAGAGGCGCTGGCCCTTGTCCGTGCGCAGGGGGGCGAGCTGCGGGAACTCGCTCTCCCAGAAGCGCAGGACATGGGTCTTGAGGTCAAGCAGCTCGGCGGCTTCGCCGATGCGGTAGGTCTTTTGCTTCACGCCCCATTCTCCCCGGCGCGGCCGGATGGCGCCGGCCAGTCCCGGCGCTTGCGCATGCGCCCGCGCTAGATGCGGACGCCCAGCCGCTTGGTGAGAGATTCTGCCACCTTCGCCCGCACCTTGTCCACCTCCGCGTCGTTGAGCGTGCGGTCCGCATGGCGGAAGGTGAGGCGGAAGGTCAGATGCCGCTCGCCGTCCGTCTTGTCGCCCTCCGGCTCGAAGCAGTCCACGAGGGCCACGTCTTCCAGCAGGGGCAGGCCGAGGCCGCGCACAGCCTTGATGACCTCGCCCACAGAAAGCCCGGGCCGCGCGATGACGGTGATGTCGCGCCGCACCGGCGGATAGACCGGCAGCGCCCTGAAGGTCACAACAACCTTGTCATGGAGGCGGCGCAGGGTCTCCAGATCGAGCTCCGCGAGCCACACGGCCTTACGCGCGTGGAACTCGGCGGCCATGGCCGGTACCACCCGGCCCATGACGCCGATCTTTTCCCCGTCCACGAGGATGTCCACCGCGGGCAGCAGAAAGGGATGGTCCTCGGCCTGGCGGCACTCCGGCGCCGGCAGGTGCAGGAACCCGAGCAGGTTCGTCACAATGCCCTTGATGTCGGCATAGTCCATGTCCTCCTCGGCATGCGGCCACGCCGCCTCGTGCCGGCGCCCGTAGAGCAGGATGCCGAGCATGCCGGTCTCGCGGGCCGTGGTCTCGGAGGCCGGGTCGGCCTCGAAGATGTTGGCGAGCTCGAAGAGGCGCAGGCCCGCAACACCCTGGGCGAGATTGTTGCGCAGGTCGTGCAGAAGGCCCGGCGCGAGCGCGGTGCGCAGCACATCGAGGTCGGCCGAGAGGGGATTCATGATGGAGATGCGCCCCTCCGCCGGGAGCTTGAGGAAGTCAAGATCCCCGTGCCCCACAAAGCTGTAATTGACCGCCTCGTTGAGCCCGAGGCCCGCGCCCCACTCACGGATGCGGCCCCAGAAGGCGAAGCGGCTTTCGGGCGCGCCGGCGGCGTCGAGGCTGCGCCGCATGGGCGGCAGCTCCGGCTCGATGGCGTCGAGGCCGTAGATGCGGCCCACCTCCTCGATAAGGTCGGCCTCGCGGGTGAGGTCCGGGCGCCAGGAGGGCTGGATGGCCGTCCAGGCGTCGGGGCTGTCCTTTTCCACGGCGCAGCCCACGCTTTCGAGCGCCTCGGCGCAGAAGGCGGGCTTGAGGTCCACGCCCAGAAGGGCGTCGGCGCGGGAAGGCCGGAAGGGGATGCGGCAGGGACGGAAGGACCTGGGCTCGGCCACGGAAAAGCCCTGGCGCACGAAGCCGCCTCCAAGCCGCGCCATGAGCGCGCAGGCCCGGTCGAGCGCCCAGACGGTGCGTTGCTGGTCGATGCCGCGCTCGAAGCGGTAGGAGGCCTCGGAGGAGAGGCCGAGCCGCCGCGAGGTGCGGCGGATGGTCTGCGGCCGGAAGACCGCGCTCTCGAGAAAGATGTTGCGGCTCTCGGGCGTGATCTCGGTGTTCTGGCCGCCCATGACGCCGGCGAGGCCCACGGGGCGTTCGGCGTCGCAGATGCAGAGGTCGCGCGAGGTGAGCACGCGTTCCTTGCCGTCGAGGGTGACGAAATGCTCGCCCTCGGCCGCCGGACGCACCACGATGCGGCCGCCGCGCAGTTTGTCGAGGTCAAAGGAGTGCAGCGGCTGGCCGCATTCAAAGAGGATGTAGTTGGTCACATCCACGATGTTGGAGATGGCGCGCACGCCCACGGCGTAGAGCCGGTAGCGCACCTTCACCGGCGAGGGCGCCACCTTCACTTCGGAGATGACGCGGCCGGAATAGAGCCAGCAGAGCTCCGGGTCGGTGATGTCGATGGGCACCTCCACGGGGGGGGCCTGGGTCTCGAGGATGAGCGGCAGCTCCGGCACCTTGAAGGGCAGCTTGAAGGCCATGGCCGTCTCGCGCGCGAGGCCGAGCACGGAGAGGCAGTCCGCCCGGTTGGGCGTGACGGAAATATCCAGCACTTCGCGGTCGAGCTCGAGCGCGTCCACCATGCGCGAACCCGGCAGCAGCCCCTCGGGCAGCACGAGGATGCCGTCATGCGCGTCGCTCAGGCCGAGCTCGCGCTCGGAGCAGATCATGCCCATGGAGGGCTGGCCGCGCAGTTTGGCCTTCTTGATGACCGTGCCGTCCGGGAGGCGCGTGCCCACCAGGGCCACGGGCACGATCTGGCCGGTGGCCACATTGGGCGCGCCGCAGACGATGTCGAGTATCTGGTCATCGCCCACATCCACCTTGCAGCAGTGGAGATGGTCGGAATCGGGATGCGGCTCGCAGAGCGTCACCTTGCCGACGCGGATGTCGGCGATGTCCGCGAAGGGGTTGACGATGTCCTCCAGCTCGAGGCCGAGCATGGTCAGCCTGTCGCCGAGCGCCTCGGCGGTGCCTTCATAGGGCGTGAACTCGCGGAGCCAGGAAAGGGAAAGCAGCATGACGACATCCTTGCCGGGAGGGGAATGATCGGGACGCGCCGGGCTCCCGCGGCCCAAGCCGGACGCGGGAGAGCGGCGGAAGAGTTATTTATTTGAATGACCAGACCGGAGGCGCATCGCTGGCCGCCCCCGGGTCAGGCAGGGGCCGCTCCTGCGGGGCCGCGCCATAGCCGCCATAGGCGCCCGCGCGGGGCCTTTTGCGCGGCTCCTTTTCGGGCGGGGGCACATCGTCCAGCGTATTGCCGTAGGCGTCGGTATAGCCCATGCCGCCCTCGGCCGTGCGCGTGGGGCCGCCCCCGGGCATCACGTCCGAGGTGCGCGGGCCTCCCGGTGGCTCCATGCCCGAATGCCGCGGGCTCATGGCCGAGCGCGCCGCAGCGGGGCCTGCCGGAAGGGCCACCAGCGCGGCACACAAAAGGCAGGCCGCGAACAGCCAGCCCGCGCGCGCCGCCACAGCCCTCAGCGGGCGCCCCCGGCCCACGGCCCTAGGCGCCCCGCCCGAACTGGGCGAGGAAGCGCACATCGTTCTCAAAAAACATGCGCAGATCGCCGATGCCGTACTTGAGCATGGCGATGCGCTCCACCCCGAGGCCAAAGGCGAAGCCGCTCACCTCGGGCGGATAGTCCACGGCGGCGAACACCGCCGGGTCCACCATGCCGCAGCCCAAAATCTCCACCCAGCCCGTGCCCTTGCACACTCGGCAGGGCTCGTCGCCCGCATGACCCGAGCCGCCGCAGATGCAGCAGGAAATGTCCACCTCGGCCGAAGGCTCGGTGAAGGGGAAAAAGCTCGGCCGGAAGCGCACCCGCGTGTCCGCGCCGAAGACCGCGCGCACGAAGGCCGTGAGAATGCCGCGCAAATGCGCCATGCTGATGCCGTCGCCCACCATGAGGCCCTCGATCTGGTGGAACATGGGCGTGTGCGTGAGGTCGGAATCGCGGCGGTAGACCTTGCCCGGCGCCACCACGGCCAGCGGCGGCTTCTGCGCGAGCATGGTGCGCACCTGCACCGGCGAGGTGTGGGTGCGCATGAGCACGGTCTCCGTGATATAGAGGGTGTCCTGCATGTCGCGGGCCGGATGCTCGGGCGGCATGTTCAGGGCTTCAAAATTGTAGTGGTCGATCTCCACCTCCGGGCCGGAGGCGATGTCGAAGCCGAGGCCCCGGAAGATGCCGCAGACCTCGTTCATGACCAGGGTGGTGGGATGGAGCGAGCCCTGCCAGAAGTCGCGGCCGGGCATGGTGGGGTCGAAACGGGCGAGCACGGCGGCCTCGCGGCCGGCCTCGATGGCGGCCTTGCGCGCTGCNAANAGCTCGCNCANGCGCGCCTTNACGCGGTTGGCNGCCTGCCCNGCCGCGGGCCTGTCGGCCGGNGCGAGCGAGGGGAGCTCGCNCATGATGCGCGCGAGCCGGCCCTTGCGGCCCAGNAACTCCACGCGCAGCTCCTCGAGNGCGTCCAGCGAGCCGGCCTCACTGAGCCCNTTTTCCAGTTCCGGCGCCAGGGCCTCCAATGCTGCCATGAGATCCATNGAATCCCCCATGCTCGCAAGGTGGCCGGGCGGCAGGGCGCCGCCCGGCAAATGCGGCGGCGCGCCCCTACTTCTTGAGGGCGGCTTTCGCCAGCTCGACCACGGCCGCGAAATCGTCCTTGNGCTCNATGGCGAGNTTGGCGAGNACCTTGCGGTTNAGNNCGATGCCCGCGNNCTTNAGGCCGTGCATGAAGCGGCTGTAGGAAAGGCCGCCCAGGCGGCAGCCGGCGTTGATGCGCATGATCCACAGCGCGCGGAAATCGCGCTTGCGCTGCTTGCGGCCGGCAAAGGAATTCTGCCACGCGCGCTCNACGGCCTCGCGGGCGGTGCGGTACAGGCGGTGNCGGGCGCCNCGNAAACCCTTGGCCGCNTCAAGANATTTTTTGTGCCGGCGGTGGGTGGTCATTCCTCTCTTTACACGCATGGGTGTTCCCTCCTTCGCCCGGCAAGGCGGAGGCATGCCCGCCGGGGGTAGCGTACTTCAAATTCCCGGGCGCCGGGCGCACCGGGAAGCGGACGCCGCAAGGCCCGGGCCCGTTGTGCCGGGCCGGGCGCGCTCGCCCGAACGGCCGCGCACGGCGCGGCCCCGTAAAAACCTGCTAGCCGTTGGGCAGCATGCGCCGCACGGCCTTCTCGTTGGCCTGGTCCACCAGAGTGGCCTGGCCGAGGCGCATCTTGCGGCCCGGAGATTTCTTGGTGAGGATGTGGCGCATATTCTGGCGCCGGCGGCGGTACTTGCCGCTGCCGGTGAGCTGGAAACGCTTGGCGGCGGCGCGCCGGGTCTTGATCTTGGGCATGACGCACTCCTTGTGGTTCCGGCGGCCATCCCGGACGCCGGGGCTGCATAGTGCCGCAAAAACCTTGCGGCCGCAAGGGGATTATTTTTTCGGCACGAGGAGCATCTGGAGGGTGCGGCCCTCGGCGCGCGGCTCCTGCTCCATCTTGGCCACATCGGCCAGATCCTGCACCATGCGCTCGAGGATGGCCACGCCGCGGTCCTTGTGGACGATCTCGCGCCCGCGGAAGAACACCGTCACCTTGCAGCGGTCGCCGTCCTCGAGGAAGCGGCGGATGTGCCTGAGCTTGGTCTCGTAGTCGTGGTCGTCGGTCTTGGGCCGGACCTTGATCTCCTTGATCTGCACGACGCTCTGGCGCTTCTTGGCCTCGGCCTTCTTTTTCTGCTGCTCGTACTTGAACTTGCCGTAGTCCATGATGCGGCAGACAGGCGGCTCGGAATTGGAGGCCACCTCCACGAGGTCGAGCCCGGCCTCCTTGGCCAGCGCGATGGCCTCGTTGCGCGGCAGGATGCCGAGCTGGTCGCCCTCGGCGCCGATGACGCGCACCTCGCGCGCACGGATGGTCTCATTGCGCCTCACGCCGTCCTGCGGCATGTCGCGGCGCATTCTCATGTTAGGAGAAGCTATAGCGCATCCCTCCTCGCTTGAAGGGCTCCTCCGCGTCCGCGCGGATGAGGGCGGCCACCTCCGCCACGGACTTGAGCCCCAGGTTCTCGCCGCTGCGCAGGCGCACGCTCACGCCGCCGGCCTGCACTTCCTTCTCACCGACAACCAACATATACGGAACCTTGGCAAGCTGNGCCTCGCGCACCTTGAAGCCCAGCTTCTCGTTGCGCGTGTCCTCGCCGGTGCGGATGCCGAGCGCGAGCAGCTCGGCGCGCAGGCGCTTGGCCGCTTCCGCGGCCTCGTCCGTCACCGTGAGCAGGCGCGCCTGCTCCGGCGCGAGCCAGGTGGGCAGCGCCCCNGCATAGTGCTCGATGAGCACGCCGATGAAGCGCTCCACCGAACCCATGATGGCCCGGTGCACCATGACCGGCCGGTGGCGCTCGCCGTCCTGCCCCACATAGACGAGGTCGAAGCGCTCGGGCAGGGTGAAGTCCACCTGGATGGTGGAGCACTGCCACTCGCGGCCGAGCGAATCGAGGAGGCGCACGTCGATCTTGGGGCCGTAGAAGGCGCCGTCGCCCGCGTTGATCTCGTAGGGGAGGCCCGCNGCCTCCACNGCGCTNANGAGCGCGCCCGTGGCCTGCTCCCANGCTTCGTCNGTGCCGATGCTGTTCTCGGGGCGGGTGGANATGGCCACCTTGTACTCGAAGTCAAAAAGCTCCATGAGGGCGCGGATGAGCNGGATGACGCCCANNATCTCGTCCTGCANCTGNTCGGGCGTGCAGAGGATGTGCGCGTCGTCCTGCGTGAACTGGCGCACGCGCAAAAGCCCGTGCAACACGCCGCTCTTNTCGTGGCGGTGCACCACGCCGAGCTCGAAATAGCGCTGCGGCAGGTCGCGGTAGCTGTGCAGCTCGTGCTTGTAGAGGAGCATNTGCCCGATGCAGTTCATGGGCTTGATGCCGTAGGCGTCTTCCTCTATCTGCGTGAANTACATGTTNTCGCGNTAGTGGTCNTAGTGGCCGGAGCGCTGCCACGTNTCCACGCGCAGNAGCTGCGGNCCCTGCACGATGTCATAGCCGCGNCNNAGNTGCTCCTTGCGCCAGAANTCCTCNAGGATGGTGCGCACGAGCATGCCCTTGGGCAGCCAGAACACCATGCCNGGNGCCACNTCCTCATGGAAGGTGAAAAGCGAGAGCTCGCGGCCGAGCTTGCGGTGGTCGCGGCGTTTGGCCTCCTCGAGCTGGCGAAGATACGCGTCGAGGCTTTTCTGGTCGGCGAAGGCCGTGCCGTAGATGCGCGAGAGCATGGGATTTTTTTCGTCGCCATGCCAGTAGGCGCCGGCCACGCTCATGAGCTTAGCGGCGCGCGCGAAGCCGGTGTGCGGCACATGCGGGCCGCGGCAAAGATCGGTGAAGTCGCCGCAGGTGTAGAGCGAGACCGTATCCCCGGGGAGGTTCTCGATGAGCTCGACCTTGTAGGTCTCGCCCATGTCCCTGAAGCGGGCAAGGGCGTCAGCCTTGGCCACATCCTCGCGGGTGAAGGGAAGGGACGCCTCTGCCATGCGCTGCATCTCGGCCTCAATGGCCGCGAAGTCCTCGCTGGAGAAGGGGCGCTCCACATCGAAATCGTAGTAGAAGCCGTTGTCGATGGCCGGCCCGATGGTGACTTTCGCCTTGGGGAAGAGCTTTTTCACGGCCGCGGCCATCACATGGGCCGTGGAATGGCGGATGAGGGCAAGCCCCTCGGGCGAATCGGCGTACACGGGCTCGAGCGCGGCGCAGTCGGCCGGCACGGGCGCGGAGAGGTCGAGCAGACGGCCTTTGGAAGCGTTCCCCGGCCCGTCCCCCGCGCCGGGCACGCGCGCGGCCACCACGGCCTTGAATTTCTTGCCGCTCAGGGCCTCACGCAAGACATCGGCCACCGTGGCCCCGGAGGCGGCGCTCACCGCCCGGCCCTCCACCAGAACATCCATACCGGCTCCTTCGAGCATTTTTGGCGGCGCCCCGTCACTCCAGAACAAGCGGCCAAAACAAGCGGGCCAAAACAAATGGGGAGGCAAGCTCCCCATTTCTGACTGCTCCGCGCCGCGGCGCCCATATGCCTGGGGGAATGCTCCCCTTCCATGCGAATTGGTAGGAACGAGCAGACTTGAACTGCTGACCCCTTCCGTGTCAAGGAAGTGCTCTAGCCACCTGAGCTACGCTCCTACATAGAGGCAAGAGGCGTTATAGACGCGGGCGCGGATTCCGTCAAGTATTTTTTACCGGGCGCGCCATTTTTTGCCGCGCTGGCGGCGCGCCCGCCGCCGGCCCCGCTTCTTGACAAGGTGCCCGCGGCGCGTTGACAATGCGCCATGCCGCACAATTCCACCCCGCCGGGCCAGACTGCCCCGGAAGCGCCGGGCGCGCCGGGTCCGGGTATCCGCCGCCGCGCCCGCTTGGGCTGGCGCGGGCCGGCCCTCCTCCTCGCGCTGGCCGCGCTGGTCTTCGTCTATCTGGAACTCGCCAGCGAAGGCATGAGCTACGAATGGCAGTGGAACCGCGTCTGGCGCCATTTCGGCCGCTGGACGGCCCACGGCTTCGTGGCCGGCCCCCTGTGCGAGGGCCTGCTCATGACCCTCGGCATCGCGGCGGCCGGTTTTTGCCTCTCCACCCTGCTCGGGCTCGCCGCGGCCGTGTGCCGCCTGTCGCCGTGGCCCTTCTGCCGCCTCGCGGCCGGCGCCTATATCGAACTGTTGCGCAATACGCCGCTCCTGCTCCAGCTTTTCTTCGTCTATTTTTTGCTGTCGCCGCTCTTTTCGCTCGGGCCTTTCGGCTCGGCGGTGCTCGCTCTCGGCGCCTTCGAGGGCGCCTACATGGCCGAGCTGTTCCGCGCGGGCCTGCTCAGCGTGCCCCGCGGCCAGTGGGAGGCGGCATTGAGCCTCGGCTTCGGCCTTGGCGAGGCACTCAGGCTCGTCATCCTGCCGCAGGCGGCGCGCAACATGCTGCCCCCGCTCACGAGCCAGATAGTGACGCTCATCAAGGATACCTCGCTTGTGAGCGCCATCGCCGTGGCCGACCTCACCATGCGCGCTCAGGCCATCATCGCCGAGACCTTCCTGGCCTTCGAGGTCTGGCTGCTCGTGGCCGCCATCTACCTCGCGCTGACGCTTTGCGCGTCCGTGCCCGGCTGGCTGCTGGAACGCCGCAACGGCTCGCGGCCCGAGGCCGCCGCCGCGGATTCCTGACACCGCCCCGCACCCCAAACCGGGAGAACTTCCATGCCTAGCCTCAACCGCCTCACCCTCCCCGCGCCCGCGCTGGCCGCGGCCCTTGTCTGCCTGTTCCTGCTCGGCGCCTGCCACCTCTCGCACGGGCATGCGCATGCCGCCGAGGCCGCCCAAAAACCGCTCATCGACAAGGTGCTCGACCGCGGCGTGCTCCGCGTGGGCTTTTCCTCCTTCGTGCCCTGGGCCATGCAGGACAAGAACGGCGAGTTCATCGGCTTTGAGGTCGACGTGGCCCGCCGCCTCGCCAAGGACCTCGGCGTGGAGCTGCAACTGGTGCCCACGCGCTGGTCGGGCATCATCCCGGCCCTGCTCGCCGACAAGTTCGACATCATCATCGGCAGCATGAGCGTCACCCCGGAGCGCAACCTCAAGGGCAATTTCACCATCCCCTATGACTACGCCACCATCGAGGCCGTGGCCAACAAGGAAAAGACCAAGGGCATGAAGTTCCCCGAGGACTACAACAAGCCCGAGGTCGTCATCGCCGTGCGCAGCGGCAGCACGCCCGCGCTGGCCGCGAAAAAGCTCTTCCCCGAGGCCACGCTGCGCCCCTTTGACGACGAGGCGCCGGCCGTGCAGGATGTCATCGCCGGCCGCTCGCACCTCATGCTCTCCTCCGCGCCGCTGCCCGCCTTCTCCGTGCTGCGCAATCCCGAGGTCCTATACCAGCCCACCACCGAGGCTATCTCGCGCCAGCCCGTGGGCTTCCTCATCCGCAAGGGCGATGTGGACTCGCTCAACGTGCTCGACAACTGGATCCGCATGGCCGAGGAAGAAGGCTGGCTCAAGGACCGCCGCAACTACTGGTTCCACAGCACGGACTGGGAGAAGCTCGTTCGATGACGCGGCGCACCGGGGCGCCCGCGGGCGCCCCAGCCAAGGCCATGCCGGGCCCTGCGCGGAAGGACGCACAGGACGAGTCGTGGTCGCCCTTCCGCGCCTGGGGGCGGCGCCCCGCGACCGGGGGCGGCCCGGCTGCGCGCTGGCGCCCCGCCTGGCAGGACGCCTTCCTGTTCTGCGCGCTGCTCGCGGCCGGCGCCTGGTGCGTCTGGCGCGCCGCGAACCTGCCCCAATACCACTGGCAATGGTCGGTGCTCGGGGAATTCCTGCTCCGACGCGGCGCGAACGGCCAGTGGGAGGCCGGCCTCTTGTTGCTCGGCCTCGGCGTGACCCTGCGCATCGGCTTCTGGGGCATGGTGCTCGCCCTGCTCACCGGGGTTCCCGTGGGTCTTGCCAGCGCCCATGCGCGCGGCGCGGCCGCCCTCCCCTCGCGCGTCTATGTGACCATCATCCGCAATACGCCGCCGCTCGTGCTCATTTTCTTCCTCTACTTTTTCGCGGGCAATCTCCTGCCGGTGGCTGCGCTGGAAGACGCCATCCGGCATCTGCCCGAAGTTTTCCGCGAGGCCGTGGCCCTCGGCTTCGCGCCGCCCGGCCAGATGGACAGAATGCTCGCGGCCGTGCTGGCCCTTGGCCTCTACGAGGGGGCCTATGTGGCGGAGATCGTGCGCGGCGGCGTGGAGAGCGTGTCCGCCGGCCAGTGGGACGCGGCCCGGGCCCTCGGCTTTTCGCGCGGCCAGAGCCTCACGCTCGTCATCCTGCCGCAGGCCGCGCGCGTGGTGCTGCCGCCGCTTGTGGGGCAGACCATCTCCACCTTCAAGGATTCGGCGCTGGCCTCGCTCATCTCGCTGCCGGAGCTCACCTTCCAGAGCCTGGAAGTCATGGCGGTGAGCCAGATGACCTTTGAGATCTGGATCAGCGCGGGCGCCCTGTACCTCATGGTGGGCCTCGCCTGCGCGGCCCTCGGCCGCTGGCTCGAGCGGCGCAGCGACTTTGCGTGAGGCGCAAAGCGTTTTGCAGTCCAAACACCAAACAAGGAGACATCATGGCAGCCTATGTGGTCGATCATCCCCTGGTGCGGCACAAGCTGGGCCTCCTGCGCACGGCAAGCACCTGCACCAGCGAATTCCGGCGCATCGCCAACGAGATCGCCGGCCTGCTCATGTATGAGGCCAGCAAGGACCTGCCCACCGAGCCCCGCGAGGCCGAGGGCTGGGCCGGCCCCATCGAGGTGGACGCCCTCTCCGGCAAGAAGCTCACCGTGGTACCCATCCTGCGCGCGGGCCTGGGGCTCATGGACGGCGTGCTCGCCATGGTGCCGGCCGCAAAGATTAGCGTGGTGGGCCTCTACCGCGACGAAAAAACGCTCAAGCCCGTGGAATATTATGTGAAGCTCGCGAGCGACCTTGAAGACCGCTTCGCCTTCATCCTCGACCCCATGCTGGCCACGGGCGGCTCCATGATTGCGACCATCGACATCCTCAAGCGCAACGGCTGCAAGCACATCCACACCCTGAACCTCGTCTGCGCGCCCGAGGGCATCGCGGCCGTGGAGGCCGCGCACCCGGACGTGGACATCTACACCGCTGCCATCGACGAGGGCCTGAACGCCGACGGCTACATCCTGCCGGGCCTCGGCGACGCCGGCGACCGCATCTTCGGAACGAAATAAGGGGCGCTTTCTGGCACGCAAAAAGCCCCCGGCATGCCGGGGGCTTTTCGTTGTTTTCTGCTCCTTCGCCTTCTGCTAGAAGGGCCAGATATTGTCCATGAGCCGCGTGAACCAGCCGGGCTTCTGCTTGTCGGCGAGCACGCCCTTGCCGTAGTACTCGATGCTTGCGTCCGCTATCTTGGTGGAGAGGATGCTGTTGTCCGCGTCCACGTCACGCGAGCGGATCATGCCGCGCACCACCATGAACTCGGTCTCCTCGTTGACGCGGATCTCGCGCGCGCCCTCGATCTGGAGCAGGCCGCCGGGCAGCACCCGGAGCACGCGCGCCGCCATGGAGGTGGTGACATAGTTCTCGCGCTTGGTCTTGCCGCTGGCGGAAAAGTCGCTCTGCGAGGTGGTGGTCAGGCCGGGGCTCCCCACCGACATCTGCGGCCCGATGCCCACGAAGGGGATGAAGCCGGTCTTGCTCTTGCCGAACATGGCCGCGACCTGGTAGTTGTTCTGGTTGTCCTTGTCCGCGCTGGTCTCGGCCTTGTTCTCGGCCTTGGTGCTCTCCACCATCTTCACCANCNNGNNNTCGCCNACGCGGTGGGCGCGGNTGTCCGCNAAGAGCGTTTCNTCCTCGCTGGCCGCGAAGAGCGAGCCCGGATTGTTGCGGCCGTCCACTTCCTGNCGGTATTCCTGCGGCGGNGTGACNGGCTGCTGNAGCGCCGGGCGCTTGTANGAGCCGCTGCCNCCGCAGGCCGTNCAGAGCAGGAAAGCCGCCCCCAGNGCCGCTGTCAGTGCCTTGCGTTTCATGTNNTTCCCCTCCTCTCGAAATTCNNGGCGGCGCTGTGCGNNCGCCTTGCGGCANGAGCCGCTAACGGATNTCAACTGTGCTGCCGTCCTTGACGGTGGCATAGACTTGTTTCTTCGTTTGCAAATTCCGCACCGGNATNGTCGCGCCCGGNTCGCCGTCGGCCAGGGCCTCGGCCTGGATGGTCATCTGCACATTGCCGCGCTCGTAGCGCAGGGTCAGGATATTGCCNCGNCGCACNGTGAGGCGGTTCACAAGGTCGCTNTGCAGGATGGGCTCGCCCGTNCCCANGGAGCGGATGACCTGCCAGGGGCCNCCCTGNCCGTCCCAGGGCACNTCCTTGAGCTGGCCCGCGTTGACGCGCATGAAGGTCACGGCCTCGGGCGAGAGCGTCTCCCCCTTGGAGAGCNGNCGCCCGGCCGCNGGCACGGTTATCCAGAGCGTGAGNTTGGCCGTGGCCGCCACNCGNCNNAGGNNGGTGCCGTCCGCCTCCTGCACGGCAAAGCGCAGGGGCACGCGCCCNGGCGCGAGNTTGCCCGGCTCNAGCTGNACGCGCTGGCCGCTNTGGGCGAGAAAAATGTATTCCGGCAGGCGAAAATCCGTCAGTTCCGCNTCGCCCGGCATGGCCTGAAGCTGNGGCGTCAGGCTTTTGACAACATAGGCGCGCAGGTCNTCTTCCCGNAANACCAGGCCCCCGCGCTGGATGACCAGCGAGGACGGCAGGATGCAGCGGCCCGCGTANTCCTTGCCGAGCGCCTGNTGCAACACCTGCGAGAGCTTGGAGCGGTTGATCTGGAGGGGCTTGCCNTCCTCNGGNGGCGCGGGCCAGAGCTCGCGCTCGCGCAAATCGTTCCACAGGGCCGGGTCTATCTGGCCGATGGGCGTGACGATCTCGCCAAGGCGCACCATGTCGNNATTGGTCACGGCGGCCGGGGCCACCTTGAGCCGCCAGTCGCTTTCGCCCAGCATGGGGAGCTGNCCGCCCGGCGCCGGAGCCGCCGGGATNTCGGCGGCGCCNGTNGCNACAAGNTTGCGCGTCTTGGCCTGGCGCTCGGTCTGCGCNTTGTCGGGGAGCGGCACCTTGCCCGCGCGCACCTGCGGCGTGCGCAACTGNTTNTTNACCTGCGCGGGCGAGCGGCGNTGNTTGCGGTCGCTGTCCTGCCAGACGGCCTGGGGCACGCCNCCCTGNGCCCCNGCNNGCGCCGCCGCGGGCGCCCANAGCTGGATGAGCAGGGCGAGCACGAGGCCCAGCGCGGCGAGCCNCNAGCGCCCNNCCGTCGGGGGCCGCNGCCGCGAGCACCTGCCCCTGCGGCCGCGCNNCGCCCCGCCATCCNCTGCGCATCATCATCTNCCTCTACCTCAACTGCTCAACCGGCCTAGCTGCGCTTGAGCTGCACCGCGATNCCGAGCATGGAGTCCGAAGTCTGGATGGACTTGGAATTGACCTCATAGGCGCGCTGGCCNACGATCATGTTCACCATTTCGTCCACCACTTCCACGTTGGACATTTCGAGGAAGCCCTGCGCCAGCGTGCCCACATTGTCNGTGCCNGGCACGCCTTCCTGCTCGTCGCCCGANGCTTCGGTGGGCGNGTAGAGGTTGCGGCCGCGGGCGTCNAGGCCGGCGGGGTTGATGAAGGTGTAGAGCGGGATGTCCGCCCCGGCGATCTCCTGGCCCTCGCTGTCCAGCGCGGCGATATGGCCGTTGGCNGAGATGGAGATGTTCTTNGTCTCCGCGGGCACGGTGAATTCNGGCTGGAGGATGTAGCCGTTGGCCGTGACCACGGTGCCGTCCTGGTTGAGCTTGAACGAGCCCGCGCGGGTGTACATGAGGTCGCCGTTNACATCCACCTGGAANAAGCCGTCNCCCTCGATGGCNACGTCNAGGGCGTTGCCCGTGTTCTGGAAGTCGCCCTGGGTGAAGAACTTGTGCACGGCCGTGGGGCGCACGCCCATGCCCACCTGGATGCCCACGGGCAGCATGTTGTCGCCCTCGGTGATGGAGCCCGCGATCTTCATGGTCTGGTACATGAGATCCTCGAACTCGGCGCGGCTCTTCTTGAAGCCCGTGGTGTTCACGTTGGCGAGGTTGTTGGAAATGACGTCGATGTTGAGCTGCTGGGCCACCATGCCCGTGGCTCCGGTATACAGGGAACGCATCATGGGAAATTCTCCTTCTCACTTGGAGGCGAGCGCCTAGCCGACGCGCCTGCCCACCTTGTCATTGGCGGCGCGGTCGANGGTGTCCGCGGTCTGCATCACTTTCTGGTAGGCCTCGAACTGGCGGTTCACCTCGATCATGTTCACCATTTCCGAAACCACTTCCACATTGGCCTTTTCCGTAAANCCCTGCTCCAGGCGCGCGCCGCCNGCATAGGCGTCGCCNTCGCCGGCATTGGTCCCGTCGCGCGTCTTGTAGAGGTTGGCGCCGAGCTTTTCCAGATTGTGCGGACNNTCCACGCTGAAAAGCGCGATNTGGTTGACGACCACNCCGTCCGCCGAGACCTGGCCGTCNCCGCCGATGACCACATTGCGCGTGCCCGGCGGGATGACGATGTTGCCGCCCGTGCCCTGNANNGGNTAGCCGNTNGNCGTCATGACNGTGCCGTCGCTNGANAGCACGAAATGCCCGCTGCGCGTGAGNTAGTCGCCATTGGGCGTGGTCACGCGGAAAAAGGCGTTCTCGCCGTTGATGCACACNTCGAGCGGGTNGCCCGTGAACTCCATGGAGCCCTGCGAAAAGTCGATTTNCGANACCGCGATGCGCGGGCGCGCCATGTTCTTGGGCTCGGGAAAGAGCGGCTCGGAGCGCAGGTGCATGAGCGGCTCGCGGATCTCGTCATGGGCGTAGTAGGCCATGGTNTCCTTGAAGGCGAGCGTNTGGCGCTTGTAGCCCGTGGTATTCACGTTCGCCAAATTATTGGCGATGAAATTCATGCGGTGTTCGGTGGTCAGCGCGCCGAAAAGCCCGCTAAACAGTGCGTCCTGCATAGGTTCTCCTTTTGGCGCGGCCCCTCTGGGCCGCTTCCGCCNCCGGCGGATGGTGGCGGNAAAGCCGCCTGCCAGTGCTTGTGCCNNANTGTTTGCAAGGAGCGGGCCAATGCCTGATTTNCCGGCANNGNCCCNNNACCNTGGCGGCAATCCTGCATCTGGGCTGCATATAANAGNAGGATGCAAAAACAGGGCCGCCGCACCTTNNGATGCGACGGCCCTGTNAGGACGCTGTTCTGCGGNCGGCNNAAGCCGCTAGAGGCTTTTCCCCACCATGCGCACGAGGCGCAGGAGCTGGTTGGTGAAGCCGGCCTCGTTGTCGTACCAGATGAGGAGCTTGACCATGGTCTCGCGCAGCACCTGGGTGGAGAGCGCGTCAATAACGCCGCCGTAGGTGCTGCCCCGGTAGTCGATGGAGACGAGCGGCTCCTCGGAATAGCCCAGGTTCTCGTGCAGGGCGCCGAGGCTCGCCGCCCTGAGCGCGGCATTGACCTCCTCGGCGGTACAGCGCTTTTCCACCTCGCAGGTGAGATCCACGAGCGAGCAGTCAAAGGTGGGGATGCGCACGGACATACCGTTGATGCGCCCCGCGAGCTCGGGCATGACGACGCCCACGGCCTTGGCCGCGCCCGTGCTCGACGGCACCATGGAGACCCCGGCGGTGCGGCCGCGCCGCCAGTCCTTGTGGGTGCCGTCGAGGATGCGCTGGCTCATGGTGTAGGAGTGGATGGTGGTCATGAGACCGTGGTCGAAGCCGAAGTTCTCGTGGATGACCTTGACCGCCGGGGCGAGGCAGTTGGTGGTGCAGGACGCCGCCGAGAGGATGTTGTCCTTTGCGGGGTCATAGATGCCCTGGTTCACGCCCATGACGATCATGGCGTCCACGCCCTTGCCCGGCGCCGAAATGATGACCTTTTTCGCGCCGCATTCCAGGTGGCGCGCAAGGCCCTCGCGGTCCTTGATGGTGCCGGTGCTCTCCACCACCATGTCCACGCCGAGGCGCCCCCACTCCCACTCGCCGGCCTTGCAGCGCGTCACCGTGATGTGCCGGCCGTTGACGATGAGGCCGTTCTCGTCGTGCCCCACCTCACCCGGAAAGGTGCCGTAGGTGGAGTCGTACTTCAGGAGATAGGCCAGGGCGTCGTTGGAGGCCCGGGCGTTGATGGCCGTGAAGATGATCTCGTCGTCATTGGCGAGCAGGCGGAGGAGATAGCGGCCGATGCGGCCAAAGCCGTTCATTCCCAGTGTGACGGGCATGCGTGCTCCTTGCGGCTTGGGGGTGGAACGCTAGGCCTTGCCCGCGGAGCCCATGACATCGCGGATCTTGTGGGCCACCATTTCCTTGACGGCCTCGCGCGCGGGCGCGAGGTAGGAGCGCGGGTCAAACTGCTCGGGATGCTCCACGAAGAACTGGCGGATGGTGGCCGTGAGCGCGAGGCGGATGTCGGTATCCACGTTGATCTTGCACACGCCCATGGTGGCCGCCTTGCGCAGCATGTCTTCGGGCACGCCCCTGGCGCCGCCCACCTTGCCGCCGTACTCGTTGCAGAGCTTGACGAACTTTTCCGGCACGCTGGAGGCGCCGTGCAGCACCAGCGGATAGCCGGGCAGTTTCGCGCTGATGGCCTCGAGCCGGGGGAAGTCCAGCTTGGCGTCGCCCTTGAACTTGTAGGCGCCGTGGCTCGTGCCGATGGCCACGGCCAGCGAGTCGCAGCCCGTGCGGTCCACGAAGTCCACCGCCTGGTCCGGGTCGGTATAGACATGCTCCGCCGAGGAAACATGCTCCTCCACGCCGGCGAGCTTGCCGAGCTCCGCCTCGACCCACACGCCGCGCGGGTGCGCGTAGTCCACCACCTTCTTGGTGAGGGCGACATTTTCCTCATAGGGGAGGTGCGAGCCGTCGATCATGACCGAGGTGAAGCCGCCGTCGATGCAGTCGCGGCACATCTCGAAGGTGGGGCCGTGGTCGAGGTGCACCACCACCGGGATGCCCGGGTCTTCCTGCAGGGCGGCTTCCACGAGCTTCATGATGTAGACCTGGCCCGCGTATTTGCGCGCGCCGGCCGACACCTGCAGGATGACCGGCGATTTCTCCTCGGCGGCCGCCCACATGATGCCCTGGATGATTTCCATATTATTGACGTTGAACGCGCCGATGGCATAGTGGCCCGCATAGGCGGCCGCGAACATCTCCTTGGGTCCGACAAGCGGCATGGCTGTCCTCCTTGCATCCGGGCTTGGGTTCTGGTGGGCCGGGCCGCACCCGGCCGAAAAACGATGCCTTGACAGTGCCACAAATGGCCGCAAAGCGCAAAGGCAAACTTCAGCCGGCCGGAAGTGAGGGGCGGCTTAAGAAAGGCGCCCCGGCGGCACGCTCACGCTCCTTGGGCCACTCCCCGTATACCGCATGTGCGGCCGGCCCCGGTGATGGCCCTTGCGGCGTCGGCCATGCTCACCGGCGCCTTGTGGTCATAGATGCGGTAGTCCGCGCGCCGCGCCTCGGGGGTGAAGCCCGGCATGAGCACATTGGCCCCGGCCCGGAGTCCGGCAGCCTGGCCGCCCGGGGAAAGGCTCGCCAGCGCCGTGGTGGCCGGGAGGTCGGCCTCGGGGAGCGCCAGCCTGAGCACGGAGAGGACGCGCAAATTCTGTTCCGCCGTGCCCCCCCGAGCCCGGGCCAGCGGCGTTTCCGCCTGCGGGATGAAGGGGCCGGCGCCGCACATGGCGACGCCCAATTCCCGCGCGAGCAGGATGTCGTCGGCCAGCGATTCGGGCGACTGCCCCGGGAGGCCGGTCATGAAGCCCGTGCCCGTGGCATAGCCCAGGGCCTTGAGCACGCGCAGGCAGCCGACCCGCTCGACGAGCGTATGGCCGGGATGGAGCCGCGCATAGAGGGCCGCGTCCGCGGTCTCGTGCTTGAGCAGGTAGCGCGTGGCCCCGGCGTCGCGCCAGAGGGCGTAGTCCCGCTCCGGCCGCTCACCCACGCACAGGGCCACGGGCACGCGCAGGGCTGTCACTATCTCCCGCACCACCTCGGCGAGCCACGCGGCCTCCGCCGCCCCCTCGCCAGACTGGAGCACGATGCTGTCCGCCCCCAGGGCCACGGCGCGCGCGGCCGCGTCCAGCACCTCCGCCTGTGTGAGGGTATAGCGCGCCAGCGCCCTGTTTTGCGCGCGCAGCCCGCAATAGCGGCAGTTGCGGCGGCAGACATTGGAAAACTCGATGAGCCCGCGCACGAAGACGCGCGCCCCCTTGGCGCGCAAAAGCTCCCGCTCGGCCGCAGCGCGCACGCTTTCGCCGTCGGGCGTATTAAGAAGATGCAGGATGTCGGCCCGGTCCATGCCATTCGCTCCCTGGCCCGAAAGTGGCGCACTTTGGGGCGCCTGTCCAGCGGCCCCGCGCCTGCGCTTGACACATTTTGTAATTTCGTGCTACTAATTTCACACCCGTTCACCACCATGACCCGGAGGTCCCATGCGCATCCCCCGTCTCGTTCCGGCCCTTGCGGCCCTTGTGTTCCTTCTCGCCCACGCAGGCCCGGCTCGGGCGCATTTCGGCATGATCATCCCGTCGGCACCCACGGTGACGGAAAAAGCCGCCGCCGACCTCACGCTGGACATCGCCTTCGCCCACCCGCGGGAGCGCAAGGGCATGGACATGGCAAAGCCCCGCGCCTTCACCGTCACCCGCGACGGCACAACCGAGGACCTGCTGCCCGCGCTTACGGAAGCGAATTTTCTCGACCACAAAGCCTGGCAGACGCGCTACAGGGTGCAGCGCCCCGGCGTCTACCAGTTCGCCGTGGAGCCGGAGCCCTATTTTGAGCCCGCGGAAAACGCCCTTATCATCCATTACGCCAAGACCGTGGTGGCCGCCTTCGGCGCGGAGGACGGCTGGGCCGAGCCGCTGGGCCTCAAGACCGAAATTGTCCCGCTGACGCGGCCCTTCGCCAACTATGCGGGCAATGTGTTCGCGGGCCGCGTGCTCCTCGACGGCAAGCCCGTGCCCGGGGCCGAAGTGGAGGTGGAGTACTGGAACCGCGAAGGCAGGCACGAGGCGCCCAACGAGTATTTTGTCACCCAGGTGGTGCGCGCGGACGAAAACGGCGTCTTTGTCTACGGCGTGCCCTGGGCCGGCTGGTGGGGCTTTGCGGCCCTCTCCGAGGGCGGCGAGCGCCCGGGCCCGGACGGCAAGCCCGTCAACGTGGAACTGGGCGCCGTGCTCTGGACGAATTTTGCCGCGCCCGTCACGCGCTAGCAGCAAATCCGGGGAACAACCATGCACATCGCAGAAGGCGTCCTTTCCCCCGCGGTGCTGGGGGCCGGGGCCGTGCTCGGCGCGGCGGGCGTGGCCTTAGGCCTGCGCCGCATGGACGCGGGCCGCATCATGGAGGTGGGCATCCTTTCCGCCGCCTTCTTCGTGGGCTCGCTCATCCATGTGCCCATCGGCGTCACCAGCGCCCACTTGCTGCTCACCGGGCTGCTCGGCGTGCTCATAGGGTGGGCGGCCTTCCCGGCCATCCTCGCGGCGCTGCTGCTCCAGGCGCTGCTCTTCCAGTACGGCGGCCTGACCACCCTCGGCGTCAACACCTTCACCATGGGGAGCTCGGCCGTGCTCGCCTGGTATGCGTGGCGCGGCATCCGCCGCCACTGGCCCGGCCCGGCGGGCGAGAAGTTCGCCGCCTTTTGCGGCGGGGCGCTCGGCGTGGCCCTTTCCGCCCTCTTGACGGCGTGTGCCCTCGCCTTTACCAATGAGGGCTTCCTCACGGCGGCCAAGCTGCTCCTGCTGGCGCATTTGCCGGTCATGGCGGCCGAGGGCTTCATCACCATGATCACCGTGGGCTTCATCGCCCGTGTGCGGCCCGAAATGCTCGCCGAGGCCCTGCCCGTGAGCGCCCGGCCAGCGAGCCCCCGCAAGGAGGACTGAGATGCCCCGCAGCTTCCCCATTTTGCCGCGCCTGCTCCCCGTGGCGCTCCTCCTTGCCGCGCTGGCGCTGCCCGCGGACGCGCTGGCGCACCGCGTCAACATCTTCGCCTGGGTCGAAGGCGAGAACATCGTGGTGGAGTGCGGCTTCAACCGCGCCGCGCCCGTGCGCGACGGCCTCGTGACCGTCTATGACGCCGCTGACGGCAAGGAACTGCTTCAGGGGCGCACCAACGAGCGCGGGGTCTTCGTGTTCGCCTTGCCCGAGCCCGTGCGTCATGGCCACGGACTGCGCATCGAGATCAATGCCGGCGAGGGCCATGTCAATGACTGGACCATGACGGCCGCGGAAATCAACGAGGCCCGGGACCTGAGCCACGGCTTTCAGCAAAACGCCCAGGCATCCGCTGCGCCCGCCGCGCCCGCTTCTGCCGCCATCACCCCGGCAGAACCGGCTCCGGATACCAAGACTGCCGCCGACGGCCCCCTCACGGCGCCCGCAGTGCGGGCCATCGTGGCCGAGACGCTGAACAGCGGCCTCGCGCCCATCCGGCGGGAGCTCGCCGCCCTGTCCTCACCCGGGCCCTCGGTGCGCGACATCGTGGGCGGCCTCGGCTGGATCATGGGCCTTGTCGGCATCGCCTGCTGGTTCATGGCCCGGCGCAGGCAACAGAAGCCCTAGGCCGTGGCAGCACAGCTCCAAAGCATCGACCCGCGCGCCCGCCTCGCCGCGGCTGCCCTCCTCTCCCTGTGCGTGGCCGTGGCGCAGTCTCTGCCCGCCTGTCTCGCGGGCCTTGCGTTGGGCCTCGCCCTGCTCCTCGCGGCGCGGCCACCCCAGCGGGAGCTCGGGCGCCGGGCGTGCGCCGTCAATATCTTCCTGCTCTTCCTCTGGTGCGTGACGCCCTGGACCACGCCGGGCAACGTCGTCTGGAGCCTCGGCCCGATGACCGTGACCGGGGAGGGCCTGTGGCTCAGCCTGCTCGTGAGCCTCAAGGCCAATGCCATCTGCGCCCTCTTCACCGCGCTGACCGCGGGCATGGACATCGCGACCCTGGGCCACGCCCTGCGCCGCCTCGGCTGCCCGCAGGGCCTGACGTGGCTCCTGCTCTTCATGGGGCGCTATATCCACGTCATCCACGACGAATGGCACGCGCTGATGACGGCCGCGCGCCTGCGCTGCTTTGTGCCCAAAAGCAACGCCCACACCTGGCGCACCCTCGCCACCCTGCTCGGCCTCTTGCTTGTGCGCAGCCATGACCGCGCCCGCCGCGTCCACGAGGCCATGCTGCTGCGCGGGTTCACGGGCAGCTTCCGCCCGCTGGACACCTTCGCCTGGCGCGCCCGGGACACGGCCTTCTCCGCGGTGCTGCTCATCTGCGCCGCCCTTCTCATCTGGACAGAACTTTACGGAGGCCCCCATGCCTGAAACCGCGCCCCTGCTCGACATCCGCGGTCTCTGCTTCGCCTATGCCGGGGGCGGCGCGGGCCGGCCGGCGCTCCATGACGTGAGCCTCACGCTCAAGCCCGGGCAGCGCCTCGGCCTGTACGGGCCCAACGGCAGCGGCAAGACCACGCTCTTCCGCTGCATCACCGGGCTTGAGACGCCGCAAAAGGGCGAGATCTTCCTCAACGGCGCGCCCGTGCGCACGGAAAAAGATTTTCGCGTCCTGCGCCGCGCCGTGGGCTATGTGCTCCAGAACGCCGACGACCAGCTCTTCTTCCCCACGGTGCTGGAGGACGTGGCCTTCGGCCCGCTCAACCTTGGGCTTGCGCCCGAAGAGGCCCGCGCCCGTGCGGAGGAGACGCTGACGAGCCTCGGCCTGGCCGACTACGGGGAGCGACTGGCGTACCGCCTTTCCGGCGGCGAAAAAACGCTGGTGGCCCTGGCCACCGTCCTTGCCATGCGGCCCGAGGCGCTGCTCCTCGACGAGCCCACCACCGGCCTCGACGCGGACGCGCGCGAGCGCATCATCGAGGTGCTCAACGGCCTCCCCACCGCGCGCATCGTGATTTCGCACGACTGGGACTTTCTCGAGCGCGTGGCCGGCGAGATCTGGGGCATGGACAAGGGCCGTTTGCAAACCGGCGTGCCCCTTGAAGCCCACACGCACCGCCACGCCCACCCGCTCGGGCAGGTCCCGCACGCCCACGGCGCTTAGGGCATCCTGAAAAGCCGCGCCCCGGCGCCCACCCTTGACGCGGGCCTTGCCTTTAGCCACTATGGCGGCATGTCCGAGCTCGAAACGGCTGCGGATCCCGGCCCGGCGGACGGCTCGCCCTTTCCCCCGGTGGGCCGGGCGGAAAGCGGCCAGAAACTCCTCCAATTTCTCCAGCGTCGGCTCAACCTGCCCCCGGCCCTGCTCCATCGCTGGATACGCACCGGCCAGATCCGCCTCAACGGGCGCCGGGCCAAGCCCTTCGCGCGCGTGAACGAGGGCGATCTCGTGCGCCTGCCGCCCTTTGCCGGCGCCCTTGCCGCCCAGGCCGGCGCGCCCCTCACGGACGGCCACGCCGCCGAGCCCCCGCAGGCCGCGCGGGGCACGGAGGATGCACCGCCCCTGCCGCCGCTCATCGGCACTTTCGGCGACATCTGGGCCTTCCACAAGCCCGCGGGCCTTCCCACCCATCCCGGCACCGGCCATGAGGACAGCCTGAGCACACGGCTCGCTGCGCATGCGCCGGGGGCGGCCTTTCCGCCCACGCCCGCGCACCGGCTGGACAAGGACACCTCGGGCATCCTCCTCGTGGCGGCCACGCACGAGGCCCTGCGCGACCTCCAGCAGGCCTTCCGCGAGCGGCGCATGGTCAAGGAATATGTGGCCTGGGTCGCCGGGAAGTGGCCCGACGCCGAGCCGCGCCTGTTGCGCGCCCATGTGCATAAGGAAGGCGCGCCCGGGGCGGAGCGCATGCGCGTCTGCGCGCCGGGCGGCGAGCCCCCGGACGCCCGCGAGGCGCTCTGCGTGGTGCGGCCGCTCGCCACCGGCGATGCCGCGAGCCTGCTCCAGATCCGGCTCATCACCGGGCGCACCCACCAGATCCGCGTGCAATTGGCGGCGCTCGGCCATCCCGTCCTCGGGGACGGCAAGTACGGCCGCGGCCGGCGCGACGGCTGCACGGGCATGTGCCTGCACGCGCTGCGCGTCATCCTGCCCGACGGGCGCGCCCTCGAGTGCCTGCCGGACTGGACGCCGCCCTACGCCCTCAAGGCCCTGCCGGAACCGATACCAACGGAGGCCGAGGAAGCGGCCCCCCACCATATTTCCCCCATCCCCGCCGCCGGGGCCGAACCCGGCGTGCCGCACTGAAACCGGCGCATCCGGCGCCGCATGCCAGAGGCTCACCGTGCCAGAAGCTCCCGCTGAAAAACTCCCCGTGGTCGTGCTTCTCGGGCGCCCCAATGTGGGCAAGTCCACCCTGTTCAACCGGCTCATCAGGAGCAACCGCGCCATCACCCACGACATGCCGGGCGTCACGCGCGACCGCATGGAGGGCATCGTGCGCCGCAAGGGCCAGCCCTCTTTCGCTGTCATCGACACGGGCGGCATCACCCTTGACGCCCATGCCGGCGTGGCCGAGGGGCCCGAGGGCATCCGCGGCTTCGAGGCCCACATCCTCGCCCAGGCCGACGCCGCCCTCGCCACCGCCGCCGCCGTGGCCCTCGTCGTGGACGGCCGGGCCGGCCTCTTGCCGCTGGACGAGCATCTGGCCGCCCATGTGCGCCGCAAGGGCCTGCCCACGCTCTGCGTGGTCAACAAGGTGGACGGGGCGGAGCACGAGGACGAGCAAGTGGCGGAATTCCACGCCCTGGGCTTCCCGCTTCTGGCCGTCTCGGCCGAGCACGGGCACCACATGCCGGCACTCGCCGAAGACCTCGCCGCGCTCGTCTCGCGCGAGGGGGCGGAGCTCGCCGCGCCGCCCGAGGCCCCGGCCCTGCGGCTTGCCATGCTCGGCCGCCCCAATGCGGGCAAGTCCTCGCTGGTCAACGCCCTCGCCGGCGAGGAACGGATGATTGTCTCCGACGTGGCCGGCACCACGCGCGACAGCGTGGACGTGCGCTTCACGCGGGGCGGCCGCGACTATGTGTTCGTGGATACGGCCGGCGTGCGGCGGCGCACGCGCATCGAGGACAGCGTGGAGAAGTATTCGGTGAACGCGGCCATCAAGTCCACCACCAAGGCCGACGTGACCGTGCTCGTGCTGGACGTGGCCGAGGGCGTGAGCCAGCAGGACAAAAGGCTCATCGACATGCTGGACACGCGGCGCATCCCCTTCCTCATCTGCCTCAACAAGTGCGACCTCGTGCCCCGCGGCCAGCTGGACGCCGCCAAGAAGCGCGTGGACGAGATCCTGGCTTTCTGCCGCTATGTGCCTGTCCTGCCCGTTTCCGCGCACACCGGCAAGGGCCTTGACGCCATCCTGCCCATGGCCGAGGAGATCAAGCGCGAGTGCGGCGTGCGCGTGCCCACGGGCCAGCTCAACCGCGCCATGGAAGCGGCGCTCACGAGGCACCAGCCGCCGGTGGTGCGCCGTTCGCGGGCCAAGTTCTTCTATATGACGCAGGCCGAGTCCGAGCCGCCCACCTTTGTCTTCTTCGTCAATGATGCCGACCGCGTGCCCGAGAGCTATGTGCGCTATCTCGAGCGCACCCTGCGCGAGATGTTCGGCATAAAACATGCGCCCATGCGCATCCATCTGCGCTCGAGCCACAAGAAAAGGGGGGAGTAGGGCCGCAAATGGCGCGCCGGGGGCCGGCCTGCCGATTGACAGGCTTGCCGCAATAGGGCACAACATGACACTTCCCCACGCGAGACCTGTGCGCGCTTTTCAGCCGGGGCCGTCTTCTTCAGGCAGCCCCGGGGCTGGCGCCCGCGCCCCGCGTTTTTGCAGCCCCGTTTTTCAGTTTTTTAAGGAGACCCGCACATGAAAAAAGGCATGGCTCTTTTCGCAATGGCCTGCTTCCTCGCCTGCGGCGCGGCCGTGAACGCGGCCGACAGCATCAAGATCGGCGTGCAGGGCGCCCATTCCGGCGACCTCGCCTCCTACGGCGTGCCCAGCCTCAACGCGGTCAAGATCGTGGCCGAGCAGGCCAACGCCAAGGGCGGCGTTTTGGGCAAGCAGGTGGAAGTCGTCGCCCAGGACGACCAGTGCAAGCCCGAGATGGCCACCAGCGCCGCCACCAAGCTCATCTCCGACCAGGTGGGCGTGGTCGTGGGGCCCATCTGCTCCGGCCCCACCACGGCCTCGCTGCCGCTTTTCCAGGAGGCTGGCCTCATCGCCGTGTCGCCCACGGCCACCACGCCGGGCCTCACCGAAACCGGCAAGAACCCGCTCTTCTTCCGCACGGTGGCCAACGACAATGCCCAGGCCAAGCTGACGAGCGACTTCATGCTCAACAACCTGAAGGCGAAGAAGATCGCCTACCTGCATGACAACGGCGACTACGGCAAGGGCTTTGCGGACAATAATCGCGCCCTCATGGAAAAGGGCGGCGCCGAGACCGTGCTCTTCGAGGCCGTGACCCCGGACGCCGTGGACTTTTCCGCCGTGGTGCGCAAGCTGCGCCGCGCCAAGCCCGACATCGTGGTCTTCGGCGGCTATCAGCCCGTGGCCTCCAAGCTCGTGCAGCAGATGCGCCGCGACCGCCTCGACACGCCCTTCATCGGCCCGGACGGCGTCAAGGACGAGACCTTCCTCAAGATGACCGGCAAGGACAGCGAGGGCGTCTACGCCTCCTATCCCAAGGACACGAGTTCTCTCGAGGAATACAAGCACGCCCGCGACGCCCATGTGAAGGCGTACGGCAGCGAGCCCGGCTTCGGCTACTACAACGCCTATGCGGCGGCGCAGTGCCTTTTGGACGCCATCGCCAAGACCGGCGGCACGGACACTGCCAAGATCAAGGAAGCCCTGCGCACCAACGCCGTGGACACGCCGCTCGGCAAGATCCGCTTCAATGACAAGGGCGACGCCGCCGGCATGGCGCTTTCCATCTACCAGGTGAAAGACGGCAAGTTCGTGGAGCTGGACCACAGCGTGGTCCTCGAATAATCCGCCGGGCGCGGGCGGCCGTTCGGCCCTCTCCCGACAATCGTGCCGCCGGGCCTCGATGCGCCCGGCGGCAGCGCGACGCTCCTTCCCGCAAGCAGAACGCGGACGCAGATGGACATCCAGTTCTTCATCGAGCTCTTCTTCGGCGGCCTCACCCGGGGCAGCATCTACGCGCTCATCGCGCTCGGGTATACGCTCGTCTACGGCATCATCGAGCTCATCAACTTCGCCCACGGCGAGATTTACATGCTCGGCGCCTTCACGGCCCTGCTCGTGGCCGGGGCGCTCGGCGTCTACGGCTTCCCGGCAGGCGGCATCCTCGTGGTGGCGGCGCTCGTGGCCGTCATCTGGTGCGCGGCCTACGGCTACACGCTGGAAAAGGTGGCCTACAAGCCCCTGCGCGGCGCGCCGCGTCTTTCGCCGCTCATATCGGCCATCGGCATGTCCATCTTCCTCCAGAACTATGTGCTTTTGGCGCAGACCTCGGACTTCGTGCCCTTTCCGCGCCTTCTGCCGGAAATGGAATTTCTCGAGTACATCGACTATGTCATGGGCCCGAGCGACTTCCTCATCCTGCTCGTGAGCACGCTCGCCATGGTGGCGCTCTCGCTCTTCATCCGCTTCACGCGCATGGGCAAGGCCATGCGGGCCACGGCGCAGAACCGCAAGATGGCGCTTTTGCTCGGCATCAACGCGGACTGGATCATCTCGCTGACCTTCATCATCGGCTCGGCCCTGGCCGCGCTCGGCGGGGTGCTCATCGCCTCGCACATGGGCCAGGTGAACTTCGGCATCGGCTTCATCGCGGGCCTCAAGGCCTTTACCGCGGCCGTGCTCGGCGGCATCGGCTCCATCCCCGGGGCCATGGTGGGCGGCCTCGTGCTCGGCCTCGCCGAGAGCTTCACCACCGGCTATTTCTCCGGCAATTACGAGGATATCCTGGCTTTCGCCATCCTCATCCTCATCCTCATCTTCCGCCCGGACGGCATCCTGGGCAAAGCCAAGGTGCAGAAGGTCTAGCCATGCACAAGCTCGGCAAAGCCCTCATCACCGCCGTATGGTTCATGGTCCTGACCCTCCCGGTCATGGGCATCCGCCTGAACCTGCTGGAAAATTCCGTCCAGTGGCGCTTTGACCGCATCCTCGCCCTGGGCGTGGCCATCTTCTTTCTCTCTCTGCTCTGGAACTGGTGTTTCGCGCGCAAGGCGCGGGGGCTGCCGCTCGTGGCCGTGCCGCCGGCGCTGGCGGCCTGCGTGGACGAGATCCGGGCGCAGCCCGTGCTTCGGCGCGGTGGCCTCGCGCTGCTTGTGCTGTGCCTGCTCGCCATGCCGCTCGTGGGCTCCTTCTACCAGACCAACATCATGATCTCGGCCATGCTCTACATCATGCTGGCGCTCGGCCTGAGCATCGTGGTCGGGCTGGCGGGCCAGCTGGTGCTCGGCTATGTGGCCTTTTACGCCGTGGGCGCCTATGCCTACGGCCTTTTGAACCAGTTTTTCGGCTGGGGCTTCTGGACATGCCTGCCCATCGGGGGCTTGCTCGCGGCGCTCTTCGGCCTGGGCCTGGGCTTCCCGGTGCTGCGCCTGCGCGGCGACTACCTTGCCATCGTCACCCTGGGCTTCGGCGAGATCGTCCGCCTCGGCATGCTCAACTGGACGAGCCTCACCGGGGGGCCGCGCGGGATCAGCGACATCCCGCGCCCCGGCTTCTTCGGCATGGAGATGGGGATCAACGAGTCCACCATCTACATTTATTATCTCGTGCTCGCCGCCGTGGCCGTCACCGTGGCGGTCATCTCGCGCCTCAAGAACTCGCGCGTGGGGCTCGCGCTCCAGGCCTTGCGCGAGGACGAGATCGCCTGCGAAGCCATGGGCATCGACATCACGCGGGTCAAGCTCTCGGCCTTCGCGCTCGGCTCCTGCTGGGCGGGCTTTGCCGGCGTGATCTTCGCCGCCAAGACGACCTTCATCAATCCCTCGAGCTTCACCTTCATGGAGTCGGCCATGATCCTCTCCATGGTGGTCTTGGGCGGCATGGGCTCCATCTCGGGCGTGATCATCGCGGCCATCATCCTTATCCTCGCGCCCGAATATCTGCGCGCCTTTTCCGAATACCGCATGCTCATCTTCGGGGCCATCATGGTCATCATGATGATCTTCCGGCCGCAGGGGCTCATCAGCGGAGAGCGGCGGCATTACCGCATCAGCGCGCTTCAGGGCGCGAAAGAGGGCGCGGGCGCCGCTGAGCCCACTGGCGGGGGCAGGTCATGAAGCCCGTGCTCGAGGTGGAGGACCTCTCCCAGAATTTCGGCGGCCTCAGGGCGCTCAACGACCTGAGCCTGCATGTGGACGCGCAGGAGATCGTGGCCCTCATCGGGCCCAACGGCGCGGGCAAGACCACCTTTTTCAACTGCGTGACCGGCATCTACACGCCCACCGAGGGCCGGGTCTACCTCTATGACGCCGAGGGCGAGCGGCACCTGCTCAACGGCAAGAAGCCGCACGCCATCACGGCACTGGGCATGGCGCGCACCTTCCAGAACATTCGGCTGTTCAACGAGATGACGGTGCTCGAAAACGTCATGGTGGGGCGGCACTGCCGCACGCACGCGGGCATCCTCGGGGCGCTTGCACGGGGGCCGCACACCCGGCGCGAGGAGCAGGAGAGCATCGACGTGAGTTATGCCCTGCTCGAGAGCGTCAACCTGCAGGAAGTCTGGAACGAGACCGCGCGCAACCTCGCCTACGGCGCGCAGCGACGCCTCGAGATCGCCCGGGCCCTCGCCACCGAGCCGCGCATGCTGCTCCTCGACGAGCCCGCCGCCGGCATGAACCCGCAGGAGACGCGTGAGCTCGAGGCTCTCGTGCGCGGCATCCGCGCCTCGCGCGAGATCTCCATCCTGCTCATCGAGCACGACATGAGCATGGTCATGTCCCTCTCTGACCGCATCTACGTCATGGAATACGGCTCCTGCATCGCGCAGGGCACGCCCGAGGAAGTGCGCGGCGACCCGCGCGTCATCAAGGCCTACCTGGGAGAAAGCGATGCTTGAGATGCGCGGCGTGGACTCCTATTACGGCAATATCCAGGCCTTGCGGGATATTTCGCTGCATGTGGACGACGGCGAGATCGTCACCCTCATCGGCGCCAACGGCGCGGGCAAGTCCACCACCCTGATGACCATCTGCGGCATCATCCGCCCGCGGCGCGGCGAGATTTTCTGGAACGGCAAGCCCATTCACGAGCTCGCGCCGCACGAGATCGTCATGCTCGGCATCTCGCAGGTGCCGGAGGGGCGCCTCATCTTCCCGGACCTGAGCGTGCAGGAAAACCTCGACCTCGGGGCCTTTCTTAGGCGCGACCCGCAGGGCGTGCGTGAGGACATGGACTATGTGTTCGAGCTCTTCCCCATCCTCGCCGAGCGGCGCCGCCAGGCCGGGGGCACCCTCTCGGGCGGCGAGCAGCAGATGCTCGCCATCAGCCGCGCGCTCATGGCCCGGCCCTCGCTGCTCTTGCTGGACGAGCCCTCCCTGGGGCTCGCGCCCATCATCATCCAGCAGATTTTCGCCATCATCGGCCGGGTGAACGCCAACGGCACCACGGTCTTTCTCGTGGAGCAGAACGCCAACCAGGCGCTACGCATCGCGCACCGCGGCTACGTGATGGAGAATGGGCGCATCGCCATGGAGGGCTTGGCGCAGGACCTGCTCCAGAGCCCGGAAGTGCGCAGCGCGTATTTGGGCATGTAGGCGGTTCCAGTCCATCCTTCTCATTGGTTTGTGCGTTGAGTTGGGACTGTGCCTGCGCTGCCCTAGGAATGCCGAAATTATCCGTCAAAAACAGCCCGCGGTGAAGTTCCTCGCCGCGGGCTGTCTTTAGTCTGTACTGCCGGGTCGGTCCTGCTAGATGCTGATCTTGCCGCCGAGCAGCTTGATGAATTCGGCCATCCACGCGGGATGCGCGGGCCACGCGGGCGCGGTGACGAGCATGCCGTCCACCACGGCGTTGCTGCACGCGGCGTTGGGGTCGGCCCAGGTGGCGCCGGCGTCCACCACGTCGGGCTTCACCGCGGGGTAGGCCGTGCAGGTTGTGCCCTTGAGGACGCCCGCGGCCACGAGGATCTGCGGGCCGTGGCAAATGGCGGCGATGGGCTTTTTGGCGGCGTGGAACTCGCGCACGATGTCGAGGATGCGCTCGTTGAGGCGCAGGTATTCGGGCGCGCGCCCGCCGGGAATGACAAGGCCCGCGTATTCCTTCACATCCACGGTGTCAAAGTCGTGGTTGATGGCGAAATTGTGGCCGCGCTTCTCGCTGTAGGTCTGGTCGCCCTCGAAGTCGTGGACCGCCGTCTTGACCGTATCCCCGGCGCGCTTGCCCGGGCAGACGGAATGCACTTCATAGCCCGCCATCTGGAGCATCTGGAAGGGGACCATGGCTTCGTAATCTTCCACATAGTCCCCGGCCAGCAACAGGATCTTCTTCATGGCGTCTCCCCTTTTGGGCCGCGGATGGGTTCCGGCGGCCGCGGTTTAAGCGGTTTCCTTTTCCCGTGTATTCCAGTATATCCGCACTCAACGCCTCTTCGCAAGCGTGCGGAAGGCACAGAGACCGGGAGTGGCCCATGCCGATGTTTGAATTTTGCTGTCGCGCCTGCGGCAAGGTTTTTGAAGAACTGCTCAAAAGCGGCGACGCGCCGGCGCCAGCCTGCCCCAAGTGCGGCGCGGCCGACACCGAGCGCCGTATCACCGCGCCCTCGCCCCTGAAAACCGGCGCCTTCCCCTTCAAGCCTGGGCCGGTGCGCCCACTCGGCACGGGCGGCCCCTCCTGCGGGGCTTGCGGGAGCGGCAGCTGCGGGGCCTAGCCAGCTCCCTTGCGGGCGCGGCAGGAATGCGCGCCTATATTTTCCCCTGCCCTAATGCTTTCTTGCAAACGGCCGATGAATCCGGTAGTTTGGCACTCTAGGGTGTCTTCCTCCCCGCATGGGGAAAGCACGCTGACGCGGCGGTGGCGCCGCGCTTCCGCCCGCAGTTCCGGGCGTGGAGGCGCCGCGACAGGGCCGCACTAGGAGGAGACCGCATCATGCCCGTTCCTGTTGTCTACAATCCCGTCCAGCCCATTGACATCACCGACAATGTCCTGACCATGCTCGGCCAGAAAATGGGCCACGGCCACGAGCTCACCCTTTCCGAACGGCTCATGGCCATGACGGCCACGGCCGCCACCACGGCCGACCGTTACGGGCCGGGGCCGGCCGACATGGTGGTGTCGAAGCCGGAACTCCCCGAAACCGTCAAGGGCGTCCTGGCGAGCTATATCGGCTGAACCGCTTTCGGCTGCCTGGGGTTGCGGGCCAAAAGACGCGTTCCCGGCCCGCAGCCCCGGCGCCCGCATGCGAAGAGGTGCCCCGAAGCGCCGCGGAGACAAGTGTGAACGAATCCATCGACGACCTCACCGTGGAATATGAGGAAAACGGCCAGCTCCTCGTCAAGGAGATCGACAAGGCCGTGCTCTCCAAGGGCGCCTGGACGACCATCCTCTTCCGCTACCAGCAATGGCAGCCGGAGACCGGCGACTACGGGCCGGACAAGTACGTTATCCAGCGCTACAAAAAGTCCGGCGGCGAATATCGCCGGCAATCCAAGTTCAATATTTCCAGCAGCGAGCAGGCCCGCAAGATCGTGGACACGCTTTCCGCCTGGATTGACAGCGCCGATGCCTGAGCGCCGCGCGGCATGAGAGGACACGCATGAAACTTCAGGACATTCCCGGCATCCACAAGACCCGCATCGTGCTCAGGACCCTGGGCGTCCAGTTCTGCATCCTGCTCGGCATCCTCGTGGCGCTGTGGGGACTGCAAAGGCTCTATTCCGCCGTGGACCAGACCTCCTTCCCCGAGGCCATGGCCCTGCCGGAGAACGCGGCCAACCTCCCCGAGAACGAAAAGGGCAAGATCCTGCTCGACGCCATCACCTACCAGATGCGCCACGAGCTTGATTCCACCTTCGGCTGGACCTTCAACGACATCATCTTCAACCGCTTCTTCTTCGATAACCGCGCCTACCGCCAGTACGGCGTGTATCACGCCACCAAGTTCCTGCTCGACCTCTATTCCAGCCAGATCGCCAAGCTCGGCGCCAGCGACCGCGAGAGCGAATTCCTCTACAAGGCGCGCATCAACAATTTCGCCATCGACCCGCGCAGTTTCATGTTCCCCTCGGCGGAGGGCTCCTACAAGAAGGGGCTCAAGCTGCTCGAGCAGTACAAGAACTCGCTGGACACGGGCAAGGGCGTCTACAACTGCCGCACCGACGACCTCTACGCCTCCTTCGTGACCGTCACCGGCGAGAACATGCTCGGCTACTGCCTCGGCCTGCTCGAAAACTCGCAGGAAATGCACTTCTATGAGCTCGACAACCGCATCTACGAGGTGCAGGGCATCTGCCTCGTGCTGCGCGACTTCATCAACACCCTCTATGCGCTCTATCCCGAGATCAGCGCCAAGAACAACGCCGAGAACATGAGCGCGGCCATGGGGTATCTTGACCGCATCTGCACTTATGACCCGCTGTGCATCACCTCGTTCTTCAATTCCGGCGAGCTCGTGACCTCCTGGCTGCTCTTCGCCAAGGCGCGGCTTGAGGACATCCGCGACAGTATCCGCATGTAAGCGGCGCAGGCATCGTAAAAGAAAAGGCCGCTCCCGAAATGCCGGGGACGGCCTTTTTGTTTTTGTTGTGTTACACGATACAGCGATTAAATCTTCCTTATGTCCGTCTGGAGCGAAGCGGAAGACGGGTGCTGGTGCCGGAAGAATCCTAAAAAATAAGATTTTTTGCTGCTGGCAAGGAAGATAAAAATTTTCGCAGGGAGTGTACTCAAGTACTCGACCAAGAAAATTTTTCTCTGACGCAGCCAGCAGCAAAAAGGCTGTTTTTGACGGATAATTTCGGCATTACTCAGGCCGCCCGGACACACATATGCCTCGAAAGCATGACAACGCCCAAGGCCTTGTTGCAGGAGCCTGTGGAGCTCACGACTCAACTCCCAGCGCCAGAAGCTGCACGGCCGCCAGGTGCTCCAGCTCCTCGCTCATGGTGAGGGCGGCGCCGAGGCTCGGTGCAAAGGCGCAGAGGCCGTGCCCCTCCATCCACACGGCGCCGCCGGCCGCGTTCACGGCAGTTTCCGGCAGCGTGGCCGCGGCTCTCGCCACGGCGTGCGCCAGTTCCCGCGTGCCCGGTGCAAGCGCCGGCGCCACAGCCAGCCGGGTGCGCCAGACATCGGCCTCGAAAAGCGGCAGGCGCAGCAGGCCCTTGGCGCCCTCACCCCGCTCCCGCAAGACGAGGGAGAGGGCGAGCAGCCGGCGCGGATGGGTGTGCAGCACGGCCCCGCACTCCGGCCGGGTAGCGTAGAGCGCCAGATGCACCGCCGCCTCCGAGGAGGCCGGCCCGTTGGCGAGGCAGGCACCCGTGGCCGCATCCATGAGGCACAGATCCGCGGGCGTGAGGCGCCCCTTGGCCGCGCCCGTGCGCGTCATGCAGAGCAGCCCCGCGCAGCCGCCGGACGCCTCCAGACGCAGGCTGGCGTTGCCGTTGCAGCCGGAAAGCAGGCCCTCCTGCCAGGCGTCGCGGCACACGGCGCGAAGCTCCTCCACGGCGCGGCACAGAAGCTCCGGCGAGGGCATGGCGGCCGCCACGCCGTTTTCTCCCTTACCATCCTTCATCGTCCCGCTCCTTCGGGCGCGGTCTCGAAATGGTCAAAGCCGCGCAGCCCTGTCAGGGCTTCGCCGTTGCAGGTGAGGCCGCCGCCGTCCGTCACCGTGCCGATGGCCATGAAGCCCGGGATGCCCGCGTGCAGCGCGGGCAGCATGTCGGGCGCGCAGGCGCCGAGCAGGGCATAGTCCTCCCCGCCGAGCAGGGCCTCGTGCACGGGGTTTTTGCCGGTTTCGGCGGCATGGCGCAGCACTTCCGCATGCAACAGGCGCTGCGGCAGCACGAGCTCCGCGCCCAGGGCATTCCCGTGCAGCCCAAGCTCGCCTGAGAGGCCGAGCAGGCGCGGCAGGTCGCGCAAAATGCCGTCCGAAAGGTCCATGAGCGCGGGCGGCCGGGCATTGCTGCCCGCGCGGGCGAGCATGAGGCCCGCGCCCACCTGCGGCTCGGGCCGCAAATGCGCGGCGCAGGCCGCGGGCCAGTCTTCCATGGCGGCGCGGCCGCGCTCTTCCAGTACGGCGAGGCCCACGCGGGCGAGCCCCAGCGGCCCCACCACAAAGAGCGCGTCGCCGGGGATGCTGCCCCCGCGGGAGAGAAAGGCGTCCATCTGCGTGCCGTGCGCGCTCTCGCCCCACACTGTCACCGAAATATGCAAGTCCTTGCTGCGCGAGAGGTCGCCCCCGGCCAGCGCCATACGCTGCTCGCGCGCAAGACCCGCCATGCCGCCGAAAAAGGCGTCCAGCCAGGCCATGTCGGCCCATTGGGGGAGGCCAAGGCAGAGCGTGAAGGCCAGCGGGCGCGCGCCGCAGCCCGCGAGGTCGCTCACGTTGACGGCCAGCGCCTTGTGGCCCAGCTCCTCCGGGGTGAAATAGGAACGGCGAAAGTGCACGTCTTCCAGAAAGAGGTCGCTGCTGACGCAGAGCGGGCGCTCCGCGCGGAGCACGGCGCAGTCGTCGCCGCGGCCGAGCAGGAGCGAGGGATGCGTGTTGGGGAAGTGACGGCCGAGCAGGCCGAGGATGCCGTCCTCCGAGGGCACGGACGGCGCGGGCGCGGACAGCATTTCAATCCTCCATGAGGAGATAGTCCGTCAGGATGACCTTGAGACCGAAACCGGGAAAATTCACCTGCGCCTTGTCCGGCGGGATGCGGCGCACGATCTTGCCGCGCCCGAAGATGCGGTGCCGGCAGTGGCAGAGCGGGCCGTCTGCCGTGCTTTCCGGCGCGCCGGCCTCTCCGGCTGCCCGCCCGTGCGCCGCGCTGATACCCGTGAGCCCGGGAGTGTCGGCCGCCTCCGGCCATTCGTCCGGGGGGAGCTGGCAATCCTCGTCAGCGTCATGCCCCGCGTTCGCGGCCGGGAATACGGGCACCGCCGGACGCCGCAGGCCCCCCTCGCGCCGCCGACAGAGGCGGCCGCCGAAGCCCTCTGTCCATTCCTCGGCGAGGCCCGCCCCGAGCTCGCGCACGAAGGGGCTTTGGGCGGCGTGCACGGCGCCGCGCTCGGAGCGGCTGTAGATGGTGGCGGGGGCGTAGAGCTCGAGCTGCTTGCGGGCGCGCGTGCAGGCCACGTACATGAGGCGGCGCTCCTCCTCGAAATCCTCGGGCCGCGCGAGGGCGTGGCGCGAGGGGAAGCGATCCTCCACAAGGTCGATGATGAGCACCGCGCTCCACTCCAGCCCCTTGGCCGAATGGATGGTGGAAAGCGTGACCTTGCCCTCGCCGTCCTCCGCCGCGGCCTCTTCTTCAGGCAATTCCAGGGCCTGCTCGGCCACGAAGAGGTCGAGGTCGGTGTAGTTGGCCGCGATCTGAAGGATCTCTTCCAGATCTTTCTGGCGCTGCGGCCAGTCGTCGGGATAGCGGCTCTCGAGGCGCGGGCGGTAGCGGTCGATGACCTGCTCGAAAAAATCCACCGGCGCGGGCGAGGCCTCGCGCAGGCTCTCCACAAAGCGCAGGTCATCCGCCAGCTCGGGATAACGGGCGAAGGCCTTGGCCTGCGCGGCCGCATCGCCGGTGCGCAGGGCCGCATACAGCCTTTCCACTGTCTTGGGGCCCACGCCCTTGTGCATGGCAGCGATGCGCGAAAACGAGGGCAGGTCGAGCGGATTGAGCGCCAGCCGCGCGAAGGCGACCACATCCTTGTTATGCGCGAACTCCGCAAAGCGCAGGCCGCCGTATTTGCGAAAGGCGATGCCCGCGCGCTTGAGCGCCGCCTCCAGCGCGAAGGAGTGCCGCCCGGCGCGGAAGAGCACCGCGATCTCGTGCGGGGCGTAGACCTCCAGCAATTCTGTTATGCGCCGCGTCACGAGCGCGGCCTGGGTCTCGTCGCTCAAGGGCGTCACGAGCCGCACGGGCTCGCCGCCCTCCTTCTTCGTGTAGAGGTGCTTGTTGAACGATTCCGCCGCGTGCTCGAGCAGGCTGTTGGCCACGTCGAGCACGGGCTTCGTGGAGCGGTAGTTCTCCTCCAGGGGCAGCACGCGCGCGCCGGGGAAGAGCTTGGGAAAATCGAGGATATTGCGCACATTGGCGCCCCGGAAGGCGTAGATGGATTGCGCCTCGTCCCCCACGGCCATGACATTGCAGAGCGGGGGTGAACCCGCGGCCGAGCCTCCCCCGGCACACCCCTCCACCGGCCCTGCCAAGAGGCGCACGATGCGCGCCTGGACGAGATTGGTATCCTGATACTCGTCCACGAGGATGTGACGGAAGCGCGCCCGGAGCGCGGCCGCGGCCTCGGCGTTGTCCCTGAGCAGGGCCTCGAGCTCGAAGAGCAGGTCGTCGTAATCCAGAAGCCCGTTTTCGCGCTTGTAGGCCGCGTAGGCTTCGCCCAGTTTTTCCAGTTGCTCCGCATAGGGCTCGAGGTGGAAGGCCTCGCGCCGGAGCACTTCGGAAAGCGGCAATTCCTTGTTGCGCGCCTTGCTCAGAAAGGCCACGATGCTCGCGCTCTTGGGGAAGGAGCGGTCCCCCTTGCCAAGGTCGAGCCGGGCCTTGCACTGGCGCACCGCGGCCGTGATGTCGGACTGGTCCATGAGGGTGAAGGGGCGCCCCTCAAGCCACGCCGGGCGCCAGCGCCGCAGCACGCCAAAGGCGAAGGCGTGGAAGGTGCCGCCCGCAACGCCCGAAAGCCCCTGCCCGAGCAGCGCGCCGGCCCGCTGGAGCATTTCGCGCGCGGCCTTGCGCGTGAAGGTGAGCAGGAGGATGGACTCAGGGCTCACGCCGTGCTCGGCGAGCCATGCGAGCCGGTAGACGATGGTGCGCGTCTTGCCGCTGCCCGCGCCCGCCACCACCAGCACCGGGCCGTCGCCGGCGGTCACGGCCGCGAGCTGTGCTTCGTTGAGCGCCTGGGCGTAGTCGATCATCAGTGCTTCCCGAATGGCTCCGCTTTCCCTGCGAGTGGGCGGTGTGTGCTGCTCTGTAACGCCGAAAGTATCCGTCAAAAACAGCCTTTTAGGTTCCGGCTGCGTCAGAAAAAAATTTCCTCGGTCGAGTACTTAAGTACACTCCCTTCGGAAATTGTTTTTCTTCCTTGCCGGAACCTAGAAATCTTATTTTTTAGGATTCTTCCGGCACTAGCACCCGTCTTCCGCTTCGCTCCAGACGGAATGAAGGAAGATCCCTCAACCGTATCGTATACCTGAGCTCCAAAAATCCTGCGCCCACGGTGCCAAGTTGCAACATGCGCCGTGCGCCCTCGGGCATGCTCTACCACAGGGGCGGCCGAAGGTACAGCCGGGCGCCCCGCGTTGACGCAGGCCCCGGGCGCGCATATGCTGCCCCATCGCCAAACTTGGGGGGACGCCATGCCGCAGGAGCAGAAGGAATTTCGCGAGGCCGTGGAACAGGCGCTGGAAGCCGTGATGTTCGAGAGCTGGCTGCGCTTCTATTTTATCGAGGAAGTGCGGCCCGAGCCCGCAAAGGCTGAAGGCGGGGCCGAAGCGGCAGACAGCGCGGAGCGCCTTGTCATCCGCGTGCCCGAAAAGGGCATGGCCCGCATCAAGGAGCTGTATCCCAGCCTCCTGCCGCTCGCCGAGAGCATGAACGGCCATGAGGTCGATTTCGAGACCTCGCGGCGCGCGGTCTGCACCTTCGTGCTCGGCCATCTGGACGGCAAGACCATGCCGCGCGACATGGCGGCGGTGGTGTTTGAAAGTGCCACCTTCCAGATCCAGCTCCAGCTCTTCCACACCTGGCTCACCATGCACGAGGACCAGCTCGACCAGGGCTTTCAGGAATTCGGCGCCTGGCGCAATCTCTTCGCCCAGTGGCGCGCCACCCCGGGCGCGCGCGAGCTGGCCGAAAAGCTGGCGCTGGCCGCACAGGGCCGCGCCGCGGCCGAAGGCGCGGGCCCGCAATAGGCGCCAGGCCCTCCCCCGCCCCGACGTGGACAAGAATTTTTACACCGCGGGGGCGGAAATGGAGCCCGGGCCGGGAGAATGTTAAATTTTTTATACATCCCCGCGCGGCCGGGGATAAAATATCTCATTGAATACCAATAGGTTGGCAATATACCCCGTTTGGCATGGCGGTTGCAATATTCAAAATACCTTCCTTTCTTTTGCTGACAGCCTCCTCCAAAATCAACGGCCCGCATCCCCGGCGGGCCGTTTTTGGTATCCGGCGCCGGAAATGCGGTTTTTTTTTCTTGCCGCCCGCGTCCGGGCATTGCCGTTTCGCCCCCTATGGGTGAGAATGGCGCCCAACGATGCCGGGAGCCCATCCCCTGTGCCGCATTTTGCCGCTTCCGGCCCGCTTCAAGGAGTTATCCCATGAATGACGCCTTCCTCGCTTCCGAATATCCGCCGGCCGCGTCCGAGGCCGCGGCCTTCCACGTCATCCCCGTGCCGCTCGAGCGCAGCGTCTCCTACGGCGGCGGCACGGCGGGCGGCCCCGCGGCCATCCTCGCGGCCTCGCAGCAGCTCGAGGGGCTGGAAAACGGCATGGCCCCGGGCGAGTCAGGAATTTATACCACGCCTCCCGTGGACGTTTCCGGCCATCCCGAAGGCGTGCTCGGCCGCATCGAGAACGCGGTGGACAAGGCGCTCAAGGCCGGGGCCGTGCCGGTCATCCTCGGGGGCGAGCACACCGTCACCTTGGGCGCCCTGCGCGCGCTGGCCCGCGCGGCCGAGAAGAGCGGCGAGCCTTTCGGCGTCGTCCAGTTCGACGCGCACGCCGACCTGCGCGACGAATACCAGGGCGACCCCTTTTCCCACGCGAGCGTCATGCGCCGGGCCGTGGCCGACCTCGGGCTGCCGCTCGTGCAGTTCGCCGTGCGCGAGTTGAGCCGGGAGGAGGTGGAGGTGCGCCGCCGCTACGGCGTCACCCACTACGACGCCTATTTCCTCGCCCGGGTGGGCCTGCCCGAGCAGCCCCTGCCCGAGGGCTTCCCGCGGCGCATCTATATCACCTTCGATGTGGACGGGCTCGACCCGGCCCTCATGCCGGCCACGGGCACGCCCTCGCCGGGCGGCCTCACCTGGAAGGAGACCGAGTTCATCCTCGAGCGTTGCGTCAAGGACCATGAGGTCATCGGGCTCGACGTGGTGGAGCTCGCGCCCATCGCCGGGCTGCACCATGCGGACTACACAGCCGCGCGGCTCACGCACCTGCTCATGGCGCTGGCCGCGCACAAGGATACGGAACTGAACGGGGAGGACGCGCAATGAAAAAGATGACCACCACCGCCTTTCGCGAGGCCAAGGGCCAGAAAAAGCTCACCATGCTCACGGCCTATGACTACACCATCGCCCGGCTCATGGAGCAGAGCGGCATCGACGCCCTTCTGGTGGGCGATTCGCTCGGCATGGTGATGCTCGGCTACCCGGACACCCTGCCTGTCACCGTGGAGGACATGGTGCGCCATTGCGCGGCCGTGGCGCGCGGCGCGAGCGCGCCGCTCGTCGTCTGCGACATGCCCTTCATGAGCTCGCAGTGCGGCGTGGAGGCGACCTTGCGCAATGCCGGACGCCTCGTCAAGGAGGGGGGCGCCCAGGCCGTCAAGCTGGAGGGGGGCGCCGACTTCGCCCCGGAGATCCGCGCGCTTGTGCGCGCCTCCATCCCGGTCATGGGGCACCTCGGCTTGACGCCGCAATCGGTGAACGCGCTCGGGGGCTACAAGGTGCAGGGCAAGAGCATGGGCGCGGCGCAAAAACTGCTGGACGACGCACGCGCCGTGCAGGACGCCGGGGCCTTCGCGCTGGTGCTCGAGTGCGTGCCCGCGGCGCTGGCCGCGCGCGTCACGAGCGAACTTGACATCCCCACCATCGGCATCGGCGCCGGCCCGGACTGCGACGGGCAGGTGCTCGTCTGGCAGGACATGCTCGGCATGTTCGACCGGGTGGCGCCCAAGTTCGTGCGCCGCTTCGGCGAGGTGGGAGAGGCCATGCGCACGGCGTTCACGGCCTATGCCGAGGCCGTGCGCGACGGCAGCTTCCCCGCGGCCGAGCATTGCTACGGCCTTGAGGACGAGGCCGAAGTGCTGGCGAATTTATACTGACCCCATTCCGGGCGCCCCCTCTTCATTCCCGCAGCACCCCGGTCCTTCCCTAGCCCATGCGGCAGGGTGAGGGGCCGGGGGCTTCCATTTCCTCCCTTTCCCAGCGGTACAGGTCAGACACGTCCACCCCCAGGGCCGAGGCCAGCTTTTCCAGCGTCAAGAGCTTGCAGGTGGCGATGCGGGCGTCTTTCGCCCGGGCCACGGTATCCGGCCCCACGTTGGACTGGAACTGGAGCTCCTCATAGGTCAAATTTTTTTGACGCATCAACTCCCCAAGATTACTGACAAAAGGCATACATCCTCCACATTTGAGGCAGATTTTTACTTGGATGTAGCCTAGAAAACATTGACATCCACTTGGCTAGAGCCTAGTAATTGCGCACGGGCCAATGCGCCGGCAGCTTGCCCCGGGTGGGGCAAAAATTTGTACGGCATGGGGAAGGGCCCGGTTTCGATAACCTTTTCTGGAAGGAAGGAAGAAATGAAAAAGATCGCCACGCTTCTTTTGGCGGCCGGTCTGGTGTTTGGTGCCGCCACTGGCGCCAGCGCCATCGACTTCAAGGCCAAGGGCCAGTGGGTCATGTCGTTCGACTATGGCCAGAACGGCGCCTTCGTGGGCAAGGACAAGGGCCACACCAAGACCGGCTGGAACGGCAAGCAGGACGACTTCGAGGCCCAGCAGCGCGTGCGCCTGCAGTTGGACGCGGTCGCTTCCGAGGCTCTCTCCGGCACGGTGTACTTTGAAATCGGCACCACCACTTGGGGCCAGAACTCCTCGGGCGGCGCGCTCGGCGCGGACGCCTACATCGTCAAGCTGAAGAACGCCTACATCGACTGGATGCCCCCGGAGACCGACCTCAAGGTGCGCATGGGTATCCAGAACATCACCACGCCCGCCTATGCCTCCGGCAACTCCGTACTCAATGACGACGTGGCCGGCATCGTGGCCAACTACCAGGTCAACGAGATGGTCGGCATCACCGCCTTCTGGGCTCGTCCGTACAACGACAACTTCACCGGCTACCCTGAAGGCGCCGGGCATGTGAAGAACTGGCGCGCCAACTACATGGACAACATGGACGCCGTGGGCCTGATGGTTCCTCTGACCCTTGACGGCGCCAAGGTTACCCCCTGGGGCATGTATGCCGGCATCGGCCCCAACACCTTCCGCTCAATTACCAAAGACGATGATATGGTTGACAACAACGCCCTCGGCAACATCCCCGGCGCTGGCTCCGCCTATGTGAGCGCCGGCCTCTTCCCGGCGGGCGGCCCGCGCCATCGCAACTTCGACCCCGCCGAGAAGGACAGCCCCTGGGGCGGCCGCAGCCTGAGCTCCTACGGCAATGCCTGGTGGGGCGGCATCTCTAGCGAAATCACCATCTGGGATCCCTTCCGCCTCGCCTTTGATTTCGAGTACGGCTCCGTGACCTGGGAAGACGACGGCCGCATGAACCGCCAGGGCTGGTTCGCCACCCTGCTCGCCGAGTACAAGCTCGACTGGGCCATCCCGGGCATCTACGGCTGGTACTCCTCCGGCGACGACGCCAACCCGGCCAACGGCTCCGAGCGTCTGCCCAGCCTGGACGGCAACAACACCAACCTGTATTCGACCTTCGCCTTTGCCGGCGAGCCCTACATCACTTCCCGTGACGGCCGCATCGGCGTTGGCATGGCCGGCACCTGGGGCATCGGCGCCCGCCTGAAGGACATGAGCTTCATCGAAGACCTGAAGCACACCTTCCGCGTCAACTACATCGGCGGCACCAACAGCACTACCATGGCCAAGAAGATGTCCCTCGCGGGCTGGTGGGCCAACCAGGGCGAGATCGGCATGGAGAGCATGTACCTGACCACCGGCGACAGCGCGCTGGAATTCGGCCTGACCAACACCTACAAGATGTACGACAACTTCACGATCCAGCTGGATGCCGACTACATCGCCCTCTGGCTCGACACCAGCACCTCCGCGTGGGGCGCCCGCCACAAGCGTGGTGATAGCATCCCGCAGACCAAGGACGCCTGGAATATCAACGCGAGCTTCGTGTACTCGTTCTAGGGCGGGAAATGCAAAAGGGAGCGGTTTGACAAGATCTTTGTCAAACCGCTCCCGAGAATGTCAAACGGCTTTGGGGCCCGTGGCCCCAATATGGGGCGCCCGCCTGAAAGCCGAGCTAACCTTCGCGGCTTTCAGGAGGCACCCCATCTCAGGCGGTGGGCGGAACGGCGGGTGCCGTTCCGCCCCGATGATTTTGTGGCCCCTTCGCGCAGGCCTGTCAAGTGCGGGCGGCGACGACGCGGGGCGCGGCCGGCGTTAGCGTTCTTCCGCGGCGCCGTCCATGCGGAAATCCACCCGGATCTTGAAGAGTTTTGTGGCCGGCAGGTCGAGAATGGGGAGGCCCGTGCGCTCCATGAGGCTTTTGAGCACGGCTTCACGCGCTTCGGGCGAAGGGCTTATCAGCGTGAACCAAATATTGTAGGCGTGGTCGCGCAAATAGTTGTGGGTCACGCCCGGCTCGGCATTGACCGCGGCGATGAAGGCGTCCAGCTTTTCCTCGGGGACCTTGGCCGCGCACAGCGTGGAGACGAAGCCCAGCTTCGCTGACTGGAAATTGGCCCCCAGGCGCCGGGTGATCTTTTTCTCGCGCAGGGCGCGCACGCGGCGGAACACTTCCTCTTCGCAGAGACCTAGTCGCTCGCCAAGCACGGCATAAGGGCGCGGCGCCAGCGGAAAGTCCGTCTGGATGATGTCGAGAATGCGGCGGTCAACGGCATCCAGCGTTTCGGCGCCCTTCGGCTCCTGCGGGGCTGCGGCGCCCTTGCCTGCTTCAGCGTGCATCCGCCTCCCCCTGCGCCCCCCGCAACTTCTTGGGCACATAGCTGCACAGGGGCTCCTCGCCCAGGTGATTGCCGCTCATGCTTTGGGCGCGCGCCCGGCAGCCGCCGCAGACGCGGTGATATTCGCACACGCCGCACTTGCCTTCATAGGCGTCCTGATTTCGGAACTCCCGGAAATACCTGCTCTCGCGCCAGATTTGCGGGAATGGCGTCTCGCGCACATTGCCGCAGTCAAGCTCCAGATAGCCGCAGGGCTGCACCTGCCCCACATGGCTGATGAAGCAGAAGCCCGTGCCGCCTAGGCAGCCGCGCGTCATGGCGTCCATGCCGAAGGTCTCCGGCGTGACGGCCTTGCCCTCCTCGTGCGCGCGCTGGCGCATGATGCGGTAATAATGCGGCGCGCAGGTGGCCTTGAGGTGCATGGACGTGCCCTTGCGGAACTCATAGAGCCAGTGGAGCACGTCTTCATATTCCTCGGCCGTGATGACCTCGTCTGCGAGCCCGGCGGCGCGCCCCATGGGCACCAGCAGAAAGATATGCCACGCGGCTGCGCCTAGGCGCTCGCAGAGCTCGAAGATGCGCTTGAAGCTGTGGAGGTTGCCGCGCGTGACCGTGGTGTTGATCTGAAAGGGCAGCCCCGCGGCCTTGAGGTATTCGATGCCGCGCAGGGAGGCCTCGAAGGCCCCGGGCACGCCCCGAAAGGCGTCGTGGCTTGCCGCGTCCGCGCCGTCGATGGAGATGGAGCAGCGGCTCACCCCGGCCTCGCGCAGCTGTACTGCATTTTCCGGCGTGATGAGCGTGCCGTTGGGCGCAAAGGCGCAGGTGAGGCCCAGGCCGCGCGCATGCGCGACAAGCTCGTACACGTCCGGCCGCATCATGGGGTCGCCGCCGGTGAAGATGACGATGGGGTCGCCCACCTCGGGGAAGGTGTCGATGAGCGTCTTGGCCTCGGCGGTCGTGAGCTCGCCCTCGTAGGGCTCGGGATGGGCCTCGGCGCGGCAGTGCCGGCACGCAAGATTGCAGGAACGCGTGACCTCCCAGGCGATGAGCCGGCAGGCCGGGCTGCCGTCTTCCAGAACGCGCGGCGGCTGGCCGGTCGCCCCCTGAACTGCCCCCGGATGCCCCGGGGCAGGATGCCCCTGCGGATGTCCGGCCATCAGCGCGCCAGCCCCTCGCGAAGCAGGGTCTCGGTGAAATAGGTGATGAGCATGTCCGCGCCGGCGCGCTTGAGGCCGAGCAGGCTTTCCAGCATGACGGCGCGCTCGTCGATCCAGCCGTTGAGCCCGGCCGCGCGGATCATGGAATATTCGCCGCTCACCTGGTACGCGGCCAGCGGCACGTCCACGGCGTCGCGCACCGCGCGGAGGATGTCCGCATAGGGGCCGGCGGGCTTGACGATGAGCATGTCCGCGCCTTCGGCGAGGTCGGCGCGGGCCTCGATCAGGGCCTCGCGGGCATTGCCCGGGTCCATCTGGTAGGCCTTGCGGTCGCCGCAGGCCGGGGCGGATTCCGCGGCTTCGCGGAAGGGCCCGTAGCATGCCGAGGCGTACTTCACCGCATACGACATGATGGGGGTCGAGGTGAATCCGGCTTCGTCCAGGGCGGTGCGGATGGCGGCGATGCGGCCGTCCATCATGTCCGACGGCGCCACGATATCCGCGCCCGCGCGGGCGTGGCTCACGGCGGTTGCCGCGAGCAGCGGCAGGGTGGCGTCGTTCTCCACCACGCCGTCGGGCGTAAGGATGCCGCAATGCCCGTGGCTCATGTATTCGCAGAGGCAGACATCGGTGATGATGACGAGCTCGGGGAAGCGCTTGCGCAACAGCCGCACGGCCTGCTGCACGATGCCGTCCTCGGCCCAGGCGCCGCTCGCCCGCTCGTCCTTGATCTTCGGGATGCCGAAGAGCAAGACGGCCATGAGCCCGTCGGCCACGGCGCCGCCCACCTGTTTTTCCAGCTCGGCAAGCGAAAGCTGGAACTGCCCGGGCATGGCGGAAATCTCCTTGCGAAAGGCGGTGTCGTCCGTCTCCACCACGAAATAGGGCATGATGAGGTCTTCACGCAGAAGGGGCGGCGTCTCGCGCACGAGGGCGCGCAGTTGCGGGCCCTGGCGCAGACGCCGGCCGCGATGGAAAGTGCTCATGGCTGCCTCGGAAGTTTGCCGGATCAGAGGCCGATTTCCTCGTCCGTCAGGTAGCAGGCCGGGTCTTCGGCCCAGATGTCGCCGTGGTACGCCTCGGCGCGCGCGCGGAAATTGCCGCCGCAGATATTGAGGTGCCGGCACTTGGCGCAGCGGCCGCCCACATGGGCCTTCTTGTCCTTGAGCCGGTGCAAAAGCTCGATTTTTGGGTCGTCCCAAATCTCGGAGAAGGGCCGCTCAAGCACATTGCCGAACACATGGCCGCGCCAGAACTGGTCCGCGTGGACCTTGCCGTCCCAGGAGATGCAGCCGATGCCCCGGCCCGAGCTGTTGCCCTCGTTGTATTGCAAGAGCTCGAAGACCTCGGCCGCGCGCTTCGGGTCCTCCTTCTGGAGGCGCATCCACACGTAAGGGCCGTCGGCGTGGTTATCCACGGTGAGGATCTCGCGCGGCTTGCCCGCCTCGAAGAGAGCGCGCGTCTCGTCCATGATGAGGTCGAGCACGGCGCGCGTCTCGGCGTGGTCGAGGTCTTCCTTGATGAGCTCCGAGCCGCGGCCGGAATAGACGAGGTGATAAAAACAGGCCCTGGGCACCTCGAGGTCGCGCAAGAGCCGGAAAATGCCCGGGATCTCGCTCGCGTTGCGCTTGTTGATGGTGAAGCGCAGCCCCACCTTGAGCCCTTCGGCCTGGCAGTTGGCGATGCCTTCGAGCGCCTTGCGGAAGGCGCCCGGCACGCCGCGGAAGCGGTCATGGACCTCCTCCATGCCGTCCAGGGAGATGCCCACGTAGGAGAGGCCCACCTGCTTCAGCTCGCGCGCCTTTTGCGGCGTGATGAGCGTGCCGTTGGTGGAGATGACCGCGCGCATGCCGCGCTTCGTCGCGTGACTCGCCAGTTCCACGAGGTCCTGGCGCACCAGCGGCTCGCCGCCGGAAAAGAGCATGACCGGCGCGCCGTAGGCCGCGAGGTCGTCGATCATGGCCTTGGCCTGCTCCGTACTGATATCGTCCTTCCCCTGCTGCGGGTCCACGGCCTGGGCATAGCAGTGGACGCACTTGAGGTTGCAGCGCCTGGTCATGTTCCAGACGACCACCGGCTTCTTGTCCTTGGAGAACTGGAGCAGGTGCGAGGGCAGCTTCCCCGACTGGCGCCCGTAGCGCAGGGCGTCCGACGGTTCCACCTGGCCGCAGTAGAGCTTGGAGATGCCGATCACTTGTTGCCCTCCACCAGTGCGCGCAGAACCGCGAAGGCCTCGTCCAGCCCTTCGGGCTTCGTGCCCCCGGCCTGCGCGAGGTCAGGCCGGCCGCCCCCCGAGCCGCCGCAGGGCGCGGCCACTTCTTTAATGAGCGCCGGGGCCGTGAGGCGGCCATGCAAATCCTTGGAAACATAGAGCAGGAGGCTCACCTTGCCGTCAGCGACGCCCGCGAGGCAGGCCACGGCCGGCCCCTGAAGCCGGCTGCGCACATCGTCCATGAGGTCGCGGAGCGCCTTGACCGGCACGCCGTCGAGCCGCCGGGCCACGAGGGCCACCTCGCCCGCCTTCTCGGCGCCCGCCGCGAGCGTGGCGCCGTCCACGCTCGCCGAGGCGCCCTTTTCCACCGCGCGCCTGAGCTTCTTGAGCTCGTCCTGCACGGCGGCGAGGCGCTGCGCCGCCTGTTCCGGCTTCGTCTTGAGCGCGGCCGCCACCATTCCCAATTCGGCGCGCTGGCCGATGGCGAGGCCGTAGGCGTTCCAGCCCGTGACCGCCTCGATGCGGCGCACGCCGGCGGCCACGCCGCCCTCGGCCACGATGAGGAAGAGCCCGGCCTCGCCCGTGCGGGCAAGATGCGTGCCGCCGCACAACTCCACGGATTCGGGCGCCGCGCCCTCGGCGCCCACGGTGAGCACGCGCACCACCTCGCCGTATTTCTCGCTGAAGAGCGCCATGGCGCCGGCGGCAAGGGCCTCCTCGCGCGGCATTTCGCGCGCCGTCACCGGAAGGTCGGCCATGATGACGCGGTTGACATCGCGCTCCACGGCGGCAAGCTCCTCGGGCGTGAGCGCCGCGAGGTGCGAAAAGTCAAAGCGCAGCCGCTGCCCGTCCACGAGGGAGCCGGCCTGTTTCACATGCTCGCCGAGCACACGCCTGAGGGCCGCATGCAGGAGGTGGGTGCAGGTGTGGTTGCGCGCGGTTGCGAGGCGCTGGTCCGCGTCCACGCGCAAGACGGCCTCCTGGTCGGCATGGATCTCGCCGCGCGTGACCTCGATGCACTGCACGATAGCGCGCCCGGCCTTGAGCACGGCCGTCACCCGGGCCTCGCCCGTGGACGTGGTGATGACGCCGGCATCCGCGGCCTGGCCCCCGGATTCGGCATAGAAGGGCGTCTTTTCCGCCACGAGGAAGCCCGAGCCGCCCTCGCCCACGCTCTCCGCGGGCGCGCCGCCCGAATCCAGCAGGGCCGCAATGGGGCTTTGCGCCTCGAGCGACGCATAGCCCACAAAGGTCGTCACAAGGCGCTCGCCCAGGCTCTTGAGCGAGGCCGCGATCTCGTTTTCGCCGCCGTGGCCGAAAAGGCCCTCGGCCTTCTGGTTGGCGCGGGCGCGCTCCCGCTGCTCGCGCATGCGGGCGGCGAAGCCCTCGGCGTCCACGGCAAAACCGCGCTTTTCCGCCACGTCGTTGACGATGTCCAGCGGGAAGCCGTAGGTGTCGTACAGGCGGAAGCAGACGTCGCCGGGGATGACGCGCTCGCCCTTGGCCTCAAGGCGCCTGAGCTCGTCTTCCAGCAGGCGCAGGCCGTTGCCGAGGGTCAGGGCGAAGCGGCGCTCCTCCTCGTGCACGGCGCGCTCGATGAAGTCCGCATGGCGGGTGAGCTCGGGGTAGGCCTCGCCCATGACTTCCGTGACCTTGCGCGCCACGGCGTGCAGGAAGGGCTCCTCCACGCCCATGAGCGTGGCGAAGCGCAGGGCCCGGCGGATAAGGCGGCGGAGCACATAGCCCCGGCTCTCGTTGGAGGGGAGCACCCCCTCAGCGATGAGGAAGGCCGCGGCGCGGGCATGGTCCGCGATGACGCGCAGGGCCGTGTCCACATCGTTGGTGTCCGGGGCGCTTTCGCTGTAGGCCACGCCGGCGCGCTTTGCCGCGAACTGGATGATCTCCTGGAAGAGGTCGCAGTCGAAATTGGAGTGCTTGCCCTGGCAAACGGCCGCGATGCGTTCGAGGCCCATGCCGGTGTCGATGTTGGGCGCGGCGAGGAGCGTGCGGCTGCCGTCTTTCGCCTGGTCGAACTGGGTGAAGACGAGGTTCCAGATTTCGAGGAAGCGGTCACAGTCGCACTTGCCGATGCCGCAGTCCGGCCCGCAGGCCATGTCTTCGCCCTGGTCGATATAGATCTCCGAGCAGGGGCCGCAGGGGCCGGTGTCGCCCATGGTCCAGAAATTGTCCTTCTCGCCCATGCGCACGATGCGCCCGTCGGGGAGGCCGGCCACTTCCTTCCAGATGGCCGCGGCCTCGTCGTCCTCCCTGAAGACCGTGACCCACAGGCGCTCGCGCGGGAGGCCGAGGTCAGTGGTAACGAATTCCCAGGCCCAGGTGATGGCCTCGCGCTTGAAATAGTCGCCGAAGGAGAAGTTGCCCAGCATCTCGAAAAAGGTGTGGTGGCGCGCTGTGCGGCCCACGTTTTCGAGGTCGTTGTGCTTGCCCGAGACGCGCAGGCACTTCTGGCAGGAGGCGGCGCGGGTGTAGGCGGCCTTTTCCTCGCCGAGGAAGAGGCCCTTGAACTGCACCATGCCCGCGTTGGTGAAGAGCAGGCTGGGGTCTTCCGGCGGGATGAGCGGGCCCGAGGCCACGACCGTGTGGCCGTGCTGGCGGAAGAATTCGAGGAAAAGGCGGCGGATTTCCTGTGCGGTCAGCATGTGGGCTCCATCCGTGCCGCGCCCGGCGGGGGCGGGGTGAGAGGCAAAACTAGTCTTCAAATTCGGGTTCGGCGCCCTCGTCCATCTCCTCGGCGGTGGGCTTGAACTCCTTGGGGTTCAGGCCCAGAAATTCCACCACCTTGGCCTCCACGGCGCTGCGCAGGTCAGCGTCCTCGTCCAGCAGGGCGCGCACCTTTTCCCGGCCCTGGCCGAGCTTTTCCGCGCCGAAGGCGAACCACGAACCGCTCTGCTCGATGATCTTGGCCTCGATGCCGAGGTCGAGCAGTTCGCCCGAACGGGAGATGCCCTGGCCGTAGAGGATGTCGAAAAACGCCACGCGGAAGGGCGGCGCCACCTTGTTCTTCACCACCTTGACCTTGGTGCGCGAGCCGAAGGCCTCGTCCTTGTCCTTGAGGGTGGTCGTCTTGCGGATGTCGATGCGCACCGAAGAGTAAAACTTGAGGGCATTGCCGCCGGTGGTGGTCTCGGGGCTGCCGTAGCCCATGGTGCCGATCTTCATGCGGATCTGGTTGATGAAGATGACCGACGTGCGCGACTTGTGGATGGTGCCCGTGAGGCGCCGCATGGCGTGGGACATGAGGCGCGCGTGGCCGCCCACCTGGGTCTCGCCCATGCTGCCCTCGAGCTCGGCCTGCGGGATGAGCGCGGCCACCGAGTCGATGACCACGAGGTCAACAGCGCCCGAGCGCACGAGCATGTCGGCGATGTCCAGCGCCTGCTCGCCGTAGTCCGGCTGGGAGATGAGCAGTTCGTCCGTGTTGACGCCGAGGCGGCGGGCATAGGCCACGTCCAGCGCGTGCTCGGCGTCGATGAAGGCGCAGGTGCCGCCCATCTTCTGGCATTCGGCGATGATATGCAGGGTGAGCGTGGTCTTGCCCGAGGATTCGGGCCCGAAGATCTCTGTCACGCGCCCGCGCGGGATGCCGCCCACGCCGAGGGCGAGGTCGAGCCCGATGGAGCCTGTGGGGATGACCGGCACCTCCACCTGCACATCGTCGGAAAGTTTCATCACCGCGCCCTTGCCGTACTTGCGCTCGATGGTGGTGAGCGCGGTGGAGAGGGCTTCGGCGCGGGCGGCCTCGGGACTTTGGGCCGGCTTCTTGGCCATGATCGACTCCGGATGTGGTGAATGAAGTCCCCGGCGCGCACGGCGCCCCCGGGAAGCGGTGTATTGTAGCAGAGCGGCCCCCGCATGGCAAATGCGGGCGCGGGCCAGGCCCGCATGGCGCAGCCTGGGCTACAGAATATGCGGCCGAAGGCCTCCCGCGTCAATCCCCGGGGCGCGGCCCTGCGCGAAGGTGTGGGCCGGCCCTTATCCTTCGGCCATTCCTGCCGATGGAAAGATGGGAGGCGCGCGGCGCGCCTTGCGGGGCGGCGTGGCCTGTGGCATACTTGTGGAATGACACTCCAGAAACGCCGCGAACAGGCACAGCGCGTCCTCGAGACCCTTGCCGCCCGTTATCCCGAGCCGGCCTCCCACCTTGTCTATCACAATCCGTGGGAGCTTTTGGTGGCCACGGTGCTCGCCGCGCAATGCACGGACGCGCGGGTCAACACCGTCACGCCGGAGCTTTTCCGGCGCTGGCCGGGCCCGGCGGAACTGGCGGAGGCGAACCTTGCGGAGCTGGAAGAGGTCATCCACCCCACGGGCTTTTACCACAACAAGGCGAAGAACCTCATCGGCGCGGCCACGCGCGTGCGCGACGACTTCGGGGGCCAGGTGCCGCAGACGCTGAAAGAGCTCGTCACGCTGCCCGGGGTGGCGCGCAAGACGGCCAATGTCGTCCTGTTCGGGGGCTTCGGCATCAACGAGGGCCTTGCCGTGGACACGCACGTGAAGCGCATCAGCCACCGGCTCGGCCTGACATCGGCCACGGACCCGGTGGCCGTGGAGCGCGACCTCATGGCCGTTTTCCCCCGTGAGGAGTGGGGCGACGTGAACCACCGCATGGTCTGGTACGGCCGCGAGGTGTGCCGGGCGCGCAAGCCGGGCTGCGACGTGTGCCCCATGGTTTCCTTTTGCCCCAGGCTCGAGCCGCCGCGCGACGCGGCGCCCGCCCAACGAGGCAGATCATGAGCATGAATCCCCTGCTCAGCACCAATGAGCTGGAAGTGGTGGAATTTCTCCTGGACGAGCGCCAGAAGGACGGCACGACCTATACCGGGCACTATGCCATCAACGTGGCCAAGGTGCTCGAGATCATCCGCCTGCCGCAGGTCACGGCCATGCCCGGCACCCACGACCCCTCGGTGATGGGCTCGTTCAACCTGCGCGGCAAGGTGCTGCCGCTCATCAACCTCGCCACCTGGCTTGGCAAGGAGATGGCCGTCACCAAGAACGACAAGGTGCTGGTGACGGAATTTTCCGGCGTCAAGGCGGCCTTCCTCGTCTCGTCGGTCATGAGCATCCACCGCCTCGACTGGGAGCGCATCGAGCCGCCCAACAAGTATGTCCAGACCTTTTCGCGCGACAGCATCACCGGCATCTTGCGCATCGGCGAGCGCGTGCTCTTCATCCTCGACATGGAGAAAATCCTCGCGAGCCTCGACCACTCGCTCGACATGTCGCGCATGGAGCCGGAACCGGCCAAGGTGGAGATGCCCGAGCAGGTGCGCCTGCTCCTCGCGGACGACTCGAGCTCGTTGCGCAAGATCGTCAAGTCCTTCCTCGAGAAGTCGGGCTACCAGGTGACCACGGCGAGCAACGGCCGCGAGGCCTGGGAATACCTCAACAACCTCGCGCAGGCGCAGTCCGGGCAGGGGGCGGGCAAGGAGGATCTTTCCGAGATCGTGGACCTCGTCATCTCGGACATCGAAATGCCCGAGATGGACGGCCACGCCCTGACCACCAAGATCCGCGAGAACCCGGCCCTGCACAAGCTGCCCGTGGTGCTGTTCTCGTCGCTCATCACCGACGCGCTCCGCGCCAAGGGCATCAAGGTGGGCGCGGACAGGCAGGTCTCCAAGCCGGACCTCGCGGGCCTCGACAAGATCGTCAAGGAAATCATGGAAGAACGGCTGCACAAATAGGCGCGGGGCGCCCGCTCACGCCGGCGCCGCTGGCCGCGGAATTGCATAGCCTTTTCGCATGGACATTTTCAGTTACGATCCTACCGCGGTGCTGAGCCTTCTGCTCACCATCATGCGCGTGAGCATCGTGATGTTCATGCTCCCGGTGTTTTCCACCAACAATATCCCGGTATTGGTCAAGGCCGCGGTGACCATGGTCTTTTCGCTCGCCGTGTGGCCGCATCTCGCGCTTTCCGGCTCGCTCATGCCAGCGCACCCCTTTGACCTCGCCATCATGGCCCTGGGCGAAGTTTTCATGGGCCTCGTGCTCGGCATGGCCGTCAATTTTCTGTTCATGGGCATCCAGTCCGGCGGCGAACTGCTCGGCTTCCAGATGGGCTTCACCATGATCAACTTCGCCGACCCCATCACCGGCAACCAGACCGGCGCCACGGCCTTCTTTCTCTGGATGGTGAGCCTGCTCACCTTCCTCACGCTCGACGGGCACCTCTACATGATCAAGGGCTTCGCGGCCTCCTTCGCCATCGTGCCGCCGGGCGCGCTCTTCATCGGCGAGAACCTGCTGTGGGAGGTGCTCGAGCTCTCGAGCCAGGTCTTCGTGCTCGCGCTGCAGATCGCCGCGCCGGTGATGGTGGCGCTCTTCATGGTGGAGGTCGCCCTGGGGCTCGTGGCGCGCACCTCGCCGCAGATCCACATCATGGAGTTCGGCTTTCCCATCAAGATCGGGGTGGGTTTCTTCTTCGTGGGCCTGTTGCTCGTGGTCATGGCCAACAAGATCGAGGAGTTCATCACCGGCATCGACGGCCTGTTCACCAATCTTTTGCGCGGCATGAGCACGCTCTTCCAGTAGGCGACCCGAAACTTCGCGCATGCCGCACTCCGCCCGCACCGCCAGAAAGCCTTTGAAACTTTGACGGAAACCCCGTATCCTCCACCCCGGAGGATCCGCCATGAGACGTAAACTCTTCCTCATCGTCATGGGTATCATCGCCCTGCTCGTCATCTTCCTCTGCTTCCGCATGGACGCCCTCTTCGTGGACGGCGCGCTGGAGGTCTTCCTGGTGGGCGTGGGCGTGGGCCTCGTGCTCGGCATCATCCTCACCGTCTGGATCGCCCGCAAGGTCGACGAACCCGAAGACAGGGACAAAGCCTGAACCGCGCCCCCGCGGGCGCTCCCCGTTGCCGGGCCTGCATGAGCCTCGCGCGGCGGGTCGCCCGGCAAGGATAGTTTGATGCCAGCAACTGTCAGCGTGCGCCAGCCCGGCCCGGCCTGGGCCGAGGGGCTTCGGCGCGCGCTCCCCATCACCCTCGGCTATGTGCCGGTGGGCTTCGCCTTTGGCGTGCTCGCCGTGAAGAACGGCATCCCCGCGGGGCTGGCCGTGGCCATGGCCGTGCTCATGTTTTCGGGCTCGGGGCAGTTCGTGTTCGCAAGCCTCTGGGGCGGCGGCGCGGGCATCCTCTCCACGGCCGCGGCCGTGGGCATCGTCAATTTGCGCTATCTGCTCATGTCCGCCGCGGAATCGCCCTGGCTCTCGCGCATCTCGCGCGTCAGGCGCTTCCTGCTCGGGCTCGGCCTCACGGACGAGACCTTCGCGGTGCACATCACGGCCCTGCAGGAGGGCTGGCCGCTCAACACGGCCACCATGTATATCTGCAATTCCACCACCCACCTCTCCTGGGTGACTGGCTGCACCATCGGCGCCTTTTGCGGCAATCTCGTCAACGACGTGCGCCCGCTGGGGCTCGACTACGCCATCACCGCCATGTTCCTGGCGCTGCTCGTGCCCCAGTGCGCAAGCCGCCTGCATGTGCTCATCGCCATCTTCACCGGCGCGCTCTCGGTGGCGCTCAAGGCGGGGGGCATGAGCCAGTGGAACGTGGCCGTGGCCACGGTGGCCGGGGCCACCCTTGGCCTTGTGCTTTCCCTGCGCCAGAAGCGCGCCGGGCCGGAGGACGCGGCATGAGCGGCCTCTTTGCGTGGGCCGGCGAACACGAGGCGCTGTTGCTCTGCGTGGGCTGCGCCACCCTTGTGACGGTGCTCCCCAAGGTGCTGCCCGTGACCTTTTTGCGCGGGGATTGCCTGCCGCCGCTGTTGCGCCGCTGGCTCGACTTCGTGCCCGTGGCCGTCATGGCCGCCCTCGTGGCGCCGGACATCTTCATCTATGACGGCCGCTTCGACCTCTCCACCAGCAATCTCTTCCTCATGGTCTCCATTCCCACCTTCCTGGTGGCCTGGAAGACGAAAAACTATTTCGTCACCATCGCCGTGGGCATCGGCCTCGTCATCCTCGCCCGCTGGGCCGCCTGGGCGGTATGAGTCCGCGGCCCTGCGCCCCGCCGCCACGGCACAGCGCCCGGCTGCTCGTGCGCCTGGCGCCGGCGGACGTGGCGCTCTTCCGCTTTCTCCTCGAAGCATACGAGAACCTTGCCTTCTTCACCGTGCTCGAGCGCAAGACCGCGCTGCTCAAGGTGGTATTTTCCCCGCAGCAGGAAGACGCCGTGCGGGCGGCGCTGGCCGAGATCGGCGCGAGCGTGCCGCTCACGGTGCGGGACTGGCCCTTTGGACGGCCTGATAACTGAAAAAGTGCTGGAGCGACGCGGCCGCCGGCTCAGGCGATGGCCGCCTGTGCGGGCGTCTCGTCCTGCCCGCGCACGGGCCCGGAAAAGACGGGCTTGACGGCCATGAGCTTGTCCGTGCGGCCGAAGATATAGACCACNTCGTCCACCTCGAANCGGAAGTGCGGNCCGGGNGCGGCCTCCACGTCNTCATGGCGCAGGATGGCGACCACCGTGACCCCGTAGTTGGGCCGAAGCCCGCAATCCTTCAATTCCTGGCCGCAGAGGGGCGAGCCGGGCCCCACGCGCATGGCCTGCACGCCCATGTCCGGGAGGCGCCCCACCGCGTCGGTGAGCGAGTCCACGGCGCTGCTCATGCGCCGGATCATGCGGTAATTGGCCTCGCGCAGGTGCGCNGCGAAGGCGTCGATGTCCTGCCNNGGCACGAGGTATTGCGNGAGCACATGGCTGAAGACCTCNATGGAGGTCTCGAANTCCTCGGCGATGACCTCGTTGGCNCCNAGNNTGTGCAGCGGCCCCACCTCGGTCACGAAGCGGGTGCGCGCCACGATNTGCAGGTTNGGNTTGAGCTTGCGCGCCTCGATGGTGATGGCNCGCACGGCCGCCGGGTCNGAAATGATGATGGCGAGCACGCGCGCCTTNTCCACGCCNAGGTGCTCCAGCACGATGGGCTGCGTGGCGTCGCCGTGGGAGATGGGCTCCTTGTCGCGGTAGCGGCGCACGGTCTCNGGGTTCATTTCAAGGATGGTGTACGGNATGCCNGACTCGTGCGCCACATGCGCGAGGTGCTTGCCGCTGATGCCGAAGCCCACGATGATGAGATGGTCTTCCAGCCCCTCGTGCTTNNTGCCCTCCTCNTCCGCCACGGCGGGCACGCGCTTGCGGCGCAGNCGGTCCACGGCGGCGGCNACCGAGGGCGCGNCCGAGATGAGGCCCGGNGTGAGCATCATGGTGAGCACGCTCACGGCGAGNAAATTCTGNTAGGACTCCATGTCGAAGAGGCCCGCCGCNAGNCCCTGCGCCGCGAGCACGAAGGAAAATTCGCCCACCTGCGCNAGCGANAGNGCNGTGATGATGGCCGCGCGCAGGGGATAGCCCTGCACGAGCACCGCGGGCAGNGTGAGCACGCTCTTGATGAGCACGAAGAGCAGGGTGCCCACGATGATGGCGACNAAGTGCTGCGTGAAATANCCGACNTTGAGCATCATGCCCACGGAGATGAAGAACAGGCTCATGAACACGTCGCGGTAGGGCAGGATGCCGGAAATGACGCTCATGCTGTACTGGGANCGCGCGAGGAGNAGNCCNGCGAGGAAGGCGCCGAGCGANAGCGAGAGCCCGAGGGCGCTNGTCANNAGCGCCATGCCGAGGCAGAGNCCGAGGGTGGTGAGCAGCAGNATCTCGCGGGTGCGCGTGCGCATCACCGCNTCCATGAGGCGGTTGAGGCCGAAATGCGCCACCACGAGCACGCCGCCNAGGATGANCGCCACCTTGAGCACGGANAGCGCNGCCTGCCCCAGCGANAGGTCNAGCGTGCCGGCGAGCAGGGGCACGCAGAGCAGCATGGGCGCCACCATGATGTCCTGGAAGACGAGGATGGCGAGCGAGAGCCGGCCCGTGGGCGTGCTGCTGGTGCCGCGCTCCTGCANNATGCGCAAGACGATGGCCGANGAGGAGAGCGCCACGAGGCAGCCCCAGAAGACGCCNCGCTGCCAGGTGGTGCCGTAGGCCAGNGCGAGCCCGGCCACGGCCGCGATGGTGAGCCCGATCTGGAGGCTGCCGCCNAGNAACACCGGNCGCTTGAGGCGGCTCANGGCNTCGCCGGAAAGCTCCATGCCGATGGTGAAGAGCAGCATGGCCACGCCCACCTCNGCCACCTGGTCGATGGCCTCGCGGTCGCTGACGATGCCGAGCAGGGAGGGGCCGCAGAGCACNCCCGTGATNAGGAAGCCCACCGTGGCCGGCAGNCGNANCCGGTTGCAGACNAGGGTGACGCCGATGGAGAGCAGGAAGATGATGACGATCTCNGAGAGAAAGGGAACTTCCATGGGCGCACTCCTCTCCCCGCAGCCTAGCATGGCGGCGCGCCGGCCGCAAGGGCGCCNANGCCTTTACTTTCCGGCCCAAGCGGGCATAATCGGGGCGCACGGGGCGCGAAANGCGCCCNCANNNNCNAGCNNAGGAGNCNGCCATGGATGTGTTTGAAGCCCTNTTCACCCGNCGCAGNATCCGCAAATATACCGACCAGCCCGTGAGCGACGCGGACGTGGAAACCATGCTCAAGGCCGCCATGCTGGCGCCGAGCGCCAAGAACGAGCGCCCCTGGGCCTTCGTGGTGGTGCGCGACGCGGGCCTCAGGGAGGAGCTTTCCGAGGCTACGCCCTATGTGAAGATGGCGGCGCAGGCGCCGGTGGTCATCGTGGTCTGCGGCGACCTCAATGAGGACAAGGCCGGCGGCCGCTGGGTGCAGGACTGCTCCGCGGCCATCGAGAACCTGCTCATCGCGGCGCGCGGCCTCGAGATCGGCACAGTCTGGTGCGCGCTGCATCCCGATGCCGAGCGCGTGGCCAAGGTGCGCGGCATCCTCGGCATCCCGGAGCATGTGGTGCCGCTCGGCCTCGTCTGCGCCGGCCACCCGGCCCAGCCCTTCGCCGAGGCCAGCCGCTTCATGCCCGAGCGCATCCACCGCGAACGCTGGTAGCGGATAACGGCGAGACGATGCCGCCCGCCCCGGCCGTTTCCGTCGTCATCCCGGTCCACGGCAACTTCGCGCTCACGCGGGACTGCCTGAAAAGCCTCGCGCGCACCGCCGGCCAGCCGCTCGAGGTCATCGTGGCAGACAACGGCTCCACGGACGAGACGGCGCGGGAGCTGCCGGCACTCGGCGTGGCGCTCTTCGGCGGCGCCTTCCGCCATATCCGCTTCGAGGAGAACCGCAACTTCGCGCCGGCCTGCAATGCCGGGGCCCGCGAGGCCCGCGGGGACTTCGTTTTCTTCCTCAACAACGACACCCTGCTCACGCAAGGGTGGCTCCCGCCGCTCCTGCGCCGCTTCCGCAGCGCGGCGCGCCTCGGGGCGGTGGGGCCGCTGCTCACCTACGCGGACGGCACGGTGCAGCACCTCGGCATCGCCATCCAGCCGGGCAACAAGGTGCGTCACCTGTACCGCGGCCTGCCCGCCGGGCACCCGCTGGCGCAAAAGCGACGCTTTTTCCAGGCGCTCACCGCGGCGGCGCTGCTCATGCCGCGCGAGCTCTTCCTTTCCGCCGGCGGCTTTGACGAGGGCTTCGTCAACGGCTTTGAGGACGTGGACCTCGGGCTCAGGCTGGGCGCCGCCGGCTTGCGCCTCACATGCGTGCCCGAAAGCCGGGTCATCCACCTGGAGAGCAGGACGCCGCGCCGCTTCGGCCACGAGGCCGAGAACACCGTGCGCCTGTACCAAAAATGGCGCCTCGACCGCCTCGTGGACCTGCCCGACCTCGTGGCGGCGGACGGCTACGGCCTCACAGTCCTCCCGGAGCTCGAACCGCGCGTGACGGCGCCGCCCGCGGTCTCCGCGCGGCTGCTCTCCCGGCTGCGGCCCTTTGACCCGGCGCTTTGCCTTGAACTGCTCAACGAGGAACCGCTCTGGGACGAAGGCTATGCGCTGCTCGGCGCGTGGCTGGAAAAAAACGGCCAGCCGGGGGCAGCGCTCGACCTCTACAGGCGCGCCATGCGCATGAGGGATTCCTGCTCCTTCGCGGATTGCGAGCGCCTGCTGCGCGTGGAAGCCGCCCTCGGGCGGGACAGCACTGCAACGCGCGCGTCGCTCGGCCGGCTCATGGCCGAGCTGGCGCCGGATGCCTATGCGCAAAAAAAGGCGCTCATCCTGCAAACGCTTGCAGGCGGCACAGCGGCGCAACAGGCGCTCATACCGGCCTATGAAGCGGCCTGTGCCGAGGGCTTGAAGCTGAGAGAAGAAGCCAGGGCGGAAGGATAGCGGCAGCAGAGACGGGGGGCGCCCTTCAGCCGCGCGTGAGGTCGGCGAACACCGCGCCGCAGGCCCGGGCCAGGTCCTGCGGGGCGAGCTCGAGCTGCACGCCGCGCAAGCCGGCACTGACAAAGATGCGCTCCCACATGCGGGCGCTTTCATCCAGGAAAACGGGATAGGCCTTTTTCGCGCCCAAGGGGGAGCAGCCGCCGCGCACATAGCCCGTGAGCGGGCGCACCTCGGCGAGCGGCACCATGGCGGCATGCCGGCTGCCCGAGGCGGCGGCCAGCGCCTTGGGCGAGAGCTCGGCCGGCGCCGGTATACAGGCCATGACCACGCCCGGCCCATCGGCGCGCGCCACCAGCGTCTTGAACACCCGCACGGGCTCCACGCCGAGGCGCGCCGCCACCGTGGTGGCCGAGAGGTCGCTCTCGTCCACCTCCACCTGATGCAGCGTGTAGGCGATGCCCAGCCGGTCGAGCAGGCGGGCGGCATTGGTTTTGGGCGTCTTGTCGTGCGCCATGGGGCCTAGGGCTCCTGCGCGAGGATGAGCTCCACCTCGTCCACGCTGAGGCCGGCATTGCGGGCGATCTGGCGGCTGGAAAGCCCCTTGCGGCGCCCGTTGAGGATGATCTCGCGCAAAAACTGCGGCGAGCGCGAGATGCCCTCGGCCTGCTCCAGAAGGCGCTTGAGTTCGGCCACGCGGTCGGAGAGCTTTTCGTCCAGCTCGCGCAATTCGGCCTGGCGCTGGGCGAAGGTGGCCACGATCTCGCGTTCGAGGCGGGCGTTCATCTCGATGCGCGCGAGCAGGCTCTGCTGGTTGTCCTGCAGGGTGTTGAGCAGGGTCTCGGAACGGCGCAGGCGCAGGTAGAACACCAGCGCCCCGCCGAGCACGAAGAGCTCGAGCAGGGTGCAGAAGCCGATGAAGATGAGGAAGAGAAGGTCATTGGGCATGGGAGCCGTCCCCTGTTCCGTGGCCGCACAAGAAGGCCCTACACCCGGACATTGAGCAGATTGCCCACCAGCGGGGAGGCCGAGGGCCGTGCCTCGTCCGGCTCTTCGGCCTCAAGCGGCGCCCGCCGCCCCCTCCAGCGCCGGCTGCCGAACCACGACGAGCCGTGATGCCCGTCGGGCTGGATGTCCGGCCCGTCGGTCTTTTCGCTCTTTTCCACCTGCTGGCGCTCCATCCGCGCCTGTTCGGCGGCGAGCACGCGCGACATGGCGAGCGAGGCCTGGGGCGCCACGGCCGCGGCGTTGGCCACGGAGGTGGAGAGCCCGCTCTGGGCGTAGAGCACGGCCATGGTGGTGTCGATGCTCATGGAGCCCTCCGCGCGACGGCGGTTTGTTGCGGCAGCGCCTTGCCTTCACGCTCCAGACGGACTTAAGGAAGATCCGTCAACTGCAAAACCTGAACCTACTGGTTCAGGTAGCTCTCGAACAGGATGTCCTCGATCTTGCCCTGCGCCATGTAATCGTTGAGCACGCCCAAAAGGTCGGACTTGATCTGCGGGCCGTTGTGCGCGTCCATGAGGAAGGCGTTGTCCTTGCTGCGCAGGTAGTAATAGATGGCGTCGCGCAGCGAGAGCATGCGCTGGTCCATCTCGCGGCCCACGGCCGGGTCCTTGATGATGGCGGAAAATTTGCAGACAAGGAAGCGCGTGCCGTCTTCCGGCTGGTGGCTCGGCACGACGAAGGGCGCGAATTCCTTGACGATGTCGGGGGTGGACTGCGCGGCGGGCGCCGAGGGCACCACCACCACGTCCGGCTTGGGCGGTTCGGGGGGCGGCGGGGGCGGCGTGCGGAACATGAACCACCACACGGCCGCGGCTGCCACGAGCAAGATGACGCCGCCCGCGGCGGCGAGGATGAGGAACTTCTTGCGCTTGCCCTTGCCCGCGCCGGCGTCCGCCTCGTCGGGCGTGGCGGGCGCGTCGTCGCCGCGCGGCACGGGCGGGGCCGCGGGCTTCTCTTCCTCAAGAAAGGGCGCGTCGTCGAGATCCAGCTCCACCTTCTTGAGCTGGGCACCCGAGGCCGCCACTTCCACATCGAGCGGGGCCGCCTGTTTCACATCGGTCTCTGCCACCTCGTCACCCCGGGGCGGGCGCTTCATGCCGCCCGCCAAACGCGCTGGCCGCTAGGGGAAGATCTTGTCGATCTTCTGCTTGAGCGTATCGGCCGTGAAGGGCTTGACGATATAGTTGGAGACCTTCGCCTGCGCGGCCTCGATGATATTTTCCTGCTGGGCCTCGGCCGTGACCATGAGGAAGGGCGTGTCCGCGAACTGCTCGCTCGCGCGGACCTTGCGCAAAAGCTCGATGCCCGTCATCTTGGGCATGTTCCAGTCGGACACGATGAAGTCGATCTTTTCGCGGTTCAGGGTCTCCCAGGCGGTGGTGCCGTCATCGGCCTCCACCACGTTATTGAAGCCGAGCTGGCGCAGGATGTTGCGCACGATGCGGCGCATGGTGGAAAAATCGTCCACGATGAGGACGCGCATATTGGGATTGTAGGGCATGGATCTTCCCCCGCGGTTCAGAGATCTTCGGATCCGCCGTAGCGGCTGACGAACTCCCGGCGCAGGCGGTTCAGGGCCTGCGTGTGGAGCTGCGAGACGCGGCCCTCGGTGATGCCCATCACCTCGGCGGTCTCGCGCATGTTCAGTTCATCCGTATAGTAGAGCGACAGTACCAACTTTTCCCTTGGCGTCAAGCGCTCGATGAGCGGGGCCACGCGCTCGGCGAGCTCGCGCATGGCCGTGTCGCTGTAAGGCTCGCCGCCGTTTTCCACGCTGTCGCCCGAGACGCTGTCCTGAATGGCGTCGAGCGAGAGCCAGAGCTGGTTCTGCAGGGCCTCGAGGCCCTGGCGCACCTCCCGAAGCTCAAGGCCGGTGATGCGCTGGAGCTCCTCCTCGGTGGCCTGGCGGCCGTGCTCGTGCTCCACGCTGCGCATGGCCTCGTCGAGCACGCGCACGCGCTGGCGCAGCGAGCGAGGGAACCAGTCGAGACGCCTCAGCTCGTCCAGCATGGCGCCGCGGATGCGGTTCTCCGCATAGGTCTCGAAGCGGATGCCGAGCTGGGGCCGGAACTTGCCCAGCGCCTCCATGAGGCCCAGGGTGCCCGAGCTGATGAGCTCGCCGAGCTCCACGCTCTTGGGCAGCTTGGCCTTGAGCCTGAGCGCGAGGAAGCGGATCTTGGGCGCATAGTGGCGCACGATCTGTTCCTGCTCGCGGGGCGAAAAGTCTCCCCATTCTGTGGCGCCCGTCTCCAGCGATTCCCAGGGCTGGAGGACATCGGCGTGCGCAGTGCCGCTTTTCATTGCATCCTTCCCGCGTTGTGCCTCTTCATCTCCCGGCAGTCATGGCTGCCTTTGAGGTTGCCGCCTCCCCTCTGCCCGCCCGGCGGGGTGACGGCTCGGTGTCAACGTGCCCGGCGCTAGCCGAACAGGAGTTTTTTCCAGAAAAACTTGATGTTGCCGTCGGTCTGGCGCGGCGGCTCCCAGCGGGAGACCGTCTGCGCCAGGCGCTCGATGGCGAGCGCGGCCGGCCGGCCCGCCCTGTCGCCCACGCAGAGGGGCTTTTGGGCCACCACGGCCTCGCGCACCGCGGTGTCGCGCGGGATGACGCCGGCGAGGTCCAGCGAAACGCCGCCGAGGAAGTGGTCACAGGCCTGGTAGAGGCGCGAAAAGATCTCCCTGGCGCTCTTCTCGTCGTGCGCCATGTTGACGCAGACCTTGAAATGCTCCACCCCGTGCGTCTGCTTGAGCACCTTGATGAGCGCATAGGCGTCGGTGAGCGAGGTGGGCTCCGGCGTGAGCACCACAAGGCGCTCCTGCGCGGCGAGGTTGAAATAGAGCACATTGTCGCTGATGCCGGCGCCGGTGTCGACCAGAAGGCAGTCCACCTCGTCCTCCAGTTCGCCCACGGATTCCAAAAGCTCCAGCTTCTGGCCCGTGGTGAGGGCGAGCATGCCTTCGACGCCCGAGGAGGCGGGGAGGATGCTGAAGCCGTAGGGCGTTTCAAAGAGCACGTCGCGCAGGGAGGCGCCCTCGTGGAAGAGGTGGAAGAGATTTTTCTGCGGGGTCAGCCCGAGGACCACATCCACATTGGCGAGCCCCAAGTCCGCGTCGACGAGCACCACGCGCTTGCCCATGCGGGCGAGGCAGCAGGCCAGGTTGACCGAGAGGTTCGTCTTGCCGACGCCGCCCTTGCCGGAAGTGACGGACATGACCAGGGGTAGCGTGTCGCTCATAGAATGCTCCGCGTGATTGCGCTCTGACGTGCTCAGGCCGTGCGCCCGGCCAGCCTGCCGGCGGCGCGTCCCGGGGCGGGCGCCTTGGGCCGCGGGGGCGGCGCCGCATGGCCGGGGATCTGCCGCTTGAATACCAGCCGCCAGATGAGCGGCTCCGTGGCCGGGGAGAGGCTTTCCTTGAGTTCCGCCCCGTAAGACAGGGCGGAAACGGGGAGCCCCGCGCCGGCGCCCACATTGACGATGGTGCCGAAGCTCACGGCTTCGTCCAGCTTGGCCCAGACGATGCTCGCCGGGCCCTCGGCGTGGTAACGCCCGAGAAATTCCTTGGTCTGGAGGGCGTCCAGGAAGGGCGCCAGCACCAGATGGCCCGCCGCCTCGTCCACGGCCACGGCGTCGAGGCCCATGGCCTCGCGCCATTCGGCGAGCGTTTCACCGGCCGTCATGCCCGGCACGTCGATGAACACGGCGTCGGCCCCGGACGTTTGTGTGAGCGCGCGGGCCATGGTCTCGCGGTCAGGCGCCTCCAGATAGACGAAGCCGGAAAGCTCGGCCCAGTGCCGGAGCACCAGGCGGCCGTTGCCGCGCAGGCAGTCGGCGTTGATGAAGGCCACCTGAAGGCCCGCGTCATGCGCCCGCAGCTGGAGCGCGAAGCGCAGGGCCGTGGTAGTTTTGCCGGCGCCAAAGGGGCCCGTCAGAAGGTGCAGCCGCTGCGGCCATTCCGCGGCGCCCCACGGCTTCACCGGCACCATGCCGGCGAGGCATTCGAGCACCGAGGCCCCGGGGTCGGCCAAAAGCCGGTTGTACAGGCCCACGGCCACGGAATCGGCCACGCCCTCGCGCTGGAGATATTCCAGGGCCACGCGCTGGCGCGGGGTCAGGCGCTCGAGCTGGATGGCCGGCTTCATGAGGGCGTAGAGCTGATCCTTGATCTGCATCCACTCCCTGTGCCATTCGTTCCAGCCGCTCGGGGGCGTCTCGCCGCCGCCCGGCCCTTGAGCCGGCGCGCCGGGGCCCGGGCGCTCCAGCCCGGCCGTGATTTCATGGCAGACCACGCCGTTCTTGCGGTAGGTGCGGTTGCCGAGAATGACGGCATCCGGCCCCATCTCGGCCTTGACCCGCGCAAGCACTTCTTGCGACGACGCGCCGGTGAATGTCTTTACCTGCATGGTCCGCTTCCTTTGCCGCGCGGAAACCCGCGCCCGGTGCCTCCGCCGTTCCTTCGGCGGCGCACACCCAAAATATGCAAAAAAAGCGCCAGTGTAAAACGGGATTTTCCAGAGAGGCTTTTTGGGGGAGCGTCCCTTACCCGCCACGATTGACGGATATTCCGCCTCCCGTCTGGAGCGAAGCGGAAGACGGGTGCTGGTGCCGGAAGGATCCTAAAAAATAAGATTTTTAGGTTCCGGCAAGGAAGAAAAACAATTTCCGAAGGGAGTGTACTCAAGTACTCGACCGAGGAAATTTTTTTCTGACGCAGCCGGAACCTAAGCGCTAGCCGTTGGCGAGCTTGCGAGCCTTACGGATAGCGACAGCGGCTGTGTTGATTGGCTGTAGGGGTAACTAATTGCTGTCTCCATCCGTAGCTTCCTTCGTCGCAACGGCTGGAGCAAGGCTGTTTTTGACGGATAATTTCGGCATTAGATAGGCACGCAAGCAGGCGCACTCACACGCACGCGCCCACCAGGCGGGCTCTCAGCATGTCAAAAACCCGCCAGCCGGGGTACGGCTGGCGGGTTCGGGAGTGTCAGTTTTCAGGATGGGATGCTTACTCGGCGCCCACCGTGCCCACGGACTGGAGCCGGATGTCCGCCGGGATCTCGGCCTGGGAGATGACCGGGACCGTGGGCATGAAGCGCGTGATGAGCTGCGCGAGGTGCGGCCGGACCATGGGGCTCGCCAGGATGACGGGCTGCCCGTCGGTGTTGACCGCGTTCTCCACGGCCGCGCCGATGTTCTGCATGAGGCGCTGCGCCGCCGCCGGGTTGAGCGACAGGAAGGTGGCGCCGTTGTCGGTCTGGCGGATGCCCTCCTGCACCATGCGCTCGGCGTTGCCGTTCAGGGTGAGCACCGGCAGCACGCCCTGGCTGTCGAGGTAGGGGCGCACGATGGAGCGGGAGAGCTTTTCGCGCACATACTCGGCCAGCATTTCGGGGTTCTTCACGCCGCCGCCGAAGTCGCCCAGGGTCTCCACGATGGTCAGCATGTCGCGGATGCTCACGTTTTCGCGCACGAGCAGCTGGAGCACCTTCTGGACGCCGCCCAGGCTGATGGTGCCGGGCACGAGGTCCTCCACGGCCTTGGGCGAGTGCTTGGCCACCGTGTCGAGCAGCCCCTGCACGGCCTGCCGGTCGAGGAAGTCGGCGAGGTGGCGCTTGAACACTTCGGTCAAGTGGGTGGCGATGACCGTCGCCGGGTCCACCACGGTGTAGCCCGCGAGCATGGCTTCTTCGCGCTGGCTTTCCGGGATCCAGATGGCGGGCAGGTTGAAGGCCGGCTCGCGCGTCTCGATGCCGCTGATGTGGGTGGTGACGTTGCCCGGGTCCATGGCGAGGAAGTGGTCCACAAGGATCTCCGCCGAAGCCACCTGGTTGCCCTTGATGAGCAGGGAGTACTGGCCGGGCTTGAGCTGGAGGTTGTCGCGCAGGTGCAGCGACGGGATGACCACGCCCATGTCGAGGGCGAACTGCCGCCGGATGGAGCGGATGCGGGAGAGGATGTTGCCGCTCTGCTCTTCGTCCACCAGGGGGATGAGGCCGTAGCCCACCTCGAGCTCGAGGGTGTCGAGGGGCAGCAGGGCCTGCACTTCCTCGGGGGTGTCGGCAGTGGCCGGGGAGGACGCGCCGCCGCTCTTGGCCTTGGCCTTGGCGTTCTTCTTGCCATCGGCGCCCTCGGCCTCGTCCTTGGCGGAAACGCGGGACACGAGGAAGAGCAGCACCGCGAGCACGAGGAAGGGGATGGCCGGGAGGCCGGGCACCAGGGCGAACACCACGAGCACGCCGGAGACCATCTTGAGCGCCTGGCTGTTGAAGGTGAGCTGCGCCAGGAACTCTTCGCCCATCTTGGCTTCGGAAGCCGCGCGGGAAACGAGCAGGCCGGTGGCCGTGGACACGATGATCGACGGGATGGTGGAGACCAGGCCGTCGCCGATGGTCAGCAGGGAATAAGTGGTGAGCGCGGAGCTGAAGTCCATGTCCTTCTGGACCACGCCGATGATGATGCCGCCCACGATGTTGACCATGGTGATCATCATGCCCGCGTTCACGTCGCCGGAAACGAATTTACAGGCACCGTCCATGGCGCCGTAGAAGTCCGCCTCCTTGCGCATGGCCTGGCGGCGGTTGTTGGCTTCTTCCTCGTCGATGAGGCCGGCGTTGAGGTCGGCCTCGATGGCCATCTGCTTGCCCGGCATGGCGTCCAGGGTGAAGCGGGCCGCCACCTCGGCGATGCGCGTGGTGCCGGCGGTGATGACCGACTTGTTGAGGATGAACATGATCATGAAGATGACGCCGCCCACCACGTAGCTGCCGCCCACGACGAATTCGCCGAAGGAGCGGATGACGCTGCCCGCGGCTTCGACGCCGGCATCACCGTTGAGCAGGATGAGGCGCGTGGAGGCCACGTTGAGCGCCAGCCTGAGCAGGGTGGTGATGAGCAAAAGCGAGGGGAAGATGGTGAACTCGAGCGGCGAGTTCATGAACATGGTCGTCACGAGGACGAGCAGGGAAATGGATATGCTCACGCAGAGCATGATATCCATGAAGAATGTCGGCAGCGGCACCAGCATGACGAAGAGGATGACGACCACGCCCGCCGCGAGGGCAAGCTCGCCATGCTTGGAAAAGCGGCTGTAATCGAATTGAGGCAGTCCTGTCGTTGCCATTGTTTTGACACTCCCATCCGTATTTCCGGCCCGACCCCCCTTCTCCCGGCCTTCCCGCTACGCGGCCGCTCTGGGCTTGAGTTTCCAGATGCTGGCGAGCAGGGTGGCCACGGCCTTGTACAGCTCTTCGGGGATCATGTCACCGATTTCCACTGCTTTATACAAAGCTCGTGCCAAAGGTACATTTTCGCGGATGGGCACGTTGTGCTCCCGGGCCACGGCCTTGATTTTCTCGGCCAGGTGGTCGGCGCCCTTGGCGAGCACGACCGGCGCCGGGAACTCGTCGGCATTGTAGCGCAGGGCCACGGCGATGTGCGTCGGGTTGGTGACGACCACATCGGCCTTGGGCACGTCCTGGAGCATGCGCTGCATCATGACCTGCATCATCTTCTGGCGCTGCTTGTTCTTGATGACCGGGTCGCCGTCGGCCTGCTTGCGCTCGTCCTTGACCTCGTCTTTGGTCATCTTCATGCCTTCCTTGTAGGCGAAGCGCGACTGCCAGACATCGAAGGCCGTGATGGCGAGGATGGGCACGAGCGCGTAACAGGCGAGCTTGAAGGCCATCTGGAGCATATAGGCCGCCACGCCCTCGGTGGTGGCATAGTACATGGGCAGGAAGTTTTCATGCTCCTGCCAGATGATCCAGCCGGGGATGATGCAGAGGATGATGGCGAAAAGCAGGCTCTTGATGGTGCGCAGCGCCGTCTGCGGCGAGAACATCATCTGCTTGATGCCCTTGAAGATGTTGAAGCGCTGCCACTTGAACTTGAAGACCTTGGTGGTCCAGAGCTTGCCCACCTGGATGCGCTGGGCGAGGAAGCCCAGGAAGGCCAGGAAGAGAATGATGGGCATGATGATCTTGCACAGCTCGATCATCAGCTCCTGCGTCAAAACATAGACGTTCTGGGGATTGGGGTCGAATTCCCAGGAATGGACGAGAAAACGGCGGAACACGGCCTTGATGGAGTCGGCCATGGGGCCGATCCAGACCGAGAGCGCCATCATGCCGCCGGCAAGGCTCACGGCCTTGCCAAGCTCCGCAGACTTGGGAACATTGCCCTCTTCGCGCTGCTTTTTTACGCGCTTGGGCGTTGCTTCTTCTGTTCTGCTTGGGTCTTTCTGGGCTCCGAACATCCGCTCCCCCTTTCATTGACGGTAAGCCCGCATGCCGCGGGCGCCGCCGGGTGTCGCCAAGGGGATAGCAAGAAGGGTGCCAGCGATTTGAGACGCCCCGCTGGGCGCGTGGCGGCGGCTGCCCCTACACGAGGTCAGGGTCCATGGGCATGCGCTCCCAGAAGATGCGGCCCTTCTTGCGGAACTTGCGCAAAAGGACGTACACGCTCCCCGGGCCGCCGTCATGCGGCCTTGCCGTGCAAAACGCGAGCACCACGCGCTTGAACGGCTCCTGGGTGAGCCAGAGCTGGAGCTTTTCCCGCAACACGGCCTGCCCCTGCGGGGAATTGCGGCCCCGCCCCGGCACCACGAGCACCACGCGCAGACTCTTGAACCACGCGCCGCGCATGAAGTCGCGCAGGGCCTCGAATGCCTGGACGGAATTGAGGCCGTGCAGGTCGAGATGCGCCTCGGGGCTCAGACCTCCGGCGCGCAGGCGCCCCATGATGAGCGGGTCGAGCCCGACCACATGGCCTTCCAGATACTCGTCGGAGTGGGAGACGGCGAATTCCAGCGTGCCTTCCATGAGCTCGCGAAAGCTGAGCCCGCTTGCCGGGGGCGGCGTGGCCGTTTCCGTCACGGGCGCCACCTCGCGGCCGCGCCCGGCGAGCGGCCGGGCATCGCCCATGGCGCGCAAAAAGGCCGCGCTCTCCTCGTCTTCAGCAGGGGCCCGGGGCTCGGGCGCCCTGTCCACGCTCTCCGCAAGCGGAGCGGCGGCCGCGGCCGCAGCCTGCGCCTGTTGCGCGCGGGCGCGGCGCCGCTTTTTCGGGCTCGACACCTCGTCCAGGGCGCCCGTGTCCGCCAGGCGAAAGCCGCCCCGAGCGCCGGTCTCCGCAGGTTTCACGCGGCTCATGGCGGCCATGAACAACGCCGCATCCTCGGGGTCGGTGTCCTCGGGCGCCACAGCTTTGGCCCGGGAGGCCTTGGGCGTGCGAACCGTAGGGCCGGCCGCCGCACCAGCCTTCCCGCCCGCGCCCTGCCCCCTCTTGGCGGGATAGCGCGCCGCATCGAGCTTGCGGAAAGGATTGTCGGAAAATTCGTCAGTGTCGGACATCATGTCTCCCCTCTCCCCCCTTCCTGGCCCATGAAAAAAGCCGCGGCAATGCCACGGCTTTTTCTTGGCTGAAATGGTTGGGCCTAGGGCTTTTGCGGGGCCGTTGTGCCGGCTGCCGCGTCTTGCGCGGGTTTTTCAGCCGGGGCTGCGCCCGCGGCAGGGGCCTTGGCGTCAGGAGTCTTGGCGTCAGGAGCCTTGGGGGCTGCCGCTTCAGGCGCGGCCGGGGCCGTGTGCGCCGGGGCCTCGGGCTCCTCGATCTTCACGTTGAGGATGGTGGACTCGTTGCTGGGCCGGGCGCTCGTCACATAGGTATAGCTCAGGGACGTGATGACAAAGATGATGGCCATGAGCGTCGTGAGCTTGGCGAGGATGCCGCCGGCCCCGCTGCTGCCGAAGACCGAGGTGTTGCCGCCGCCAAAGATGACGCCCATGCCCTCCTTGCCCGACTGGAGCAGGATGAGGATGACGAGCAGGACGCAGACAATGATATGCAGTGTGAGAATAAGGGTCTGCACAAATTCCTCCCGGCCCGCGGCACGACCGGCCAGTACCATGACGGGCCGGGGCCATGCCGCGGGGCGCGCCGGCACCCGCGCTTTGGCAGGTCACGCGCCCAGAATCTGGAGAAAGCTCTTGGCTTCCAAAGAAGCGCCTCCTACCAGAAGACCGTCCACGTTGTCAAGGTTAATGAGCGCGCCGGCGTTGTCGGGCTTGACGCTGCCGCCGTAGAGGATGGGCAGGTCCTGCGCGGCCACGCCGAGGATATTGGTGAGGATGTTGCGCGTGACGAGGTGCGCGTCCAGCACTTCCGCCGGGCCCGCCACCTTGCCCGTGCCGATGGCCCACACAGGCTCGTAGGCGATGGCGAAGCTCCCGGCGAGCTTGGCGCGCAGGGTGGCGTCCATGGGCTCGATGGCGGTCTTGAGCTGGCGCTCGAGCACATCGTGCAACTGCCCGGCCTCGCGCTCCTCAAGGGTCTCGCCCACGCAGAGCATGACCTTGAAGCCTTTTTCGAGGCCATAGGCCGTCTTGCGGGCCACCAGGGCGTCGGATTCGTCAAAAATGTGACGGCGCTCGGAATGGCCGGTGAGCAGCCACTGGCCGCCGGCGTCGCGCACCATGGCCGGCGAGATCTCGCCGGTGAAGGCGCCCTGCTCCTCGGGGTAGAAGTTCTGGGCGCCCACCTCAAGGTTTTTCACCCCGGCCACGGCGTCGGCCACCACGGCGAGGTCGGTGAAGGGCGCGAACACCACGGCGAGGCGCTCGAGGGGCGTTCCGCCCTTGAGGGCCAGCGCCAGTTCCGCGGCCGTCTCTCCAGCCTGCGGGCGGATCTTGTGCATCTTCCAGTTGGCGGCGATGATCTTCTGCATGGGGCTCTCCTTTGTGACCTGATGGGGCGCGCGCCTCAGGCCGGGGCGCGGGCCGCTGGTTCGGCAAGGGGGCATTCGAGCACGAGGGCGTCCTCGCCCGTATCCGCATAATAGCGGCGGCGGCGCCCGGTCGCGCTAAAGCCGCTCGCCCGGTAGAGGGCCAGCGCCGGGGCGTTGCCCTCGCGCACCTCGAGAATCGCTTTTTGCATACCCATTTTGCGCCCGGCTTGCAAGGCCAGCAGGAGCAGACGACGCCCGCAGCCCCGGCGCCGCGCGGCCGGCTCCACCGCGAGATTGAGTATTTCCAGTTCCCCGCAAGGGGCGTAGGATGGGTGGGCCGACGCGCCGATGTGATAGAGGGAGATATAGGCCAAAAGGCGCGGCCCGCTCCAGAGGCCGAAGGCCGCGAAGGCCGGCTGGCCGAAGGCGGCGCGGCATTGCTCCTCGCTCCACGGGAGCGTGAAGCAGCGGCGCTCCAGCTCCCACACGGCGCGGGCGCTCGCCGCGTCAAGCCGCCGCGCGTCAAGCTCCGCCGCGGTTTTTGCCGTTTCTTCAGGAGAAACCATGTCCCAGAGCTCCCCTTTGCCGCCTCTCCGTCTGCCGCCGCAGTCCCCGGGCCCCACGCTGCGGGAGGTGGTGGACGTGGCCGACCGCCCGCTCTGCCTGCTGCCGGAAGCCGTGCTCCTCAGACAGGGCTTGCGCCACCGCGCGGTCGCCCTCATCCTGCGCGACACCTCGGGCCGCGCGCTCCTCAGGCCGGGCGCGGACGGCTGGGACTTTTCCTCCCGGGCGCTCCCTCAGGCCATGGAGGCCACGGAAGATTGCTGCCAGCGGCTCCTTGAGACGGAATGGAACCTCGCCGGCCTCGCTCCGCGCGTGCTCCGCCGGGTGGACGCCTGCGCCGACACCGGCATGGCCTTCTTGACCATTTTCACGGCGCGCATCCCTGCGGCGACTGCCCGGGAAATGGCGCTTCCCGGCGTGCTCGCGCCGGATGGCCTGCCCCTGGTGGACGCGGTGGAGCTTGCGGGCCTCGCGGAGCAGGACCCGCCCATCCTCGCGCCGCTTTTGCGCCACGCCGTGCGCGCCGGATGGCTCACGGAGCAGCGAGTGGAAAGCTGAGCGCGGCTTTCTCTGAAGTTGGTGCTACGGTGCTGCGCCTGCTTGCGTGCCTATCTAATGCCGAAATTATCCGTCAAAAACAGCCTTTTTGCTGCTTGCTGCGTCAGAAAAAAATTTCCTCGGTCGAGTACTTGAGTACACTCCCTTCGGAAATTATTTTCTTCCTTGCAAGCAGCAAAAAATCTTATTTTTTAGGATTCTTCCGGCACCAGCACCCGTCTTCCGCTTCGCTCCAGACGGACGATGGAATAGTCCTCACTCCGAGATATAACTGCGCAAAAAGCTACATACGCTCCACCGTCGGCCCCAACAGCGCCACCATGGGCTGATGCAGGGGGCCATTCGTCGCCAGCAGGGCATCGCCGAAGCGGAAGGGCGCGCCGTCAAGGCCGCTTACCGAGCCCCCGGCCTCCTCGACCAGGAGCCAGCCCGCGGCGAGGTCCCAGGGCTTGAGCCAGTCTTCATAAAATACGTCCAGCCGCCCCGCGGCCACGAAGGCGAGGTCCAGCGCGGCCGAGCCCAGGCGCCGGATGCCCTGCGTGGCCGGGAGCACCCGCGCGAGCCGCTCGAGCACGAGCTCGAGCCGCCCCGCAAGCTCGTAGGGAAAGCCCGTGCAGGCCAGCGCATCCGTGAGCGCCGCCGCGCGGGACACGGCGATGCGCCGCCCGTTGAGGAAGGCCCCCTCCCCGCGCAGGGCCGAGAAGCATTCGCCCTCCGGCCCGAGCATGGGCCCGTTCACCACGCCGAGCTGCACCGCGCCATCCGCCCACAGGGCCACGGAAGTGCTCACCTGCCCAAGCCGGTGCACGAAGTTGGTGGTGCCGTCCACCGGATCGATGATCCAGCAGGGGCCGGAGTCCGCGGCAGGCCCCTCGGGCGCGCTGCTCTCCTCGGCGAGAAAGGCCGAGCCGGGCAAAAGCCGCGCCAGCCCCTCCTTGAGGAAGGCCTCCACGGCGAGGTCCGTATCCGTCACAAGGTCGACGGCGCCCTTGTGCGTGACCTGGCTTGGGGCCGCCCAGCGCTCGCGGATCATGGCGCCCGCCTGGCGCACGAGGCGCACACATCCCTCAAGCAGTGCGGCCGCGTCGCGGCCTGCGATCTCCTTCATGCCGGAACCCTGCCGATTTCAGTTGATAAAGACGGACGCAAAGCCCTTGCGGTCGGCCATGGCGCGGGCGGTGCCGCGCAGCACCGTGGTGAGGGGGTCGGTATCCACAAAGACGCGCAGCCGGGTCTCGCGGGCGAGGTATTGATCCAGCCCCTTGAGCAGCGCCCCGCCGCCGGCGAGCAAAAGGCCGTTGCGGCTCACGTCCGCGGCGAGCTCGGGGGGTGTGGCCTCCAGCGCGCGGAGCACCGTGTCGCGCACGGCCTGGAGCGGTTCGGCCAGCGCCTCGCGGATATGGCCCTCGCTCACGGTGACGGCGCGGGGACGCCCCTGCACGAGGTCCTTGCCGGACACCTCGAGTACGGGCGCGTCCGGCTGCGGCCACGCGGAACCCAGGAGGATCTTGACGTTCTCCGCGGTGTTCTCGCCCACTTCCATGCGGAAGACCTCGCGCAGGTAGCGCTGCACGGCGTGGGTCATGGCGTCGCCCGCCACGCGCACGGACTGCGCCGCGGCCACGCCGCCGAGCGAGATGACCGCCACTTCGCTCGTGCCGCCGCCGATGTCGAGCACCATGTTGCCCACGGGCTCCCGGATGGGGAGGTCGGCGCCGAGCGCCGCGGCCATGGGCTCCTCGATGAGGGAGATGTCCTCCGCGCCGGCGAGCTGCGCCGCGTCGATGACCGCGCGCTTCTCCACCTGGGTCACGCCCGAGGGTACGCAGATGACCATGGAGGGGCGCACCAGCCGCCAGCCGTCGATGGCCTTGCGCACGAAGTGGGAGATCATGGCGCGGGTCACGTCAAAATCGGCGATGACGCCGTTCTGCATGGGCCTCACCGCGCGGATGGCCGCGGGCGTGCGCCCAACATAGCCGCGCGCCTGCGTGCCCACGGCGAGCACGGCGCCCGTGCGGGCGTCCAGCGCCACCACCGAGGGCTCATTGACCACGATGCCATGCTTTTTGGTGGCCAACAGGGTGTTGGCCGTGCCCAGGTCCATGGCGATGTCGGTGGCGAAGAGCCGCAGGAAACGGCGCGGGAACATGGTCAGCGTTCTTCGCGGGGGGGCGCCGGCGCGAGGTCGGGGTCAAAGACGCGGCCGCCGTCGCTCTCCACGGTGGCCTTGGGCAACAGGGCCTTGAGCCGCGTGCGGAGATAGAGATTTTCGAGGAAAAGGCCGAGATGGTCCACGGCCTGCCTGACGAAGCTGCGCAGGCCCTCGTCGATGCTGCCCGCGCCGGTGCGCGCGAGGCAGAGCACGCCGCGGGCGGTCTTGTGCACCATCACCGGCATGCAGATGGCCGTCCTGAATTCCGGGGCCCCCTCCACCTTGCCGAAGAGCGCCGTGGGGGCCGCGGCTGCCTCGTCATCCACAAAGACGGGCTGCTCGTCGCGGAACGCCCAGCCCACGAGGCCCGCGCCCAGGGGCCGGCAGGCCGGGGCGCCGTCCTTGAGGAGGAGCGGCCGGGATTCGGCCTCCACGCAATAGTGGTCGCCCCCCGGGTCCAGCGAGGCGAAGGCGCAATACTCGAAGCCAGTGGCGTCGCGCATGGTGAGCAGAAAATTCTCGAGAAAGACCGGCCAGCGCCTGTAGCGGAAGCGCAGATCCTGGATGACGCCGAGCTCGGCGAAATAGCGCGGGATGTCGCCCGCGAGGTCGTCTCCGGGGAGATTGGTCTCAAGGCGCGCGATGAGCTCGGCGAAGAGCTGGAGGAGCTTGGCGTCCTTGTCGGAGAAGGAATACTGCCGCTTGCTGTCCACGCACAGCACGCCCCCCGTGGGTACCGGGCAGCCCATGAAAGCCTTGATGCCGGTCTCCGCTCCGTCTTCGTAATAGCCGAGATTGCTGGGCCTCTGGTCGAAATGCGGCAGCAGAAGCGGCTGGCGGTTGCGGATGATCCAGCCCACGAGGCCCGCGCCCGGGCGGATGACGGCATCCTCATGGATGCTGTCCCCGAGGCTGAAGGCCGCGGAAAGCCGGCAGGCGTCGTCGATCTCTTCCGGCAGGAAGAGCACGGCGGAATGCGCGTCAAAAACGCTGCAAATGATGCAGAGGACTTGCTGTTCGAGGGAGGTGGCGTTCATGGCGCGGCGGGGTTGGAGGTGGCGGGCGCGTGGCCCGGGGGCGCACCCCTTTTTTGTAGCAAAGCGGCCGGCCGGCCGCAACCGCTTTCCCCCGCGCGCCGCAGGAGGAGACGGCCGGGGCGCCCCGGCACTGGAACTTTTTTGAAAAATCTGTTAGTAGTGGAAAATACTCAAAAACAACGGATACCGCGTCATGATTCGCTGGCAAGATGTATTCAGCAAGGACGGCCACCCCTGGCGTGACGCCTTCACCCTCGCCGACGCGCTCGCCCTGCGCGATCTTGCCTCGCTCAAGCGCTTTCTCGACGCCGTCCACATCCGTTACTGCCTCGTGCGCCCCTATCAGGAACTGAAAGACTATCCTCTCGTCGAAGGGCGCGAGCTTTTGCCCTCCTTCGACAACGACATGTTTGAATACAAGGACCTCCCCGGCTTCGCCATGGTGGCCTTTGCGCGCGAGCTCGACTACTTTTCCGAGATATTCCAGTTCGACAAGCTCCATCCCGTGCTTCTGGGCGAGGGCGACGCCTCCTGCCCGCTGGAGCATCAGGTCATGGAGCAGAACCTCCAGACGCTCGCCGCGCGTCTGCCCCGCGCCCTGCAGGATACCTTCCGGCAGGAGTTCCGCTCGGTGGACACGGGCCTTGTGGAGTCCTATCCCTCGCTGCTCCCCTACCTGCTCCAGATGGACAGGGCCCAGGTCTTCGCGTGGGACGCGGACAGGCTCTTCCATTTGGCCGGGGTGTTCGCGTCCTTCCCGTCGGACATCGACAGCGAGCTCAAGCGCTTCGGCATCCGCATCGGCAAGTTCGTGTACGGCGACAGCCAGATGTACGAGCGCAACCGCATGTTCGTGTACCAGTACCTCATGGAGCTCTACGGCTTCCCCATCGTCTCCGAACGGCGCACCTCGAGCGCGCTCTTCGCCCGCAAGCTGCACAAGATGGGCGAGCACTTCATTTTGCGCGTGCTCGGCCAGAGCGACCGCACCCTCACCACCTACACCTCGGACGGCGAGAACCGCCGCTATCCGCTGGTGGAAAAGATCGCCCTCGTGCGCGTGGACGAAGACCAGGAGGAGGCGCTGGAGGCCATCGGGCGCGACGGCTTCTTCCTTGACCCGGCGCGGCGCGTGGTCATTTTGCGCGTCACCTACCGCCAGCACCGCTTCGACGCGAGCAACGTGCGCCAGGACAGGGCGCTCTCCGTGGCGGCGCAGGAGGTGCTCAACCCGCTCACCGGCGAGGCCCTGCACGGGCTCAACATCATCAAGGACGCGAGCAACATGTTCCTCCGCCTCAACGACATCGTGCGCGGCGAATACACGGGCCGCATCATCTACAAGCGCAACGAGGTCGTGGAGAACACGGACACGCACGAGAAGCGCCTCAAGTTCCTCTACAGCTGGCTGAGCAAGCACCAGCGCCGGATGATCAGCTACAGCGACGAATTTTTCGCCAAGGTGAGCAAGGTGGTGACGGGCTACCTGTATTCGCCCAAAAACGTGGAGATCTTCGACACCATGCACGACCTCCACCAGGAGGTCTGCACCCGCTTCAGCTATATCCAGCAGGCCCGGCGCGTGCACATCCTCGAGGACATCTCCCACCGCCTCTACAAGGGCGAACGCATCTCCTACCGGCGTATGACGCGCGAGGCCGTGGCCCTGCTGCACGAGCTCCAGTACGAGATCGTCAACTTCTTCCCCGACCTCGTGGATGACATCATCGCCTGCGTGGAGACCATCCTCCACGACCGCTACCTCACACGCACCTATATCGACGTGCCCGAAACCGCGCTCACGCCGGCCGGCCAGGAGATCCGCAAGAATTACGGCAAGCTCGTGGCCCTGCTCGACCGCATCCGTGCGGTGCGCAAGTCGCGCCTCGCCTGTGAGGAGCACCAGGCACGGGAGGCTGTGGCGTGAGGCGCAATGCCGACGAGGCCCCGCGGGACGTGGATATTTTCGACGGGGTGCCGCGTTTCTATCTCGCGCCGGAATGCTGGCCCGCAGCCGGGCCGGACGGTGAGGCGGCCGCCGGCGCGCCCCCGGATGTGGCGGAAATCCTCCTCGACGGGCAGGAGGCCGTGCATCTGCGCGTGCTCAGGCTCGAGCCCGGGGAGGCCGCGCTGCTGCTCGACGGCAAGGGCCGCATCGGCCGCTGCCGGGTGCTCGCCGTGGGCCGCAGGGAGGCGCGGCTTGCCCTGCTCGGCTGGAGCTTCGTGCCGCAACCCAAGTCGCGGGCCGTCATGGCCCTGGCCCTCAGCAAGGCCGTGCGCCGGGGCTTCTTCATGGAAAAGGCGGCGGAGCTCGGCGCCTCGGGTGTCTGGCTCTGGCAGGGCGACCACAGCCAGGGGCGCTTCCCCGAGAACGCCGCCGCGGCCTCGCTCGGCCAGCTCGTCGCCGGCGCCAAGCAGTGCGGCAACCCGTGGCTCCCGGAAGTGCGGGCCTTCGACGACATCGGCGGGGTCATCGCGCAGGCCGCGGGGGCGGACTTCCGCCTGCTCCCGTGGGAGCGCCAGGAGGGCGTCCCCATGCTCGAGCCGGGCATGGCGGGGCGCGCGGGCGTGACGGTCTATGTCATCGGGCCGGAGGGCGGCTTTTCCCCGCGGGAGCTTGCGGCCTTGCGCGAGGCGGCCTTCACGCCCGTGAGCCTCGGCGCCCGCATCCTGCGCTGCGAGACGGCGGCGGCGCTCTGCCTGGGCCTGCACTGGTGGGCCTCGCAATTGCCTGGCGGCCCGGACTACCGGCCGGCGACGGAAACTCCCGGGCCTCACGATACCGGCACGGAAGGCCCGCTCCCATGAGCGTTGACCGCCCCCTCCCTGAACGCCTGCGCCCGGACGACCTGGCGCACTTTCTGGGGCAGACGCACCTTGCCGGGCGCATAGCCTCGCTCATGCAGGCCAGGCGCCTGCCGAGCCTGCTCTTTTTCGGGCCTCCCGGCTGCGGCAAGTCCACCCTGGCGCTCCTGCTCGCCAAATCCACGGGCAAGAAATACCTGCGCCTTTCCGCGCCCGAGGCCGGCCTCCAGCACTTGCGCCGGTCGCTCGCCGGGGTGGAGATCCTGGTTCTCGACGAACTGCACCGCTTTTCCAAGGCCCAGCAGGATTTCTTCCTGCCGCTCGTGGAATCGGGCGAGCTCACCCTGCTCGCCACCACCACCGAGAACCCGTCCTTCAGCGTCACGCGGCAGCTGCTCTCGCGCCTCCATGTGCTCCGCCTGCGGCCGCTCGGGCGCCACGAGCTCAGGGAGCTCGCCCGGCGCGGCGCGCTCTCGCTCGCGCTCGAACTCGGCGAGGACGTGCTCGACCTGCTCGCGGGCTCGGCCAACGGCGACGCGCGCACCCTGCTCAACCTCGTGGAGTATGTGGCCGCCCTCCCCGAGGAACAGCGCGGGCCCGAGGCTGTGCGCGCGGCGCTGCCCGAGATCCTCGTGCGCCACGACAAGGACGGCGACAGCCACTATGAGCTCGCCTCGGCGCTCATCAAGTCCATCCGCGGCAGCGACGTGGACGCGGCGCTCTATTACCTCGCCTGCCTTCTGGAAGGAGGGGAGGACCCCCGCTTCATCTGCCGGCGCCTCATCCTTTCCGCCTCGGAGGATGTGGGCCTCGCCGACCCGGCGGCCCTGCCGCTGGCCGTGGCCTGCCAGCAGGCTGTGGAATTCACCGGCATGCCCGAGGGCTTCATCCCGCTCGCCGAGACCACGGTGTATCTCGCGCTTGCGAAAAAGAGCAATTCCGCCTATGCCGCCTATCTCAACGCCGCGCGCGAGGTGAGGCAGGGCGGCCCGCTGCCGGTGCCGCTGCACCTGCGCAACGCCACAACGCCGCTCCAGAAGGAATGGGGCTACGGCAAGGAATACAAGTATCCGCACAACTATCCCGAGTCCTTCGTGGAGCAGCCCTACCTGCCCCCCGAGCTCGGCGAGCGGCGCTTCTACCAGCCGCGCGACAATGGCGCGGAGCCGCGCCTCGCCCAGTGGTGGCAAAAGATCCACAACCGCAAAAAACCGGACGGCACTGCATGACGCACGCTCCCGAGGCCGGCACGCCCGGGGAGGCCCCGGCCTTTCCCGTGGCGCCCGCGCCCTTCCCGCCCTTCACCGAGGGCCATATCCCCAACAAGTACGGCTCGGGCGACACATACCGCGGCCCGCGCGTGACCCCGGGCCTTCTCACGCGCCTGGCGCCCTTCCCCTCCTTTTACAGCCGCCTCTTCCTCGGGCCGGTGGCCTGGCTCTCGCGCAGGGCCGCGCAGGGGCGCTGCGACGACGCGGCCTGGGCCTATGCCAGCGACTGGGTGACGGACCTCATGGAGCGCATCGGCTGCCCGGTGGACATCGACGGCATGGACGCCATCACGGCCACGGAAGAGCCCTGCATCTTCGTGGCCAACCACATGAGCACCCTCGAGACCTTCATGCTGCCCGGCATCATCCGACCGCGCCGGCCCGTGACCTTCGTGGTCAAGGAGAGCCTTGTCACCATGCCCTTTTTCGGGCCCATCATGCGCTCGCGCGACCCCATCGTGGTGGGCCGCACCAACCCGCGCGAAGACCTCGCGGCCGTGCTGGACGGCGGCGCGGAACGGCTCGGCCGCGGCGTCTCGCTGGTCATCTTTCCGCAGAGCACGCGCTCCCTCACCTTTGACGAGCGCCATTTCAACAGCATCGCGGTCAAGCTCGGCCGCAAGACCGGCGCCCCCCTGGTGCCGCTGGCCCTCAAGACCGACGCCTGGGGCCAGGGCAGGAAGATCAAGGAACTCGGCCCCGTGAAGCCCGGCATGCCCATCCGTTACCGCTTTGGCACGCCACTGCGTGTCTCGGGCAACGGCAAAGAGGAGCATGCCGCCATCTGCGCCTTCATCGCCGCCGCCCTCGGGGAGTGGCAGGCAAAGGACGGGATCAACGCATGAAACGCCTTTTTTCATTTCTCCGGCGTGGGTTTTGCGCTCTTGCCTGCCTGCTCGCGCTCGCGCCCTGCGCAGGCGCCCGCGCGGCGGAGGCGGCTCCCGCGTCCGCTGGCGAATTTCGCGTGCTGGCCACCACCTTCCCGGTGTGGCTCTTCACCCGCAATGTCTGCCATGAGGTCAACGGCGTGCGCGTGGAGCTGTTCGTGCCCGCGCAGACGGGCTGCCCGCACGAGTTCACGCCGAGCCCGGCCGATCTGCGCAAGCTGGCGGCTGCCCAGGCCATCGTCATCAACGGCCTCGGGCTCGAGGCCTTTCTCAGCCAGCCGCTGCGCACGCTGGACAAGGAGCATGCGGTCATCGACGCGAGCCGCGGCACCGACCCGCTGCCCGCCCCGGCCGAGGCCGGCCACGGGCATGACGACGGCCATGACCACGCGCATGACCACGGGGCGCCCGGCATCAACCCCCACATCTTCGCCGGGCCCGCGCAGGCCGCGCTCATGGCGCGCGCCATCGGCGAAGGCCTCGCCCGGCTCGACCCGCCCCATGCCGAAGCCTACCGCGCCAATGCCGCCGCCTTCGCCGCGCGCCTCGAAGGGCTGGCCGGCCCGCTCGCGGCCATCGGCAAGGCCGCCCCGCACAAGGGCATCGTGCTCCAGCATGACGACCTCGCCTACCTGGCGCATGAGGCCAGCCTCGAGACCCTGGCCGTCCTGCGCGCCGGCGATGAAAATTCAGCGCTTTCCGCCTCGCAGCTCAATTCCCTGACGCGGCGCCTGAAAGCCGAGGCACCCGTGCTCATCGCCGGGGAGCCGCCGGCCCCCGACCGTGCGGTGGAACTGCTCTCGGTCGAGAGCGGCGTGCCCTTCGCCCTGCTCGACCCCGTGGCCTCTGGGCCGGCGGACGCGCCGCTCGACTATTATGAACGCGCCATGCGCGCCAATGCCGAGACCCTGCGGCGGTATTTCGATGTTCCCTGAGCCCCTGAAAGAGACGGCCTGCCTCACGGCGCCGGCGGTGCGCTTCGAGCATGTGGGCGTCGTGGCCGGCGGCCGCACCATCCTTGAAAATGTGGACGCCGTGGCCCCGGCGGGCAGCGCCACCGTGCTCATGGGCCCCAACGGCGCGGGCAAGACCACCCTGCTCCACTGCCTGCTCGGCGAGCGGGCCTACAGCGGCCGTATCGTCCTCGAGGGCGGGCAGCGCGTGGCCCATGTGCCGCAGCAACTGGTGGTGGAGCGCGGGCTGCCGCTCACCGTGCGCGAATTTCTCGCGCTGGGCGCCCAACGGCGTCCGCTCTGGCTCGGGGTCTCCGCTGCCGCGCGCCTGCGCGGGCGCGCCCTGCTCGAAACCGTGGACGCGGCGGACCTTGAGGGGCAGCGCCTGGGCGACCTCTCGGGCGGAGAATTGCGGCGCGTGCTCCTCGCCGCGGCCCTCGGGCACGACCCTGACCTGCTCGTGCTCGACGAGGCCGAGGCCGGCGTGGACGTGCACGGCGAGCGCCTGTTCTGGGAAGTGCTGGACGCGGCCCGGCACGAGCGCGGCTTCACGCTCATCATGGTGAGCCACAACCTGCCCCTCGCCGCCCACTACGCCACCCACGTCATCTGCCTCGACGGGCGCGTGCTGGCCCAGGGCCCCCCGCGCGAAACGCTCACCGCGCGGCTCCTGCTCTCGCTTTTCGGGGTGCCCATCCACCTCTATCCCGACCAGTGCGACCTCGATGCCCCCGGCTGCCCGCAGTGCGGCGCCCTCTCGGCGCCGGGCCACCGGGGGCGGCTGCCCGCGGGCCTTGGCGACAGGAGCGCCCCATGAGCACCCTGCTGGCCGCCGCCTGCGACGCCCTCTCCGTTCTGCCGTTCGAGTGCCTTGAGCCGCGCTTCATGCGCCGGGCGCTTTTGGCGCTCCTCCTGCTCACGCCCATGACCTCCATGCTCGGCGTGCAGGTGACGCTCTTCCGCATGGCCTTTTTTTCGGACGCCGTGGGCCATTCGGCCTTTGCGGGCGTGGCGCTCGGGCTCATCCTCGGCGCGCCGCCGGAGACCGCCATGCTCGTCTTCGGGGTGCTCGTGGGCATCGCCGTCATGGCCGTGCAGCGCTCAAGCGGGCTCTCGGCGGACACGGCCATCGGCATCATCTTTTCGGCCGTGGTGGCCTTCGGCCTCGCCGTGGTGAGCCGGGCCAGCGGCCTCGGGCGCCAGATGGGGCAATTCCTCTACGGTGACATCCTCACCGTGGGCGACGGCGAAATGGCGGCGCTCGCCTGCCTGTTCGGCTGCCTGCTGCTCTTCGAGCTTATGGGCTGGAACCGCCTGCTCGCCATGGCCCTGAGCCCGGTGACCGCGCGGGTCGAGGGCATCCACACGGCCTTCTGGAACTATCTTTTCGCCGCCGTGCTGGCGCTTGTCGTCATGTTTTCGGTGCGGGCCGTGGGCGTGCTGCTCATGACGGCCCTGCTCGTGGTGCCGGCGGCCACGGCGCGCAACCTCGCCAGGAGCGCGGGGGACATGTTCTGGTGGTCGCTCGTCGTGGGCGTGAGCTCGGGCGCGGCCGGGCTGCTCCTGTCCGCGCAGGAGTGGCTTGCCACGGCGAGCGGCGCCACCGTGGTACTTGTGGCCTGTGCCTGGTTCGCGGTCAGTTGTGTCGTGCGGGCGTGGCGGAAGTAGAGGAGGGCTGCTCAAGCAGCATGCGGCCATATTGGGCCGCGCCCCAGAGGCCGCTCTCGGCGTCTTCCAGGAGGCGCACCGGGATTTTCCGGAGCCAGTGCGCAAAGGAGGGCTCGGCGAAGAGCTCGGCGAAAAACTCCGGGCTGCTCACACAGAGGGGATTGCGGGCGGCTATGCCCCCGGCGATCCACAGGCCGCCCGTGGAGAGGCAGGAAAGCATGAGGTTTCGGCAGGCGCGCCCGTAGAAACGGGCGTACCGGCTCAAGGTCGGCGAGGGCGCGGAAAGGGCCTTGCGGCCCACCTCGCCGGGGGTGAGGCGTTCGCCGGTGAGGAATTCATGCAGGAGCGCGAGGCCGCGCCCGGAGAGCACGTCGTCACCTTCCGCCACGGCGAGCCCGAGCGCCGTGCACAAAAATTCATGAAAGGCGTTCTCCTCCGCGCCCGCGAAAGGAAAGGCCATGTGCCCGCCCTCGGAGGGCGCCACGAGCCAGCCCCCGGCGCCGGGCACGGCCATGTCCAGCGGATAGAGGCAGGCCACGCCAAGCCCGGTGCCCGCGCCGATGACCGCGCGCGGCGCGCGCAAGGGCGCGGGGGCAGGCGGCACGGGCCGGAGCAGCCGCGCCTCGTCGCCGAGTTCCGTGAGGCAGGCGCAGGCCTGGGCCACAAAGTCATTGATGACGCGAAAGACGCCCGTGCCGTGCGCAGCCAGCGGGCGCAAGTCCACCCTGAGGCTGCCGTTGGTGAGGCCGCCGGTGAGGCCGTCATGCACGGGCCCGGCGATGGCGAGCACCGTGGCATCGGCCCGGGCCGGATGCAGCGCGAGCTCGCGCTCCAGCGCGGTGAGCAAGTGCTCGGTGGTGCAGAGATCCGGGCTCTCCAGCCACGCAGAATGTTCGCGCACGAGCCGCCCGTCCGGGCCGAGAGCGAAGCGCGCCAGCCGGCAATTGGTGCCCCCGATGTCGGCGGCGATGAGATGGCGCACGCCCTTGTCAGGCATGAGCGCCGTCCCCGGTGTCCCCGGCCGCCGCGGGGCGCATCTTGCGCACGAGGCCCGTGGTGCTGCAGCCGTCCACGAGGTCCACGAGATGCACCTCGCCGCCGCGGCCGAGCACGAAGTCCGCGCCGACCACGTTTTCCACTCTGTAGTCGCTGCCCTTGACGAGCACGTCCGGGGCGACCTCATGGATGAGGCGTTCCGGCGTGTCCTCGCCGAAGAGCACCACCGCGTCCACGGCCTGCAACGCCGCGAGCAGCAACGCCCGGCTCGTCTCGTTCTGGATGGGGCGCTCGGGGCCTTTAAGCCGGCGCACCGAGGCATCGGCATTGAGGCCCACCACCAGCCGGTCGCCCAGGGCCGCGGCCTGGCGCAAAAGCGAGATATGCCCGGGGTGAAGCAGGTCGAAACAGCCGTTGGTGAAGACGATGCGCTCGCCGCGGCGCCGCCATTCCTCCAGCTTGTGCCTGAGCGCCGGGAGCGCGAAGAGCTTGGGATTGTCCATCCCCTGCCTCAGGGCCTCGTTGAGCTCGGCCAAGGCCACCGGCGCCGTACCGGCCTTGCCCACGGCCACCCCGGCGGCGGCATTGGCCACAGCGGCGCTCTCGGCCCAGCCGAGGCCCCCGGCCACGCAGGCCGCAAGGGCGGCGATCACCGTATCGCCCGCGCCGGAAACGTCGGCCACTTCGCGCACGGCCGCGCGGATGCGCACAGGCTCCTCCCCGGGCGCATAGAGGATCATGCCCCGGGGCCCGCGCGTGAGCAAAAGCCGTGCAAAGCCGTACTGCCGGCACAGCCCCTCGGCGAGCTCACGCCGCTTCGCGGCGTCGGGCCGCGCCCCGGCGGGAAGACCGCAGACCTCGAGGAATTCCGCCGTGTTGGGCGTCACGCAGGCCGCGCCCGCATAGCTCGACCAGTCCTTGCCCTTGGGGTCCACGAGCACGGGGATGCCCGCGACTTTGGCCTGCGCCATGATGTCCGCGCAGAGACTTCCGCCGTCCTCACGGCGCAGGAAGACGCCCTTGCCGTAATCCGAAATGATGATTGCGCCGCAGCCGGGCAAAAGCCGCGCCACGGCAGACTTCAGGGGCTCGAGCTCGCCCGGGCCGAGCGGTGCCACGCGCTCCTCGTCGAGGCGCAGGAGCTGCTGGCCGTGCCCGAGGATGCGCGTCTTGCTGGTGGTCGCGCGGTCATGCGAGACGGTCAGGGCGTCCTCGATGCCCTCGGCCGTGACGGCCGCGCGCAGTGTGCGCCCCTCGGCGTCGTCCCCCACCAGGCCGACGAGCCGCGCGGCCACGCCGAGCCGCGAAAGGTTGCGGGCCACGTTGCCCGCGCCGCCCGGCACGCTCCAGCGCTTTTCGAGACGCACCACGGGCACGGGCGCCTCGGGCGAGATGCGCGCCACGTCGCCCGCGAGATAGCGGTCGAGCATGACATCGCCCGCCACCAGGATGGCCGTGCCCGAAAAGTCCATCACCTGCCCTTTTTCGCCTGCGGCTTGCCCTTGCCGGAGGCCGGAGCGGGCGAAGCGGTGGAAGACGCCTTCGGGGACTCCCCGGCGGGCTCTTCCACTTCTCCGGGCGCGCCGGCCCCTGCCTTCGCCCTGGCGGCGGAACGCGCGGCCTCGATGAACAGCTCCTTCAGCTTCTCCTCGCTCGCCTGCGCGTCCAGCAGGGCGTGGATGCGCTGACGCGCGGCGGCGCCAAGGCGCTTGCGCTCCTCCGGGTCTTTCGCCAGGCGCTCCAGCGCCTGGGCCAGCGCCGGCACATCATTCTGCGGCACCACGAGGCCGGAGACGCCGTTTTCCACCGCTTCGAGCTGGCCCGGCAGGTCGCTCACCACCACGGCGATGCCGAAGGCCATGGCCTCGGCGAGCGCCGAGGGCAGCCCGTCCATGTCGCCCTTGCGCGTCCTTATGCCGGGCGCGACGAAGATGTCCGCATGCCGGTAGGTCTCCGCCATCTTCTCATGGGCCACCTCGCCGGCGAAACGCACGAGGCGCCGCAACCCGAGGCGCCACGAAAGCCAGCGCAGCTTGAGCCGCTCCGGCCCCTGCCCCACGATGGTCAGGCGGAAGTCGATGCCGGCCGCCTTCAGCCGCGCGCAGGCCCGCAAGAGCAGGTCATAGCCCTTGCGCGGGGCGATGGTGCCCACGGCCAAAAGTTCCAGCGGCTTTGCGGCCTCGGGCGCGCTGCCGCCGGGGGTCGGGATGGTCTCCGGCTCCTCCTCGGGCGGGGTGAGGGTCAGCGGGTCGCGCAAAAGGACGATCTTGTCAGCGGGCAGGTCAGGCAGGCGCTCGCGCAGGGCCTTGACCACGGCCTCGGTGTCGCAGCGCACGAAGACGGCCTCCTTCGCCTTGACGGCCCAGTCCGCACCGTTGAGGGAGAGATCCTGCGCGCGCACGGAAAAGGCGAAGGGCAGCCGCAAGAGCCGCGCGGCCACCAGGCTGGCCGTGGCTTGGCTGCCGGCGCCGGAGGCGTAGAGAAATTCGATATGTTCCTGAAGGCCCCAGCGGGCGAGCAGGGTGCCGCAGGCAAAGGCCCAGACCTGGGCGAAAAAGCCGCGCCCCCAGCGGGAATGGGGCATGAGCCGCCACAGCGACCACAGGGACTGCGAGGCGCGCGCCCGCCTGACCAGCGCCCCCAGCGCCGCCGGCGCGTGCCACAGCCCGATGCGGCGCACGGCGAGCGGCAGGGCATAGCCCGCGGGATTGCCGAGCAGGCCGCTGCCCTTTATGGCGTAAATGCGCGAGAGCAGCCCGGCCGCATGCAGATGATGGGCGATCTCCATGAGGCACTGGCCCGAGGGCTCGGGGAAGCGCTCGGCCACGAGGGCGCCGCGCACGATGGGGTCCGGCGCGGCGAGCAGGCTCTTGGTGCCGCCCTCCTTGAGGTCGGCGAGCTCGTGCTTGCGGCAGTGGAGGATGCCGTCCTCCAGCGTATAGACGCTGTCGCAGAACTCGGCCATCTTGGGGTCGTGCGTGACCATGACCATGGAGACGCCGCCCGAATGGCAGAGCGCGCGGAAATTGTCCATGATGAGGCGGCTCGTCTTGGCGTCCAGCGCGCCCGTGGGCTCGTCCGCGAGCAGGATGCGCGGATTGTTGACCATGGCGCGCGCGATGGCCACGCGCTGCTGCTCGCCGCCGGAGAGCCGGTTGCTGCGGTAGTGCACGCGGGCCGAGAGGCGCACGAGCTCAAGCGCCCGGATGACGCGCTCCCAGCGCTCCTGCGGGGGCACCTTTTCATAGATGAGCGGGAATTCCACGTTCTCGAACACCGTGGAATGCTCGAAAAGGTTGCTCGACTGCATGACGAAGCCCAGGTTCCCGCGTCGGAAGGCGGCCGTCTGCTCGCGGTTGAGCTTGAGCACATCGGTGCCGAGGATGGTGAGCGAGCCCGCGTCCGGCGCGTGGAGCAGGCCCAGTATATGGAGCATGGTGGACTTGCCGCAGCCCGAGGGGCCCATGATGGCCACCATCTCCCCGGCCTCCACCTCGAGGCTCACGCCACGCAGCACGGGCGCGAAACCCGCGTAGCACTTGTACAGATCCTTGGCGATGATGACTGGTGCCATGCTTCACCTTTTCATTCAAAGCGCAGGGCCGAGACCACATCCATGCGGCTCGCCTGGATGGCGGGATAGAGGCCGCCCGCCACGCCGATGAGCGCGGAGAAAAGGATGCTGCCCACGCTGCTCGCGAGGAGCAGCGGGTAGGAAACGCCGGTGCCCAGCGCCCAGGAACCGACCTCAACGATGATGACGCCGAGGAGGATACCGAGCACGCCGCCCGCCAGCGACTTGCACAGGGCCTCGGCGAGGAACTGGGCCAGGATGTCGGCGTCCGCGCCGCCCATGGCCTTTTTGAGGCCCACCTCCCGGGTGCGCGCCCGCACGGCCGCGAAGGTGCCGTACCAGATGCCGAAGCCGCCGAGCATGAGCGAGGCCACGATGCCGAGCCAGAGCAGCGCCTCCACCCACATGAAGGTGGTCTGGATGCGGGCGAGCTGTTCCTCCTGGGTGCGGATGACCATGTGCGGCGCGGCCTGGTGCTCGCGCACCACCTCGGGGATGAGCTTGACGAGCGGGGTGACGTCCTCCCAGCCGATGGCGCGCACAAAGAGCCTGTCCACCTTGCCGCCGGCCCAGTTGCGGTCGATCATGACCGTATAGGGCAAAAAGCCGCCCCGGCCCCAGCTGCCCAGCATGACGCCGCTCACCACGCCCACCACCTCGAACACATCCTGCCCGAGGATGAGGAGCTGGCCCACGGCGGCTTCCGCCGAGGGATAGAGCATGAGGGCGGCCTCGCGGCCCAGCATGGCCACGCGGCGCCGGCGCTCGATGTCCGAGGCGTCGAAGAGCCGCCCGGCCACGAGCGTGAGGGAATAGACATCGGCGAAATACTGGTCGATGCCGATGAAATCCATGCGGATCGTGCGCTCGCCCGAAGTCCTGAGGTCGAAGACGCGGCCGCCGCGCAGGTTGCGGCTCACCATGCCCACGCCCGGAAGCTTGCGGAGCGCCTCCACGGTCTCGGGATAGAACTCGCGCCGGGGCTGGCCCGGATAGGCGGCGTCATCCATGTAGAGCTGGATGACGTTGACGCCGCCCATGAGCACCATGTCCTGCCCGACCTTGTAGCGGATCTCGCGGCCAAGCACGGAGAGCACGATAAAGGCCGTGATGCCCAGGGCGATGGACAGGATCACCCCGAAGCCGCGCTGGCGCACAACCTGCCTGAGGCTGACGCGAAAAAGGTCTGACATCACGATCATGGAAAACTCCGGCTCCTCCGGCGGGAGGGGACGGCGTGCGCCCCACGGCGCCTGCCGGGGCGCCCTCCCGGAAGGCCCAATGTACGGCCTTGGGCGCCGCCTGTCAAAACGGAGGCGGCAAATCCGGCAACGCGCCTACCCCCGCCGGCGCATGCCGAGGAGCGCGCCGCCCCGGCCCACCAGATAGACCATGTGCCGCCAGGTGATGGTCCGGGCCGGGATGGTCCTGAGATACACCCAGCCGAAGAGCCCCGACGCGAGGAAAAAGGCCCCGAGCCAGCGCCCCAGCGGCACGCGCACAGGCACGAGCCTGCGCCACGACGAGAGCGTGCCCGCGAGCAGCAAGAGCCAGAGCAGCGCAAGGAAGGGCCCTGTGCCCCCGCCGCGGCCGATGAGGTCGCGGCAGAAGGTGAAGCCGGCCCACAAGACCGGCGCCAGCATGAGCGCGGCGAACACCCCGAGCAGCAACCACTGGCCCGGCATGCAGAACTTGAGGAAAAGCACCTGCCGGTCCATCCAGGCGCGCCACGTGCCGAAGGCGTGCCTGTGCGCCGTGGTGCGCAAAAGCGCGGCCGCGCACAGCTTCACATGCACGCCCCGGGCCTGGAGCATGGCCCCGAGCGAGCAGTCGTCCACCACGGTGGAAGCCCAGAGCCTCGCCACGCCATAGCGCTCGAAGGCCGCTCGGGTCATGGCCATGGCGCCCCCCCAGGGCTGGGTGAAGGCGGAAAGGCCCTGCAACAGCCGCATGAGCAGCACGCTCAGGGCATAGCCCAGGGTGACGATGCCGTGGTCGCGCGGCTCGACCTCGTGATAGCCGGTGCTGAAGGCCGCCTCGTTGCGCGCGAGCGGCCCCACGAGGCAGCGGGCGAATTCCGGGTCGGCCATGTGCGTGCTGTCGCAGAACATATAGATGTCCGCCGCGTCGCCCACGGCGGCCACGCCCGCAAGGCTGTTCCAGTTTTTCTGGCCGCAGTCCTTCGCCTCGCCGGCGATGACGTGCCGGAGGGCCGGATAGTCCTCCTTGAGGCGCCGGATGATGTCCGCCGCCGGGTCGTCGGCGCCGGCAGTGACGAGCACCGGCAGCAGGTGGGGATAATCCTGCTCCAGCAGGCTTTTCAGCGCCGCCTCCATGCGCGGGTCATTGCCCGCGGCGGGGATGATCATGGCCACGCGCGGCCAGCCGCCGTGGGGCACATAGCGGGCTTCCTCCCGCTCTTTCTGCGCCTGGCGCGCCAGCTTCGCGCCCGTGCCCGTGAGCAGGAACAAAAGGCCGCACTGGACAAGGCCCACGATAAATAACACTACGGTCATGGCTCCTCCCGAAAGGGGCGCCGGCGACGGGGGCGCGGCTTCTGCGACGGGTCAGGGGGCAAGCGGCGCGCAGTCTTCCGCCGCCAGGGGCACGTCAAGGGTGCGCTCGCCCTCGAGGTTGAGGGTGAGGCCGTTTTTCAGCTTCACCCGGCCTTCCATGCTGCGCGGGCCCGTAATGCGGCCGGTAAAGGAATGGCCGGAGGAATGCGTGAGGTCAAAGGCATTGGCGCGGATGTGGCCGTAGAGGTGGTACGGGTCCTCCTGGCCGTTGGCATGGCGCAGGATGAGCACGCCGCGCGCCTTGCCGTCCGCCCCGAAGCACATGCCCGCGCGGAAGGTGGCGCTGAGCACCTTGCCCGTCCAGAGTTCCGTCACTTCGCCGGGGCCGCTCGTGATTGTCTTCTGCGCCCCGGCCGCCCACAGGGGGCCGGCGCCGCAGAGGGCGCACAGCAGCGCCGCAGCAGAAAGGATGATCCCGCGCTTCATGCGTCGCCCTCCTCGCGTTCGCCGCGCCTCGTCCTGTGCAGGCGGTCGAACAGCTCCTCATGCGCCCCCACCATGGCGGCGAAGGAAAAATCCCGCTCCACGCGCGCCCGGCCCGCGCGCCCGAGGGCGTCGCCCAGGGGCGGGTCGCCGAGCAGGCGCAACAGCGATGCCGCGAAAGCCTCGGCATAGCCCGCCGGAGAGAGCAGCCCGGTGACGCCGTTGTCCACGAGGCCCGGGATGCCGCCCACGGCCGTGGAGCAGACCGGCAAGCCGCAGCTCATGGCCTCGAGGATGACATTGGGCTGCCCCTCGCGCACCGAGGCCAGGGCGAAGATGCGCGCCTCGGCGTAATGCTCGCGCACATCCGGGCTCCCTGGCACGAATTCCACGCGGTCCTCGAGGCCGAAGGTACGGGCCAGCATCCGAAGCTGCGCCTCCTGCGGGCCGTCGCCCACGAGGCGCAGGCGCGCCTCGGGCACCTCGCGCGCCACGATGGCGAAGGCGCGCAACAGGGTGAGGTGGCCCTTGTCCTGCGCGAGCCTGGCCACGCAGAGGATGAGCGGGGGCCGCTCCGAGGGGGGCACGGGCGCGGGGCGGAAGCGCTCGGTATCCACGCCGTTGGGGATATAGCTGATGCGGCCCGCGGGTTCGCCCAGCTTGCGCAGCCCTTCCACCAATGCGAGCGAATTGCAGACATGGTGGTCGCAGAGGCGCCAGAGAAAACGCTCGTGCTGGCGCCGGAGCGCGCCGCCGCCCCGGCAGGTGCCCACGATGGCCGGCAAGCCCAGCACCCGCCCCCAGATGGGCCCCCAGATATTGGGGAGCGCCGTACAGGGCACGAGGATGTCCGGCGAAAGGCGCTTGAGCGCCGGCCCGAGCCTGAGAAAAAAAAGGCTCGCCACGCCCCGGCCCGTGCCGAGATAGTGGAGGGGGATGTCCGCGCCGGCCGCCACGGCGTCGAGGTCCGTGGGGCCGGTGAGCGTGAGCATGGACGGCGCGAAACGCCCGCGGTCAAGGCGCTTCGCCAGCTCGAGGGTCTGGCGCTGGGTGCCCCCGTAGCAGAGGTCTTCCATGAGGAACAGGACGGAGCAGGGCTCGGGCATGCGTTCTCCTGCCGCCGGCGTGGCGACACGGCCTCACTGTACGCCATCCGGCCCGGCTTGCAAAGCGCCGGGGCATTGCCTTGGGGAGCCGCCCGGGCTACAGTCGGCCCATGCCTGACCAAGCCCCGCCCGCCGCCGGCACAGCCCGGCCGAAGCCGCCCCTGCGTGTGGTCATCAGCCTCGACGTGGAGGAGGAGGGCCTTTTCTGCGGCACCTACGCCGCCACGGGCTGCGGCGTGCGCAATGTGGAGCTGCTGCCGAAGCTCGCGCCCCTTTCGGACGAGCTGGGCTTTCCGCTCACGCTCTTCTGCGCGTATACCGTCTTCGCCTCGGCGCCCGCCCGCGCCGTGCTGGAAAAGATGCGCGACCGCCACGGCGCGGAGATAGGCGCCCATCTCCACCACTGGAGCACGCCGCCTTTTGACGGCGCGCCCCCGGAGGGGACGGCCCAGGAGGGGATGGCCGGGCCGCCCGCGCGAACCCATCTTCTCCCGCGCGAGCTCCTGGGCCAGAGGCTGCGCACCCTGCTCAACGCGGGGCGCGACTTCCAGGGCGCGCCGCTGACGAGCTTCCGCATGGGCCGCTGGGACCTCAAGGCGGAGCTTCGCCCCCTGCTTGCGGAAGAAGGCATCCTCGTGGACAGCTCGGTGTGCCCCTTGCGCGCCTTCGCGGGCGGGCCGGACCACTTTCTCGCGCCGGCCGACCCCTACTGGGTGGAAGGCGCGCCGGACAGGCCCCTCCTGGAGGCGCCCATCACGCAGGTGCCGCTCGTGCCGGGCATGGAACGCCTCTGGCACGGCCTTGCGGGGCGCCGGCGCGAAGTGCTCGACCGCTTCCACTTTTTCGGGGCGCTCAGCGCCAATCCCTTCTGGCACGGGGCAAGCGCCATGCGCCTCGCCACCTGGCTCCATGTGCGGCGCGGCGGCAAGGTGCTCGGGCTCTTCTGGCATTCGTCCGAGATGCTGCCCGGCGGCTCGCCCCATGTGCCGGACAAGGCCGCGGCCACGGCCGCGCTCGAAAAGATCTTCAGCTTCTGCCGCTGGCTGCGCCGCAACTTCGCCGTGGAGGGCGTCACCCTGACGGCCTTGCGCGCCCTCGCGCCCGAACTGCATTTTCCCGGGCGCGAGGCGCTGCCGGATTCCGGGAGGGGCGACTGGTGAGCCGCCTCGTCTTCGTGCTGCTGGACGGCCTCGCCACGACGGCCCGGCGCCACATGAGCTACATGGCCGCGCTCACCGAAAGCGGCGCCGCCCGGCACACGGAGCTCATGGCGGAGCTGCCGCCGCTCTCGCGGCCCTTGTACGCCACCCTGCTCACCGGCCTGACGCCCCTTGAGACCGGCATCATCCGCAACGCGGACGCCCGCCCCTCCCCCGTGCCCACCCTCTTTTCCCGCGCGCGGGAGGCGGGCCTCACCACGGCGGCCGCCGCCTACCACTGGATGAGCGAGCTCTGCAACCGCGCGCCCTTCGAGCCCGCCCGCGACCGCCTCTGCGACGATGCGCGCCTGCCCATCAGCCACGGCCTTTTTTACAGTGAGGACGCCTATCCCGACGCAGAGCTTTTCCGCGACGCCGAGGCCCTGCGCCTGAAATTTGCGCCCGACCTTTTGCTCGTGCACAGCATGGGCATCGACTTCGCGGGCCATGCCCACGGCGCGGGCTCGCGCGCCTACCGCGAGGCCGTGCGCGGCGCCGACAGCCTGCTCGCAGCCGCCCTCCCCCGCTGGCTCGCGTGGGGCGCCACCGTCATGGTCACGAGCGATCACGGCATGGACGCGGATGCGAGCCACGCCGACCCTTCGGATGCCGCGCGGCGCGTGCCCTTCTGGCTCGCGGGCGCGCCGGCGGATGTGCCGCTCCCGGGCCGGCAGACGGATATCGCGGGGCTCGCCGCGGGCCTGCTCGGCCTTGCGCCCGCCTGAAACAGTAGCTCAGGCATCGGCCTCGCCCACCGCATGCCAGTAAAGGGCAATATCCACATACTCCCCGCCAGGGCGGCGAAAACCGCCGGGGATGATGCCGAGCGGCGTGAAGCCCAGTTTTTCATAGAGATGCCGCGCCGGCGTGTTGTCCACGGCCACGGCGTTGAACTGGAGGATGCGGAAGCCGAGGCGCCCGGCCTCTGCAAGGCTCGCCCGCACAAGGGCACGCCCCACGCCCTGCCCGCAGGCAGAACCGGCCACGGCATAGCTCGCGTTGGCGATATGGCCGCAGCGGCCCACATTGTTGGGGTGCAGGATATAGAGGCCGAGCACGCGGCCCGCGCCGTCCACGGCCACGCCGCAGGCGCTTTGCGCGGCGAAGAATTCCGCCGCACCCTCCGGCGTCAGGCGCTCCTCCTGCGGGAAGGCCTGGCCCGCGTCCACCACCTCGTTCCAGATCTCCCGCATGGCGGCGAGGTCCCCCGGCGCAAAGGGCCGCACCCGCACCGCGGCGGTCTCCCGAGCTTTTGCCATGCTTCTCTCCTTTCCTTTTGCGCGGAACTGCGCTAGTCTGATTCCGTGCCCGTTCTTCCCCGCCGGCATGCGGCGCGAAGTCCCCGGAGGCTTGTATGGTTACGCCCATAGAGGTCGTCTGTCTACAGATGGCGAGCTCGGCCCGCGGCGACGAGGCGCACTATCACCTCGCCGACCCGCAGCGCGCAAAGCCGCGCCCGATGACCGAAATGGCCAATTTCCATATCGTGGATCGCACCATCTCCCTCGCGCAGATCGGCTTCGATTTTTACGACAATATCGTCACCTACCGCGTCTAAGCCGGCCGCCCCGGCGTGCCGCACCGTCCCCTTTCCCCATCCTCCCTTGATTTCGGCGTTTTCCGCAGGTACTGTGCCGGCGGGCGCCCTTCGCGCGCCCCCACACGGGAGGAGGCACGATGAAGATCCAGTTTCTCGGCGCGGCGCGCACGGTCACCGGCTCCTGCCACATGATCGAGGCCGCCGGCTCGCGCTTCTCAATCGATTGCGGCATGCACCAGGGCAACCGTACCATCGAGGCGCGCAACCGCAATCTCGCGCCCTACCGGCCCCGCGCTCTCGATTTCGTCATCCTCACGCACGCCCACATGGACCACGCTGGCCTTCTGCCCGCGCTCGCGGCCAACGGCTTCAAGGGCCCCATCTACTGCACCACGGCCACGGCCGACCTGCTCGGCGTCATGCTGGAAGACAGCGCGCACATCCAGGAGATGGAAGCCGAGCGCGAGGCCAAAAAATTCCGCCGGCGCGGCCTCAAGCACCCGCCCGCGCCGCTCTATACGGTGGAGGACGCGCGCAAGGCCGCGGCCCTGCTGCGCCCGGTGGACTACCACGCGCCTTTTGAACCCGCGCCGGGCGTGCGCGCCGTGCTGCACGACGCCGGGCACATTTTGGGCTCCGGCACCGTGCGCCTTGAGGTGGAGGAAGGCGGCGCCCTGACGAGCCTCATCTTCTCCGGCGACATCGGCCGGCCCGACGCGCTCATCGTGCGCGACCCGGAAACGCCCCCCGCCGCCGATTATGTGTTCATGGAATCCACCTACGGCGACCGCAACCATAAAAACGAGGGCGAGAGCGAGGCCGAGCTCGCGGCCGCCATCGCCTGGGCCCACGGCCATGGCGAAAAGGTCATCATCCCGGCCTTTGCCGTGGAGCGCTCGCAGGAGGTGCTGTACTGCCTGCTCAATGTCTGGCGTAGCGGGGGCTTGCCGGACGACATGCCCATCTTCCTCGACAGCCCGCTCGCCATCCGCGCCACAGAAATCTTCACCCGGCACGGCGAGCTCTTTGACGAGGCCGCCCGCGCGCTCTACCACGACGCGGACGCCGCGGCCTTCATGGCCCGCGTTCAGTATACCCTGAGCGCGCAGGAATCCATGCGCATCAACGCCCTCGACGGGCCGGCCATCGTCATTTCCGCAAGCGGCATGTGCAATGCCGGCCGCATCCGCCATCACCTGCGCCACAATCTCTGGCGCCCCGGGGCCAGCGTGGTCTTCGTGGGCTACCAGGCGCAGGGCACGCCGGGGCGCCGCCTCGTGGAAAAGGCCGCGAGCCTGCGCCTTTTCGGCGAGGAAGTAGCCTGCGCCGCACGCATCTTCACCATCAACGGCTTTTCCGGGCACGCGGGCCAGAGCCAGTTGCTCGACTGGCTCGCGCCGCTGGCCGGGGAGACTGCCCGCCGGCGCCCGCAGGTGGTGCTCGTCCACGGCGAGCCCAGGGCCCAGGCCGCGCTGGGCGCGCTCATCAAGGAGCGCTTCGATATCACGCCGCTTTCGCCGGACTATCTCGAGCAGCTGACCCTCCAGGACAGCCGCGTGGCCGGCGTGGAGCACCACGAGGAGGCGCGCCCGCCCGTGGACCTGACGGCCCTCACGAAAAATCTGGAGCGCAAGCTGGCCCTGCTCAGGGAAAAGGCGGCGGCCCCACGGGACGAACAGGCGGAGCTTTCCGAGGAGCTTTCCGAAGCGTTGGCCCGGCTGGATGGCGAGCTCACGCGCCTGCTCGGGCGGATGTAGCCATGCGCATCATTGCAGGAGCATTCGGGGGCCGCAGGCTGGCCACGCCCGCGGGCGAGGGCTGCCGCCCGGCCATGGGCCGCACGCGCGAGGCGCTGTTTTCCATGCTCGAGGCCCGCGGCGCGGACATGGCGGGCGCGCGCGTGCTCGACATTTTCGCCGGCAGCGGCAGTCTCGCCTTCGAGGCCCTGAGCCGGGGCGCGCCCGAGGCGGTACTTGTCGAAAACGCGCAGAACGCCCTGCGCGCCCTCGAGGCCAATGTGTCGGCCCTCGGCGTGGAGGGCCGAGCGCGCATCATCCGGGAGGACGCCCTGCGCTTTTTGCGCCGCCGGGCCGCACAGCCTTTTGACCTCGTGTTCCTCGACCCTCCCTACCGCAAGGGGCTCGCGCAGCAGGCGCTCACGGCGCTCGCCGGCAATGGCTGGCTCGCCCCGGGCGCCCTCGTCACGGCCGAAGTGGAGGAGGGCCTTGCGCTTGCGCCGATTCCGGGCCTCGAGCCGCTGGCGGAGCGGCGCTTCGGGCAGACCGTCATCCACATCTGGACAGCATCGGAGCCTTCCGCATGAAGACCGCGCTCTATCCCGGCACCTTCGACCCCCTGACCAACGGCCACCTGAGCCTCATCCGCCGGGGCCTCGAGGTCTTTGACCGCATCATCGTGGCCGTGGCCGAGACCACGCCCAAGAACCCGCTCTTCACGCTGGAGGCGCGCGTGGCCCTCGCGGCCGAAGCCGTGCGCCACCTGAAACGCGCGGAAGTCCTCCCCTTCACCGGCCTCACCGTGGATTGCGCGCTCGAGCTCGGCGTCTGCGCCATTTTGCGGGGCCTGCGTGCCGTGTCGGACTTCGAGTACGAGTTCCAGCTCGCGCTCATGAACCGGCGCCTCAGGCCGCATATCCAGACGGTCTTCATGATGACCGACTACCAGTGGCTCTACATCAGCTCCACCATCATCAAGTCCGCGGCGAGCCAGGGGGCGGACGTGAAGGGCCTCGTGCCGGAGAACGTGCGCCTCGCGCTCGCGGAGAAGTATCAGGAGGGCGCGGTGCGCCGCGGCACCCCCTGCCTCGGTGCACCCCACGGCGGCTTCGGGGCCGGAAGCCCGGTGGGCGCCTGAGCATGCCCACGGCCGCCCCGGCGGGCGCCGCGTGTCCGGTCATCTGCCTCGCCGGCCCCACCGGCGCGGGCAAGACGGCGCTCGCCCTCGCTCTCGCGCGGGAGCTCGACGGCGAGATCATCAATGCGGACTCGCGCCAGGTCTATGCCGATTTTCCGCTCATCACGGCCCAGCCCTCGCCGGAAGAACGCGCGCAGGCCCCGCACCACCTCTACGGCTTCCTCCCCGCGGAGCAGAAGATCAGCGCGGGCCGCTGGGCCGACATGGCCGCGGCGAAGGCGCGCGAAGTATGGGCGCGCGGGCGCGTGCCCCTGCTCGTGGGCGGCACGGGCCTCTATTTCCAGGCCCTGCTCAGGGGCATGGCGGCCATCCCGGCCATCGCGCCCGAGGTGACGCGGCGCCTCGCCGCCCGGCTCGCCGAAAGCGGGCCCGAAGCCCTGCACGCGGAACTTGCCCGGCGCGACCCGACCTATGCCGCCCGCATCCACCCACGCGACCGCCAGCGCATCCTCCGCGCCCTCGAGGTATTGGAAGGCACGGGCAAGCCTTTCAGCTGGTGGCACGGCCACGCCATGAGCGCGCCCCTGTGCGCTGGCCCGCTCTTTGTGCTCGACGCTTCGCTCGACTGGTTGGCCACGCGGCTTGGGCGCCGCCTCGACGGCATGCTGGAAGCAGGCGCCGTGGAGGAGGCCCGCGCCGCCCTCGCGCGCACGCCTGCCGCGGCGCAGGGCGCGCGCCCGCCCGGCTGGTCGGGCATCGGCTGCGCCGAATTGCTGGACCATCTCACGGGCCTGACGAGCCTTCCCGAGTGCCGGGCCCGCTGGCTCACCAATACCCGCGCCTACGCCAAGCGCCAGCTCACGTGGTTCCGCGCCCGGCCCGAGGCGGCCTTTCTGCCCTGCGAGGGCGCGGAAGGCGAGCTTCTTTCGGGCGCGCGGCGCTTCCTTGCGGGGAAAAAAGGCGCCTGAAGGGCCGCGGGCGCGCCTTTGGGAGCAAGCGCGCCGCTTTGCGCAGCCGCCTTGACGTAATCTTGCCAGTGGGCTACCGTTGACCTGATACGAAATTCCTTCCGGGGTGCGTCCGCGGCGCGGCGTCGCGGGCGGTGCATATCGTGGTCTCTGTTGCAAAAGGAAAAGCGCATGAGAAACGGCACAACTCTTTTTCTGCTGGCGGTCACGCTCCTGGCGTTCGCGGCATGTCCCCCGGCTCCCGGAGCGGCGCCTGCCGCCCTGGAGCCCACGGACAGCGGCGCGCCCTCGGCCATCGTCATCTTCCCCGTGGGCGCCAAGGCCAATCCCAAGGCCGCGGCCATGCAGCCCGTGACCTTCAACCATGTGGTCCATGAAAAATGGATGGAGCGCACCGGGAAAGACTGCATCGTCTGCCACCACACGGGTGACGCCGTGGCCTGTACCACCTGCCACACGCAGGAGGGCAAGCTCGAGGGCGCCCACATCACCCTGTATGACGCCATGCACGCCACCAAGATCGCGCCCCGCACGGACACCAAGCCCGCAAGCTGCGTGAGCTGCCATTCGCAGCAGATCACCCAGCGCGACTGCGCCGGCTGCCACACCACGCTTGTCAGGAATGCGCGCAACGAGGCCTGGTGCACGGTCTGTCACACGGTCACCAAGTCCATGACGGCCGAGGACATGCAGCAGGGCATCGCCGGCACCCTCTCCGAGCGCCGCAACGAGCAGCTCGCCACCGAGACCGAGCTTTCGCGCAAGATGGTCACCTACTGGAAGGCCACCAAGGCCCCGCAGAAGGTGGTCATCGACTCGCTCGCGGGCAAGTACGAGCCCTGCGTGTTCAACCACAAGCACCACGTCATCTCGCTCATGGAGCGCATTCAGGAGAACAAGCTCGCCTCGGCCTTCCACACCGAGCCGGCCACCCTCTGCGTGACATGCCACCACAACAGCCCCGCTTCGGCCACGCCGCCCAAGTGCGCGAGCTGCCACAGCCCGACCATCGACCCCGCCACCCCCCAGCGTCCGGCGCTCATGGCGGCTTTCCACCTCCAGTGCATGAGCTGCCACAAGGACATGAAGGTGGCGCGGCCGCGCAATACCGACTGCACAACCTGCCACAAGCTCCGCGCCCCTGAGCGCGCCGCCAACCAGGCCAACTAGGGGGAACCATGAACCGCAGAAAATTCCTCACCATTCTCGGCAGCGCCGGCGTGGTCTCGGCGCTGGGTTCGGCAAAGGTCGCCGAGGCCTCCCCGGCGAGCTTCCCCTATTATCCCGACAGCTGGGGCGTGCTCCACGACACCACGCGCTGTATCGGCTGCCGCCGCTGCGAGGCCGCGTGCCAAAAGGTGAACCACCTGCCCGAGCCCAAAGTGCCCTTCACCGACCTTTCGGTGACGGAAAAGAAGCGCCACACCACGGCCTATGAATGGACCGTGGTCAACAAGTACGAAGTCAACGGCAAGCCATACTTCCGCAAGCTCCAGTGCTTCCACTGCAATGACCCGGCCTGCGCCTCGGCCTGCTTCGCCCGCTGCTTCAACAAGCTGCCCGACGGCGCCGTGGTCTATGACGGCTCGCAGTGCGTGGGCTGCCGTTACTGCATGGTGGCCTGTCCCTTCTATGTGCCCGGCTTCCAGTACGACCTCGCGTGGGACCCGCTGGTGCAGAAATGCACCTTCTGCGAGCCGAGGCTCAAGGAAGGCAAGCTCCCCGGCTGCGTGGAAGCCTGCCCTGTGGACGCCATCACCTTTGGCCGCAGAAGCGACCTCATCAAGATCGCCCGCGCGCGCATGGCCGAGAACCCGGGCCGCTATGTGGACTACCTCTACGGCGAGTACGACGCGGGCGGCACGGCGTGGATGGTGCTGGCACCCGCCGCGGGGGGCGCGCCTGTGCCCGTGGACGACCCGCAGGGCGCGGGCACCGAGTTCAAGCAGCTCGGGCTCGACACGCACCTCGGCTCCCAGCCCATGGGCCAACTCACCTACGGGGCGCTCGGCGCCGTGCCCATGATCGTGGCCTTCTGGCCCGTGCTCTTCGGCGGGGCCTGGGCCATGACCAAGCGCCGCGAGGCCATGGCCAAACTTGAGCAGGAAAAGATCATCAAGGATGCCAAGGACGACCTCGCCGCCGCCGTGGACGCCGCCGTGCGCAAGATCGGCGAGACCGAGGGCGAAGGCGCGGCCGAGCGCGCGCGCCAGGCCATGACCGAGGCGCTCAAGGCCCGCGAGGCCCAGAACTCCGGCGACGGGCATGGGGAGGAGAAGTAGATGGACACCCACGGCATCATCATTCCCACCAAGGACAAGCTCTTCAATCTCGAGCCCCTGCTCTCCAGAACGCCGGGCAACATCCTCACCTGGATCATCCTGGCTGTGGGCTTCGTCATCACGGTCATCCGCTTCACCGTGGGCATCGGCTCGGTGACCAACCTGACCGAAGCCCAGCCCTGGGGCCTGTGGATCGGCTTTGACCTGCTCTGCGGCGTGTGCCTCGCGGCCGGCGGCTACTTCACCACCGTGGCCTGCTACGTCATGGGCATGAAGCACTTCCACTCCGCGGTGCGCCCGGCCGTGACCACGGCCTTTCTGGGCTACGCCTTCGTGGTCGTGGCCCTGCTCTATGACCTGGGCCATCCGCTCAGGCTGCCCTACATGTTCTTCTTCCCCGGCACCACCTCGGTGCTCTTTGAAGTGGGCCTGTGCGTGGCGACCTACCTCACGGTGCTCTTCATCGAGTTCTCCGTGGCGCCCATGGAATGGCTCGCGCAGAAGTTCCCGTGGCTCTTGACCTGCCGCAAGATCGTCATCCGCGTGACCATCCTTCTGACCATCTTCGGCGTGACCCTTTCCACCCTGCACCAGTCCTCGCTGGGCTCGCTCTACCTCATCGCGCCCGGCAAGCTCCATCCGCTGTGGTATTCGCCCTTCATGCCCATGTTCTTCTTCGTGAGCTCCATGGCCGCGGGCGCCAGCATGGTCATCTTCGAGGGCCTTTTCGCGCACAAGGGCGTGCACCAGTACATGGACGCCACCCACCTGCGCGAGGCCGACGGCGTGGTGCTGAGCTTCGCACGCGCGGCATCGTTCATCCTCTTCGCGTACTTCATGCTCAAGTTCATCGACATGCTCGTCCAGGCCAATCTGCCGTGGCTCGGCACGGGCTGGGGCGCGTGGTGGATGGTGGAGATGTTCGGCTTCGTGCTTCTGCCGGCCCTGCTCTACGCCAAGGGCGCGCGCGACGGCAATGTGGGCCTGTGCCGCCTGACCTCGGTGCTCGCCGTGGCCGGCATCGTGCTCAACCGCTTCAATGTCTCCATGATCGCCTTCAACTGGCAACTCCCCTCGGCGGAGCGCTATTTCCCGAGCATCTGGGAAATCTGCATCTCCATCTTCGTGGTGACCATGATCGTCACCGCCTACCGCTTCATCGTCTACAACATGCCCGTGCTCTACGAACACCCCGACTTCAAGGGCGAAGAGCACTAGGCCCGGGACAAGGAGAAGCCCATGGAATTCCCCACTTTTTACAGCTACTTCCTGTACACCAAGAACTGGGCGTACATCATGATGTTCGTGGTGCTTCCGCTCTATGTTCTGTACTGGAATTATATCCTCTACCCCGACAAGAAGAAGGGCAAGAACGGCCGGCATTGAAACCTGAAGGGCGGGGCTTCGGCCCCGCCCTTTTTCATCCGGGACGCGCGCCCGCATGCCCCTGCGCGGACGTGCGCGGCCCTCACTTCGCTGCCTCCCCTTGTGCAGGGCGCGACGCATGCTTATTCTCCCCTGACAGATGAACTCCGAGGAGGTTTTTCCATGTGCCTTGCCATCCCCGCCCAGATCGTCGCGCTTGAGCCATCCGACATGGCCCGCGTGCGCGTGGGCGAAAGCTCCACCTTTCTCTCCGCCTCCACCATGCTGTTGCCCGAGCCGCCCAAGGTGGGCGATTATGTCATCGTCCACGCGGGCTTTGCGCTCCATTCCCTCACGCCCGAAGAGGCGGAATCCAGCCTCGCCGCCCTGCGCGAGCTGGCCGAGGCCGTGGAAGGACAACCGGCCAATTTCTAACCGCCCCGCCTGACATCACGGGGGGAGCCATGATAGACCCTGCCACCTGGATGCCCGCCGCCGTGGAAGCGCTCCAACAGTCCTTCGGCCCAAGGCTGCGCTTCGTGGGGCTTCAGGGCAGCTATCGCCGCGGCGAGGCCTCGGAAACAAGCGACATCGACCTCTGCGTCATCCTTGACCAGCTGGAGGGGGCGGATCTGGTGACGCTGCGGGCCGTGCTGGGCGCCCTGCCGGAAGGTGAAAAGGCCGCGGGTTTTGTGGCGGGCGCGCGCGAGCTTGCGGCGTGGCCGGCCTTCGAGCTTTTCGCCTTCGCGCAGGATATGGACGCCTGGTACAGCGAGCTTGCGCCGCTCCTACCGCCCATCACAAAGGCCGACATCCTCTTGGGCGTTCGCACGGCGGTAGCCGCGCTCTACCACGAAGCCGCGCAAACGCTGATGACAGCCAATGCTCTCGACGGCGAAGCGGCCGCAAACGCCCTGCACAGCCTGCGCAAGTCCTTTTTGCGGGCATTGCAGGGCGTCCTGTATTTAAAGAATGGAGAGTTTCCGCGCGAGCGGGCAGAAGCCCTGCGCCGGGCGCATGCGGAAGAGGCGGAACTGCTTCGCATGGACGGCGCCGCGCTCCCCCTCAGGGACATGGCCGCGGCCTGCCTCGCCTGGAGCGGCGGCCGGCTTCTGGAACTGCCCGGGCAATGTTAAAGAGTGGAACTATTCAAGGCAGCGGAGAGAATTTCCTTCATTCCGTCTGGAGCGAAGCGGAAGACGGGTGCTGGTGCCGGAAGAATCCTAAAAAATAAGATTTTTTGCTGCGTGCAAGGAAGATAAAAATTTCCGAAGGGAGTGTACTTAAGTACTCGACCGAGGAAATTTTTCTCTGACGCAGCACGCAGCAAAAAGGCTGTTTTTGACGGATAATTTCGGCATTACTCAACCGCACAGCTACAATACCAACTCACCAAGCACAAGACGTTGCAGACGCGCCGCTCTATCACCGGCGCAAGGACGCGGGCAGGGCGAAATACGCCCGCGCGGCCAAGTCGAAGCAGCTCCCGGGCAAATAGGTCGCAGCCCAGAACAGGCGGTACTTGGGCGAGCTTGCGCGCCATGGCCGGACGACCTCCCGGGCCTCGGCGTTGCGCCCCTCCCGCCACAGGGCCACGCCCTTCTGGAAGGCCGCGCGCCGCGTCAGCAGGGCCACAAGCTCCGCGTGCTGCGCATCATAGCCGGGATAGAGCCGCCGGTGCTTTTCGAGGATGCGCAGGGTCTCGTCCGCGAACTGGCCGAACTTGCGGAAGGTGGTGTTGCCGCCGTGCACCCGCCAGACCGTGAGGGGTTCGTCGATATAGTCCAGCTCCCAGTCGTGCGCGATGCGGTAAAAGAGGTCGGCCTCCTCACAGACGTTCAGGCTCTCGTCGAACCAGCGGCCGGCGCAGCCGGCCCCCTCCTCCCCCGCCGCGCCGCAGGCCACGCTTTCCAGCGCCTCGCGGCGCAGCATGGCCGAGGACATGGAGATCCACTGCCTGGCCATGAGCTCCGCAAACACCATGCCGCGCCCGGGCGCGCTTTGCGCGAACACGCGCGAGAGCACGCGCCGGCCGTCCGCGATCTCCGTATCCGTACACACGAGGCCCACGCGCGCATTGGCCTCGAAGAGCGCCACCTGCTTTTGGAGCTTTTCGGGGCGCCAAAGATCATCGCAGTCGAGAAAGGCCACATAGCGGCCGGCCGCCTCGGCGAGCGCCAGGTTGCGGGCCGCGCCCAGCGGCACGGTCTTGGCCCCGTAAAAATAGCGCAATTGCGGCCCATAGGCCTTGGCGATGGCCGCGCTCTCATCCGTGGAACCATTGTCCCAGAAGATGATCTCGAAATCCTGAAAGGTCTGGCACCGCACGCTTTCCAGCGCCCCGGGCAGGTCGCGCGCGCAATTCAGGCAATTCATGATGACGGAAACGGCGGGCGTCATGCTTCCCCCGGTGGCGCTCACGAGCGGAACACCCAGAGCTTACAGATGAAGTACACGGCCACGGGCACGGCCGCGATGGCGATCCACATGGCCACGGGATAACTCAGGCCCGCGCGCATGAACAGCCAGATAAGGGCGGAATTGAGCGCCAGGCCCAAAGCCTGCGTGGCCGCGAAGCGCGGCAGCATGATGCGGTGGCTGCCCCGTGCCTGGAATGTCCACAGGGACTGGCCGAAATAGGAGACCACAAATCCGGCCGTATAGGCCAGGGCGTTGCCCCAGAGCACGGGGAGCCCGAGCAGGTTCACGAAGATGAGGCCGCAGAAATAATACACCAGCGAGGACGTCCCGCCCACGATGCAGAAGCGCATCCAGCGCCGCGCCAGCAGATGCTCCACGAAGGCGCGCAGGTCGGCAAAGGTGGGCGAACGGAGCGGGGGCAGGTCCATGGCGGCTTCCGATCCGGGCGGCTCAGAGGGTTTTTTCCACGATGTAGCGCGGCCTGTGCCGCACCTCGGTGAAGATCTTGGCGATGTATTCACCCATGACGGCGAGGCAGAACAACTGCACCGAGCCGAGCAAAAGGGTCACGATGATGAGCGATGTCCAGCCCTGCACAGTCTCGCCCATGGCGTATTTCCAGAGCGTCACGGCGCAAAGCAGGAGCGCGGCCAGCATGCAGGCGAGGCTCATGAGCCCTGCCACACGCAGGGGGGCGGCGCTGCACGAGGTGATGCCCCGCCAGGCGAAGGACAGCATCTTGCGCAGCGGATACTTGCTCTCCCCTGCCTCCCGAGCCTTGCGCGCATAGCGCACCGTGGCGGCCTTGAAGCCCATGGTGGGGAAGAGCCCGCGCAAAAAGAGCGACTGTTCGCCATAGCCCTCAAGCGCCGTGAGCACCGGGCGCGCCACCAGGCGGTAATCCGCGTGGTCGGGGATGATGGACACGTTGAGCTTGCGCATCAGGGCGTAAAAAACGTGGGCCGTTTCGCGCTTGAAGGGCGTGTCCGTGCTGCGGCTTGCGCGCACGCCGTAGACGATGTCGCAGCCTTCGGCATAGCGGGCCAGCATCTCCGGGATGACGGAAATATCGTCCTGCAGGTCGGCGTCAAGACTGATGATGCAGTCCGCGCCCCAGTCCCGCGCGGTCGCCATGCCGGCCCACACGGCGTTCTGGTGGCCGGCATTGCCCGCGAACTTGACGCCCCGGCAGGCCGGCTCTACCGCGTGGCGGCGCTCGATGAGCGCCCAGGTGGCGTCGCGGCTGCCGTCGTCCACATAGAGGACATAGCTCTCCGGCTGCACGAGCCCGCGGGCCTTGCAATCCGCGAGGAGCGCCGAGAGCGCGTCCATGGTGCGCGGCAGGGTCTCCTCCTCATTGTAGCAGGGCACGATGAGGGCGAGCAGCGGCGCGGGCCGGGGAGCAGATTGGGGGAGGGTCGCCGGATTTTGCGCGTTCATGCGTTCGCCAGCGCGCGGGTGAGCGCCGCGCAGACGCTTTCCACATCTTCCGCGGAAAGGCCCGGATGCAGGGGCAGCGTCACGAGCTCGGCATAGAGTTCTTCTGTGGCCGGCAGATGCTCGCGGCCGCCGCCGAAGAGCGTGAGCAGGTGGTTTGGCTTGTAGTGGACGCCGGTGGGGATGCCCTCGGCCTGGAGCGCGGCCACAACCGCGTCCTTGCGGCCGTCGAGGATGCGCACGGGCATGATGTGGGGCACGATGAAGTCCCGCGGGTCAGTGCGCAGCAGCGCCACGCCGGCAAGGCCCGAAAGGCGCTCCGCATAGAGCTTTGCGAGCTCGCGCCGGGCCGGGATGAATTCGCTCTCCAGCCGGGCGAGCTGGGTGCGCCCGATGGCCGCCATGATGTTGCTCATGTGGTAGCGCCAGCCGGGCAGCTTCACGTCCGGGTCCCACGAGCGGGCGCCGGAAAAGCGCTTTGCCGTATCGCCCTCCACCGAGAGCAGGCGCGCGTCCGCGGCGATGCGGGCCGATTGCTCGTCAAAGGCCACGAGGCAGCCCCCCTCGCCGCAGGTGATGTTCTTAATGCCGTCAAAGCTGAAGCAGACAAGATCCCCGAAGGAGCCGATCTTGCGGCCGTGGTGGCGGCAGCCGAAGGCGTGGGCCGCGTCCTCCACCACGCGCAGGCCGTGGCGGCGCGCGAAGTCATAGGTCTCGTCCAGGTGCCAGGGATTGCTCGCATAATCCACGGGCATGACGGCGATGGTGCGCGGGGTCACGCGGCGCTCGGCGTCGGCCACGTCGAGGGTGCCGGTCTCGAGGAGCACGTCGCAGGCCACGGGCACGCAGCCGGCCGCGAGCACGGCCTGGAACGACGCCACGAAGGTCAGCGACGGCACGAGCACCTCGGGCGCGTCCGGCGGCGCGCCAGCGCCCTGCAACGCGGCAAAAACAGCGAGATGCAGGGCGGCCGTACCCGAATTGACGCTCACCACCTGCCAGGGCGCAACGCCCAGATACGCGGCGACCTCTTCCTCAAAGCGCCGCGTTTCCGCGCCCATGCCGAGGTAGCCGTCCTCCTCGATGATGCGGGCCACGGCGCGGGCCTCGGCCTCGCCCACGATGGAGCGTGAAAGGCGCATCGTCATGCGTTCCCCCTCATGGCGGGATGCGCGGCAAAAAGCGCCGCGGCCGCCGGAAAATCCTTTCTCCCATATCCCCTAATGCCCGGTCAGGCAAGCCCGCCGCAAGGGCCGCTGCGCCCTGACGGCGCCGAAAATTCTGTTTGACAGCGGCCTTTTGGCTTCATAGATTTTCATGCGCGGGGACAGGCAGGGGCCGGCCCCGCGGGCGCCCCTGCTTGGGCGGCCCGTACCGATTTCTTCCGTTGCTCCGCCGCCTGTCCACCGCGTGTCCGCCGCATATCCGGGAGGTCGCATGCGCCGTCTGCTCGCCCTGATCCTGCCCATCCCCCTGCTTCTGTCCGGCCTCGCCGGCTGCGCCAGCCGCTACGGCGAACAGAAGACCACCGTCAACTACTATCCCGGCTGTTACCGCCCCATTCAGGATCTGCGCGAACGCGAGCACGACGTTGCCAAGGGCGCCGGGGGCGGCGCTGCCCTGGGCGCGCTGGGCGGGGCCCTGCTCGGGCTATTGCTGAGCGGCGGCAAGTGGGAGGGGGCCGCCGTGGGCGCGGCTTCCGGCGCGGCCGCGGGCGGCATCATGGGCGCGAGCCACGCCCAGGCCCAGCACCAGCGCGACGACAATATGCGCATGGCCGCCTATCTCCAGAACATCGATGGCGATATTTCCGACCTCGACATCACGAGCGCCGCGGCCCGTACCTCGCTCCAGTGCTATGACCAGCAATTCGCCCTACTCCTCAAGGACATCAAGGCCAAGGCCATCGACCGCGAAACTGCGGCCAGGCGCTTCGCCGAGATCTCCTCGGGCCGCGAGGAGGCCATCGCCCTCCTCGGCGATGCCGTGACCCATGCCCGCAATCTCGACCAGCAGTACGAACAGGCCTTTGCCAATGAAGAACGCGCGGTCACGCAAAGCCCCGTGCGCCAGAAACAGAAGACCCAGGCCATCAGGGCCGCGCGCCAGAAAAAGCAGGCCCTGACGCAAAAGACCGCGGCCCTCGACCGGGAAAAGAGCGAAGCCGCCGAGGTCACGAGCCGCCAGACCCAGGAAATCAATGAAGCCCTTGCCGACATCCGGGCCTGAGAGCCGGAGCATGCGCCATGAGTGACGATTCCCCCCAGAAAGCGCGGCCCTGGCTGCCGCTGCTCGTGAGCCTCCTCCTGCTGGCCGCCCTTATTTGGGCCTGCCAGCGCGTGTGGGCCGAACATACTGCCCGGCTCGAGGCCGATGCGGCCCTGCGCGCGCGCCTCGCGACCCTCACGGAAGAGCGGGACGCGCTCTCGGCCCTGCTGGCGCTTGAGCCATGCGCGGCCAAGGCCAAGCTCCATCCGGCCGCACCGGCCGGAGCAGCCCCGGCAACGCCGCAGGACCCGCAAACTTCCGGCGCGGCCGGTGAAACTCCGGCGCCCGTCAGCCATCCCTCAACTCCGCCCGCTGCGGCCCCGGTGGCCGCCACGCCGTCGGCGGTGGAAGACGCCTGCGTCTTCCTCGTCAGCGTGGACGGGCAGGGCCACGGCGCCACGGGCTCGGGCTTCTTTGTGGCCCCGGGGCGCGTGGCCACCAACCGGCATGTGGTGGAAAACGCGCAAGGCGGCCTGCTCGTGACCAGCAAGGCCCTGGGGCGCCCCGTGCCCGGACGCGTGCTCGCCGCAAGCGGCAAGGCCCAGGGCGATTACGCCCTCGTCGCCGTGGAGCCGCCCGCGGGCGCGCACCCGGCGGTGCTGGTGTTCGCCGACGGCGCGCGCCGCACCGACAAGGTGGGCGCCTGGGGCTTCCCGGACATCGTGGGCAAGAACGACCCGGCCTATCGGAGCCTGCTCACCGGCAAGGACCTCACGGCCATGCCCGAGCTTTCCTACACCGAAGGCGTGGTCAGCGCCGTGCTCGACCGCAAGCCGCCGCTCGTGGTGCATACCGCGCCCATTTCCCCGGGCAACAGCGGTGGCCCGCTCGTCAACGAGCGCGGCGAAGTGGTGGGCATCAATACCATGATTTCCCTTGACGAAGGCAGCTACCGCCAGGCTTCCATCGCCCTCACCGCCGCGGACCTCATGCGCTTTCTCGCGGCGCAGGGCATCGAGGTTAAGAAGGCGACGGCCGCCACGGAGGCCCCATGAGCGGCACCCGTATCGCCTCCACGCCCCGCGCGGACATGCACGCCCTGGCCTTCCAGGGCATCGCCGCCAGCGCGAGCTTCCCGCAGATCCGCGACATGCTGCTGCGCAAGTTCGGCGACGCCTATGTGCTGCTTTTCGCCCGCCCGGTGGAGAATGCGGCCGACGGCACCATCGACTGGTATTCGCCCGTGCAGGGCGAAGCGCAGCCCCTGTCAAAGCTCCCGCCCGACAAGCAGGACGCCGCGCGCGCGCAACTGGCGCACATGGGCGCCGAGATCTCGCGCTACGCCGAGGAACTCATCCATTCGCAGGACCCGCTCAAGGTGACGCGCGGCAATATCCTCAAGCTCGCGCTCTGCTATCCCGACGATTCCGCACTCTATGCTGTGGGCGACCAGCCCGTGTTCACCTGCTGGGGCTTCGGGCCGGGCACGCCCGGCGTGGAGCCGGCCAATCTGAGCCGCCTCGCCGTGCCCAGGGCCGCGGCCGNGNNCGCNCCNGAAACGCCNGCNGCGCCGCCACCCGTTACGCCGCCCCCCGCAGCTCCGGCCCCGCAAAAACGCGGCGGCTGCCTGTGGTGGCTTTTNCCNCTGGCGCTCCTCTGCGGCCTCTGCTTCGTGCTCTTCACGAGCTTTGCNGGNCTGCCCGCGCCNTCGGGCACGGCCTTCCTGCACCTTGACGGGCCNGACTTTCTCCGGGCGCCCGCGAGNCCGCAGAAAGAGNTCGANGAGCGCACGGCCGAGATCGACAGCCTGCGCCAGCGCGTCACGGAACACGCGGCCCTCTGCCGCCCNGTGGAGCCNGCCGCCCCNGCGNCGGAAGCGGAAAACCAGCTCGTCATCCCCGAAAACGCCAGCGACCCGGCNTTCCTCGCCGGCAGCTGGCGCTGCGACACGGGGCTCGCCAACAAGCGCACCGGCGAGGGCGTGGTGTTNGAATTCGCCTTTGACGNAANCGGCAAGGGCNAGGGCATCATCCACGAGCAGCACGACCGCTGCNCCGGCGAGGCCANNGCGCAGTTCCGCGANGGGGTGCTCCANATCGANCTCGGCNCGCAGCAGTGCCAAAATTCGGCCAACAGCTACGCNCCCGTGAGCATNGACTGCCGNGCCACNGCCGGCGGCCAGAGCCAGTGCGTGGGCACCAATGACGACGGCACCCGCTGGGACGCCGATTTCCGCCGGGTGCGCTAGGCGCCCGCATATCCAGGGCGCCCCGCCGCCCGCCGGAGCAAGCATGCGTATCGTCCTTTGCCTTGCGGTGTTTCTTGCCTTNTGCANGNTGGGGCCGCAAACGNNCCTCGCCGCCGACACCCTGACCAATATCCGGCCGGCGCCCGCCCCNGTCACGCCCCGCGCCCTTGTGCCNGGCACGGTNGTNAGGCTGCCCGACGGCCGGCAGACCCGCATCNTCGANGTNCTNCCGGNNAGCATCCGCACCGAGCTCGGCGTGACNCTCACGCGCGAGGGCACNGTNCAGGGCGCGGCGGAACNNGTGCCCGTGACCGTGGTGGANGAGGCCGTCACNCCGGGGGCGCCNGAAGCCGCNNCGGTNAGCCCGGAAAATNCGGNCATCGTGCCCGANNCCNCGGCCCCGNAGACNCCGCAGACGCCCCCGTCTCCCGTGANGCCGGAGCAGCAAAAAGCCGGGGCCGCGCCCGAAACGCCGCAAATCGCCCTGCCCGGGACGCAGACNCCNGACACGCAGNCNGNGCCNGTCACGCCNGTCACGCCCACGCCCGTNNCNCCGGAAGCCGCCCCGCACCAGTTGACCATCGTCGAGCTTTTGCCCATGACGCCGGCGCCGGAACAGNCNAAAAAGGAAGACGTGAAGGAACAGCCCGCNCCCAAGCCCGAGGAAAAGNANGCCCCNGNCAAGGAAGAGAAGGCCGAGAAGCCCAAGGCCGNNAAGCCGAAGCAGGAAAAGCCCAAAGAGCAGCCCAAGCCCAAGGAAAGCAAGAAAAAGCCGGCCATCGGCGAGGAGCTGCGCATCCCGCCCGAAGCCGCGGCCACCGGCAATCTCGACTTTCTCGANGGNTGCTGGCAGGGCACGCGGCCGGAATACTATTCCAAGCGCATCATCAAGGAATGCTTCTGCTTCGGCGCCAATGGCGGCGCGGGCAAGCGCCGCGTCATCGACTCCATCGGCGGGCGCATGTGCATCGGCTCGTCCAAGGCCANGCTCTCNAAAGAGGGCGTGCTCTCGGTCACGTCCTCNGGCGCGGCCTGCACCGACGGCGAGCGCTGGGGCCAGGCCGAGATGGTCTGCAAGGGCACGGGCCAGCGCGCGCCCTGCACCTGGGTCTTCAAGGACGCCCAGGGCGGCCGCCAATCCTATGAGATCCCCTTTGTCCGCGTGGAAAGCTGCGGGAGGTAGCCGATGTTCCCCTTGCCCCAGTATCGGAATCCCGTGAGCCTCATCCCCGGCGGCTGCCCGCAGNTNCTNGACTTCGCGGCGCCCCTTTCCGAGCTCGACAGCGTGCGCTACAGCTTCGAGGAGCTCACCGAGGCCNNCCCCGNNGGCGAGAGCCGCGTNCACCTGCATGCCTTCCGCAANGACGCCGAGGGCGANTACGTGGACGAGCTCGACCCNGNCCGCACCGTGGGCGCCTACGGCTANGAGCTCACGGCCAAAAAGGCCATCCAGCCCTGGCTCGGNCGGTGGATACCCGTGCCCTTTTTGCGCACNCGCGAGCAGACNTGGCCGGACAGCGGCGAGTGCCGCTTCGANTACGGCCCCACCAACTGGGCGCGCGCCCGCCTCTCCCTCGCCCCGGACGCGCCGGACACNCTGCGCGTGGTGCTGGCCTTTGACATGGGCGTGGAGGANAANACCGGCGANGTNTATGCCGCGCTCAGCCCGGACGATGTGGACGCCAACGCNCATTTCCGNCTCGCCTGGCGCTTCCGCGACAATGCGTGGTTCATGGANCTNGCCTGGGTGGAGGANTGGCTGCGCGAGCTCTGGCAGGCCTGGCGCAAGCGCGAGGGGCGCCCGNCNGNGGANGNGGAGCAGCAGTTCGCGCACCTCGCCTCGTACCTGACCACNCTGGAGGCGCTGGAGCGCGCCANCCGCGCGACAGAGGTCTATGTCATCCGGCCGGACGCCAAGAACTGCGTNGACGTNGACCTCGTGCTNGACATCGGCAANTCGCGCACCACGGGCATCCTNGTGGAAACGCACACCCAGAGCGCCACCAACCTNAACGACAGCTACCTGCTCCAGCTCNGGGACATGGACGAGCCGGACAGGATCTCCACCGAGCCNTTCGANACGCGCGTGGAATTNTCCGAGATCAGCTTCGGCAACGACGCCCTCAGCCTGCGCTCGGGNCGGCGCACCCCGGCCTTCGCNTGGCCCTCGCCCGTGCGCATCGGGCCCGAGGCCGCGCGCCTNGCCACGCTGTCGCGCTGCGAGCANGGNTCCACGGGCATGTCGAGCCCCAAGCGCTATCTCTGGGACGANCGCAACTGGAAGCGCACCTGGCGCTTCAACACCAAGAGNGAAAAGGCGCCCTATGTGACGCGCGGGCCGCTNGCNCAGCGCATCAATTCCAGCGGCACGCCGCTCTGCTGCATGGACGACCCGCTCTTCACGCGCAACCGCGCCTTCCGCGAGCAGGAGCGCGAAAGCGCTTTCGAGTCGCTTTTCACCCGCTCCTCGCTGATGATGTTCCTGCTCGTGGAGATCATCCAGCAGGCGCTTCTGACCATCAATTCGCCCGGGCAGCGCTGCCGCCGCGAGGCCTCGGCCGAGCCAAGGCGCCTTCGGCAGGTCATCTTCACCGTGCCCGGCGGCATGCCCATCGCGGAGCAGAAGATCTACAAGCGCTGGGCCAAGTGGGCGGTGCATGTGCTCTGGGAGGCGCTCGGCTGGGGCCAGTACTATGTGGAGAACCCGGCGCGCCGGCGCCGCGGCGAGGCCGCGGACTACCGCACCAACCCGGTCATCCGCTGCGACTGGGACGAGGCCACCTGCACCCAGCTCGTCTTCATCTATAACGAGATCACCCGCAAGTTCCAGGGCGACGCCCTGCTCTTTTGCGAGATCATGGGCCGGCCCCGGCCCTTCCCCGGCCGCCAGGGCGAGGCCCCGAGCGTGCGCGTGGCCACCATCGACATCGGCGGCGGCACCACCGACCTCTCCATCACCACTTTCGAGCTCGCGAGCGACGAGGGCGCCACGCCGCGCATGGCCCCGCACCCCGAGTTCCACGACGGCTTCAACCTCGCCGGCGACGACATCCTGCGCGCCGTGGTGGCCGAGCATGTGCTCGAGGCCATCGGGGCCGCCATGGCCGAGGCCGGGGTGAAGAACACCCGCGCCGCCCTGGCCGCGCTCTTCGGGCGCGACACCATGGACAGCAGCAAGGATCTCCTCAACCAGCGCATCCAGTTCATCCGGCAGGTGGCCGTGCCGGCGGCCCTGCGCGTGCTCGCCCTCTACGAGCAGGCCGACATGCGCGGCGCGGGCTCGGGCACGGTGTTCCGCCTGGGGGACTGCTTCGTGAAGCCCGCGGAAGAGCCCGACGGGAAAAAGGCCGGCCGCCCAGGCAAAGACCCGGCGGAGCAGGAGGCCGCGCCCGTGTTCGCGGACGGCCTCGCGCCCATGCCGAGCGCCGCGGCCCTTGACTACCTCACGGACTATGTGCGCGAGCACGGCGGCAGCGCTGACTTCGACCCGCTCGCCATCCCCATCCGCGTGGAGCCGCGCCGCGTGGACGACACGGTGCGCACGGCCTTGAAGGAAGTGCTCGCCAATCTCTGCGAGGTCATCCACCTCTACGACTGCGACGTGCTCCTGCTCACGGGGCGCCCGAGCCGCTGGCCCGGCATCGCCGAGACCATCTGCTCCATGCTGCCCGTGCCGCCGAGCCGCATCTTCCCCATGGGCGACTACCGCGTGGGCGGCTGGTATCCCTTCTCGGACGCGCTCGGCAACATGACCGACCCCAAGACCACCGTGGTGGTGGGCGCCATCCTCTGCGCGCTCGCCGAGGGCCAGCTCGAGGGCTTCTCCTTTGACCCGCACGGGCTCACCCTCTCCTCCACGGCCCGCTATATCGGCGAGATGGAGCTCAACGGCCAGATCCGCAAAAGCAAGGTCTGGTTCACCGTGGACCCGGAGCGGCGCACCGTGGAGCCGCCCGTGGCCGAGATCAGGTTCAGCGGGCCCATGGCCGTGGGCTTCCGCCAGCTGGACGCCGAACGCTGGACCACCACCCGCTATTACTTCCTCGAATTCGTCAATGACGACGCCCGCCGCGAAAACGCGCACCTTTTGCCCTTCACCGTGAAGCTGCGCCTCGTACTGCCCGGGGAGGACGGCGCCGGCGCGGACGCGGGCGCCGGCGAGGGCGAGTTCGTCATCGAGGAGATCCGCGACCGCAACGGCGACACCGTGCCCAACAAGGTGCTGGACATGCGTCTCCAGACGCTCCCCCGCGACGAGGGCTTCTGGATGGACACCGGCATCGTCTACGGCGACTGAGGCACGGGTTTTCCCGGGCTTGCCGCATAAAGGAGCATTTGCATGGAACTTGCGACATATTGCGCCGACCTCGCCCAGGCCTGCACGGACGCCGGCGCCTGGGTCTCGCGCAACGGCGAGCTCGTGCGCGGCGAGCAGGAGGGCCTGCTCAAGGAACTGCGCCGCGCCGCCCGCGTCTTCCGCCGCTGCTCGCGCGCGGCCGGGCGCAAGATGTGCGCCGGCGTTTTCGGGCCGAGCCAGGCGGGCAAGTCCTACCTCATCTCGGCCTTGGCGCGCGACGCCGGGCACTCGCTCCTGGCTGTGTTCGGGAACCAGACAAAGGACTTCATCAGCGAGATCAACCCCGAGGGCGGCAAGGAATCCACGGGCCTTGTCACGCGCTTCACCATGACGCAGCCGAAAGACCTGCCCCCGGACCATCCCGTGCAGATCCGCCTCTTGTCTGAAACCGATCTCGTCAAGATCATCGCCAACACCTATTATGCGGACTGCGAGCACAAGGAGGCCCCGCAAAGCGACATCGAGGCCACGCTCAAGGCGCTCAAACAGCGGGCGCAAAGCCTGCCCGCGGGCAGCGGCTCGCCCTCGGCCGACCTCGACGCGCTGGAAGACCTGCGCGAATACCTCGTCAAGGACTTTCGCGCCAAGGCCCGCGTGCAGGAGCTGGAGCGCTCCTTCTGGGACCAGGCGCTCGCGCTCGGCCCCGTGCTCGACCTCGAGGGCCGTGTGCGGCTCTATTCCCTCATCTGGGACGAAGTGGCGCCCTTCACGGACCTCTTGCGCCAGCTCCTCAAGGCGCTGGACTCCCTGGGCTATGCGGAGCGCGCGTATCTCCCGCTTGACGCCCTCATCCCGCGCGACACGAGCATCATCGACGTAGCCACGCTGGCCGGGCTGGACGACCCCGAGCGCGCCAGGGCCGAGGGCTCGCTCGACGTGCTCACGCCCGCGGGCGTGCACGCGAGCCTCCCCCGCGCGGTGGTGACGGCGCTCACCGCCGAGCTCACCATCGTCATGCGCGAGAAGCCGGCGCCCTATTTCGACCATACCGACCTGCTCGACTTCCCGGGCTACCGCTCGCGCTACAAGCTCGACGACGTGCGCCGCGAGCTCGGCAAGGAGGGCATGCTCAAGGAGCTTTTCCTGCGCGGCAAAGTGGCCTATCTCTTCCAGCGCTACTGCGCCGAGCGCGAGCTCACGAGCATGCTGCTCTGCATCGGCCCGAGCAACCAGGAAGTCCAGGACCTCCCCGGCGTCATCGACGAATGGGTGCGCACCACGCACGGCGAGCGCCCCGAAGACCGCGCCGGCCGGCCGCCCTCGCTTTTCTTCATCCTCACCAAGTTCGACATGGAATTTGAGGACAAGAAGGGCGCGCCCTCGCTGGAAAGCCGCTGGGACAACCGGCTCCACGCCTCGCTGCTGGACTTTTTCGGCAAGCAGCACGACTGGCCGGCCCACTGGACGCCCGAGCGCGGCTTCGACAACATCTTCCTCTTGCGCAATCCCAATTTCCGCTTTGACGCGGTGATGGAATACGACGGCGACCAGGAAAAGGGCATCCGCCCGGAGCGGCAGGACTATGTGGCGCGCCTCCAGTCGGCCTTTTTGCAAAGCCCGCTCGTGGCCGCGCACTTCCGCGAGCCGGCCCGCGCCTGGGACGAGGCCATGAAGCTCAATGACGGCGGCATCACCTATATCCGCGAAAGCCTGAGCCCGCTCTGCAGCCCGGACATCAAGCGCGACCAGCTCCTCCAGAACGTGCAGGCCACGCGCGAGGCCGTGGAGCGCCGGCTGGCGGCCTTCTACCGCACCGACGACCGCGAGGAGATCCGCAAGCAGAAGCTCCAGCTCATCCACAACCTCTTCAACCGCCTGGGCCAGCTGGAGACCCAGCAGGGCCGCATGGGCCAGCTTTTGCACAGCCTGACCATCAGCGACGCCGACATCGCCGACATGCACCCCGAGGCCACGCGCCGCTTCCTCGAGCTCGCCGACGCCGAGCCCGCGGACGCGGCCCCGGCCGAGGCCGGGCCCCTGCCGGAACTGGACATGGACACGGTGAACGTGGCCTCCTGGAACCCGTTTGCCGGCACGCCCGAAAGCGCCCCGCTAGCTTCCGAGGCCCCGGCCAAATCGGCCGCCGCGGCCGCGCCCGCAGACGAAGCCGCCTTTTTCGCCGCCTATGTGGAAAGCCGCTGGATCGAGCGGCTGCACCAGTTGGCGGACGACGCGGCGAGCCAGAAATACTTTCTTCTCCCCGGCAAGGAGTTTTCCGACCTCGTGAACGAGCTGTCCACCGGCGCGGCGCGCCTCGCCCTGCGCGACGCCATGGCCGAAGCCTTCCGCCGGGCCTCGGCCTACGCCAACACCAGCCGGGAGAGCATCGCCCGCAAGGAGGCCGGCATCGCCGCGGGCATCCTGAACAGCTATGTGGACTGGCTCGGCCTCGACCCGCGCACCCATGACGAAAAGGCGCGCACCGTCGCGCTGCCCGGCTCCGCGAGCGCGGTGGTCTTTCCGCCGCAGCCCGCCGTGGAGGGCACGCCGCAGCTCGGGGAGGCGCGCTCCGCCTGGTCGCGGCGCTGGCTCGGGGACTGGCTCAATGCGCTCGCCGCGCTCATCATGGGCAATGTGGACTTTGACGGCGAGCAGACCCTGAATGTGGAAGAAAACATGGCCCTCGGCGCCATCCTGCGCCGCCTCGGCGACGAAGCGGCAAAAGCGACGGCGGCCGCCACCGCCTGACATCCTCCAACCCGGGCGCCCGGCGCCCTGACGACACCATGAAGATCAGCTACAGCGACGACACAGCGAGGGGCGCCGGACACGGCGTCCTCACCTGCCGCGAGGCGGACTTTCCCCAAGGGCCGTATTCCATGGCCGTGCTCCGCGCTTCCGACCAGGCCTCCCTTGCGGGCGCCGGCGGCGGCGCCGTGTGGGTGGGCGAAACGCGCTTCATCCCGGTGAAGACCGAGGCCACGCCCGAGGGCGGCCTCACCGTGCTGCTCGGGCCCGAGGTGGTCAACGCCCTCGACCCGCTGGAACAATATCTCGTCACGCTCAAGCCCGAGCAGGGCGACCCGCTCAAGGCGCGCCTCCAGGTGCAGGGCATCACCTACAGCCCGGACGGCGCACTGGACAATACCGGCATGCGGCCCACGGAAGCGGCGAAGCCCGCGGCCAAGGCGTCGGAACCGCCCGTGCCGCCGGCGCCCCCCGCGCCTGAGCCGGAGCCTGCCCCGGTTCTCCCCCCGGTGGCTGAAACCCCCGCCCAAGAGGCGCTGACGCTCGCGCCGGAAGCGCCGGCCAAGCCCCGGCGCGTGAATCCCGTGCTCCTCGTGGCGCTTGTGGCCGCGCTCCTTGCGGGCGCCCTGGCGACCTGGAAATTCTTTGACAGCAAGGCGCAGGAGGAGGAAGCCGCCCTCGCCGGCAAGCCCGCGCCCGAGGCCGTGGCGCCGTCCACGGCGCTTCCGCCCACGCAAAAGACCGCCGAGGAGCAGGTGCGCGCCTTTTTCAGCGGGCCGGACATCACGGCCGCGGCGGCCCTGAAGCTCGCCGCGGAGCTTCCCAAGGCCACCCCGGCCGAGCAGGACGCCGTCTACCGGCTCTATTATTTCGCGGCGGAAAACGAGGCCCCCGGCGCCTTCATGCCCTATGCGGCCTGCCTTGACCCGGCCGAACCGCAGTGGGGCAGCATCGAAAAGGACGCGGCCGCAGCCTATGCCGCCTATGCCAAGGCCGCGGCCAGCGACCCCAAGGTCGCCAAGGAGGCGCTCAACGCGCAAACGCGCCTGCGCGCCTGGCTCGACCGCGAGGCTGGCGCCGGCAACGCCCAGGCCCGCGCGTGGCTCCAGGAACTGCCCTAGCCCCCGACCAACGGCACGCGGCGCCTGGCCGCGTGGAGGCATCACATGATGAAATCTTCCCGCTTCCGCACCCTCCTCTTCCCGCTGCTGCTCGCGGCGGCGTTCAGCCTCACGGCCGCGCCCTGCGGCGCCGCGCAGCCCCTGCTGCAAGAGGGCAAGAAAAGCGTGTTCCAGCGCGTGGTCACGCATCCCGGCGCCAAGCTCTACGCCGGGCCCGAGGCCGGCGCGGCCACGTTGCGCGAGAGCATCCCCACCTTTACGGCCCTCTATATCTATGACCGCCAGGGCGACCGCCTCCAGGTGGGCGCGGGCAGCGACAAGGCCGACGGCTGGATCGACAAGACCCTCGTCACCGAATGGCCGCAGGCCATCACCATGGTGCTCACCGACAGGACGGGGCGCGAGCCGGTGCTCTTTTTCCGCAACCATGACGGCCTGGAACAGGCCTGCCGCGCCGACGACCTCAAGGGCCTGCTCGCCGGCTACCGCCAGGAGCTCGCCTCCGGCAAGGAGCTCCCCGCCGATTACCCGGTCATCGCCACCGAGCCCGCGGCCTCGGCCGTGGCCGAAAAGAACTTCTACCTCCTGCCCGTGCTCTCCATCGACGACCAGTTCTACGGCCAGCACGGGCCAAGGCTCATCGAGGTGGCCTCCATCGACCCGGGCATCGGCCAGTCGGGCGCGGCTGAAGCCGGCACAGGCGGGGGCGCCAAGAGCCCGGCCGCGGCGGACTTCCGCACGGGCTTCGCCTTTGTCATCGATACCACCATTTCCATGAAGCCCTATATCGACGAGACCCTGCGCCTCGTGCAGGGCCTGTATGACGAGCTGGAGAAAAGCCCCTATGCGGACAAGATGGCCTTCGCCGTGGTGGCCTTCCGCAGCAGCACCAAGCGCACGCCGGGCCTGGGCTACACCGCGAAGATCATTTGCGATTTCACCTCGGTCAAGGACCGCAAGCGCCTGGAAGAAGCGCTCAAACAGGTGGACGAGGCCACGGTGTCGAGCCACGGCATCAACGAGGACGCCTTCGCCGGCGTCAAGGCCGCGGTGGACGGCCTCTCCTGGCAGGACTACGGCAGCCGCGTCATGCTCATGATAACGGACGCGGGCCCGCTCGGCGCCGGCGACCCGGACTCGTCCACCGGCTTCTCGCCCGAGGCGCTGGCCGACTATCTCAAGACCAACCGCATCTACCTGACCGCGCTGCACGTCAAGAACCCGCGCACCGCCCAGAACCAGCCCTATGCGGCCGAGGCCTACCGCACGCTCACCCGCCAGAGCGACAACCAGGCGAGCTACATCCCCATCGACGCGGCCACGCCGGCCAAGGGCGCCAAGGCCTTCGAGAGCGCGGCCCGCGTGCTCGCCCAGTCGTATGGCAAGGTGCTCGCGGCCACGGCCGAGGGCAAGCTGCTCGCGCCCTCGCGCATCAGCGCGCCCAAGGCGAAGCTCAGCCCCGAGGAGGAGGCGCGGCGCATCGCCGAAAGCACGGGCTATGCCATGCAGCTCCAGTTTTTCGGCAACCGCAAGGGGACGACGGCACCGCAGGTGGTGGACGCCTGGATCGCCGACGCGGACCTCGCCAGGCTCGCCGCCAACCCGGGCGACGCGCCGATGCTCGCCGTGGAGCCGGCCGTGCTGCTCACCAAGGGGCAGCTCAGCAACCTCTACAAGCAGCTCAAGCTCCTGCTCGCCGGCAGCGAACAGGCCTTTCTCAACGGCGATGCCGACCTCTTCGGGCAGATCCTTTCCGCAGCCGCGCAGATGAGCCGCGACCCCAACCAGTTTTCGCTCCACCCGGACAGGAACCTCGCGGAAAACGGGCTTCTGGACGAAGTGCTCGCCGATTTGCCCTACAAGAGCGTCATCGGCTCCATGACGCGGAAAGACTGGGAGGATATGTCCACCGGCCAGCGCGACGCCTTCGTGCGCCGCATCAAGGGCCTGCTCGCCCGCTACGAGGCCTATGACAAGGACGCCTCGCACTGGGAGAGCTTCGGCGCCACGAACCCCAATGACCGGGTGTATCGCGTGCCGCTTTCCATGCTGCCCTGAGAGATGGCGTGGGGCGCGGGCGCCCTGTTTTTGGCCGGGAGAAGCGCCGCGCCGGGGTGAGCAAAAAGGCCCCCGCGGGTAACGCCCCCGGAGCGGGGCGCCTGCCCCGACGACCAAGGAGGGAAGATGGCAATTTCACGGAGAAATTTCATAAAAAGCGGCCTCATCACGGCCGGCATCCTCTCGGCGGGAGAAATGGCCGTGGATGAAGCCCTTGCCGGCGAAGCCTCCCTCTTCCCGCAGCACGAGGCCATGGGCGTCGGCCAGGGCATCCACCCGGGCCGGGTGGTCTGGATGCACGACCCCAGGGCCGTGCACTGGAGCGGCATGGACTTTTGGTGGAAGCCGGAAAATTTCGATCAGGGCCGCATCCTCGAGATGACGCGCAACGGCATCATGCGCCTCACCGGGGAGGACAGCCCCCAAAAGGCGTGGGACGCGCTTTTTGCGTGGCGCAACGCCAAAAACGGCAAGGAGGGCGGCTACAGGCCGGGAGAGAAGATCGCCATCAAGGTCAACATGAACGGCGCCGGCGAAAACAATGACGACCCCCACGGCCAGTTCGGGGTCAGCTACGGCAACCCGCTGCTGTTGCAGACCCTGCTGCGGTCACTGGTTCGCGACGGCGGGGTGAGGCCGGAGGACATCGTCGTGTATGACACCTGCAGGATCTTCCCCGACCATATGCGGGCCATGTGCACCGAGGGCGACCTCAAGGGCGTGCAGTTCAGCTACCGCGACCTGGGCGGCCCCAACGATTCCGCGCCCGACAAAAAGGCCCGCATCCAGTGGGCCGGCACCGTCAGCGGCGAGCCGACGTATTTTCCCACCTGCCTGACCGGGGCGGACTACCTCATCAACCTCGGCAACCTCAAGGGCCATTCCTGGGGTCTCACGCTGGGCGGCAAAAACCATTTCGGCAGCTTCATCAATGACGACCGCAGGACGACCCCGGCGGCCGCGGGGCTGCATCCCAATATCATCAACGGCAGGATGGGCGGCTATTCCGTCCTTGCCGACCTCATGGCCCGCAAGGAGATTGGCGGCAAGACCATGCTCGTGATGCTCGACGGCCTCATCACCGCCCCCAGCGAAACAGTGACCATCACGCCGGAAAATTCCGCCTGGAGCATGGCCCCCTTCAACGGCCACCAGGCCTCGAGCCTCTTTTTCTCGCAGGACCCGGTGGCCATCGACTCCGTGGGCGCGGACTTCCTCGTGAGCGAGCCGAACATGCGCAGCCATAACAGCAACATGCGCGGCAAGCCGCAAATGGAAAATTATCTGCACGAGGCCGCCCTGCTGGCGCACCCGCCTTCAAAGACCAACTATACCGACGGCGCGGGCGAAAATCCGGGGAGCCTCGGCGTCCATGAGCATTGGAACAACCCGGAGGAAAAGCTCTATGGCCGGAACCGCGGCCGCAAGGAAGGGATTGAGCTCATAAAGAATTAGCTGCGGCCGCGGGGCTTGCCTGTCGCCCCGCCCGTGGACCATGCGGGGCCTTTGCCAAAAATACAGCCGCGTTTCCCTCAGGGGAGGCGCGGCTTCATTTTTACCGGCGCGGGAAGTGCCGCAATTTTCATGCAGGGGACTCGCGCCAGAGGCGCTGAAATCCCGGGGTGCGCGGCGAAAACGCGTTGGCCTTAGCGTGGCCGCCGGGCTGCCCGGGGCTCCAGATATTGCGGCAGCACGAAGAGGCGGTAGGTCTTGGCCGGGGAGAGCGTCTTGGGGCGCGCGGCCCGGCCCTCGATGGAAAGCGGCTCGTCGGAGAGCCCGAAGGGCGTCAGTTTGCTCGGCTGCCCGGCCAGGGCGGCGAAGCTCTCGCCGGTGAGCGGGATGACGGGCAGGCTGCTCGTGGCATTGCCCGCGAAGAGGGCCGCGCCGCCCGTCACCGCGCGCGAGCGCGCCACCGTGGCGTTGAGCAGGCTCGGGAGCGGCATGTCCGTGGCGCGCAGGGCCTCGAGAAAGTCATTGCCCGTGCGGCCCACGAAGGTGAACAGCGAGGCCCCGTCGCCGGCCACGAGCAGGCTCACCGGCATGGTGCCGCCGTGGATGCCCATGTAGGCGGGGCGGCCGCCGGCCGGCATGACCACCCAGCCGTCATCGGCGTCCGCGGCAGGGCGTTCCGGGGCCGCGGCAGCGGAACCCGCGCCCGCAAGCGTCAGGATCAGGACGAAAAGTGCCGCCCAGGCCGTCAAAGTTCCGCATCGTTCCATGCTGTCACCCGGCGCCCGTCCGGGGCGCTTCGGCCACGGCCCGGGCATCAAGGCGCCGGCCGTGTCCGCTTGAGTTCTAGTGAGGGCGCCGCGCCATGTCAAGCGTGGCATCTTGCCAAATTGGCCTTTTTTTTGCATACTTACGGGCGTAGCGGCACGGCCGCTTCAATTCCTAAAGTTTTTCTGTTTTTTCGGGGCCTTGTATGAATAAAGTTCTTGCGCAAGATGAGGTGGATGCCCTGCTCCGCGGCCTTTCCGGCGGCGAGATCGAGAGCGAGCAGGACGTTCCCGAAGACGAATCCGGCGTGGTCGCCTTTGACCTCGCCAATCAGGACCGCATCATCCGCGGGCGCATGCCCGTTCTCGAAATCGTCAATGACCGTTTTGCGCGGCTCTGCACCAACGCACTCTCCAACGCCGTGCGCAAGCGCGTGGAGCTGAACCCCATTTCCATCGACATGACCAAGTTCGGCGAGTTCATGCGCTCGCTGCCCGTGCCCACCTCCATCAACATCTTCAAGATGGACCCCCTGCGCGGCAACGCCATCATGATCGTGGACTCGCGCCTGGTCTTCGCCCTGGTGGAGAACGTCTTTGGCGGCGCCGGGTCGCAGCCCAAGATCGAGGGCCGCGAATTCACGCGCATCGAGCAGGCCGTTGTGGACAAGATCGTCAAGATCGCGCTGGACAATATGGAGGAATCGTGGCGCCCGGTGCATGACGTGAAGCTCGAGCTCGTGCGCAGCGAGATCAACCCCCAGTTCGCGGCCATCGTGCCGCCGAGCGACGTGGTGGTGGTCATCACCTTTGAGGTGGAGCTCGACACCTCGCTCGGCTCCATGATCATCTGCCTGCCCTACGCCACCATCGAGCCCATCCGCTCCAAGCTGCACGCCAGCTTCCAGACCGAGCGCCTCGAGGTGGACCATGCCTGGGTGGCGCGCCTCAAGGAGCGCCTGCTGGAAACGCCGGTGGAGCTCAAGGTGCATTTCGGCGACACCACCATCACGGGCAACCAGCTCTTGCGCATGCAGGTGGGCGACGTGCTCGTGCTCGACACGGATGTGGAGGACCTGCTCACGTGCACGGTGGCGGGCGTGAAGAAATACCAGGGCATCGCGGGCACCGTGAAGGCCATGAAGGCCTTTCAGATCATCCAGGAGAACGAGCCGCAGTGCACCTGATGCCAGGCCGCGCGCTGCCGGGGCCGGGCGCAAAAAACGCTTGACCGGGCGCGCCGCATGGCGTATGAGCTTTTTTCGGTTCGCCCTTGTAGCTCAGTCGGTAGAGTGCATCCTTGGTAAGGATGAGGTCACCAGTTCAATCCTGGTCAAGGGCTCCAGAAATTTCACGGGATGCTTTGCAAAGGACCCCGCAGCCTGAGGCTGCGGGGTTCCTGATATTTCGGGCCAGGCCATGCCGCTGGCCCCCAACTTTGGCGGCGCAGCCTGCGCCGGGCGGTGGCGCCATGAATATCCCGGTCCCGGCCCTCTCCATCGGCCTGCTCATCCTCTCCAATGTCTTCATGACTTTCGCGTGGTACGGGCATTTGCGCTACAAGGGCCTTGCGCTGCCCCTGGTCATCCTCACGAGCTGGGGCCTGGCCTTTTTTGAATACGTGCTCCAGGTGCCGGCCAACCGCATCGGCTACGGGCACTTTTCCGCCGCGGAGCTCAAGACCATCCAGGAGGTCATCTCCCTCTCGGTCTTCATACTCTTTTCGACCCTCTGGCTCGGGGAGTCCCTGCGCTGGAACCACCTTGTGGGCTTCGCCCTCATCGTGCTGGCCGCGTGGGTGATTTTCAAGGAGTGGTAGGATGCCCGTGCTCACCGTCACCACGGCCGTGGCCTGCGGCGGCGCAGCCCTCGTGGGCGGCTTCATCGACGCCATCGCCGGCGGCGGCGGCCTGCTCACCGTGCCGGCGCTCCTGCTCACGGGCGTGCCCCCGCACCTCGCGCTCGGCACCAACAAGGTGAGTTGCAGCCTGGGCACGGCCGTGGCTCTCGGCACCTTTGCGCGCAGCCATCTCGTGCTCTGGCGGCTGGCGCTCGCGGGCCTCGCCTTTTCCCTGCTCGGCGCGTGGTTCGGCTCCCTTTTGGCGCTTCAGGTGGACCCGGCCGTGCTCGGCAAGATTTTGGTGGGTCTGCTCCCGGTGGGCATGCTGCTCACGCTCGCCCCGCGCCGCCAGCGGGAAGCCGGCGCGGACGCGCCCCCGCTTAGTGGCCCGCGCCTCTGGCTGCTCACGCCGCTCGTGTGCCTCGCCATCGGCGTCTATGACGGCTTTTTCGGCCCGGGCACGGGCAGCTTCCTCATCCTGGCCCTGCACTGGGTGCTCAGCATCGGCCTCATCGAGGCCTCGGCCACCTCCAAGGTGCTCAACCTGGGCTCCAACCTGGGCGCGGTGGTGGCCTTCGTGTGGCACGGCTCGGTGTTCTGGCCGCTGGCCGCGCTGATGACGGCCTGCTCCATGCTCGGCAACTGGTTCGGCAGCCGCACGGCCATCCGCGTGGGCGCGGCCGCGGTGCGCCGCTTCCTCATGGTGTCGCTGGGCCTTCTGCTCCTGACGCTCATCTGGCGCTATTTCGTGGCGCCGCAATAGCGGAAGGACGCGAAAATTTTTGTTGCAAATGCCGGGGAAAGGTTTACGCGGCGCGGGCCGGATGACAGGATTCCCCGTCATAAAAAATGGTAGTTCGGGGACGGCGCGTCCCTTAACGGAAGTATCAAGCGAAACGCCCGGAGGTTGAGGATGAGCAGCTGGATCGAAAAGGTGGAGTTCAAGAAAATTTCCCCGGACGCCCCGTGCGGGTTTGAGGGCTTTCTCCCCCTCAAGGGACTGGCGGAAAGCAAGTGTGCGGAAATATCGGAAAAACCAGGCGTTTACCTGATATTGACGCCTAGCACCCAGATGCCCGGTTTCAATGCGGACAATCCGACTTTTAAAGAGGGCAAGCTCCAGCCCAAGACTGTTGAGGCCCTGCAAAAGCAATGGAACGCGTCCACGCACATTCTCTATATCGGCAAGGCCGGCGGCGCGGACAACGACTCGAACCTGAGAAAACGCCTGAACCAGTACTTTACCTGGTTTTCCGGCAAGGGCTCCGGCCACGACGGCGGACGCGACATCTGGCAAATCGACCATCCCGGCGAGCTGCTCGTCGCCTGGCGCGTCACTGAGGACAAAGACCCGGAAAGCTGCGAAAAGGCCCTGCTGGACAAATTTACGGCCGAGTTCAAGAAGCTCCCCTTCGCCAACCACCGGCACTGAAACACGACAGAGCGCACGGGCTCCCGCATGAAAAGACGCCGGTGAACCGCATCACCGGCGTTTTTCCGTGCAGGGCGCCATGTGGCCTTGCCCCGCCGTGGCGCGGGCCGGGTTAGCGCATGATGTTGCGCCAGCGTTCGGCGGCGCGCTTCTGCTCCCGCGCCATGTCAAGAAATGCCGCGCCCGCCACCACATCCTGGAAGGAGCTGGCCTGCCGCTCCTCCTCCCCGACCTGGGCCAGCAGGTTTTCCATCTCGCCAAGCGGGTCTTCTTCAGGCAGCAGGCGCGGACCCCTGTCATACAAAAAACTGCGCAAGCGCTCCTCTAGAAAAACCAGCAAGGACGTTTCGCCAGCGAATTCGTGCAGCCATTTCGCCGCAGCGCTGTGCCCCGCCTGCCCGCCGAGCTCCATATGGACCAAGGCCAGCGCATAGGCGGGTTCGACCTGCGCAAAATGCAGACTGAGCGAGAATAACGTCCCCGCCCCCGCCTCCCCGGGCGCCTTTTCGGCGGCGGATACCTTGCCGGCTGGCTGCCCGCTTTCCTTAAGGGTGCGCTGATAACGGACAAGCCGGGCGCCGGCCCCGCAGGAAATAGGGTCGCCGCCCGTCGCGTGTCCCGGGCAACAGGCGTCGCACAGTTCACGTAACCGGGCCGGGAAGGCGGGGGAGAGTGGTGTGGGGCACGAGATGTTCAGGAGCGCGTCGAGCCAGGCCTGGAGATTGATATCGGCGGCAAGCCCATTGGAAAGGCCGAGGCGGCACTCGCGTGCGCCGACCATGACCTGCGGGCTTGCGCCTGCGGCCGGCCCGGCGGGGTGAAGCGGAGCGCCCCCAGGGGGGCAGCTCCGGCCTGCCCCGGCGGGAACCTCCTCCACGAGCAGGCTCCGCACCCCGGCATGGGTCAGGGCCGGAGCTTTTATCTTTTTATGCACGGCATATTCAAGCCCGAGCAGGCGCAACAGCTTGAGCTTTTCCGGGAGGGCCCACACCCTAAGCGCGCCGCCCTGCCTGGGCACGGCAGGAAAACAGGCCCACTTTGCCCCGGCGTCCGGGGCCTGCGCTAGTGCTTCCAGCAGGACTTTCTTGCTGTACATGATCCCCCTTTAACGGCGGCAGGGAACTGCGCGGGTAAAATGTCCACGCAGTTCCCTGTGGTATTTGGGGCATGCTGTCAAGCCCACGCACAACACCTGGAACAAGGCAGGACGGCACAACACCTCGTTTTCCCGGCAGGATCTGTGGAAGGCCATGCTCGTCTTCGAGTATTCCTTCTGATACATCCCGGTCCCTTCCCTCCCAAGGCCGTCGCGGGCGCAAGCCCCGGCGGCCTTTTTGCATGCCAGAGCCGCGCCCCGCGCCGGCGCTGCACACGAAAAGGCGCCGGCGAACAGTTCACCGGCGTCTTTTCGCGGGCGTCACCGAAGTCACGGCAAAGCCCGCACCAGAAGGAACCATGCGGGCGAAAGGCTGGCCCCTACTTCGCCTTCAGCTTGAAGCCGTTTTCCTGAAGGTACGCGGCCAGCTTTTCCTGCGTCCAGTAGTGGATGGTCTTGTCCTTGCACTTCGCCTTGATAAATTCCTTCACCTTTTCCTTGTCTTCATACTTGGCGCTTACGTGATCCAGTTCGTGCTGTTCCGAGCAGTTGAAATACTTTGCGTCCTGGTTTGCCATGTGTCTCCTCCAGAGGTGTCAGAATGGGTCTTTCCCTGTGGGTTTCGCGCCTATTCGGGCACGATCTCCTTGAATTCCTCGCCGTACTGGTCATGCACCACGGTATTTTCGCGCATGAGCACGATCCAGCGGCGCACCGTGCCCCAGATGACCACGGCCATCATCACCATGACGAAGAGGCTCAGGAAGACGAGCAGATACTGCCCCTGCGGCATGTACTGGTACAGGATGAGCCACACGCCGGCCCAGAAGGTGATGACGGTCATGAAGACGCCCGGGATGCCGGTGAGCAGCGCGTACTTGTGGCGGTTCATGCGCAAAAGCACGGTCGTGCCGATGAGCAGCGTCACCGAGGCGAGCAACTGGTTGCTGATGCCGAAGAGCGGCCAGATATTGCTGATATTGCCCGTATAGACGAGGTAGCCCCAGGCGCAGGTGAAGATCAGGCTCGTGGCGATGATGCCCGGCACCCACTCCACATCGCCCCACCTGGGCCAGATCTTGCCCATCATCTCCTGCAGGAAGAAGCGGCCCACGCGCGTGCCCGCGTCCACGGCCGAGAGGATGAAGACGGCCTCAAACATGATGGCGAAATGGTACCAGTAGGCCATGAGGTGCTTCATGAACGGGATCTGCGAAAAGATGTGCGCCATGCCCACGGCGAGGGAGACCGAACCGCCGGGCCGGTGCATGAGCTGCTCCTGCACCTCGGCCTCGAGCGCGGGCAGCTCGCTCACATGCATGCCAAGCGCCTCATAGGCCTCGGCCGGGGAATTGATGGCGAAATAGTCGGCCGGCACGAGCACGCAGGCCGCGATGAGTGCCATGATGGCCACGAAGCCCTCGAGGAGCATGGCCCCGTAGCCCACGAAGAGCACGTCGTGCTCGGTGCCGATCATCTTGGGGGTGGTGCCGGTGCCGATGGTGGCGTGGAAGCCGGAGAGCGCGCCGCAGGCGATGGTGATGAAGATGAAGGGGATGACCGGGCCGGCCACGATGGGGCCACCGCCGGCGTCAAAGCTCGTGAAGGCGGGCATGTTGAAATCCGGCATCACCCAGAGGATGCCCACGGCGAGGCCGAGGATGGTGCCCACCTTGAGGAAGGTGGAGAGATAGTCGCGCGGCAGGAGCAGCAGCCACACCGGCAGCACGGAGGCGAAAAAGCCGTAGACCGGCAAGAGGATGGAAAGCGGCTCCTTGTCGATGTCGAGCCAGCCGAAATACTCGGGATGGGCCGTCACCCACGGCCCGGTGAGGATGCAGAGGAAGAGCAGCACCACGCCGATGACGGACGCGCCCCACACGCCGCCGTTTTTGGAGAACTTCATGTACAGGCCCATGATGACGGCGATGGGCAGCGTCGCGGCCACGGTATAGGTGGACCAGAGGCTGTTGTGCATGGCGTTGACCACGGCGATGCACAGGCCGGCCAGCGTGAGCAGCAGGATGGCGAGCACGGACCACGCGGTCACGGTGCCCGTGGCCGGGTCGATTTCTTTCGAGGCGATGTAGGCAAGGCTCAGGCCCTTGTGGCGCACCGAGCAGAAAAGCACCACGAGGTCATGCACGCCGCCGGCAAGCACGCAGCCGATGAGGATCCAGAGCAGGCCCGGCATATAGCCGTACTGGGCGGCGAGCACCGGCCCGAGCAGGGGCCCGGCCGCGGCGATGGCGGCGAAATGGTGCCCGAAGAGGACATACTTGTTGGTTTTCACATAGTCGTGCCCGTCGGCGAAGCGCACGGCCGGGGTCTGGCGCGCGTCATTGAGGTTCAGCACCTTCTGCGCAAGGAAGAGGCCGTAAAAACGGTAGCCGATGGCAAACACGAGCAGCGCCACAAAAATGACCGTGGCGGCGTTGAGGCCGTTGAGGGCATCCATAACGTGATCCTCCCAGAGATTCGGCGGCATGGTCAGGCGAAATGTCTTGCCGCCATTATAGAGCGTTGCGGCGCCGGGGGCAACACGCGGGAGCGCCGGGGACGCAGCCGGCGGGGTTTTCTTCGCGGGGTGGCTCTGGTTTCACGGAGAGCCAAAAAATTTTCGGCGAGCGCCGTCATTCCTCTTTCCTTTTCGTTGCCGCGTGCGGTGCTCCTTCTCAAAAATCAGGCAAGCGGAAAGCCGCACCTCGCCCACGGCGCGCAATGGAGCCGGGGCTGCTCGCACAGGGCGGTCAAGGCTTGCAATGCCAAACGTATTTGATTAAATTTTTCACAAATGCCGGAAGACGGAGCCGCCCTTGCGGCGCCCCAGCGTGCAGCGCTGCGCCGATGGGCACCGGGCGCCTCGCGCCCCGTTGCGGGCGGCCGCTTTTCCGTCTGTGCCAGTCCAATTCAACAAGGGGAGGACACGATGTTCCGCAAAGGTGTTGCCATTGTGTTGATGGCGTTTTTCGCCGCCGGCCTGTTCGCTTCCAAAGCCATGGCCGCGGAGAAAATGATCCTGTACACGTCCATGAAGGAATCCCTCATCGGCGCCATTTATGACGCCTTCAAGAAGAAGCATCCCGACATCACCATCGACTACCAGTCCGCCGGCGCGGGCAAGCTGATGGCGAAGATCGCCACGGAGCGCCAGGCCGGCAAGATCCTTGCCGATGTGCTCTGGACGAGCGAGGTGCCCGATTTTTACAACATGAAGGATGAGGGCCTGCTGGAAAAGTACACCCCGTCCAACCTGTCCGAGCTCATCCAGCCATTCCCCGACTACGACGGCTCTTTCACGGCCGCGCGCCTTGCCACCCTGGGCATCGTCTACAATACGCGCTTCGTCAAGGAAGCGCCCAAGGAATGGGACAATATTTTTGAAAAGCAGTTCAAAGGCGCGTTTGGCATCGCCAATCCGGCCCTCTCCGGCACGGCGTATATGGCCATCGCCATGCTCGTGAAGCAGTTCGGCTGGGAATTCGTTGACAAGATGGCGGCCAACAAGACCAAGATCGGCAAGGGCGCCGGGCAGGTCATTGACGACACGGCCTCCGGCGAACTGGTAGGCTGCATTGGCGTTGACTACATCACTCTTGACAAGATCAAGAAGGGCGCCAAGCTCGGCTATGCCTTCCCGCCCCAGATCCTGCTCTCCCCGAGCCCCGTCGCCATCATTAAGGGCACGCCCAACCTGACTGCCGCGCAGACTTTTGTGGACTTCCTGCTTTCAAAGGAGGCCCAGGAAATCATCGCCAGGGAAGGCACGCTGCCCGTGCGCAACGACGTGAAGCTGGACCCGCTGCTGCCGGTTTCCTCTCCGGAGGAGGCGCTCCAGCGTTCCATCAAGATCAATTATATCGACATGATTGCCGAAAAGGCCGACACCATCAAGAAGTTCACGGACATCATGCAGGGCAAGAAGTAGCCTTGCCGCAAGGGGCGGCCCGGCAAGCTCCGGCCGCCCCTTTTGCGGAGACTTTCCTCCGCGCGTCAGTGCCGATGCTGGCGGCACTTGTGTATATAAAGAACAGCAGGGCAAATGATGGCCACGATACAGCTGGACAAGGTGAGCAAGGCCTACGGCAAGAACCAGGTCTTCAAGGATCTCTCCCTCACGCTGGAGCATGGGGAGTGCTTCACCCTCCTCGGGCCCTCGGGGTGCGGCAAGACCGTGCTTTTGCGGCTCATGGCGGGCTTTGAGAACCCCGACAGCGGCCAAGTGAGCATCGGCGACGAAGTCGTGGCCAGGGCCGGCGGCGAATGCCTGCCGCCGGACAGGCGCGACATCGGNGTNGTTTTTCAGGATTANGCCGTCTGGCCGCACATGACGGTNTTTGAAAATGTGGCCTATCCGCTGAANATCGCCAAGACGCCNCCNGACGAGNTGCGNGAAAANNCCATGCGGGCCATCGGCATGGTCAACATGGGCGANCTGGACAANCGCCTGCCCTCCGAGCTTTCCGGCGGCCAGCAGCAGCGNGTCGCCCTNGCCCGCGCCCTNGTGGCCGCGCCCTCCATCATGCTGCTNGACGANCCGCTGACCAANCTCGACGCCAANCTGCGCGAGGAAATGCGCTTNGANATCAAGGAGCTGCAAAAAAAGCTCAANATCACNGTNTTCTACGTCACCCANGACCAGGAAATCGCCATGGCCATCTCCGACCGCATGGCCATCATGGACGCGCGGGGCAATATCCGCCAGATAGGNACGCCCGAGGANATCTACGAAAGGCCNGCCGACCTCTTCGTCTTCAATTTCATGGGNGTGGCGAACTTCCTTTCCGTANGNAAAAANGACGGCAAATTNCTNGTGGGCACNGGCAGCCAGGAAGTGCCCTGGCCTGCCCCNGAAGGCGACATCGAGGACTGGATCGGCGCCTGNCGCCCTTCGGANGTGAACATGTTCCGGCCGGACGCGGGCANNGCGCCNGCGGGCGCNCTCANGGGCGTGGTCANGCGGGCCAGTTTTCTCGGCTCGCTCATGGATTATCTNGTGGAGATNGACGGCGCGCAGCTNCGGGCCGANATACCCACCCATGNGGCNGTCGAAAACGGCCTNATNTTTCAGGATGGGGAGGACTGNCTCATCACGTTCACCGATCTCCACTGGTTTGACGCGAAACAGAAGGCGGAGGTGGCGGAATGAACCACGCNATNAAAAAAGTCGANCATTTCGGCACNGCCCAGCTCCTGCTCGGGCTTTCCGTCGGCATCCTGGTGGTNTTTGTCGCCTTTCCNGTGTTCCTCATCTTTTTCAACGCNTTCTGGAACAGCGAGACCAACACTTTCAACCTTATCGANGTCNTCAACGTCCTNAANGAGCCCAGCACCTACCAGGCCCTGCTGAACTCGGTCATCATCGCCGCCGGCACCACCACGGGCTGCACCATNGTGGGCACGTTTTTCGCGTGGCTCGTGACGCGCACCGACCTTCCCTGGAANCGGTTCATGAAGGGCATGTTCCTNATCCCCTTCATGCTNCCCTCCTTCATCGGCGCCCTTGCCTGGAAGATGCTGCTCTCCCCCNGNGCGGGCTATATCAACCGCTTTTTCATGGACACCTTCAACCTTGATGACCCGCTGTTCAATATNTATTCCTATGCGGGNATCATCATGGTTGAAATCATGTATCTGTTCCCCTTCGTCTTTATTCAGGTCTGCGGCGCGCTGGAGCGGATGGANCCCACNCTNGAAGAGTCGGCCCGCATNTCCGGCGCCGGNCTTTTCACCATCACNCGGAANATCACCATNCCGCTCGTGCTCCCGAGCATCCTTTCCGGCGCGCTCCTGATNATGCTNTACTCNATGGCGCATTTCGGCACNGTGGCGGTGCTCGGCATCGAGAACGGCATCTATAATATCCCGACCCTCATTTATGAAAANATCCACCAGAGCGCGGGCAGTTTNGAATCCATCCGCACGGGCACGGTGCTNTCNACAGTGCTGGTGTTCACGGCGGCCTTCATCATCTGGCTGCAAAACAAGGTNCTCGCCNGGGGGCGCTTCCAGATNATCGCGGGCAAGAGCTTCCGGCCCATGGAGCTGAAATTGCGCGGCCTGCGCATCCCNATGATGATTTTCTGCATCCTCTACATCGGCTTCACCATCGGGCTGCCCACNGTCGTNATCTTCCTCGTNGGNGGGCTNCCCACCTACGGNCTNCCCTTCACNTGGGAAAACCTGAGCCTNGAAAANTACAAGTTCATCCTNTTCGAGCANCAGCTCACCAAGGACGCCATTTTCAACAGNCTCACNCTGGGGCTNTCCTCNGCGCTCATCACCATGTTCGCNGGCGTCNTCATNTCCTATGTCATCGTGAANATGAAGGTGCGCGGCAAGGGCATCCTCGAGTTNCTGGGCATGCTGCCCTTCTCCGTGCCCGGCTCGGTCATCGCNCTNGGCGTCATCCTCGCNTGGAGCGGCAAGTTCGGCGTCAATCTCTACAACACNATCTGGATCATNCTTGTGGCCTANATCGCGCGCTATATGGCCTTCTCCCTGAAAGCCAACTCGGCCGCGCTGGAACAGGTGCACGACTCCCTTGTGGAGGCGGCGCGCGCCTGCGGCGCCACCATGTGGCAGGCACTGAAGGATATTGTGCTGCCCTTGGTGCGCCCAGGCATGCTGGCGGCGTTCTTCCTCATCTTCCTGCCCTCGCTCAGGGAGCTCACCGTCTCCATCCTGCTCTACGCCCCCACCACGCGAACTATCGGCGTCGCCATCTACACCCTGAATGAGGACGGGGAGACTGTTGTTTCCGCCGCATTGGCCGGCGTGACCCTCATCCTGCTTGTCACGGGCCAGACCCTCATCAACCGCTTCACGGCTCGACACTCCAAAAGGTAGTGAAAAACATGTCCTATGTACGCCTGAAAGATGTGACCAAAATTTTCGGCAGCGTAAAAGCTGTCGACAGGCTCAACCTTGAGATCGGCAAGGGCGAATGTTTTTCCATGCTGGGGCCTTCCGGCTGCGGCAAGACCACGACCCTGCGCATGGTGGCGGGCTTTGAGGACCTGGACGACGGCGAGATCCATGTGGGCGACAGGCTGCTGTCCTCCAGGCGCAAGGGCTATTACCTGCCGCCGGAAAAACGCGACTTCGGCATGGTTTTTCAGGCCTTCGCCGTCTGGCCGCATTTGAGCGTCTATGAAAATGTGGCCTTTCCGCTGAGGATACGCAAGGTGCCGCAAGCCGAGCTGGAAAAGCGCGTCAAGGACGCGCTGGCGGCCACAAATCTGCTCGAGGCGGCGAACAAAAGCCCGGACTCCCTCTCCGGCGGCGGCAAGCAGCGCGTGGCGCTGGCAAGGGCGCTCGCCATCAATCCCGATGTCATGCTCCTCGATGAGCCGCTCTCCAGCCTCGACCCGCACCTGCGCGAGGAGATGCGCTTTGAGATAAAAGACCTGCAACGCAAATACGGCTTTTCCATCATCTATGTGACCCATGACCAGGCGGAAGCCATGGCCCTGTCGGACCGCATCCTGGTGATGCGCAAAGGCGTGGCGCAACAGATCGACACGCCCATGAACATCTATCGCAAGCCGGCCAACCAGTTCGTGTTCAGCTTTATCGGGCTTTCCAACTTTCTTGATACGGAAGGGGACGCCGCGGCCTGGCGCGTGCGGGGCGCCGATGCCCTGGCGACGCTCCCGCCCGAGGAAATGCGCCGGCACGGAAAACTGAGCCTGGCAAGCCGCCCGCTTGAAATAGATTTTGTGGAAAAAGGCGACGTTTCGGGCGTGGTGACGCGAAAATCCTTCCTCGGCGACATCATTGACCTGCAAGTGAAAGTGGGGGACCAGAACATCCGCGTCCAGAAAAGCCGCCACGACAGGACGCCGGAAGTGGGCGAAAATTGCGACCTGAAATTCCTGCGGCCTTTCTGGTACGAGACCCTGGCCGAAGATTGAGTTGAGGGGGACAGCGGGGAGCCTGACCGCCGAGGCCTTACCGGAAGTGGGTACGGCTCCATGGTTACTTGCGGGATTTGTTGTGGGCCGCTTGTGCCATCTTCTCCGCAAAAGAGTGCCAACGCGCGCGGGCGCTTATTCCGTAAGGGAAAAATTTGGGGCCAGCGTGGGGCCGTATCGGGGAACCATAAAAAAAGGCTCACGGGAAGTTCCGTGAGCCCCTGTGTGTTCTTGGAGCCAGCTAGATAGTGTCGTCATTTAATTTTAGCCCAAATGGCTATGCATCTGATATGCACGGCAGCCAGAAATGAGGCCGTGTTTTTTGCATATCGTGTGGCGATACCTCGCCAGCGCTTCAGTTCCAAAAAGGCATTTTCAATGAGGTGCCGAAGTCGATAAAGATATTTATCGTAAGGACGTAGACATTTTCGGCTTTTACGAGGCGGGATAACAGGATTTACTCCGGCCTGTTGGGGCGACTCGACCAGCGCATCGCTCTCATATCCCTTATCCGCAAAAAGGCTCTCGGCATCTATTCCCTCGATAAGCCTGCAAGCCTGCGAACAATCTGCAACGGGACCTGCTGTAATAAACATTCTGACCGGCATACCATGCGCATCCACGGCCAGATGTATCTTGGAGTTGAGCCCCCTTTTGTGCGCCCCATGTCCTAATTGCCACCCCGTGCTCCTGCAGCGTGCGGGTGAACCTTGATATGGCTTGCGTCAATCATAAGCCATTCAAAATCTGGGTCGGATACAAGAATTTCGAGTAGCCTTTCCCAAACCCCAC
>NZ_JAAVBE010000024.1 GCF_014803725.1 Desulfovibrio sp.
CGGGTGCGCTAACCAACTGCTGTCTCCATCCGTAGCTTCCTGCGTCGCAACGGCTGGAGCAAGGAAGAAAAACAATTTCCGAAGGGAGTGTACTTAAGTACTCGACCGAGGAAATTTTTTTCTGACGCAGCCAGCAGCAAAAAGGCTGTTTTTGACGGATAATTTCGGCATTACCCAGACCGCACAGCCACACCACCAACACGAAGCACAACAAAACTGCCCGGAAAACATCAGCGGCGCTTGAAGAGCTTTTCCAGCTCGGCCGCGTCCCAGCGCAATACGCAGGGGCGGCCGTGCGGGCAATGGGCCGCTCCCGGCGTGGCCAGCCACTGGGCGAGGAGGCCCGCGGCCTCGTCGTCCGTGAGGCGCTGCCCGGCCTTGATGGCCGCCTTGCAGGCCATGGAAATGAAGATGCCGTCAAGGTCGTCGCGCACCCCGGCGAGAGCCTCGCGCAGGAAGTCCGCGGCCTCGCGGCGCGAGAGCCCGGGCGGCATGGCCCGGGCCAGCAGCATGTCCCCCGCGCATTCCAGCGCGAATCCCAGTTGTTCCAGCACCGGGCGCGCCTCCTGCAGGCGCTCGCGCTCGGCCGCGTCGAGCCTCAGTTCCAGCGGCAGGGCCAGCAGCTGCCCGGTGCCCGAAAAGCCGCCCGCTGCCATGCGCGCATGCAGCACGCGCTCATGGGCCGCATGCTGGTCCACGAGGAGCAGGGCGCCCTTTCCGTCCCGAAGCACGAGGTAGGTGTCTGCCACCTGCCCGAGATAGCTGTATCCCCCCACGGCCAGCGGCTCGCGGCTCGCGGCTGGCTGGGCAGCCGGGGATTCTGCTGTGGAGGAATCCGCCGGGGGAGTGTTGGGGGCACGCGCCGGGCCCGGGCTTGGCGGAGGAGGCGCGGGGCTGCCGTAGGGGGCCGTATTTTCCCGCAGGGGGGCGGCAGAACGCGGCATGGGGTCTGGCGTGAAGCCGGATTCAGGCAGGGGCAATTCCCCAGCTACAGCCCCTTTTGCCGGTTGGCGCACCTCCCACGGGGCTGCGCTCCGGGCTTCGGGCGGGGGCAGGATGCGCTCCTCGTCCAGCGCGCCCCAGAAGCCGTGGCGGCGCGGCTCGGGAGGGCCTTCGGCGGCTACGGCCGAGGGGCTGGCCGGGGCGTTGGGCACGATCGTTTCGTCCCGGGTGACATCCCCGCCCCCCCCGAAAACCGCCCTGTCCAGCGCGGCGCGCACCGCGTGGAGCACGGCGGAAAACACGGCGGATTCGTCCCTGAAGCGCACTTCCGACTTGGCCGGGTGGACATTGACATCCACCCCTTCCGGCTCCATTTCCACAAAGAGCACGGCGAGCGGATATTCGCGGCTCAAGAGCCGGCCCTTGTAGGCCTCGCGCACGGCCGCGAAGAGGCGCCTGTCCGTGACGGCGCGGCCGTTGACATAGAGCAGCACGCGGTCGGCCCGCTGCTGGCGCATGCCCGCGGGCGCGGCGAGACCGTGGCAGCGGATGCCGTGGCGCTCCGCGTCAAAGGGCACGAGCCCGGCAACGAGGCTGCCCGGCCAGATGACGCCAAGGCGCCCGCGCAGGTCCTGCCCGGGGAGGAAACGGGCCACTTCGCGGCCGCCGGCCGAAAGGGTGAAGGCGGTCTCGGGCCGCGCGAGGGCCAGCCGCGAGAGCCAGTCCTGCGCGCGGCGGAACTCCGTGGCCGGTGTCTTGAGAAACTTGAGGCGCGCCGGCACGTTGGCGAAAAGGTCGCGCACCTCCACCACGGTGCCCCGGTGCAGGGCGGCCGGGCTTGACGCCACAAGGCGCCCGTGTTCCACTTCCACCGCGTGCGCCGTGTCCGCGCCGGCCGGGGCCGAGACGAGGGTGAGCCGCGAGACCGAAGCGATGCTCGGCAGCGCCTCGCCCCTGAAGCCGTAGGAGCGCACCCGCTCCAGGTCTTCCAGCGCCGCGATCTTGCTGGTGGCGTGGCGCGTGACGGCGAGCTCAAGCTCCTCCGCGGGGATGCCGCAGCCGTCGTCCTGCACGCGGATGAGGGCCTGGCCGCCATTGTCGAGGCGCACGTCCACGGCGCGGGCGCCGGCATCGAGGCTGTTTTCCACCAGTTCCTTGAGCACGCTGGCCGGGCGCTCCACCACTTCCCCGGCGGCGATCTGGTTGCGCAGGGCGGAGGGCAAAAGACGGATATGACGCGAACTTTCCGGCATGGCAAAAGCATAGCGGGCGCACCGGCGCATGGCAAGAAGGGCCATGGACAGAAGCGCCGCCCCGGGTCGGCGTTGGCCAGGTCGGCCTTGCGGGAGCGCCGCGCGCGCTGCGCGGCCTTGGCGCGGGGGCGCCTCGCGCGGCGGGAGGCGCGGGCCGGCGGCCGCTTTCGCCGCAGGACGCCGCTCGCCGCCGTGTCGCTCCGGGGCGGACGCCCGGGCTATGACCCGGAACTGCTCTATGTGGAATGCGGCCGCTGCGGCGCGCCCGTGCTCTGGGAGCCGGGCCGGGCCACGCGCCTCCTCGACCAGGCCGGCATCGACCCGCTGGAGCTCGACGCCTCCTGCCTGCTCATCACCAATGCCTGCCCCATGTGCGGCGCCCCGGAGATGCCGGGCGGCGCGACGGACGGCCAGGACGGGGAGCCGGGCTACGAGGTGCGCGTCTTCCGCGTGGGCGGCGAGGGCGAGGGCTTCGGCTCGCCGCGCCAGGGGCATGCCTGAATCCGGGCCTGATCCCGGGCACGGGCGGGCAGCCCGCTTTACAGGGCGCCTCCATGGCGCTACAAGGCACGGCACGGCCCCTGGTTCAGCCCCACCACCACAACAGGATGACCCCATGAACGCCTACGAATACCTCACGAGCGGCCTCGCAGCCGCGCCCTCGCGCTGGCTCATCACGGGCGTGGCCGGCTTTATCGGTTCCAACCTCCTCGAAAAGCTCCTGCGCCTCGGCCAGACCGTCACGGGCCTCGACAACTTCCTCACCGGCTACCAGAAAAACCTTGACATGGTGCAGGCGGCCGTGGGCGAGGAGGCCTGGGCCCGCTTCACCTTCATCGAGGGCGACATCCGCGACCTCGACACCTGCCGCCGCGCCTGCGAGGGCGCCGACCATGTGCTTCACGAAGCCGCGCTCGGCTCGGTGCCGCGCTCCATCGACGACCCGCTGCTCACCAACGGCTGCAATATCGACGGCTTCCTCAACATGCTGGTCGCCGCCCGCGACGCGAAAGTGCGGAGCTTCGTCTACGCCGCCTCCTCCTCCACCTACGGCGACTCGCCCGAGCTCCCCAAGGTGGAGGACAGGATCGGCCGGCCGCTCTCGCCCTATGCCGTGACCAAGTATGTGGACGAACTCTACGCCGACGTGTTCGGCCGCTGCTACGGCTTCTCGAGCATCGGCCTGCGCTACTTCAACGTCTTCGGCCAGCGCCAGGACCCCTACGGCGCTTACGCCGCGGTCATCCCGCAGTGGTTCGCGAGCCTCATCAAGGGCGAGACCGTCTATATCAACGGCGACGGCGAGACGAGCCGCGACTTCTGCTATATCGACAACGTGGTCGAGGCCAACCTGCTCGCCAGCATGGCGCCGAAGGACGCGCAGGACCGCATCTATAACGTGGCCTACGGCGAGCGCACCACGCTCAACGAGCTCTTCGCGCTCATCCGCGACGAGGTCGTGCGCCACAAGCCCGAAGCCGCGGCAGCCGTGCCCGTGCACCGCGACTTCCGCGCCGGCGATGTGCGCCACTCCCTGGCGGACATCGGGCGCGCGCGCAGCCTGCTCGGCTATGACCCGCGCTACGACGTGCGCCAGGGCCTCACCCGCGCGGGCGACTGGTACGCCGCCAACCTGTAGGGACGCTCCCATCTGGCAGCCGCGCCGGCCCACACGGAGCCGGCGCGGAAACGCGCAGGCCGCCACCCTCGATACCCCGCATGTCGGCGTTCCGCCTGCGTACGGCGGCCTCCCGTACCCGGGCGCAGGCAACGCCGGTGCCGTGGTTCGGCTGCCCGCGGGAGCGCCCGACAAGGGGCGCATCTCTCTATCGCGGTGGCCACTTTCTTGACGCACAGTCTATGCAACAGCAGGGAAAACCATGTTTAATGGAATGAAGGCACGGCTCAAGGGGTTCGTCAGGCAATATGCCGCCGAGTATATGGAAAAGAATATAATACCTGAGCTGAAAAAAGAGCAACAGGCCGTACAAGGGATAGCAGCAAACGTGCAGAGTATGGCCACTGAGATGCAGCGCGTCGCAAAAAGGAATTATATCTCTTCATTAAATATTAAAAATATCATGTCGTGCCTTGCCCAAGACAGAATCCGGAACATATCAGTGCGCCCAATGATTGACGCACCGGTCAAAATTGGCCTGACGAGCAAAATAACCACCCAGGAAGATCTGGAGTCCGATTGGAGCCGGTACTGGACCAAAGAATTAAAAGCCAACTTTCGTTACAACCGAAAACGTTGGGAATTCGCCTTCGTGCTGCAGGCATTGTTTGAAAATGACATGTTCGGGAAGTCGGGCCTTGGCTTTGCCTGCGGCAACGAGTCGCTTCCCAGTTATCTCATCAGCCGGGGTTGCACCATAACGGCCGGGGACAAGCCGCTCGACGAGGAGGACGGTGGACAAAAAAAATGGCGGAGCACCGGCGAATATACCGAAAGCAAAGAACTCCTGTTCAAGCAGGCCCTGGTCTCCAGGGAGGCCTTTGATGCGGCTTTCCAATTAAAATACCTCGACATGAACGCGATTCCGGACGACAGCGAGGCCACCTATGACTTTATCTGGTCGGTTTGCGCCATCGAGCATTTGGGCAGCATAGACAACGGCCTGAAGTTTTTGTGTGAGTCCCTGAAATTATTGAAGCCCGGGGGCATTTCCGTCCATACGACGGAATACAACCTTTTTTCCGACGACCTGACCATCGAGTCGCCGGATCTTTCTTTTTTCAGGAAAAAGGATTTCCAACGCCTCCGCGAACTCCTGGAAAACAAGGCTGAACTGCTGGATATCGACTATGCATTGGGCGACCTGCCCTTCGACAGGTATATCGACATGTCCCCGTACTCGCCGCAAGATCTTTCCGAGGCACCCTTTACCGGCCTGGAGATCCCCCATGACAACCGGACGCCGCACTTGCGGCTGCTCCAGGCGGGCTTTCCCATAACCTGCATGGGCCTCATACTGAAAAAGCTCTGACGGCTTGGCGCCCCGGGACCTCACGCCCTTGGCAGGCGGCCACCGTGCAGCCTGGGCAGCCTGCAAAAACAGCAAGATCCCGCATTGCCTTTCCGTCATGGCGCAGGGCTTTTCGCCATGTGCGCCAACGTACAGGTAGGGACGCGTACCGTATTTTCCCTCGACCTTTTGGGCGCGCTTTGGCATCCTGAAGCCGGGGCTGCCGCTTGCGGGGGCGTGCCCTTCCGCCGCACCATACGCATCCCACCCCGCCGGGCCCGCCACGCCAAAGGAGGGGAGCAGCCATGACCACACCAGCCACGCCCCTGGCCGCGTTTCTCGACTTCATGAGCCGGCGCGGGCTCAACACCACGGCCCAGCGGCGCGCCATCGCCCAGGCATTTTTCGAGCTGCCCGGCCACCATTCCCTCGAGGAGTTTTACCAGTACGTGCTCAAGCAGGACGCGGGCATCGGCCAGACCACGGTCTACCGCACCCTGAAGCTCCTCTGCGACGCGGGCCTCGCCACGGAGATCCAGTTCAGCGACAATATCACCCGCTACGAGGTGGCGCGCCCCAAGAGCCACCACGACCACCTCGTGTGCCTCGGCTGCGGCGCCATAGTGGAGATCTGCGACCCGCGCATCGAAAAGCTCCAGCGTGAGCTCGCCGAGGCCGAGGGCTTCAGCCTCACCGGGCACCTGCACAATATGTACGGCTATTGCCGCTCCTGCCGGGAAAGGCAGGCGGCGGAACAGCCCGCCTGAACGGCCGGGCCAGGATGGCGGCGCCCGGCGTCTTCTCCCAGCCGCTATAAAAATTGACATTCATTTTCATTTCATGCAGGATGCAGTCAGCGCCGCGGGCCTTCGCCCCTGCCGCTGCCCTCAGAGGGATGCGGCCGGTGCCCCCTGTTTCCCAAGCGCTCAAGCGAGGAAGGAGCGATGAATATCCAACTGGCTATCGTCATCATCTGTGTGGCCGTGGCCGCCCTCTTCATCGGGCGCCGCTTTTTGCGCGCCCTAAAAAGCCGCTCCTGCCCGGGCTGCTCCAAGACCAGTTGCTGCGACCCCGATGCCTGCCAGGAGCGGAAGCAGATCGAGGAGCTGCGCCCGCGCCGCTAAAGGCGGCCGCTTAAACAGCAAAGGCGCGCCGCGCCGCAAAAAACGCGGTGCCGCGCGCCCCTGGAGAGCCCCCTGAAGCGGGGACTGATCCTTCCTACTCCACCGAATAGTCGAGGGCCTGCCGCGAGGAGCACACGGCCTTGACCTTGGCCGCAAATTCCAGGTGCACCGGGTTTTCGGCATAGGCCTTGAGCGCGGCCATGTCGTCATGCGAGGACTGGAGCACCACCTGCGCGGGCACGGTGCTCGTGGGCTGGATGAGACAGGAGACCTCCACCGAGCGCACGGACGGCATGCCGTGCAGCATGGCCGAGGCCTCCACGAGATGCTGGGCGTTTTCTGCGGCGCTGCGGCCCTCGGCGTGTTCCTTGAGCGTCCACCAGACGATGTGCCGGATCATGGCATCCTCCCGTTTTGTGCCGCTCGCGCGGCGGATGTGGTTCAGGCCTTGCCCTTGGCGGCGCGGCCCGCGGCCTGATAGCGCTTGAGCGCGGAAAGCTCGTTCTTGCGCAGGCGGATGGACTTGGGCGTCACCTCCACCTGCTCGTCCTCGCGCACGAAGTGGAGCGCGCGCTCCAGGGTCATGCGCCTGACGGGCGTCAGGATGACGTTCTCGTCCTTGCCGGCGGCGCGCAAATTGGTGAGCTTCTTTTCCTTGGTGGCGTTGACATCGATGTCATTGTCGCGGTTGTGCTCGCCCACGATCATGCCTTCGTAGACCGGGTCGCCCGGCTCCACGAAGAGGCTGCCGCGCGGCTCGAGATTGAAGAGCGCATAGGCCACGGCCGAGCCCGGCCTGTCGGCCACAATGGAGCCGGTGAAACGCGTGGGGAAGTCGCCGCGCCACTCCTCGTAGCCTTCCAGATACGAATTCATGATGCCCGTGCCCTTGGTGTCGGTGAGGAATTCGTCGCGGTAGCCGATGAGCCCGCGCGAGGGCACGGAAAATTCGAGGCGCACGCGGCCCGTGCCGCTGTTGGCGCAGTTGAGCAGCCGCCCCTTGCGCTGGGCCAGCTTGTCCGTGACCACGCCCATGAAGACCTCGTCACAATCCACATAGAGGTGTTCCATGGGCTCGAGCGTCTTGCCGTTGGCGTCCTTCTTGAGGATGACCTCCGGGCGCCCCACCGAGAGCTCGAAGCCCTCGCGGCGCATGGTCTCGATGAGGATGGCCATCTGGAACTCGCCGCGACCCTTGACGAGATAGGCGTCCCTGTCAGGCGTCTCCTCCACGCGGATGGCGACGTTGCGCAGGCTCTCGCGCACGAGGCGGTCCTGGATGGCGCGGCTCTGCACGATCTTGCCCTCGCGGCCGGCCAGCGGCGAGGTGTTGATGCCGAAGCGCATGGCCACCGTGGGCTCGTCCACGCGGATGCGCGGCAGCGCCGCCGGCGCCTCGCGCGTGCAGATGGTGTCGCCGATGGTGACATCCTCGATGCCGGCGAGCACCACGATGTCCCCGGGCTGGGCGCGCTCCACGTCGGAAAGGGTCACGCCGTCATAGACCTGGAGGCGGCTCACGCGCAGGGGGCGGGGGGCGCCGTCCTCGCCGATGCAGGCCAGCGCCTCCTTGGCGTGCACAGCGCCGTGCATGATGCGGCCCACGGCGAGGCGCCCGAGATAGTCGGAATAGTCGAGGTCGGCCACCAGCATCTGGAAGGGCTCGTCCGGGTCGTGGTCCGGCCCGGGGATGGACTCGAGGATGGTCTCGAAGAGCGGGGTCAGGTCCTTGCGCTCGTCCTCGAGGCCGCGCATGGCCACGCCGTCGCGCCCGATGGCGTAAAGCACGGGAAATTCCAGCTGCTCTTCGGTGGCGCCCAAGTCGATGAAGAGGTCATAAACCTCGTTGAGCACTTCCTGCGGGCGCGCGTCCTTGCGGTCGATCTTGTTGATGACCACGATGACTGGCAGCCCGGCCTCCAGCGTCTTGCGCAGCACAAAGCGCGTCTGCGGCAGCGGCCCCTCGGAGGCGTCCACGAGCAGGATGGCGCCGGTGGCCATGGAGAGCGAGCGCTCCACCTCGCCGCCGAAATCCGCGTGGCCCGGCGTGTCGATGATGTTGATTTTGACGCCGTTCCAGTTGACGGCGCAGTTCTTGGCGGCAATGGTGATGCCGCGCTCGCGCTCAAGGTCCATGTTGTCCATGACGCGGTCGTCCACCTGCTGGTCGGCGCGGAAGACGCCGCTCTGGCGGAAGAGCGCGTCAACAAGGGTGGTCTTGCCGTGGTCGACATGGGCGATGATGGCGACATTGCGGAGGGAGGCGTTGCGTTCCATGAAGTGTCCCGGGAAAAGCGGCTTTGCTGTGCGTTGCGTCTGCTGTGAGTGGCGGTGCGGCTGGCGCGTGCCGCCCTGACGCCGAAAGCACCCGTCTTTCGCTTCGCTCCAGACGGAATTAGGGAAGAACCGTCGATGACAGCGTATATCGGCCTGAAATGGAGAGAACGGCGCGAAGGGCGCGCCCGCAAGGCCGCGTTTTTTCTAGCCGCGCGCCAGCCCGAAGTCAACCGCAAGGCCGCGGCCGCGCAAAAAAAGCATTGCCGCGCAACGCTGCTTTCGCCTATGCTGGGGGCAGCCCCGGCGGCGGCGCGTGTCAGTGCCGCGCGGCTGGGCCGCGTCCCCACCGCTCCCCCCTTTTCCCCGGCACTTGCCAGGAGGTGTTCCATGCCCATGCCCCCGGCCCCTGTTCTGAAACTTTCGCGGCGCCTCGTGTTCCAGGCGCTCCTCTGCCTCGGCCTCTTCTGTGCGCCCGCGCTCGCCGCCGACGCGCCCGCCATGCCCGACAAAACGGCCTCCGACCTCGCCAAGATCCAGGCCGCTTTCGCCATCAACGCCAAGGACGCGCCCGAGGCCGCCGTCGACTACCGGGCCACGCCGCAAAATGCGCCGGCCCCGGCGGAAACTCCCGCCGCGCCCTGCCCTGCGGCCACGCCAGCGCCCAGCGCTGCCCCCGGGACTGCCGCTGAGCCTGCCGCGCAGGCTCCGGCCGCCGCCCCGGCCGTCGCGGCTCCCGCCGAGCTGGCCCCGGCCGCGCCGGACAGCGCCAAGGAAGAGGCGGCCTTCATCGCCAACGCCCAGGACGTGCCCGCGGCCGCCGTCACCTATAAGCCGGCCGTGGCCGCGCACCGCGGCGCCAGCGGCTATGTGCCCGAGCACACCCTGCCCGCCAAGACCATGGCCTATGCCCTCGGGCCGGACTTCATCGAGCAGGATGTCATCATGAGCAAGGACGGCGTGCTCATGATCATGCACGACCCGGTCCTCGACACCACCACCGATGTTGCCAAAAAGTTCCCGGACCGCGCGCGCCCCGACGGCAGCTTCTATGCCGTTGACTTCACCTACCCCGAGCTGCGCAGCCTCACCGTGACCGAGCGCTTCAACCCCAAGACCGGCAAGCCCGTCTTCGCGGGCCGCTTCCCCGGCGATTCGGGCATCGGCTTCCAGATCCCCACTCTTGAGGAAGAGCTCAGGCTCATCCAGGGCCTGAACAAGTCCACGGGCGGCAATGTGGGCGTCTATGTGGAAGTGAAGGAGCCCGCCTTCTACGCCCGCGAGGGCAAGGACATCACGGGCGCGGTCATCGCCATGCTGGACAAGTACGGCTACAACAGCCCGGACGCCAAGTCCATTCTCCAGATCTTCGATTATGACGCGGTGCGCGACGCGCGCATGAAGGGCTGGAAGGGCGACCTCGCCATGCTCGTCCTGCGCGGCGGTCAGCACCTCACGGACGACAAGGCCGTGCACGAATGGCTGCTCACGCCCGAAGGCATTGCGGAAGTCTCCCGTTACGCCACCATCTACGCGCCCTGGTTCTCGCACCTCGCCGTGCCCGGCGAGGACGGCAAGAGCTACAAGGTCAGCAACCTCGCGGACCTCGCGCGCCAGCACGGCATGAAGGTGCACTCCTGGACGCACCGCCGCGACGCGCCCTTCAAGGGCTTCAAGGATTCGCGCCAGTCGCTGGACACGGCCTTCAAGGAGATCAAGCTGGACGGCCTGTTCTCCGACTTCCCGGGTGATGTGGTACAGTACCTCAAGGAGCAGGGCCTGCGCTAGGTCCCGTCCATCCCTCTGAAACGATGCCCCGCCCCGGTTTTCCGGCGGCGGGGCTTTTTTGCGGGCGTGCTGTTGCGGTGTGGCTGCGGGGTTGCGGAAAAATCACGCCCCGTCGCCCTACTCCCCGTCACACGCGGCGATGATTTGGGCCGCGTCCATGTCCGGTGCAAGCGGCAGCAGGGCGAGACGGCGGAAGTCGTCCGCGCTGTCCACGTCCAGCTTGAGGTCGGGGCGCCGCAGCCACGGCTCCTCCGGGTCAAAGGTCGCAATGCGGTAGCTCTCGGCATTGTCCCAAAGATAGTTCAGGCAATGCTCGCGCTGGCTCTCGAGCTTCGCGCGGCTGTCCAGCTCGTCCAGCAAGTCGCGCGAGAGGATCTCGGCCCCCAGCCCGTCGGGCCAGAGATTGCCGCGCGGGATGTGGTTATAGGCGTAGTCGCAGCCCCCCTTGCGGTAATGATCCACCAGCCTGTCCACGGCCTCGCCCCAGATGCAGGGATTGTCGGCGCAGACGCGCACCACGAGGCCCGCGTCCGTCTGCTTGGCGGCTTGCGCGAAGCGGGCGAGCACGTCCTGCTCGGGGCCGGCCATGACCGGCACGCCGTGGCGCTCCAAGTGCTCGTAGAGCACGCGGTCGAGCTTTGTGTCAGGCACGGCGACGATGAGCCCGTCGAGCTGCCGCGCCCTGGCAAGGCGCCCCGTCACCCAGTCGATGATCGGGAGCCCGCGCAACGTGAGCAGGGATTTCAACGGCAGCCGGCTCGACCCGAGCCTGGCCTGCACGATGGCCACCACCTTGCCGCCCTTGCCCGTCTGCCCCCCGCTGCCCGTTGCGGCCGCGCTTGCGCTCATGCGCCCTCCTTTTCGAGCTGGTCTTCCATGAGGCCCACCACCCGCGCCTTGTTGGCCGTGAAGTCGAGCCGGTCTTGCCGCTCCCAGTAGCGGGCGCGCCGCTCCTGCTTGAGCAGGGCGAGGAACACATTGCGGATGCGCGTGTCGCCCACCTTGGAGAGTACGCCCGTGAAGGCGAAGCCATTGCGCGGCCGCGCGAAGGTGTGCCGCGCCTCGCGCTCGTGATGGGCGAGCACCATGGCGGGCACGCGCATGTGCGCGAGCTCGTAGACCGTGCGGCCGGCCGAGCAGATGGCGAGGTCCGCACCCTCCATCATCCGGCTCATGACATTGGTGGCCCAGGTGAATTCCAGAAGCGGGTTTTCCAGCTGCCGCACATGGGCTTCCATCTTCTCCTTGTGGGCGTAGCCGGGGCCCGCCACCACGCGGATGGAGATGCCGTAGGCGCGGCAGATGGGCTCGATGATGTCGAGCACGCGCCGCGTGGCGTCGTCATGGTCCGTGCCGCCGAAGGTCAGAAGCACCGTGCGCACCTCGGGCCTCAATGGATTGCGCCGGGCATTGAGGAATTCGTCGCGCAGGCAGAAATAGTCGGGCCCGCAGCGCACGCGGTCGGTGCTTTCGCTGCTCTCATAGAGCGCGTTGATGACAAGGTCGGCCAGGGCCGCGCCCGGCCCTTCGTCCTCAAAATTCACGCAGCGCACGCCGCCCGCGGCCAGGCGCTCCATATAGGCCGCCCTGGTGTCGAGGATGTCGTTGACCACAAGGTCGGGGCGCAGGCTGAGCACCGTGTCGGCGAGGTCTTCGTCCCCCTGACGCACCACGCGGTAATCCTTGCGAGCCACGCTCTCCACGGCGAGCTCGCTCTCGCGCGTGCAGACAAAGGTGATCTTGTGGCTCGTGATTTCGTGCGCCAGCATGAGCGCGCGGAAGATATGGCCCATGCCGATGGCCGGGTAGCCGGCCACCACAAAGACCACATGCCGGCGCTCCAGCAGGCGCTCGCAGATCCACCAGTCCTGGTAGTTCTGGATCTCGATGGCCCGCTCGTCGAGGAAGTAGGGGATGACGCGCCCGGGCTGCGCCGGCACCACGGCCTCGCCCGCTCCGCGCAAAAGCGCGAGCCGGAGGATGATGAGCGCCCGGCTCTCCACGAGGTAGCTCTTTTCGCCGTCCTCGCCCCCCGCCCCCTCGATGAGGCTTTCCATGGAGTCCCCGTGCTCGCGCCAGATGCGCTGGCGCACGCTGCGCACGGTGACGAGGCTGTCCGCCCCGGCCTCGCGGTAGCGCCGCCAGGCGTCCTCCATGTCCACCCAGGTGAGCAGCGGGCAGGAGGCGCGCAGGATGAGGCAATGCTCGTACTCGCGGGCGAGGCCCTCGAGCAGGCCGCGCATCTCGGCCACGATGTCGAGGCTNNTGAAGCGCANNTCGCGGTTCCAGGCGTGNCGCACGCCCGCGCGCTCGCAGATGAGCGAGATCTCCTGNCTGTCGGTGAGGACAATGATGTCCTCNCCGGGCGCGCAGGCCCGCGCCGTGTTGATGGCCCGCTCCATGAGCGTCACCCCGGCCAGCCTTTTCACGAGCTGGTCNGGGATGACCGCGTTCTTCTTGATGGCCGGGATGACGATGCAGCGCTCTTTCATGCCGNNTNGCCGCGCNGCTCAGTNCATGGCCGCNAGCACNTCCCGCGCNGAGGCGAGCATNTAGTCGAGCTCNGCGTCGCTCATCCAGTGCTGGAAGGGGAAGGAGACCATNGTGTCGAAGAAGGTGTCGGCCTCGGGGCANTNNGCCTCGCCGAAGCCCAGGCGNCGGTAAAAGTCGTANCTGTCGAGCGGGATGTACTGCACNACGCACTTGATGCCCTTTTCNTCGTGCATGGCGCGGATGAAGCGGTCGCGCGCCTCCGGGCCCNTGGTCATGCGCGCCACGAGCAGGTGGTAGTTGTGGCGCCGCGTCTCCACGCGGTGNAACTGGAGCTCAGGGAAGTCCGCGAGGCCGTCGATGAAGCNNAGGGCGCGGGCNCGCTTTTCNTCGTTGATGNNGTCGATGCGNTTCAANAGCTGGATGCCGAGNGCGCATTCCACNTCGCCGAGNCAATAGTTGTTGGGCATGAGCATNTCGNCGCCNAGNGTGGGGATGTCCACATTGCCCATGGCCGGCTTCCAGTAGTCGGNCCGCTCGAAGGCATAGGCGCAGTGNCCGTTGTGNCNNANGGCCGGNACGAGGGCCGCGGCNTCNGGGTCGGCCACNTAGAGCATGCCGCCCTCGCCCAGGGTGGTGAGGTTCTTGTGNGAATGGAAGGAGAAGATGGCCATGTCGCCGAAGCTGCCCGCCTTTTGNCCNGCCACNTCNGCGCCGATGGCCTGGGCCGCGTCCTCGATGCAGATGAGGCCGCGCTCGCGGCAGAGNGCCATGATGGCCGGCATGTCGGCCACATAGCCNTANAGGTGCACCACNACCACGGCCTTGGTGCGCGGNGTGAGCGCCTTNTCGATGGTCTCNGCCGTGACCACGCGGGTGAGCGGGTCGATGTCCGCCCAGACGGGCGTGGCGCCCTTTTTCAGNTACGGATAGGCCGAGGCCGTGAAGGTGTGCGAGGGGATGACCACCTCGTCCCCGGGCTTGAAACGGCAGAGCTGGGCCGACATNTCCAGCGCCGCGCAGCCGTTCATGGTGGTGAAGCANGTGCCCTCGGNNACGCCCTGGTANCGGGCGAAGGCNGCCTCGAACTCGCGCATGTAGTGCCCCTGNGTCAGGGGGTCGGCATGGCGCATGGCCTCCACCACGGCCGCGATCTCGTCCTCGGTGTAGCGGATGGCGCGGCCGCTGAAATTGATCTTGAGATCCATGGCANTTCTCCGTNNCGCGGNGNCNTGCNGCTACATGCGCTTGAAGCGCTCGATGACGTTCTCNCGCGTGAGTATCTCGCGGTATTTCGGCCCGAGCTTGTTGATGAGCGGCTTNTCGTGNACGATGCTCGCCTCGTAGAGCGCGTTGTACTGCTCGTCCGTGAGGTTCTTGCAGATGCCCGTGGGCAGGTCGATCTTCTGNCGGGCCATCATCTCGCGGAANACCTTGTACGGCTCGGGATANATGTCTTCCANNACNGAGAGCGCGTAGCAGTTGGCGATGCCGTGGTGCATGTGCAGGACCATGCTGAGACCGGCCGAGAGCGGATGCACCACGCCCACGAAGCCCGCGGCCATGCCGCCGAGATAGGAGGCGATCATCAGNAGCTCGCGGTTGTGGTCGCTCATCATGTCTTCGGANAGGAANACNCGCTTGCAGAGGTCGATGGCCTTTTCNGAGAGCGAGTCCACCACGGTGTTGCGGTAGGCGCCGTCCAGGCTCTCGAAGCAGTGCATGAAGGTNTCGATGCCGGTGTAAAAATACTGGTTGCGNGGCACCGTGGCCGTGAGGCGCGGGTCGAGGAGCACCTGGTCGAACATGGTGTAGTCGCTGTTCATGCCGAGCTTCAGGTTTTTCTCCTCGTTGCAGATGATGCCCGTNCGCGAGGTNTCGGAGCCGGTGCCCGAAATGGTNGGCACGGCCACCTTGTAGGGCGCGGGGTTCTTCACNAGCTCCCAGCCCTGGTAGTCCGCGGCCTTGCCCGGNTTGGTGAGCANNTTGCCCACGCACTTGCAGGTNTCCATGGTNGAGCCGCCGCCGAAGGCCAGAAGGGCNNAGGGCTNGCGGCCGNCNAGAAANGCCTTCACGCGGTCGGTGTATGCCGTCCACGCTGTCCGTGGTGGGCTCNTCGGTGGTGTNCACATAGANCACNNCGTCCCANTCNAGGATGGGNAGCTGCTCGCGGAAATTGGTGTTCTCNAAATAGTGGTCGAGGAACCAGACGGCCGGNGCGNCCNGCATGGCCTCGCGGCGCGGGGCGAGGATGTCCTGAAGCTGGGCGANGGCGCCGTCGCCNATNATATAATAGCCCACGTTCTTGGCATTGCGGTACATGGATGACATCTCCTTNCGGGNCCCNTNNCTGTGNTTGGGGCCCGGNNTTGTNNNCCGAACATACGGCATGGGNGNGCAGCAGGCAAGCGGCTGTTCAGGCGGNGGCGCGCCGGCGCGGNNCCAGCATNACGAGNAGNACGGCCCCGGTGATGAGCGCCACGCCCGCGGCCAGNGGCATGGTGAAAGGCTCCCCGAAAACGAGGATGCCCACGGCCACGGCGGTNAGCGGCTCCATGACGCCGAGCACNGANGTCAGGGTGGAGCCGATGCGCCNGATGGCGAGNATGAGGGTCAGGTTGGAAAANACCGCCGTCACCAGCGCGAGCAGGGTGGCNGAGAGNAGCTCNGGNCCCGTGTCGAGCCACTGGAGCGANCCGCGCANNANNCCGTCGGCCANGGCGATGAGCGCCCCGAAAGCCATGATGTAGAAGGTCATGACGAGNCCGCNCAGGTTGGGGATGCGCGCCACCTGGAGGCCNATCATGTAAAGCCCGTTGGAGAGNCCGGACAANAGNCCGAGGCACACGCCCCAAAAGCTCACNGTGGCGGCNCCNGTTTGCGGNCCGGCCACGCTNAGCAGGGCCACGCCNNCGAGGGCCAGCGCCACGGCGAGNCCCACGTTCCAGTAAAAGCGCTCGTGGAANAAGGCGATCATGATCAGCATGACCATNACGGGATACAAAAACTGGATGGTGGCCGCGATGCCGCTNGGNAGNTGNTANAAGGACTCGAAGAANAAGAGCACCGCCACCATGTAGGCGAGGCTCAGGNCGGCGAGCTTGCACAGGTCGATGCCGCGCAGGGCGAAGCGCTCGCCCTTGAGGCGCAGNANNGGCCAGAGCACCAGCGCCGCGATGCTGAAACGGTAGACGAGCGCGGTCTGCACCGAGATGCCGGCGCGCAGCANNGGCAGGGAAAAGAGCGGGATGAGCCCGAAGGCCGCGGAAGAAAGCAAGCCGTAGAGAAAGCCCATCTGGCCTCCGTGCGCCNGGTTCGGGGGNCGGCCGCTGCCGGCNCNTTCAGNAANNANCCANTCCCTCCCGGGCGCGCCGCGACTCTACCCGAAGGCGCNGCAAAAGGCCACCGCCCCGGCANGCGCCGGAACAGTGGCCCTTGATGGAGTTNTTCTGCGGGNGNGCGCGTCAGCGCGTGCTGTCNAGCACCACCTCGGCTTCGGGGTGCGCCTGGCGCAGGGCCTCGTGCATGGCCGCGGCGTCGGCGAANGCGCGGAAGGGGCCCACCTTGCTGGCGCCGCCGTGGGCGCCGTAGCGGATGAAATAGGCCTGGTCCGCCTTGAGCGGGGTGCCGGTCTCGTCGCTCACCACNTCGAGGTCCACGCGGCCCACGCCGCGCTTGCCGAGGTTGATCTGCTGCGCCGCGGCNTACGAGAGGTCGATGATGCGGCCGCGCACNAAGGGGCCGCGGTCGGTCACGCAGACCATGACGCTCTTGCCGTTGTCCTGNTCCGTGACCTTGACCACCGTGCCCATGGGCAGGGTGCGGTGCGCGGCCGTGAACGTATACATATCGTAGGAAAGGCCGCTTGCGGTGGCCTTGTTATGGAAATCGGGGCCGTACCAGGATGCCTTGCCGGAAAGCAGGTCGCCCTGCTGGGCGCGCTGGAGCCAGAGGTCGCGGTCGTCAGCTCCCTTTTTCGCCACGGATTTGTGGCGGTTCGCCTTTTTCGCGCTCGTGGCGCTGTGTTTGGCCCTGGCGGCAGCTTTGGCCGGTTTCTTCACGGCCTTGGCCTGCGCCTGACTTAGGGTTTTTCGGTTCTTGGCCTGGGCGGATGCCGCCTGAGCGGCGGAAGGGAGAGCGATGCACAGGCAGAGCGCGAGCGCCGTCCCGATGGAAAGCCAGCGAAGATACTTCATGACACTTCCTTGGTTGGCGTTATGAGGCTGCGCGGTGGGGAACCCGCGCGGGCCGCGCCCGCGGCCCTGACCCCCCGGAATTTCGCTGGCGGGCCCAGCGCCTCTGCGCGCCGGCTGTGCCTTTTCGGGAGGATGCCTTTTCCTCGTCACTTGAACCATAACCCGGCCAAAGAAGCGGTGTCAAACCGGCGGCGACGCCGCTGTTTACTTGAACACACTGGATTTACAGAATATTTTTCTTTCACACTCCTGCCACCAACCCGCCCATTCCCTTGGCGGGCATGGGCTTGCGCGGGGTGGGTGGAAAAATTGCGGCGAAAGTCCCAAACTGAGACGCTAAAACACCTGAATTGTCGACCATAATATTTTTTAAAAAAAATTTTTCCTCTTCTTCCATAGAGTTATGGCTAAAAAATGCAGCTCTGAAAAAAAATTCCGAAGCGCGACAAAAAGTGTGGTATACTCCGAGAAAAACCCAAAAACCCGCCGAACCGTACGCAACAGAAAAAAGGAGGAACCATGCCCCGGCCGAACAGCCCCTTGCGCATCACTTCCCCGGCATCGTGCCCGCAGCTCGGCCTCTCCATCTGCCCGGGAAAGGTCGACCCGTGGGCCTATTCAGGCCCCTGCGCCCGCAACCTCGGCGAGGACGTGGAAACCCTCCGCCAATGGGGGGCGGCGCACGTCGTCACCCTGCTCGAGCCGGACGAGCTCGAGTATTTGCAGGTCACGGGCCTCGGCGAGGAGGTCCGCAAGGCGGGCATGGCCTGGCATCACTGGCCGGTGATGGACGGCAGCGCCCTGCGCACGCGGCATGGCGCACAGGCCGACCCGTGGCGGGAGGAATGCGCGCTCCTGCTCCGGGCCCTCGAGCACGGGGAAAAAATCTTCATCCACTGCCGCGGCGGCCTCGGCAGGACGGGCACCCTTGCCGCGCGCCTGCTCACGGGGCGTGGACTTGAGCCGGAGGCCGCCATCCGCGAGGTGCGCGCCGCGCGCCCGGGGGCCATAGAGACAGAAGAGCAGGAGGACTATCTGCGCCACAAGGCGTGGCTGGGCAGGTGAGCCTGCGCGCGTGGTGAAGGGCTGGAGAGAGGAGCAAACCCACAACCGTGCCCTGGCACAAGGGAGACCTGATGAACGGGAAGACCGCGGAACTGAAGAAGGTCTGTGAAGAGATCTTCAAGGACATGGAGCAAAAAAATACCGGCCTGGGGGAAAAAAGCTACGGCTTCCATTTCACCTACAGCCCGGAGAAAAGCTGGAGACCTGACACGCGGGTCCTGCTGCTGACGCTCAACCCGCAGTCCTGGGACGCGCGGGAGAGGCGGCACAAAACGATCATTCCGTCCTCTCCGTGGCCGAAAGACAATGACTATCTCGACAGGGAAAATATCTTTCCCCTCAAGAACGACATCCTCACCATCCTCGCAGAAATCGGCCGCTCCCGCACGGGCCGGAAACTTGCAGCAAGCTGCGAGGATGCGGATCTGAAGCAGTTCGTCGATGGCAACGTGGTACTGGCGAGCTATGTGCCTTTCCGCACGCCGTCAGGTCGGCCGAAAGACCTGCCGCCGGAAATGAAGCAGTTTGCAAAAGAACACTACTGGAACAGGATCCTGCCCGTGTGGCAGCCCGAACTGGTCATTGCCACTGGCACGTTTCCCTTTGACGGGATACGGGGTATCCTCACGAAGCTGGCAGGACAAAAGGCCGCTGTGGAAGAAAGAAAGGTGAGCGACTACCAGGCGCCGGACACGGGAACGCGATGCCGGGGAAAGTACAGGGTGTGTGACTTCACCTTTCCCTTCGGGAAACACACGCGGCTCCTCGGCGTGCCCCACCCCGCGGCCCGCTTTGGCCTGTACGGCTTTTCCACCCGGGATGGGAGATACGGCGAGGGGAACGCGCCCATTCAAAAATTCCTGCGGGAGGAGCTGGAAAAAATCCCCTCTTGACGGTTCTTTCCGCCGCCTTTCCTGAAGACGGCGATGCGGCAGGCACCCGGGCGCCTGCCGCGGGTCCGGTGAAAGCTGCGCCGCGCAAGGCCTGGAACGGAACACGGCGTCCGCGGCCATGGGGCCGGGACGCTCACAACAGAAAAAAATTCTCCCCATAGCCGTGCCAAGTGCACAAAGGAGACTCGATGAACGACGCCAAAGAGCTGATTTCGTGCTGCTGGGACAGTTTCGAGGAAATGAAAAAATTTTACCAACAGCATCGGGAATCCTGCACCGGCTTCAATTTCAGCTACAGCCCGAAGAAAAGCTGGGAAGCCATGCCCAATGTGCTGCTGCTGACCTATCATCCGCAGCCGCACAGGAATGAAAGCCCTGAAAATCCCCAGCGGACTCCCCCCTGCCCGTGGCCTGAGCCCCCTGAGCCCAATGATTTTTTTAATCCCTCCCGTTGGGAGGGTTTGCTTTTCCCGGAGCGGATCCTGACCATAGCGGCGGAAATTGCCTCCTGCAAAGACGGTATCAACTACACAGCATCCATGGATAACAAGACACTTGAAAAATTTGTCGATACCAACATGGTGCTTGCCAGCTTTGTCCCTTTCCGCACCGCGAACCCACGACAAAAGGATCTGGTGGAGTTTTCAAAAGAGCAGTACTGGGGAGAGATATGGCGGCTTTGGCAACCAGGGTTGATTATCGCTACTGGGGACTATCCTTTTGACGGAACCGAGCGGGTCCTTAGGCAACTGGGTTGGGATGTCCGAGTATTAACCGAATCTCCGACGTGGAAATTTGGCACAAGAAAAAATAAGGCTACACCTCTCTCAAAAGGAAGGTATAAAATACACGTCTGCACGGATGCGTCATCAGGAAAAAATATATATCTGCTGAGCGTTCCAAGCCCCTCCGCGGAAAAGCTAATGAGGGCCAATTGTGGATATCCTGATGCCGAACTCTACGTCCCCAATAAGGCTCCGATCCAGGATTTCATAGGCAACGCCCTCTATTATATTGAAATGCAAAGGCATCAATGAGGGCACCCCGCGCCAGAAGCCTTAAAGGGACAAGGGGTGGGGCAGCCCGCGCCAGAGAACGCCCCGAGGGGCGCGCCCGCACTCCTCACCCCCGCTGACTTTCCGCCGCTTCCCGGCTATGCTCGCCCCATGGCTGCTCCCCGCTCCGAGGCTCCGGCCCGCTCTTTCCGCCTTGTCTGCGAGCCAGCCGCCATCCCCCGGGTGGAGGCGCTTCTGCGCGCGCAGGGCTATGCCTTCGAGCCCGAGCCCTTCTCGCCCTTCTGCCGGCGCCTCGTGGCCGAGCCCGTGCCCTTGGGCCGCTCGCTGGCGGCCTTTTTCGGCTATATCTACATCCAGGACCGCTCCTCCATGCTGCCCCCGCTGGCGCTCGCGCCGGCGCCCGGCGGCGCCGCGCTCGACATGTGCGCGAGCCCGGGCAGCAAGACCGGCTTCCTCGCGCAGCTCGTGGGCGCGGGCGGCTTCGTGCTCGCCAATGAGCCTAACCCTGCCAGGCTCGCCACCCTGCGCGCCAATTTGCAGGCCTGCAACCTTCTCCAGGCGTCGACCTGCGCCTTTCCGGGCGAGCGCCTGCCCCTGCGCCCGGGCTCGTGGGGCCATATCCTCCTTGACCCGCCCTGCTCCGGCTGGGGCACGGCGGAGAAGCACCCGGCAACCCTCAGGCTCTGGCGCGAGGACAAGTTGGGCCCGCTCGTGAGCCTCCAGCGGCGGCTGCTCAGGCATGCCGCCACCCTGCTGGCCCCGGGCGGGCGCCTGCTCTACTCCACCTGCACCACCAACGAGGCGGAAAACGAGGCCCAGGTGCGCTTCGCCGAGGAGGAACTGGGCCTTACGCGCGTGCCGCTCGCGCCCTTTCCCGGCTTCACTTTCGAGGAGCGCCCCGGCGGCGGGGGCACCCTGCGCGTGGACGGCGCCCGCTCCGGCGCGCAGGGCTTCTACCTCGCCCTGTTGCGCGCGCCTGAAGACGGGCCCGCGCGGGAGGCGCCCCCGCCCACCGCGGACGCCCCGCCCCGGCGCCGC
>NZ_JAAVBE010000025.1 GCF_014803725.1 Desulfovibrio sp.
CCTCGGCCTGGCGCAAAATCCCGATGATCTGCTCTTCGCTGAATCGACTCCGTTTCATGCAGTGCTCCTATGCCAGGAACACTAACTTTTCAATGGACCTGTTTTTGGGGGAGGGGTCACCCAGCCAAGCCTGGTTTTTCAAGTCTGCATAATAATTCGTGCGTTGGCCGATGGCTTCGGTGGCCGGAAACTTTCAGACCATGCCATGTTTCCGAGCCTGGCGTGTGAGCTTGACAACTCCCCTTGCTATCAATATTGATATTGAAACTGGAGGAAGACTATGCAGATGCTTTTTCATATCCCCGATGCGTTGGCCGCCCGATTCAGGCAGGCTGTGCCCCCCAGGCAGCGGAGCGCCTTTGTGGCAAAACTGATGGAGGAGGCCCTCCCCGAAGATGACGATCCGCTCTATCAGGTGGCGCTCGCTGTAGAGCAGGATTCAGCCTTGAATGCCGAAATGCGGGAGTGGCGTGAGGGCCTGATAGCTGATGGCATTCGCGGCACGGACTATACGGAGGGCAAGGATGCGGCGCGGTGAAGTCTGGTGGGTCAATTTTGACCCGTCTCAGGGCAGGGAGATCCAGAAATGCCGCCCGGCTGTCATCCTCACTGTCAACGCCCTGAACAGGGCGAGAGGCACGGTCGTGGTGGTGCCACTCTCCACGTCGGCAACGCCCCGGCCTCCCATAGTCATCCCACTGCCTTCTGCGGGAATAACCTCCGTGGCAGTCTGCGACCAGCTTTGTGCGGCGGATAAAAAACGGTTCGGAAAGAAGATTGGCGAGCTTTCCGATGCAGACCTGACGCTGCTGGTGGAGTCCATGAAGGTCATATTGGGGCTGAGGTAAGTATTTTTACCGCTGCGCTAATGTGATGTGAGATTGTAGAGCCCGTCAATACTATTAAATTTATTTGGGTAAAATGGGTTGAAAATAATGCCCATACGATCCCATCTTGGTTGACAGCCGCCCGGAAAGCGTAAGGCTGCCTATGAACTTTGGCAAGGTGGGCATGAATATACTTGTCTATAAGGGCTATCAACGACGTTTTGAGTACGACCCAGATACTAAATTTTCATGGCGTGGTATTGAACATTAATGGGATCATCGCCTTTCAGGGCTGTTCTATTGATGAACTGCAGCATGCACTTGTGGATCGCTCCTTGTAGCTTATAAAAAAATTATATTTTTTTATACGGTGCTGAAAAGATATCTATTTCATCATCAGATATGGATTTATTCATATTATTAATTATTTTTTTATGAATAAATTTCTCTTTTCTAATCTTATCCCTGAAGGCCCTCGGGCTATCGGAAAGCCACTCATTATTCCATAGGTCTATATCAATATTTTGCCGATTGCGTTTGCAGTTATATACAAAGTCAAAAATCTTTCCAGAAAAATCTTCTTTGTATTTATAGGGGATACTAATACGCTGTATAAATAAGGCTACCAGTTCACTATGAGGTACGGACGCGAACCTATTTTTTATATTTCCGATGATTGCTTTTGCTCTAGTCACAGGAAGATATTCAAGGATGGTACTAATAATTTGTAAGCAGTTAATTGATATAACGGGATTTTTTAACGCAAGTGTGATACAAATACCGATTATTGCATTAATTGTATATTCTTTTTTGATGAGCGGGTATTTTCCTTGGTTAATATTTTCCCGTAATTCATTATTTATTTGCACAAGATACTTTGCCATTTGCCTACTATTTTGAAATAATTGTTGGAAATTTGATATATTTATAAGCTTTTTATAAATATCACCATTTTTATATGAAAGCTCATTTTCAATGGCATAAATTTTATCTTTCTTGATTACCCCCATGATAATATTATCATAAAAATTAGTTTTTGAAGTATTTAATTTTAAATTAAGCGTTAACAAAACCTTTGATAATTCTTTAATAATCAATTCTCCATCGAATTGTGAATGAACAAATATTTTATAATCATCTCTATATCTTAATATTTTGTACGGTGCCTTTAATTGTTTATTTTTTTTGAGGCAAAGATAAAGAAGGCAATCTGCATATGCAAGAATCAATTCAGCTATCAAATTCATTACCATGGAACCTTGGGGAATCCCATTTGTCTGTCCATGTTGCATATTTTGAATTTTTTTATCGATCTTATTACCAAGTAAGTTTGTATCCATCCTATTGTCTTTTGCATATTTCTTTCCATGCATCGCCCAAGAAATACTATGCGTATAAATTGAAGGATAGCAATCTGAAATATCCGATGTGACAAGAATTGGAAAATTCTGTGCATATCCTAAGGCGCCTTGTTCTGTAGTCTCCCACCATTCTAAAATTTGTTTAGCACTATTTTTTTTACTTGTATTCCTTTCAACAACAGGCATACTAGTGCATAAAATATTCCCCTTGCTAAAATTATGCAATTTATTAAATCTGTTTTTTATAGTCTCCCAGTTTCTTTGATCAGTAATACAAGCGATTAAATCGATATATAGAACTGGATGAATTATTTGTAATTTTCTCCAAGCGTAATTCCCATCCTTATTGGTATAAATATTAAAATCAACATCATCCTTATCTTTTGCCTTATCAATTTTAATGTCATCTTTATAGATTTCATATAACTTATATATATTATTTAGCATTTTCGTAAAATGAAAATACTTAGGCAGTTCTCCTGAAAAATAGCTATCTGTTTTAATAAAAAACGTTTTTGCATCTTTATTATTTAAAGTGAGAATATTTTTTGCCATGATAGTTCCTCACTCGAAATTGTGCCTGCGAACAATAGTCTCTCGATCTTGCTATTTCTTTAAAAGTAACTAAGAAAATATTCTAGTAATTCTTCAAATGGAACATAATCCCCAAGTTTTAACTTGAAAAATATTTGTGACAATCCTAAAAATTTGCTATATAATAAGGTTTATTCTGTGGCATATGCTCATCCGCTCTCAACTGCGATTTTCAGTTATTTGATAAGCTATTACGCGTAGTGGCAAACCGTTGTCAAGCCTCCCCGAAATGCCCTTGCCAAGATGGACTTTTTCATCAGTTCAATTTGCTCAAGCACGTATTCTGCAGCCTCTTCGATTCGTTGTTCCTTGGCGAGGAGTACATCGAGGATTCGGACGATTTCTCGCTGTTCTGGGAGCGAGGGGAGAGAAATGGGGTATTCCTTAATAATTGTTTGAGAAATGTTGGGTTGTGCTCCACCTTTTCCAAGACTAATAAAGTTATTTTTTTCTGATATCAGATAATTAAATAAAAATTTATTATATGTATTTTGCCTTACGATGCCACAGGCACAGGCTTGATTCGTCGCAGCGTCAATCCCAAGGATGGCACATTGCCCAATAGTTGCACCGTACATCGCAATAATGACGGTTTCCTTTGGAAATATTTTTGCGCTAGAATTTTTTATTGCATCCTTTGTAATGTGTTCTTCCGTTTCATATAAGTAGTCGTTATTGAGTTCGCCAGTCTTGACCCAAGCGATGTTACCTGCGTAGTATTCGGGCTGCTTCCTTGAGGGCGTACCGCCTGAACCCCATTTGGCTACGTCGTTAAGAGTGAGGTTTTGCCACTCCTCCCTTTTATGCCCGTGCTCAGACCTCCATATCTTTGTTAGTTCCCCCGAAAACGCCTTGTGCAGGATGGCAACCTTGCGGGTTTCAAAGCCGTCAAGCACGGCCTCGGCTTGTTCCTTGGCTTCGTCCAGCTTGGCAAAGAGGGATTCGATACGTACAATTATATTCTCCTGAATATTCAGAGGGGGTACGGGAATCATAAAATTTTTAAAAAGAGGAAAATGCCTTCTATAACCAAGATGAGGCATTTCAATATTTCTTAGCGCATAATATAAAAATTTATGTATTATTGTTTTTTTTGCATAGAGAACTTTTACACCATCAGCTCCTTGTACAAATGGAAAATCAATAAATTTTAAGCATCGAGTATGGTCACCAAATATAACCACTGGCAGGGGGCCAGAGTATAACAAATCTTTATTTTCGGTATATCCACCTATAACCTCTTTACCTTGATCTATCACTGGATACGTTCCAGTCGAAATGTATTCTTTCTGGGGTAGCTTTTTCTTACTATCGGTATGATTGGAAAACGACGAAAGCAACCTCACCCACTTCCACCCCTTTGGAAGCTGGTACGGCTGTTCCTCCACTGGAATCTCGGGCACTTCCTGCGGGTCAAGCAGGGCATCTTGCTTCTTGACGGCATTCTTGCGCGTGCGGCCCATCAGTCAGCCTCCCGGCGGGTAAGGCTTTCCAATTCCCGCACCACGCTTTTCATGAGGTTCACGGCTTCTTCAAGCCGGGCGATGCACTCCTCGCCGCTTTCTATGGGGTCGGGGAGGTCGTCATACTCCATGAGGGAATCGTCACGGATGAGGCCGAGGTCGAGGCTGTCGGCCTTGGCCTGTATTTCCTCGCGGGTGAAGATGCTCCACCGCTCGTCCTGTACGGCCCGGCGATCCTCGGCTTCAAAGGCGGTTTCAAAGCCCTTGAAATGCTCCTGCTTGAGCGGGGTGGTCTTGCCGAACGAGGGCATGTTGGTGCGCAGGTCGTAGAACCATACCTCCTTGGTGTTACCCTTGTCAGTTTGGCCGCGCGTAAAAAACAGCACATTGGTCTTGACGCCCTGAGCGTAGAAAATGCCCGTGGGCAGGCGCAAAACTGTGTGCAGGTCGCACTTGTCCATGAGATCGGCGCGGATGCGCGCGCCGTCGCCATCGGCAAAGAGCACGTTATCGGGAAGCACCACTGCCGCACGACCGCCGCGTTTGAGGCTGCGGTAGATATGCTGGAGGAAGTTCAACTGCTTGTTACTGGTAGTGAAGGCAAAGTCGTCCCGCGTGGCGCGTTCGCCGCCCTTCTTGGTGCCAAAGGGCGGATTGGTAAGTACGAGGTCATAGCCCTTGAGTTCCTTGCCGGCGCTGGAAAGAGCGTCGGCCAGCAGGATGTCGCCTTCAATGCCATGCAACATGGCGTTCATCAGGGCCAGGCGGTGCGTATCATGCACCAGCTCGCAGCCGGTGAAGGCTTTCTGCTTCTGGAAGGCCGCCTGGTCTTCGTCCAGGTCAAAATAGTCGTCGTTCTGGTCTTTCACATATCTGTCGGCGGCAATCATGAAGCCGAAAGTGCCGCAGGCCGGGTCGTTGCAGAGTTCACCCGCCTGGGGCTTCATGAGGCGCACCATGACGTCGATAAGCACGCGAGGCGTGAAATACTGGCCAGCGCCGGATTTCTTCTCATTGGCGTTCTTTTCCAGCAGACCTTCGTACAGATTGCCTAGGCCTTCTTCCTGCGCGGAATACCAGTCCAGGGCATTGATGCTGGAAATGATTTTTTCGAGGTTCTTGGGCTCCTCGATGTTGGACACCGCGCCCTGATAGATTTCCCGCACGCGCCCGGTTCCGCTCTTGCCCAGTTCCTCCAGAACCTGCTTGTAAACGTGCTTCAGCTCGATGCCGCTTTTTCCGGCCAGGGCATCCCAGCGGCAGCTTTCGGGGATAGCGGCATCCGTGCCTGTTTCCTTGGCCATTTTCAGAAACAGAATATAGGTCAGCTCGGTCACATACTGATGATAGGTGATGCCGTCATCCCGCAGGACATTGCAGAGGCTCCAGAGCTTGGCGACAATTTCCTGCGTGGTCATGCGGCAAGGCCCCCATCGTCATACAGATAGTCGTTCAATTCGGTCACGATACTTTCCAACTGATTGCGGAAAAGCCGGTTCAGCGCGGCGAAACCGCCCTTATCCCGAAAGATGACACTTTCGTCAAAGGTTTTCACCGAAAGCACGGATTCGTTAAGCAGATATTTTTCCATGCGGTCGATCCATTTTTCCTCGGCCTTGGTAAAGCTGTGCGCCTGTTTTAAGCGGGCGACGGCGCGGCGGATGCGCTCCTCATGGTCAAGCAGTTCGGCATTGATGCCGTAACGGCGGATAAGGCCAATGATGTCGGCGGTAATATCCTTGTTGCTCATCTGCGAAAGGGCGGAATTGAGCTGGCGGGTGGTAAAGCCTTCGCGCCCCAGGGCCAGGCGCAGGCTCTTGAGGCTCGCGCGGCTGAGGTCGGCCGGGCGTGTGCAGATGATGTTCAGGGCGGCAATGGCGTCGCGCTGTTCCCGGATGAAACGGGCAAAGGATTCCAGGTAGTCGTCGGGGCGGAGATTGTCCTTGCCGTAGCCTCGCGTATGGCTGGTGAGTTCGTCCGGCGTGTCGGAAAGAACGACCGGGTGCGGGCGACTGATTGCCTCCCCNTGGATGAGGGAAAACAGGTCGCGCTTGGAAAGCAGGAGCGCCTTCGCCTCCTGCGCGGGCAGATCCTGCACNCGCTCCACNAAGTCATCGGGAGTGCCCCCGGTCATGTCGGCGAAGTGCTGCNGGAGTTCNTCNGTCAAGGTGCGCTTGCGCCGTTGCAGCTTGGCAAGAATCTGGTTGATTTGATTCAGCACCTTGGGCNGTTCATCCAACTGCTCAAGGCCGTCCAGAAGCTGGGCGAAGGTGACGCCCGGGTCGCGCACCACGGGGAGCATGTTGGTGAACGGCTCAAGGACGGAGTAAAGGTTCACGGCATCATAAACTTCGAAATGGTCTTTTTTGATGTCNGGGCAGAGACGCGTGGCGCGCCCGATCATCTGGTCGTACAGGATGCGGGACTTGACACGGCGCATAAAGACAAGNCGGGTGATNTCCGGCACGTCGATGCCGGTNGTGAGCAAATCCACCGTCACGGCGATGCTGGGGAAACTTTCATTCTTGAAGCGGCGGATGGCCGCATCAATGTTCTTGCGATTGCCGATGCTGCCGGTGATTTTCATGATGGCATCCGTGTCCACCAGCTCCTCGGCATAAATCTCCTTGAGGATGCGGACAATCATATCCGCATGCTGATCGTTGACCGCATAAATGAGCGTTTTGCCAGAGGAAGCATCCTCCGGGTCAATGTCTTTGGCTATTTCTCGCAAAATTTCGCGGTTGAAATTNTCGTTGACCACNGTTTTGTTGAAGTCATCCACATCAAAATCGAGTTCATCGTCCAGNAGTTCGCTGTTGACGACCTCGCCGGTCAGNGGGTCNTAAATGGCGACGGTATCNCCGGGTTTGTAGTGGATNCCCTGCTCGCTGAGGATGGTGCTGAGCTGGTGCGGCGGGTCCTGATCCACCAAATAGCCGTCGAGGACCGCCTCGCGGTAGGAGTAGCGGAANACNGGCTTCCCGAAAATCTCCGTGGTCTGAAGCGCGGGCGTGGCNGTAAGGGCGATCTTNACCGCCTGNAAATAGTCNATGACTTCGCGGTACTTGCTTTGGTAGTCGCGCTGNTCGCGGTACAANTGCTCGTCATCGCCCATTTCGCGGTCAAGGATNTANCCCCGGTGCGCTTCNTCNACAATAACNAGGTCATAATCCGTGACCGANGGCATNGNNGCGTCGCCNTCATTATAGAGGATGCGCTTGACCATGCCCTGNACNGTGGCCACATGGACGCGAGTCTCGCGCTCGATTTCTTTGTCCGCGAGTCCNCTGATGCTGTAAATATCATTCAGGGACTGCAANTCCTCAAGNTTCACGTCCTGNAANACNTCAAGAGCCTGGGTNCCCAAGGCGTTGCGATCCACNAGAAAAAGNATGCGCCGGAANCGNCCGCTTTTTAAAAAGCGGTACATCATGCCCAGAACCGTGCGCGTTTTTCCCGTACCCGTTGCCATGGCCANAAGGACTTTCTGCTGGCCGTCTTTTATGGCCTGCTCTGCCGCATCGATGGCGCGGAGCTGGTAGTCGCGCAAATTGAGGCCATTTTTATCGGTGAGNAAGTCGGTGGACATGCTCTCAAGCCGTTGGGTGGCTCCGTCAATATCGCGGCCGAGCANTTCTTCCAGCCCGNCGGGGCTCATCCAGCCGTGGAGNGCCTGGGGCGCGTTGGCAGCGTTCCGCACATCCTGAAACCAGATGCCGGATTTTTCCTCATATTGCCTGAGATACGGTCTNCCNTTGGCGGCGAAAAGAAAGGGCACACGGAAGCCGCGCCATTCGCCTATNCAGTGGGAATGGTGTTCTTTGCGGATATGGCGCGCGTATTCCTTACACTGGTTNTCNAGGACGGCNGGGATGTCCTTGTGGGCGGCCTTGGCCTCTATGATNCCGACGAGCCGNGTGCCCACGAAAAGGGNATAGTCGGCAAANCCCCTGTTGCCCACTGAGGAATCNGTGGGCCATTCGGCNATGGCNANNTTNCGCCCNGCTTGCGGCCGGGTGCCGAGAGAATGGCGCANGGTTTCGGAATCCGCCTCCCAACCCACTTTACGGAGTTGNTCGTCTATGAGGTAGCGGGTTTCNGCNTCAGAGATGTGGCGCTTGCCCGCGGCAANGTAGGCGCGTTTGCGGCGNANGTCCNGGGGCANNGCNGATTCCTGCGCAGCCCGTGAAACAGCCTGATCCGCCAAGGCNTTTTCCTGTGGTGTGGCCTCTTTTNAAGGTGTCGCAGGGGGTGCGGAGNGTTCCGATTCCTCTGGGGCGACAAATGCTTGCCGNTGGAAGGATTCGTCGGCATAGGTCTGGAAAAACCATCCGCACAGGCTATGCGCGATTTGCAAAAGAGCCAGNGTCTTCNCTTCNGGCAGCTTAAGCCCCTCATGCGCCGCCTTGTTCCGAGCCTTGCGTATCAGGTGGAAGGCAGCCGCGACATCNGNGGGAAGCACCTCACGGCGNTGGAGGATGTTAATCCGTTCCACAGCATCGCATTGCATCGGCTCAGTGATNTCGTCCAGNGCGAACATGACCCGTATCATGCCCTCGCAGAGCAACCCGGCCTTCATGATGCAGGATTGNGGGTCNGAACNCAGATAGCGNTCGGCCAANNTNCCGAGTTCCGCCANNTCNGGGAATTTTTCGTGGAGAAACGAAAAGTTGGACGCCATGCTCTGTCTCCNGAGAGCGAATATCACTAGTCCGTAAGCTATCTCCCCGGCCTANTTGCCGAACACGCTTCAGCAGTCCGGGAACCNTGCCCCGACAAATCTTGAGGCTGTCCGAGAAAATATGCCCTTGGATTCTATACTTTGCCCGGCCAAAATGCAAAATCATGCGATTCACTTGGTTGAGTTGTGGTACAACTCACGGTTTCACCAATGTGACTTCGGCGCGGNCGGTTATTTGGTCGATGGCCAGCTTCNCGGTTTTGACCATGNGCAAAGTTGGCAGGAAAAAGGCCGGAAATTTCCCGGCCTTTTTGATTCACCNCGGACTGGCTGCCCGCATTACTCGTGCGTTGGGGCTGCCGCCGNAGGGGNNCGCTTTTGNGTTTTTCTGGAGTCCTTCAGGCGTCTGGCTTCCGCAAGATACCTGGAGAGTGTCGGCGGGCTGACTTCTATGCCTTTCTCAGCCAGCTTGGCAGAGATCTCTGATAGATCGAATCCACGCTTCTTCATGCGTTCCAGGCTTCGGGCCAGTGCGAAAATCGTCTGCTTGACGGTGAGTTCCCTGTTCTCGGATAGGGTGAAGGCAGGGCGGAGTTTGTCCAGTTCTTGTCGGATGCTTTTGACTTGTTCTGCGGTGATTGCCATTTTTTCTTCTCCTTGGTTGAGCGGCGTATGCCGCGATTTCCGCCTTTGGTTTTAAGCGCTCAAGCGGCACGCTTGCCCACGGCTTCACGCCAGTGAAGTATAGTGGGCTATATCTTGTTGCTGCGCCAAGATTCCTCATAGCTGCCTCAGCGCATCCTCATGCCACGGGACTGCTTTTGTCTTTCGGCCACTTGCCGGACTTGCCGTTCCTGCTCGGCACGCGCACGGGCCTCCAATGCCTTTTCCTCCATGCGCTGAAGCTGAAACCCCTGAAAGCGAAGGTGGTTGCCGGAGACCAGGATAAAATCCTGCATGTCCTTCATTTCTGAGGCAGCCTTTTCCTTGGCTTGCGCCATGTGCGTCTGGAGTTTTTTGTTTTCCGCTTCCAGAGCCGCAATCATGGATTTCGCCACCCGCACGGCTTCCAGCGCCTTGTCGCGCTCCTGCAACAGAGTCTGCGCCTGCCGGGCCCGTATGTCCCGTTGCCTGGCCACTTCCTCCTTGTCGGCAAGGGCCTGCTGATAGGCCGCCAGTTTTTCCTGGGCATGGGCGAGGACATCTTTGTAATTGAAGAAATTAGCCGCTGGTAATTGCGGGCCATTTTTCAAGGATTCCTCTGCATCCGTGATACGCTTCCTCCAGATTTCATTCTCCTCAAAGAGTGCGCGCCGCTCGTTCTGGGCGCGGTTCACCTCTTCCTGAAGGCCAAAAAGAATCGCCTCCAGTCGCGCGGCATCCCGCCGCATGGATGCCAGCATTTCCTGCTGCTGTTTAAACTCCCTGGTATCCAGATGCTTCTTGGCCGAGCCCTTTTGCTGCTCCACGCCACGCTCAATGAGGAAGCCACATTTTTGCAGACGTATGGGCAGTTCATCCTGCAACTTCTTGAGCGCGGCCTTGGTGTAAATGTCCTTGGCGCACAAGCGGCCATCCTTCGTGATGGGCACATGGAGGAAGTGCATGTGCGGGGTTTTCTCATCCATGTGAACCATTGCCGAGATGACATTTTCCTTGCCGACAAACTCCGTGAGATACGCGGCTGCCTCCTCGAAAAAGCGTTTGGTTTCGGCGGCGTTGAGCTTATCAAAAAACTCCCTGTCAGAGCTGACGACAAGGCCGCACATATGCACCGCATCCTTCCGCACGGCCTTGACCATGAGCAGGTCGTCGATGCGGTTCTGGATAGCCTGGGCGTAATTTTCCGAAGTGGCTTCATGGAGATCGTAATTCTGGGCGCTCCGGGCATAGTCGATATCCGGGTTTGAGTGGCTCTCACGTTCGCGCCGATTATGCGACTGGATGCCGCGAATAGCGTCCTTTTTGAACTTGTTCATGTGCAGGACGAGCAAGGACATACGTGGATTTCCTTCTGCTATAAGATACAGGTGTACCGCTGTACCGGCGCTTAAGCAGCGGTACAGCGGTACACCATCAACCGGCCTTTTTTGCACAGGCTTCTAGGCGCTTTTTCAGGCGCTGAATCGCTCCCTTTGACTTGCCCATTTCCTCGGCACAGTCCCGGATGCTGTAGCCGTATTCCAGGAGTCTTTTCAGCTCATCCAGCTCCACGTCCTCGATTTCCCGGACTTGCCAGTGCAGGGCGCTTCCCTCGGTAATCAGGTTAGCCTCAAACGGCTTGGCGTCATCTCCGAGAATGCCTCTCGCCTTGGTGAGATGAACCTCAAATCTCGCGCCCTCAGCCATCGCATACTCCTTGGGCCTGCGGAGGCTGATGACCGTATCCATAATGTCCTCCTTGGCGCTTGTGCCGCGCTGGTCGCCGGACTTGCCCGCGTGGTGAACAAGGAGAACCGTTATCCCCCGCCGCCTGAGATCCAGAAGCCATGCCTGCATGGCCTGCCAGGATTGCGATTCATTTTCCTTTCCCGTGCGGCAGAGCGTGGCGATATTGTCCAGGACAATCATGTCCACGCCTTTCAGCAGCGGTTCGATCATGGATTGGCCGTTGGGAGTGGACAAATCGGGCATGGCGCAGGGCTGCAAGTCAGGCGTGATGAGCGAAAGGTTCTTTAGTGCCTGCGGCGGAATGGCCATGCCGCCCACGAGGGATGACAAACGGCTCTGCATGGATGTGGCCGGCATTTCCCCATCCACATAGAGCGTTTTCTTCGGGAGAGGCGCACGCCAGTTGAATACCGCCCCACCGGAGGCGACCGCCACGGCCACGCTCAGCGCCGCAAAGGTTTTGCCGACGCCTCGCGGAGCATACAGGATGCCTATCCCTTGAACCGGCAGGATGGGCGATAGAAGATACCCTCGGTCGGGTATCTTCATGGACAGGAACTCGCTCATGTCGAGAGCCACCAGACCTTGGCGCTTGATGAGGGCCGCTTCCAGTTGGGAGCGGACGGCTTCAATCCCTTCGCTCTGGTGAAGATCATTGAAATCTGTGCCAGAGCCTGTAGTGAAGGTAGGTATCACAAGCGTGAGGTTTGTGGCTCTCGCGGCCTCCTCGCCCTTCTTGCGTCCGGCTTCATCAGCATCCCCGCAAATGAGAATTGCTCGGTCGGGGAATCGCTCTTTTACCAGCCTGGCGATTGTCGAAAGGTTATGCGCGGAAAATGCCACATCCACCGCCCAGCCGGTGGCCATATGGATGCTCGCGCCTGTGGCCAAGCCTTCGCAAATGGCGATGGGTTTTCCCTGCGAACCAGGGATGGTAAACCGTCCGCCCTGTACTTTGCCGCCTACGAGGAAGCGCTTTGTGCCATCTGGATAGATGCGTTGCAGGCTTTGCAGTCGGCTTGCAGCATCCAAAACCGGGATAAGCAGTGCGCCATTCTGGGATTGCCGGATGCCTGGGAGTTGCGTGATACCCTTGCGAAGCAGGTACGGGTGGCCGCTATCACAGGCACGCGCTGCTTCCCATTCCTGCTTGGCCCGATGTGCAGCTTCCGCGTGGCGTTTGGCGCATTCTTCTTCGCGCTGACGACGTAGGGATTGCTGGCGTTGCTGCCACGCAGAAAGCTCTGCCGGAGAAAGCGTGGGTTTTTCTTCGGCGCAGAACGTGCCCTGGTCACCGGTTTCCCAGTTGCACCACCCGAGCGTGGCCGGAGTATCCAGATGCGCGATGTACGCGCCGTTTCGCTTGTGTGGCCTGTTTTCTGTGGGGCAGCGGTGTAGCTCACCGTCCGCAAGGATTTCCTCCGGGACTAACCCATGCTGAACAAGAACTTCTCGGAAAGTTTGCATCAGGTCATTCATGGTGCACCTCCGACTGTCCGGCGTTCTCAATGAATGCCCTGATGTCTTCGGCGCGCCAGACGGTAGTGCGCGGGCCGAGCTTGAGCGGCTTGGGATAGCGCCCGGTCGCGCAGCCTTTCCACCACGCGCTCTTACTGATGGGAAAGAATTCCAGAATCTGATGGAGCCTGAGAAAACCTGTGGCGGGTATTTGCGTTGCCATAACCCTTCCTCCGTTCAAAAATGGTTTACGGAGGGTTATAGTCCGTATTTGTGTAATTTATCCATATATTTCAACTTGTAACCAAGATGTCCCGAGATGTACCCAGATGCAGTTCAGGAGACTCAAGTGACCATAAATACTTATGTAAATTTAGGCCGGGTTGACGGCCACACGGTCTTAATTTTTTTGGAAAAAATTTTTAAGTTGAAAAATATATTCTATTGCGACCTGCGTATATATAATAAAACTAGTAGATTACATGCCAAAGAAATGGGCCCGAATAGAGATTTATTTATCGAAAAAAATTTGTTTTTTGACATTTTGTAACCAAAGCTCTGCCAAATATAAAATTATTCTATTATTACTCATAGTTAAGAATAAAGACAAAAGACATTCAGATGTAAACGGATTTAGTAGTTGGTATAACATATGGGAATAATTTTCTAAAATTAATCTCCTTGACGGCCAGTTGGCCGCTGCCCTCCTCCCCACTAGGTTTTGAGAAATGGAGTCTGCAATTCACAAAAAAACAGGGCATCCCCGACAGAACGGAATACCCTGTTGCGAGCTTATACTGTTTATGAATAGTATTATTTGCCCCAAGATTTATCCCGCAGGCTATCCAAAAAATCGCTCCATTCCTGCATCATCCTTTTCCGCTCTGGAAGATACTCGGCATAGTTATAGGCAGCGCGGACGCCATTACTGTCTCCATGCGCAAGCTGACGTTCAATCCAGTCGCGGTTATAGCAGAGTTCATTGAGCAGGGTTGAAGCAATAGAGCGAAAGCCGTGAACGCTCATTTCATGCTTCTGATAGCCCATGCGCCGGAGGGCGTTGAGCATGGTCGCATCCGAGATGGGCCGTGTTTCCGTCCGCGTGGATGGAAAGAGGTATTGGCCTTCCCCCGAAAACTTTTTCAATTCTTTCAAGATGGTGAGAGCCTGGCGGGACAAGGGAACGATATGAGTGCGCCGCATCTTCATACGCTCGGCAGGGATGCGCCATTCGGCTGCGTCCAGATCGAACTCCTGCCAGGTGGCGCAGCGCAATTCGGTCGGACGCACAAAAAGCATTGGAGCCAGTTTCAGGGCGCAAACAAGCGGGTAATAGCCAGCATACTCGTCTATGGCCATGAGGAGATGGGCCACTTTTTCTTTTCCCAGGACAGCGGCGCGGTGAACAACCTTGCGAGGCCTCAATGCGCCATGCAGATCCGCCGCGATATTGTGCTTGATTTTGCCCATGGCGATGGCGAAGCGAAATACCTGGCCAATAATTTGAAGCACCCTACGCGCGGTTTCGTGATTTCCTTTGCCTTCGATGCTCTTGACGAGCGCGAGAATCTCCGGCGCTTCAAGGCTGGCAATGTGTTTTTTCCCGATGATGGGTAGAATGTAGGTATTTAAGCGATACAGGGCTGTTCCCTGATGTTTTTCCGAAAATCCGGCAAGGCGTGTCCGATGCCAGTCCAAGGCGATATTTTCAAAACTGTCGCGTTCAGCCGTGACCTGTTCCTGCTTGGCGGCTTTTTTCTGTGCCGATGGGTCGATTCCCTTGGCGAGCAACCCTTTAGCCTCATCGCGCCGCCCTCGCGCGTCTTTCAGGGAAACAGCCGGATAATCGCCAAAACTGAGCAGCTTTGACTTGCCCTCGAATCGGTAGGCCAGCCGCCAGAGCTTGCTGCCGGTCGGGGGCACATAGAGGAAGAGCCCGCCTCCATCAAAATACTTCCTTGGCTTCGCTTCCGGTTTCAGGCTGCGGATGTGGGTATCGGTCAAGGGCATCTTGGCTACCTCCACGTTAATGGACGATATGATACCCACATGGACAAAAACATTGCTATTTTAGCAAGTTGACTGTGTGGGTATCGCAAATCAGCATAGCACAGCGATGCCCACAAATATACCCACAAAAAGTGTGGATGCAACTGGACTTAGGTACACTTCGGGAAACACAACTGGAGAGAAAAAATAAAGAATGCCAAGGCCTTTTACACCTTGGCATCCATATTTATACCTAAATTTGGCGTCCCCAAGGGGATTTGAACCCCTGTTGACGGCGTGAAAGGCCGTTAGTCACTCTAATATCCTGATTTTATTTCCGTTTTTTCCACCCTCCTCACGAGGGGGATTTTTGATGGTTTTAGCGGAAGCATTCGACCTTTATTGCCAGCTTGTGCTTGCTTCCCATTCACAGAGGGAAATTAAGTCAGAGCTTGGCCGATGGCAACTCCATATTGCCCCAGTGTTGGCCGAAACACCGCTCCATTCAATCAGAAACATGCAAATCTTGCAACTCCAAAAAACGCTTGAAGCCAAAAAATTGAGCCCGCAATCTGTTTATCATTGCCTGTCACTGGTGCGCCGGGTTTTGAGAAGAGCCCAAGAATGGGAATTATATGAAGGGCCTGTACCAAAATTCAGGATGCCAAGGTTTGATAATCGCCGTATGCGCTTTCTATCGGCAGAGGAGGCAAAAAGACTCCTGGCTGAGTTGAAAAAAGAATCCGACCTTTGGTTTGACATCACTCTATTCACACTCCAAACAGGATTACGCGCAGGAGAAATATATAATTTACGTTCCTTCGATATTGACTCAAAGAATAAATATCTAAAAATATACGATTCCAAAAATAGGACAACGCGCATTGTCTATCTTAACAAGACAGCATCAAAAATCATTAAAAAATATAAGAGTAAGAAAAAAGAAGGACTTCCGCTTTTTCAGGAAAATGGAAGGCTTCCGCAGAGTACATATCGAATATTCAGCAATGCAGTGAAGAAATGCGGATTCAATGCCGGTATAACCGACCGTAGGGAAATGGTTTGTTTTCACACTATCCGCCATACATTCGCCTCATGGCTGATACAGGGGGGAACTCCTCTTGCGATGGTCGGAAAATTATTAGGCCATAAGACCATAAAAATGACCATGCGCTATGCCCATCTAGCCCCGGAACAGGAAGTCCAGGCCGTTTCTTCGCTGCCTTTATCGGACTTTCGCATGGGGTAATCCTTTCCAATGGCGGCGAGCTGAGAGGGCATTTGACCTGTGGCCTCATTGTAGCTACATTTAGCGGCGAGGTGGAAAATGAGTACAGCACAGGCAAATAATTCGGTTGTTCGTGCGCGTATTGATACGGCCACGAAAGAAAGAGCCGCCAACGCATTGGCAGAAATGGGAATTTCAATTTCTGACGCCATCCGGCTACTGCTGGTGCGCGTAGCGGATGAACGCCGGCTCCCCTTCGAGGTAAAGGCGCCCAATGCAACGACCCGTGGAGCAATCGCTGAACTTGAAGCCGGAAAGGGGCATAAATTCAATTCCGTAGCTGATATGATGGCGGCTCTTGATGCGGAGCATTGAGCTTTCCACGGCCTTCAAGCGGGATTACAAACGCGCCAAGGCGAACCCGCGCTACGCCCAGGACGTGCGGAGCCTTTTTGAGAGCGTGGTCTTGCTGCTGGCCAACGATGAACCCTTGCCGGACACCTGTCGGGATCACGCGCTGATAGGCGACTGGAAGGGGTATCGGGAGTGTCATTTAAAGCCGGATTTATTGCTGATTTACAAGACAGAGGAGCCGGACATCCTGAAAATTGCCCGGCTTGGTTCACATTCTGAGCTTTTTAGCCGTTGAGCGCCGCGCTTAGTAGCGTTGGCTAAGGCCCACAGCCTCCTGAGCCCGCCACCAGCTCCACCAATCCGCGCCAGATGATTCACTGGTCATCTTGGCGTTAAAAATCGCTTAGACGGGCCAATACACCCTCAATTACCCATTGGGGCATTCCCTTCAAGTGGAGCGGCCAGAAGCATTCTTTTTGGAGTGACGATTCCCTAAACTTTCCGAAATCTTCCGAAACTTTCCGAATAGTTCCAAAATATAATCAGAAAGTAGCATCATTTTACAACAATTCTCATATTTTTCCATAAACTCACAAATTTTACCATATACGCGATAAAAAATCTGTGAGATACTATTTAAAGCAAAAGGCAGGACAGGTAAACCATTGGCGGTTTACTCAGTCCTGCCCCTCAAACGCCGGGGGGGCTTGCTTATTCGCCTACGGCTCAACGCTAAAAAGTGGACATCTAGGTCAGTCCATAATATGCAGTCCTATCAGCTAAGGAGAACTGACATGGGTAGACCTAGCCTGCCTCCAGACCAGAGGAGAAGCCGAGAGATGTGGCTCCGCGTAACCGAATCGGAAAAGGAGGCCATCAAGGAGTCAGCCGAAAGGGCCGGGCTATCGTTTTCCGAGTTCGCACGGCGGGCAGCTCTGGGGCGTCAGATACCCAGCATGGAGGACAGGAAAGCCCGCCTGGAACTCATGAAGGTAAACGGAGACCTTGGCCGGATGGAGGGACTGTTAAAGCAAGCCCAGGCTATTTGCTGCAAAGAGCAGATAGCCCGGATGCTCAAAAATTTGGAGGAAACGCGCGAACTAATAAAAACTAAGATTCAAAATATCTAGCGTTCAAGCCATTCCATTCCATAATGGTCAACGGCTTCGGAGAGATTGCAATTCTGGGCAATCATGGACTCAATCCCAATCATTTCTTTTAATATTTTTGCCGACCGCCAATCTAAGGGCGCTTCATGAAGAACTTCTGTTGCTTCTTCTTCTTTTCCTTCCTCCAGCAATGCAAAAGCACGCCTAAAAATATTCATTTTTTCTTCATGCGTGTACCGCTTCAAATTCGGCTCTCTGCGACCCTTTTCTTCTTCTGGCATGGTATCCCTCTTTTGTGCGTCAAATGTGCTTAGACCGTGAATATTGCTAGCGTTCAAGCCATTGTTTCCCATAATGGTCTATCGCCGCTGAAAGGTTTGTCCCAGAATTAATCAAGGTTTCAATACCAACCATTTCTTTTATTAACTGAGCTGATTTCCAGTGAAGAGGAATTTCTTTAATTACTTCATCAGCTTCATCTATACGCCCCTCGTCAAAAAGTTTCCCAACACGCAAAAGTAATTCATCAATTTCTTCCTCTGTACAACGCTTCAAATTCGGCTCTCTGCGAATCTTTTCTACTTCTTGCATGGTGTCCCTCTTTTGTGCGTCAACTGTGCTTAGACCGTGGATATTGCTAGCGTTCCAGCCATTCCAACCCAAAATGGTCAACGGCTTCGGAGAGATTGATATTATGGGCAATCATCCCATCAATTCCCATTGTTTTTTTGAGGATTTTACAAGCCTTCCAGTCCAATGGAACCTCGCCAATGAGCGCATCAGCTTCAGCTTTCTTACCTTCCTCCAGTAAAGCAACCGCACGCAAAATCGTATCCATTTTTTCTTCGTCTGTGTACCGCTTCAAATTCGGCTCTTTACGGGCAGCGCCAGTTTCCATCACGGATTCCCCTTTAGGCAGAAGTCGAAATCGCCGGAATTTTATTCTCTGGGCAAGGCGCTGTCCACCCACTCGGCCAAGTAAGACTACATGGACGCCAGCAAAGAGAATCCGCGCAGGAGGTGATGAGCCGGTGAGGCATCATGCTCCACCCAAGCCGCAGCCCGTAGCACGAATGAGCAATGCCCCCAGCTGAGATCACCAGGTTGGCCCACATGATAACCAGCTGAGATTCAAAGAAGTGATTATTTTTGCAGTAACACGATTTTTTGAAAAACCGAGAATAGCCAAATGGCCAGAATTTTAGTTGGATTTTTTATGGCGTTTTAATTCTTCTAATTTTCTCATTATTTGAACTATCTTTAGTCCTGCTTCTGTAGTTTCTTCATTGATATTATATAATCCTAATCCTGCAAGATAGGACAAATCATGTTTATCTATTTTCATAAGATTATCTTTAGAACAATTTGTATTATCACCATCCTTAAAAATTACTACATCGTTATCGCTCAGTGGTATAGTATCGCCAAAATATTTTATAAATAGGTATCTCGCCTTAGATATAAATTTTCCATCTTTATTTATATAATCTCCACTAAGTATCTTTATCTTGTATCGAATTTTACTAAATGATATATCGCATGAGAACTTTTTATTAAATTCTTGTAAAAGCCTTTTAGGCGTATAGTTTTTATAGTTGTTAGCTATAAATGAATCCATTTCTTTTGTAAATTTTGTATTTTTTAATATTCTATATTTTTGGCATATATATTTTATCTTTTCTTCAGTGCAGTTCACATTAAAATAGTTATTGAATAATTCTGTTAGCTCAGATATTCGGCGCCCTTCAAAATGTTGTATAATAAATCCAACCATTTCTGGTGTATATCTTATTCTACTCATCAAGCAAACCTGGCATTATCTTTGAACCAGAAAGAGTATTATCCGCAGCTATTCTGGCTTTTAATACTAAATTTCCGCAAGATATTATTTCCCTTGCTACTGTAGTAACAGCCATAGCACGCTTTATTTCTGTATCTAAATTTTCTCCAGTTAAACTTTCATCACTCAATCGTTCCAGCTCTGCGAATAAATGGTCATTCAAGTTACCAAGTTTATTCTTTGCCATGACAGTCCCTTAGATATTTGTGTTATATGGCTGTCCTTTTTCTCTCTTGCCAAAAGGCTTTGCAGCTTTTTGCTGTTCCTCTGACCGCTTTGGTTCTTCAGTCCTTGGCGTGGACTCTTTCGCTTTTTTTTCCAAATCCTGATTTTCCCTTTCGGAAACAGGAACATATTTTTTCTTTGTTGACCGTTTTTTGGTGTATTTCTGCTCAAATCTCTGGTCTATAAATTCGCAAAATCTGCAATAGCTCATGGTTATATCTCCTCTTTCTTTGAAAGTGCGATATATATCCGATTTCGGATACCCTGCGAGGATTAACTTTTCCGTTTCCTCTTGCACTTTGATAAATTGAATGCGAGCAGCACCCCATTTCCATTTTCTCATGCTAACGCCACCTCTCTTTGCCAGTTACGGAGAAAATCAAGAACGCCCATTCCGGGATTGCTTGGCACATCCTGAGCCCGTGGTGCTTTGCCTTGAACATGGAGTAAATGCCAAAGGCCCCACGCCGGGCCAGAATTTCCGCACTCCGAGAAACACGACAGGAAGGCATCGAAAACAGGGCGCAGCCTTGCCGACTCTGCTCTTTGATGAGCCGAGCGTTCTTCTTCATCTGCCTGTAGGCGGCTACAGAGCCTTAGGCGGCGTTCCTGTGAGATTTTTTCTTCTGGAGTGACCTGAACAGCGGCATCGAGGTTTTCATCGAGCCACCTACGGCCTTTGAGCCAGTTCACGCACTGGGGAATATAACGCCCGTGCTCCTTGAGCCATTGGCCGCACACCTTGAATTTTTCCAGAACGCTTATCAGGCTGGAGAGAACCGGGATATTCCCTTGCCGGTGGAGCTTGAACCAGACAGATCGCGCCAGCTCCTTCGCTTCTTTGCGCGGATAGGCGGCCCAAAATTTTTCAAATTCCTGATTCACGAAAAAATAATTCCCACCCCCACCACGTTTCTTCACGTCCCCTGCATGGTCACTTTTGCCCAAGGGCTTAGGGGGGTAAGGGGGGTTTATAGGTTTTAAATTCTTACAATTAAAATTGTAGCCAGAATTTGCCTTGCTACTTTGGCCAGAATTTGGCTTGTAACCGTGGCCAGAATTTGGCTCATTCGGGGCAGATTCTCCTTGCCCGTGGCTATCCGCCCCCTGAATGGAATCAGATGCCCAGGAAGGTCTTAAAAAATAGTATCTGCTTGAACTAAAGCCACACTTTTCCGCATGGATAAGGCCAACAATTTTAAGCTCATTCAAATAATTCTTGATGGAAGAAACGCTACAGCAGATAAAATTTGCGAGTGTCGGATGTGAGACTTTGCAATAATCCTTTTCCCCGGCGAAATGAATCAGAGCATTATAAAGTATCTTTGCCCCTGGACTCAATTTGCACGAATTCAGAATTTGAATGGGCATGATAGGGCCGCGAATGTGCCCTTTTGGCGTGAAGGTGTCCATGTTCGCTACCTCGAACAGGCACGGAAAAAAGCGTAAAAAAGAGTCCGCGGAGCTTGACGCCGCTATGCCCTTGGGGCTAAGGTCAATCCGCAACATATTTGCGGACTACCTTCCGCAGATAGCCCTCATAGCGGTAACTGTGAGGGCTTTTTTTCCGGCCTATGCTATTTTCTCAAATACGCTCCTTGAAAAACGCGCTTTGAGCATTTGAGCGGCTGGCTCATCAGGCCGTGGAAACCGACACCACGACGACGCAGGCACTGGACGACAAAAGCGCCAGTGCCGCGTTTCGCCTTCGGTTGGGTATGTTGCGCGGAAGAGGTGGAGAAATTGAAAAACTGGCTTAACAGCCGGGAGGATCGGGAAGGGACGGAATAAAAAAATGCCCCAAACCGTGAAGCGTTAAAGCCGCACGGCTTGGGGCGGAGGGTTGGGCTAGCCTGAGAAATAAAAAAACGCCGAATCCCTTCAGAATGAAGGTTTTCAGCGTTAATCTCTAGGTGGCGTCCCCAAGGGGATTTGAACCCCTGTTGACGGCGTGAAAGGCCGTTGTCCTGGGCCGACTAGACGATGGGGACATGATGGCTGGGTTGCAAGGACTCGAACCTTGATTAGCGGAGCCAGAATCCGCCGTCCTGCCAATTGAACGACAACCCAGTGCTTGCGAGGTTGGACTCTAGGCCCAGGGGCACAGAATGTCAAGCAGATTTTCTTAATCCGGCGGATATCCACGCCGCCCCACACAAACAGTCGCAAGGGCCTCACCGAGGGCGGGCGTGCAGGTGTGTGGTGGGGGTGCCGCGGTCACATGACCTCCCCCTTCGCGCAAGTTGCCCTGCTCCTTCCGCATGCCCCCTCCTCACCCTCCTCCCACGAGACTTCGTGCCCGTGCTTGCGCTGATGCACGATTTCCGGGTATCACAGTCCCGCGGCGGACTTCCGCGCAGGAGCAGACAGCGGCAATGAACGAACAGGTGCGCCATTTTTTGCGCGAGGCCGGGCCCGTGCTTTGCCTCGATATTGGCAGCGGCACGCAAAAGGCCCTGCTCGCCCGCGCCGGGCAGGAATGCGCCAACTGGCCCCGGTGGCTCCTGCCCTCCCCAGCGCGGCTGGTGGCCCAGCGCATCCGCGAGCTGACCATGCTCCGCTGCGGCGTCTGGCTCTCCGGCGGCATCATGGGCAACGGCTTCCTTGACGCACTTCGCGCGCACCTCGGCGCCGGGCTGCCCACGGCAGCCACCGCTGCGGCCTCCCGCGCCATTGACGAAGACCCGGAGGCCGTCCGCGCCCTTGGCGTCAGCATTTCCGAAACCTGCCCCGCCGATTGCGTGCCTGTCCATCTTGAGGATTTTTCGCCCGAATTCTGGCAGGGCCTGCTCCGCCTCTCCGCCCTCCCACAGCCGCACCTCATCCTCGCGGCCACGCAGGATGACGCCAGCCACGCCGGCGCGCCGTGCGACACCCGCATGACGGACTGGACCGTGCTGCTCACCGACGACGCCGACCCTACCCGCTGGATTTACGCCCAAGCGCCCGCCACGCTGCGCCGCCTGCACGCGCTCCAGCAAAAGACCGGCGGCCCCGTTGCTGACACGGCCACCTGCGCCATTCTCGGGGCGCTCTGCGACGAGAGTGTGCTTGAGCGCAGCTTCCGCGAGGGCATCACCATTGTCAGCGTCGGCAACGAGCACACCATCGCCGCGCTCGTTTATCAGGGCCGCGTCTGTGGGCTCTACGAGCACCATACCGACGGCCGCGAGCTGCCACTCCTGCTGGAAGACCTGCACCAGCTCCGGCTTCGCTGGCTCCCCCCCGAGAACGTGCACGCCAGCGGCGGACACGGCACGGCCTTTGGCGCCCACTGCGAGGCGGCGGGCAGTTTTGCGCCCACCTACCTTTTGGGGGCGCGCCGCAGCCTGCTCGCCGGGCACGGGCGCGACATCGCTCCCCACGGCGACATGCCGCATGCCGGCTGCTTCGGAATCCTCCACGGTTGGGCGCAGTCGCGCCCCCACTCCTGACGCGGCTTGCCGCCCACCTTTAAAGGACGACCGATGGACGTTTTTGACCCTGCCGAACTCTGGACACGGGATCACATCTCCGCCACCCAGCTGACGCGCCTGCGAAGCACCATCGCCCGGGCGCGGCGCTGCGATTTCTACCGCCGGCGCCTGGACGAGGCCGGCATCGACGCGGGGACCATCCACAGCCTTGACGACCTTGCACGCATCCCCTTCACCACCAAGGACGACCTGCGCGCCCAGTATCCCACAGGCCTTCTGTGCGTGCCGCAAAGCGAGATCGTGCGCATGCACTGCTCCAGCGGCACCACGGGCTCGCCGGTGGCCATCTGCCACACGCAGAACGACATCAATTCCTGGGCCGACCTCATGGCCCGCTGCATGTATATGGTGGGCGTGCGCCGCGAGGATGTGTTCCAGAACATGTCGGGCTACGGCCTGTTCACGGGCGGCCTTGGCATCCATTTCGGCGCCGAGCGGCTCGGCTGCATGACCATCCCGGCGGGCGCGGGCAATTCCCGCCGGCAGATCAAGCTCGCCAAGGATTTCCGCACCACGGTGGCGCACATCCTGCCCTCCTACGCGCTCATCCTCGGCGAGCACTTGCGCAGCATGGGCGAAGACCCGCGTGACTTCCCCCTGCGCATCGCGCTCGTGGGCGCGGAGCCTTATACCGAAGAATTCCGCCGCCGCATCGAGGACCTCTTCGCCATGAAGGCCTACAATTCCTACGGCCTTTCGGAGATGAACGGCCCGGGCGTGGGCTTCGAGTGCCTGGCGCAGGACGGCCTCCACATCTGGGAGGACGCCTACATCCCCGAAATCGTCGACCCGGCCACGGGCAAGCCCGTCCCGGACGGCGAGGTGGGCGAGCTCGTGATGACGAGCCTCTGCCGCGAGGGCATGCCCATCCTGCGCTACCGCACGCGCGACCTTACCCGCTTCCTCCCCGGGAGCTGCTCCTGCGGGCGGCGCCACCGCCGCATGGACCGCATCCTCGGCCGTGCGGACGACATGTTCATCGTCAAGGGCGTCAACATCTACCCCATGCAGATCGAGGAGGTCATCATGACCTTCCCCGAAGTGGGGCAGAGCTACCTTATCCTGCTGGAAAACAACGGCTTCGGCGACGTGATGCGCGTGCAGGTGGAGATCCGCGACGAGTACTTCGTGGAGGACATGCGCGTGCTCCACAACCTGCAAAAGGTCATCGCCCAGCGCCTGCGCGACGAGATACTGGTCACGCCCAGCGTGGAGCTCGTGGAGAGCAACAGCCTGCCGCGCACCGAGGGCAAGGCGGTGCGCGTGCGCGACCTGCGCGAAAAGAAATAGGCCATGGAGTTCTTCCCCTTTGCGCCGCTTTTGGCGGGGGCCTTCCTTGTGCTCCTGTGCCTGGTGCTTTTTCTCAATATCTTCGGGCTGCCGGCCAACTGGATCATCCTCGGCCTCGTGGCCCTGTGGAAGCTCGTCATGCCGGCGCAAGCGGGGCTCGACGCCTGGTTCTGGGCGGGCATGGTGGCCTTCGCCCTGCTGGGCGAGGCGCTGGAACTGGGCGTGCAGGTGCTCAAGGCGCGGCACTATGGCTCCAGTTCTTCCGGCACCTTCGCGGGCATGGTGGGCGCCTTCGTGGGCGCCATCCTGTTGGCGCCGCTCTTCTGGGGGCTTGGCGCGCTGCTGGGCGCCCTCGCCGGGGCGTGGCTCGGCTGCTACGCCATGGAGATCGCCCGGGGGCGCCCCTCGGGCGAGGCCATGAACGCGGCCATGGGCGCCATGATGGGCCGCTTTTTGGGCACAGTCTGCAAATGCGGCACCGGCGCGGCCATGATCGCCCTCACCGCGCACCACATCTGGCCCGAGGCCATGGAGCTGGCCCCCGCCGGTGAAGCGCCGGCGGAAGTGGTGCACCTTTTCCTGCATGCCGCGGCGGCCTGCTGCTGAGGCCGGACGTGCTGCTCGATACCGTTGAAGTCGTCCTGGTGAGGACGCGCTTTCCTGAAAATATCGGCATGGCCGCGCGGGCCTGCGCCAACATGGGCTGCCCCTGCCTCTGCCTGGTGGCGCCCGAACGCTGGGACATCGCAAAGGCGCGGCCGCTGGCGACGCCCAAGGGCCTGCCCGTGCTGGAACACATCCGCGTGGTGCCGAGCCTGGCGGAAGCCGTGGCAAAGAGTCGCCTTGTGCTCGGCACCACGGCGCGCCTCGGGGGCTGGCGCAAGAGCGTGCTCACCGCGGACCAGGCGGGAACCGTGGCCGCAGACGCCGTGCGCGCCGGCGAGCGCGTTTCGCTGGTCTTCGGCTCCGAAGACCGGGGCCTTTCCAATGAGGAATCCCTGCTCTGCCAGCGCCTCGTCACCATCCCCACATCCGGGGAGGCCAGCTCGCTGAACCTCGCGCAGGCGGTGCTCATCGTGCTCTATGAATGTGCCCGCGTACTGCGTGGGGCGCCGGACACGATGGAGGAAGCGCCCGCCGGGGAGGATAGGCCCCGCAGCGGCGCCCGCGGCATCACCGCCGCCGAGCAGGAACGGCTCATGGCCCATTTCAAGGCCATGCTCCTCGCGCTGGACGTGCTCCACGGCGACAACCCGGAGTATTTTCTTTTGCCGTGGCGCAGGCTTTTCGGGCGCGCGCAGCTCAGGCGGCACGAATATGACGCGCTCATGGGCCTGTGCCGGCAGGTGCGCAACAAGCTCGGCCCGAAAGAGGCAGGGGAATAGAGAAGCTGCGGGCCGGCCGCCGACACGGGCTCAGACATTGAAGAGGAAGTGCATGACATCGCCGTCCTGCACCACATAGTCCTTGCCCTCCACGCGCAGGACGCCGTCCGCCCGGCAGGCGGCCTCGCTCGCGTGGCTTATGTAGTCGTCATAGGAGATGACCTCGGCGCGGATGAAGCCGCGCTCGAAGTCCGTATGGATGACGCCCGCGGCCTGCGGGGCCTTCCAGCCCTTGCGGATGGTCCAGGCGCGCACCTCGTCGGGGCCGGCGGTGAAATAGCTCGCGAGGCCCAGGGTGGCGTAGCCCGTTCGGATGATGCGCCCAAGGCCGTCCTCCTCCACGCCGTAGGAGGCCAAAAGTTCCGCCTGTTCCTCCTCGGGCAGGCCTTGCAATTCCTCCTCCAGGCGCGCGCAGATGCGGGCGAAGCCGGCGCCGCGGGCCTCGGCGAGCTCGCGCAGCTTTTCGGAGTGGGCATTGCCCTCGGCCATGCTCTCCTCGTCCACATTGGCGCAATAAATCACCGGCTTGGCCGTGAGCAGCCCGAGCTCGCGCCAGGAGGCGAGGAAGGCGTCGGCACCTTCCGGCAGGGGAAAAGTGGCGGCGGGCTTGCCCGCATTGAGGTGCGCGAGCAGCTGCTCCATGATGTCGGCCGCAGCCTTGGCCTCCTTGCTGCCCTTGGCGGCCTTGCGCAGCCGCTCGAGCCGCTTTTCCACGCTTTCGATGTCCGCCAGCAAAAGCTCGGTCTCGATGGTCTCCACATCGCGGAGCGGGTCCACGCTGCCGTCCACATGGACGATATTCTCATCCTCAAAGCAGCGCGCCACCTGCACGATGGCCGCGCACTCGCGGATATTGCCGAGGAACTGGTTGCCCAGGCCCTCGCCCTTGCTGGCCCCGCGCACGAGGCCCGCGATGTCGATGAAGTCCACCTGGGCGTGGATGGTGCGCTCGGGCGTGACCTTGCGCGAAAGGGCCTCCACGCGCGCGTCCGGCACGGCCACAGTGGCCTTGTTGGGCTCGATGGTGCAGAAGGGATAGTTGGCCGCCTGTGCGTTCTGGGCCTTGGTGAGGGCGTTGAAAAGCGTGGACTTGCCCACATTGGGCAGACCGACGATACCGATGCTCAGTGCCATGGCGACTCCTGTGCCTGTTCGTTGGAGGTCCGTGCGTTGCGCGGGGTGCTTCCGGCCCCCTTGGTAGGGAAAGAAACAGCCCCTGTCAATGGGCCGCCCAGGCGGAGCGCGATTCGCCCTGCCCTGCCGCGCTTGCAATCGCCGCGCCCTCGGGTATGCTGGGCGAGATGCCGCCGCGCAGCGCGCAAAACACCCGCAAAACGAACGCCGCGCCCGGCAAGGATACCCCCATGCCCTTCAGTTATCCGCTCTTTCTCTCCCTCGAAGGCGAGCATTGCCTCGTGGCCGGCCTCGGCGAAGTGGGCCGGCGCAAGCTCGCCGGTCTGCTCGCCGCCGGCGTCGGCTCGGTGCTTGCGCTGGAGAGCGGGCTGCCCGCGCCCGCGGGTGAAAGTACGGATGACGATGAACTCGCGCGACTGTGCGCCGACCCGCGGGTGCACCTCGAGCGGCGCCCCTGCACCGAGGCTGATGTGCGTGCCTCGCGCCTGGTCTTCGCCGCAACCTCCCATGCGCGGGAAAATGCGCGCATCGCCGCCCTCTGCCGTGAAGCTGGAGTGCTCTGCAATTGCGCGAGCGCGCCGGAACTGGGGGCCTTTGCCGTGCCCGCCGTGGCGCGCGCGGGCGAGCTTCGCGCTGCCCTCTCCACCGGCGGGGCGAGCCCGGCGCTCACCCGCATCCTGCGCCGCGAGCTCGAGCTCTGGCTCGCGCCGCGCGCGGCGCTCGCGCGCTTTCTCGGGCGCTTGCGGCCTCTTGTCCTTGCCATGGGGGCGGATACGCGGCACAATAGCCAACTGTTCCGCAAAGTGGCGGCGTCGCCCCTTGGGGACTGGCTCGCCGCGGGCGACCTTGCCCGCTGCCGCGCCTGGCTCGAGCGGGAATTGCCCCCCGCGCTTGCTGCGCAGGCCCTGCCGCTTCTGGACGGCCCGGCCGATGTCCCTGCGGCCAAGGCCCCCGGCGGCACTGACGGAGAACCGCATGAGTTTTGCTGATTTTCTGGCACCCGAGGCCTCAACCGCCATCACCCTGGCGGTCTATGCGCTGGCCGGCGCGGCGGGCCTCGTCGGCATGCTCGCGAGGCTCCCTTCGTGGCGCAAGGGCGCCTGCTTCCTTGCCGCAGCGGCCTTCGCTTGCCAGACCATCCTGCTCGCGCTCGGCGCGCACGGCGCGCACCACGGTGGCCTCACGCTCGGCGCGTATCTCCAGATGCTCGCCTGGTTCGTGCTGCTCTGCGGCCTCGGGCTGTGGGCGCGTTTCCGGCAGGAGGCGCCGCTCATCTTCGCGGCGCTCCTCGGCCTCATCCTCTTTCTCATGTCCACGCCGTGGCTCGAACAGGCCGTTCCCCTCCCCCCCTCGCTCAAGGGGCCCTTTTTCGCCTTCCATATCGGCGCGCTCTTCCTGAGCCTTGGGCTCCTGGCCCTGGCCTTCGCCGCGGGCGCGCTCTTCCTCTTCCTCGAGCGGCGCATCAAGAGCAAGCAGCGCATGCAAGGTATCTGGCAGGACATGCCGGCCCTCGCTATCCTCGACAAGATCAACGCCGTCTGCGCGCTCACGGCCTTCCCGCTTTACACGCTCGGCATCGTGGCCGGGCTGTTCTGGGCGCGCCCGGTTTTCGGCAGCACCCTTTCGGGCGACCCCAAAGAAGTGGTGAGCCTGCTTGTCTGGCTCCTGCTCGGCGTGCTCTTCCACAACCGGCTCGCCAATGGCTGGAAGGGCCGCAAGCCCGCCAGACTCGCCGTTTTCATCTTTCTGCTCTCGCTCTTTTCGCTCGTCGTGGTCAATGTTTTCATGGAAACGCATCACGCCTTTGTGCGCGGGTAGGCCGGGCGTATGCGGCACGACATCGTTCTTGTGGGCCTGAACCACCGCACCGCCGGCGTGGATGTGCGCGAGCGCTTCGCGCTCGCCGAGCACTGCGCCCCGGAGACCTGGGCTGTGCCCTGCGCAGCCCCGGTGGCCGAGGCGCTCATCCTCTCCACCTGCAATCGCGTGGAGCTTTTGGGCGTGGGCGCGGACGGCGGCGCCGTGCGCGAGCACCTTTTGCGCTCCTGGGCGGGGGCGCGCCAGGCCGAGCCGGAAGAGCTTGCGCCCTATCTCTATGAATACCACGGCGCCGAGGCCGTGCGCCATCTCTTCGCCGTGGCCGCGAGCCTGGACTCCATGGTGCTCGGCGAACCGCAGATCCTGGGGCAGCTCAAGCAGGCCTATCGCAAATCCGTGGAGAGCCGGGCCACCGGCGTCATCCTCAACCGCCTGCTGCACAAGGCCTTTTCCGTCGCCAAACGCGTGCGCACCGAAACGGCGGTGGCGGCCAATGCCGTTTCCATCAGTTATGCCGCCGTGGAGCTGGCGCGCCGCATTTTCGGCGACATGCCGAAGCACCGCGCGCTGCTGGTGGGCGCCGGCGAAATGGCGGAGCTGGCGGCCATGCACCTGCTCCAGGCGGGCATCGACGAGATCGTGGTGGTCAACCGCACGCGCGAGCGCGCCGTGGAGCTTGCCAAACGCTTCCGCGGCCGGGCGGCCGGCTTTGAGGAGCTACCGGCCCGCATCGCCGAGGCTGACATCATCATCACCTCCACAGGCTCGCCCGAGCCCGTCATCCGCGCGCGCGACCTGCGCGCCGTGCTCAAGACGCGCAAGAACCGGCCCATGTTCTTCATCGACATCGCCGTGCCGCGCGACATCGACCCGGATGTCAACGGGCTCGATAATGTCTATCTCTACGACATCGACGACTTGCGCGAAGTGGTGGAGGAAAACCTCGCCGGCAGGCGCGAGGAGGCCGCCAAGGCCGGGGCCATTCTCGACGAGGAGGTGGCGCTCTTCTCCCGCTGGCTGGAGAGCCTGGAAAGCCAGCCCACCATCGTGGAGCTCGTCCGGCGCGGCGAGCGCGCCGCCGAGGAGGAACTGGCACGCACGCTCAAGCGCCTCGGCCCGCTGGACGAGAGCCAGCGCGCGGCCATCACAGCCATGGCCCACGCCATCGCACACAAGCTCAACCATGACCCCATCATGTTCCTCAAGGAAGACGGCATGGCCCGCGAGGGCGCGCCGGCCCGCGTCAACCTCGTGCGCCGCGTCTTCGGCCTCGACGCCCCCCACGGCAGGCGCGGCCGCGGAGCCTGAGGCGTGCGCCCCGACGCCGGACCGCCCTTCCCCGCCGTACCGCCCGCGCTCGGGCAACTGCCGCCAGGGCTCGCGCGCCTCTGCCTCGGCGTGGAGCGCTTCTGCCGCCGCACGCTCGGCCTGCGACCCGGGGGCCGCCTTGTGCTCGCCCTTTCGGGCGGGGCGGATTCCACGGCCCTCGCCGTCATCCTGCATGTAGTGGCGCCGCGCCTCGGTGTGCGCCTCTCGGCACTGAGCGTGGATCATGGCCTGCGCCCAGAAAGCGGGGAGGATGCCGGGCACGTGAAGGTGCTCTGCCGCTGGCTCGGTATCCCGTGCAAGGTGCAAAAGCGAGATGTGGCGGCAGCCGCCGGGGCGTGGGGCTGCGGGCTGGAGGAGGCCGGCCGCAGGGTGCGCTACACGTTGCTGGAAGAAGAACGCGCGGCCGCTGACGCGGACTGGATCGTGCTCGGCCACCATGCGGGCGACCTTACGGAGGACGTTCTGCTCCGCCTCACGCGCGGGGCCGGCTGGCCAGGCCTCGCCGGCATGCCGGCGAGGGATGAGGGCCGGCGCTTGCTGCGGCCCCTGCTCTTCACGCCGCCCGACACGTTGCGCGCCCTGCTGCGGCACCTTGCTGTTCCCTGGCGTGAGGACGCGAGCAACGCGAGCCTCGCCTTCCGCCGCAACCGGCTCAGGCACGAGGTGTTGCCACAGCTTCGGCGCGAAAACCCGGGGCTGGAGCGATGTTGCGCTACCCTGCACCGCCTCGGGGAGCTGGATGCGGATTTTTGGGAAAGAACGCTGGATGCGGCCCTTGCGGCCCAGCCATGGGAAGAAATCGAGGAAGACGGCGTGCCGGCCATCGTCCTGCCGCGCTCCCTGCTGGGCGGACTGCACCCGGCGGCGCGGCTGCGCCTCTACATGCGGGCCTTGCGCGCAGTCGGGAGCCAAGGAGGCGACAACGGGAGTCCGGTGCAGCCCCGCGGCGCCACCCTGCTTTCGCTGGACAAAGCCCTGCGCGAGGGCCGCGGCAATACGCGCTTCCAGCTTCCGGGGGGTGTCGAGGCCCTGGTGCGCGGCGGGAGCGTCCGCTTCACAAAAGCCGCTCAGTCCTCGCGCAAAAGCTCCAGCCCCGCAGCCGTCACGCCCTCCGCATCGAGGCCCTGAAGGCCGCGCAATTCAGCTTGGGTGCCGTGCTGCACAAAGGCGTCCTCAAGGCCGAGGCGGCGGATGCGCTGGCTCCGCAAGAGGCCGGCATCGCTCAAATATTCCAGAGCCGCCGAGGCAAAGCCGCCGGCGCGCGCCCCCTCCTCCACGAAGAGCAGGCGGTCGAAGCGGCCGGCGAGGTCGGCCAGCTGTGCCTCGGGGAGCGGCTTGAGCCATACGGGGTCGAAGACCAGCGGGCACACGCCCGTCTTTTCCGCGATGCGGGCCGCGGCCGCAAGCGCCGCATGCGCGCAGGGGCCGGCCGCGATGATGGCAAGCTCCTCTCCCTCGCGGAGTACTTCGCCCACACCTGTCGCAAGTACGCGGGGCGCGCCCGTTCGCTCCACCCCCACGCCCGCGCCGCGCGGATAGCGCACGGCGCAGGGGCCGTCCTGTGCCAGCGCGGTCTTCAGGGCGTGGCGCAGCATGTCCTCGTCACGCGGGGCCAGCAGCCGCATATGGGGGATATGGCGCAAATAGGCGATGTCAAAGGCGCCGTGATGCGTGGCACCGTCCGCCCCCACCAGGCCCGCCCGGTCGATGCAGAAGGTGACGGGCAGGTTCTGAAGGCACACGTCGTGCACCACCTGGTCATAGCCGCGCTGGAGAAAGGTGGAATAAATGGCGAGCACCGGCCGGAAGCCCTGGCTCGCAAGGCCCGCGGCGAAGGTCACGGCATGTTGCTCGCAGATGCCGGTATCCACGAAGCGGTCGGGAAAGCGCGCGCGGAACTTGTCCGTGCCCGTGCCCTCGGGCATGGCCGCGGTGATGGCGATGATGCGCTTGTCCTTTTCGGCAAGCTCCACCAGTGTCTCGCCGAACACGCGGGTAAAGGCCGGCGGGGATTTTTTGCCGGCAGGGGCCACGGCCTCGCCCGTCTCGGGACTGAACAGGCCCACGCCGTGGAAGCGCGTGGGGTCGCTCTCGGCCGGGGCGTAGCCCTTGCCCTTGCGGGTGCGCACGTGCAGGAGCACCGGGCCGTCCTCCACGGCGGCGGCCATTTGCAGGTGGCGGCGCAGGGCCGGGATGTCGTGGCCGTCCACCGGCCCGATATAGGTGAAGCGGAAGGCCTCGAAGAGCATGCCGGGCGTGAAGAAGGACTTGAAGCTCCACTCGCCGCGCATGGCGTAGATGGCGAGCTTCTGGCCGATGCGGGGGATGCTGCGCAAAAAGCGGAGCACTTCGCGCCTGGTCTGGCGCACCCAGCGGCTCGACAGGGTGCGGCTCAAAAAGAGCGACAGCGCGCCCACATTGGGCGAGATGGACATTTCATTGTCATTGAGCACCACGATGAGCCGCCGCCCCATGTGGCCCGCGAGGTTCAGCCCCTCGAAGGCCTCGCCGCCGGTGAGCGAGCCGTCGCCGATGACCGCGAGGACATGGTGCCTCTGGCCCGCGAGGTCGCGCGCCTGCGCCATGCCGAGGGCCGCGGAGATGGAGGTGGAGGAATGCCCCACCCCGAAATGGTCATAGGGGCTCTCGCCGGGGCGCGGAAAGCCGGAAATGCCGCCGAGGCGCCTGAGGCTCCCAAATTCGGCGGCGCGGCCGGTGAGCAGCTTGTGGGCATAGGCCTGGTGGCCCACGTCCCAGATGAGCTTGTCGCGGTTGAGGTCAAATTCCGAGAGCAGGGCGAGCGTCAGCTCCACCACCCCGAGGGACGGCGCGAGATGGCCGCCGTTGGCCGCCACGGTGGTGATGATGCGCTCGCGCACCTCGCCGGCGAGCCGTGCGAGCTCCGCGTCCGAGAGCCCGAGCAGTTGGGCCGGGTCGGAGATGTCATCAAGATGAAGGGCCGCAGCGTTTTGCGCCATGTCAGCAGGCCCGGCTCACGGTATAGTCGGCGAGCGCGCGCAGGAATGCGGCCTCCTGCCCGGTGAAGGGCGCGAGCGCGGCCTTGGCCCGCGCCGCCTGGGCCAGCGCCAGCTCCCGGCTTTGCGCAAGGCCCACCATGGACGGATAGGTGTTCTTGCCCTGGGCCGCGTCGCTGCCGGCGGGCTTGCCGAGCACGGCGGTATCCCCCGTCACATCCAGGATGTCGTCCGCAATCTGGAAGGCCATACCCAGCGCCGAACCGTACTCGCCGATGGCGTCGATGACGGCTCTGTCCGCCTCGGCGAGGAGCGCCCCGCACACGCAGGAAGCCCGCAAGAGCGCCCCGGTCTTCATGGCGTGCATGGTCTGGAGCTCTTCCAGAGTGATGGAGGGGCGGCCGGTGTGGATCATGTCCCATTCCTGGCCGCCCACCATGCCCGAGGAGCCGGCCGCCATGGCGATCTCCGCGATGGCGGCAAGAAGCGGCCGCGCCGGCACGCGCGCGCGGCACATGGCGCCGAAGGCGTCGGTGAGCAGGCCGTCGCCCGCAAGGATGGCCGTGGCCTCGTCAAAAGCCTTGTGGTTGGAGGGCTTGCCCCGCCTGAGGTCATCATCGTCCATGGCGGGGAGGTCGTCATGGATGAGCGAATAGGTGTGGATCATCTCGATGGCGCCGGCAAAGGGCAGCATGCGCAGCTCTTCGAGCCCGCACAACTCCGCGCAGGTGATGCAGAGTACGGGCCGAAGGCGCTTGCCCCCGGCCTGGAGGCTGTAGAGCATGGCCTCGCGCAGCCGCGGGGGCATGTCGCGGTCATCGAGGCAGGAGGCGAGCCACAGCTCCACGGCGACGCCGCGGCGCTTGAGCAGTTCCTTCATGGATGCGGCGTCCATGATCTCCGGCATGTGCGGCCTGTGTTCGGGGGCTGTCATGCGCCTTCCTCCTCTTCGCTCTCAAGTCCCGCAAAGGGCACGGCCTCGCCCTCCTGCCAGACGGAGATCTCGTGACGCGCCTTTTCGAGCTGCTCGCGGCAAAAGCGCGACAGGGCGGCACCTTCCTTGTAAAGGGCGATGCCCTGCTCCAGCGGCTGCTGGCCGTCCTCAAGGGCGGTGACGATTTCCTGGAGGCGCGTCATGGCCTCCTCAAAGCGGGCCGGCTTTTTGCTCTTCATTTCTTTTCGCCTCCTGCCGCGGGCGCCGGCTTCACTTGCTCCGCCGGCGCGAGCAGTGGCTGCGGGTCCACCGATTCCCCCTGCACCACGAGCCCGAGGTGCAGGTGCGGCCCGGTCACGCGGCCGGTGGCGCCCACGAGCCCGATGACCTGGCCGCGCTTCACGTGCTCGCCGGGCTTGACCAGCGGCTTTGACATGTGGAGATAGGAGGTGAACACGCCGTCGCCGTGATTGATATAGACCGCATTGCCGGAAAAATACAGGTCGTCCACGAGCGCCACCACGCCGTCGGCGCAGGCGCGGATGGGCGAGCCCTGGGCACCGCGCAGGTCGAGCCCGCGGTGCATGCCGCGCGGCTCGCCGTTGAACACGCGTTTCAGGCCAAACAGGCTCGAGACCGTCCCGGGCACGGGCCGGTCCAGCGGCAATTCCCACTGGCGCTCCGGCAGGCGCTGCGCGAGGGCGGCCGCCACTTTTTCTCGGTCGCGCCTGATGCGCGCGGCCTCTTCCGGCGGGGGCGCCACATATTTCTTGTCCACGGTGAGGCGCTGCACGGGCCGCTTGCGGTCATACAGGCCCACTTTGCGCGTGGCTTCGGGCTGCTTGCATTCCTTGCCGGCGCAGGCGCCGAGGCTGAGACTCTGCGCCTTTTCCCCGAGGGGCGCGGGCAGCATGAGCTCGGCCCGCCAGACCGGCGCGGCCCCGGCCACGTCCCGCACTTCCCGCGCGGCCACAGCATGCCGCTTGCCGCGCCAGAAAAAGGTCGCTCCTTCCATGGGCTCGGCGGAAACCACCTCGGCCACGAAGGCGTCGCCGCGGGCCACGGTCTCCGGGGCAGTGAGTTGCACCTTCTCCTGCACGGGCGCAGCTGCGTGCGCAAGCCCCAGGGGCAAAAGCAGGGCAAGAACCAGGGTGAGGGCGCAGGCGAGGCGCGGCTCCCGTTTGAGTCCGTTTTTCGGCATGTTCATTGTGCTTGTCCTTTTCCCGCTTCCGGCACGGTCTTTTCCACCCGGGCGCCGAGCATGCCGTCCGCAAGCTGCGCGCGCAAGAGGTCGCCGGGGGCAAAATCTGTCACCGAGCGCGCGAGCGCCCCGTTTTCCCGATAAAGAAGGGCATAACCCCGCGCCAGCGGCGCCAGCGGGTCCCGGGCCTGCAAGGTGAGCTCCAGCTTTTCCAACTGTGCCGTCCGTGCGCGCAGCTGGTCGGTCATGGCGCGGCCCAAGCGGGTACAGAGCCCGTCAAGCAGCATCCGGGCGCCCTCAAGGCGCTGCCCCATGAGCCGGGGGAGCGCCGTTGTGAGCATTTCCAGCCTGAGCTCTCTGGCGCGCAGGCCCTCCTCGGTGAGGGCGGCGCGGCGCCCCCGTTCCAGTGCGTCAAGGCGTCGCGCCTTTTCGTCCACAAGGCGCCGCACTGCGGCCAGCAAGCCGGCCTCCAGCAGGGCAACGCGCTCACCGAGGCGCTCCAGCCGGCGCGCGGGCGAGGCCCAGGCGAGGCCCCGCTCAAGGAGGCCCAGCGCGTGGGCCTCGCGCTCCAGCCGGAGCTCCATGGCGCGGTCGAGCGACATTTCGAGGTCGTCCACGCGCTGGAGCAATTCGGCCCGAAGCGGCCAGAGCAACTGCGCCGCGTGGGAGGGCGTGGCCGCGCGCCTGTCCGCCGTGAGGTCGGCGAGGCTCACGTCCACCTCATGCCCGATGCCGGCCAATACCGGCAGCCGGGAATGGAAGATGGCGTCCGCCACGGGCGGCTCGTTGAAGGCCCAGAGATCTTCCAGCGAGCCGCCGCCGCGCACGAGCACGATGACCTCGGCCCAGGCCTGGGCATTGGCCTCCTGCAGGGCCGCCACGATCTCGGGCACGGCGCGCTCGCCCTGCACGGACACCGGGAACAGCCGTATCTGGGCGGCACAGCCGCGCGCCGCCGCGAGCTCAAGAAAATCATGGATGGCCGCGCCGCCCGGCGAGGTGATGAGCGCCACGCGGCACGGGTTCCACGGGAGGGCCCGCTTGCGCTCCTGCGCGAAATAGCCCGCCGCGGCGAGCCGGCGCTTGCGCTCCTCAAAGGCCTGGGCGAGCAGCCCTGCCCCGGCCGGCTGCACGAGCTCCACCACGAGCTGATACTGCCCGCGAGGCGCATAGACACTGACGCGGCCGGCGCACAGAAGCTCCAGCCCGTTGGCGAGCGCCGCGAGCGGCGAAGGCCTCGGCCCTTCAAAAACCTCGCCCGTGAGCGGGTCGAAGTTGCGCCCTTCCCGCTGGCGGCTGCGGAACCACACGCACTGGATCTGCGCCTCGGCATCCTTGAGGCTGAAATACACATGCCCCGAGGCCGGCCGCGAGAGATTGCTTACCTCGCCGCGCACCCAGACAAAGGGATAGCGTGTCTCCAAGGTGCGGCGCAGGCGCTCGGTCAGCGCCCGCACGGAAAGGATGGCCTCCGGCGGCGTGGCTTCGTCAGGCGGGGACGCGTCCCACCCCTCCATGCCTCCGGCCCCGGTCTCGTCCCGCATCGCCGCTCCCCCGCTGCCGCCAGATACCCCGGGTCAGGCCCTTTTCGCCCACGCCTGGCGCACGCCCTCTGCCCAGGCGGCGAAAGCCTCGGCAAAGCCGTCCAGCGGCAGCTCGGTCTTCTGGCCGCTCCTGCGGTCCTTGGCTTCCACAACGCCGCGGGCGAGGCTCTTTCCGCCGAGCACGAGCTGGAGCGGGATGCCCAGAAGGTCGGCATCCTTGAACTTGACCCCGGGCCGCTCCTCACGGTCGTCGAGCAGGGTGTCCACGCCCTGCTTTTCCAGAAGGGCGTAGAGAGCTTCCGCCTCGGCCGTGACCTTTTCGTCGCGCGGGTCGAGATTGAGCAGGATGCAGTCAAAGGGCGCCACCGGCGGGGGAAACACGATGCCGCCGTCGTCGTGGTTCTGCTCGATGGCGGCCGCGGCCACGCGCGAGACGCCGATGCCGTAGCAGCCCATGATCATGAGCTTTTCCTTGCCGTTCTCGTCCAGAAAGGCGGCGTGCATGCTTCCGCTGTACTTGAGGCCGAGCATGAAGATGTGCCCCACCTCGATGCCCCGCGTGAGCGAAAGGCGGCCGCCGCAGCGCGGGCAGACATCGCCCTCGATGACCTCGCGCAGGTCCGCCCAGGCGGTGATGCTGGCATCGCGGTTGAGATCCACATGCATGAGGTGGGTGTCGCCCTTATTGGCGCCGGTGACGTAGTTGGTGCCCCCCTGAAGCTCGAGGTCGGCATAGATGGGGAGCTTCAGGCCCACGGGCCCGGCGAAGCCAAGCGGCGCCTGGGTGAGCGCCTCCACGGCGGCGGAGTTGGCGAGCTCCACGTCCTGCGCCTTGAGGAAGTTCTTGAGCTTGACGGGATTGACCTCGCGGTCGCCGCGCACGAGCACGGCCACGGTCTCGCCGTCCACGCTGAAGAGCATGGTTTTCACGAGTTCCTTGGGCGAAATGCCGAGCAGGCTCGTCACCTCCTCCACCGTATGCGCGCCGGGCGTGGCCACGGGCTTCACGTCCGGGCAGGCGTCGGTGCATACCTGGCCCGTCCACACGGCCTCCGCGCGCTCGAGGTTGGCCGCGTAGTCGCAGGAATCGCACACCGCGATGGTGTCCTCGCCGGTGTCGGCGAGCACCATGAACTCGTGCGAGAAGTTGCCGCCGATGGAGCCCGTGTCCGCCTCCACGGCGCGGAAGCGAAGCCCGAGGCGCGTGAAGATGCGCACATAGGCGTCGTACATGAGCTGGTAGCTCTTCTGCGCGCCCGCCATGTCCGCATCGAAGGAATAGGCGTCCTTCATGAGGAATTCGCGGCCGCGCATGAGGCCGAAGCGCGGCCGGATCTCGTCGCGGAACTTGGTCTGGATCTGGTAGAGCCTGACGGGGAGCTGCCGGTACGAGCGCACCTCGCCGCGCACGAGGTCGGTGATGACCTCCTCATGCGTGGGGCCTAGGCAGTATTCGCGGGCATTGCGGTCGCGGAAGCGGAGCAGTTCCTTGCCGTAATGCTCCCAGCGGCCCGTCTCCTTCCAGAGGTCGGCCGGCTGCACCATGGGCAGCAGCAGCTCCTGGAAGCCCGCTGCCGCCATCTCCTCGCGGATGACATCGGCGATCTTCGTGATGACCTTGAGCCCGAGCGGCAGGTAAATATAGAGGCCCGAAGTGAGGCGGCGCACCATGCCGGCGCGCAGCAACAGCTTGTGGCTGACCACCTCGGCGTCGGCCGGGCTTTCCTTGAGCGTGGGGATGTAACAGGAGCTGAAACGCATGCTGGTCCTTTGCGATACGGGTGTTTGGGGTTGATGCGGCTGGGCGCCTGTTATGCGTTGCCGGGGCCGGCCGGCGCGCCTTCGCCGTCGAGGAGCTTCTGGAGCTCTTCCATGAAGGCCGCGAGCAGGGCCTCCTGGCCGCGCGCCACGCGCACGACCTCGCCCTTGCGGAAAATGATGCCCTTGTCGCGGCCGCCGGCGAGGCCGATGTCCGCCTCGCGCGCCTCGCCCGGGCCGTTGACCACACAGCCCATGACCGCCACCTTGAGGGGCGCCGTGGTCGTGGCAAGGCGCTCCTCCACGGCGCGCAAAAGGGCGAAAAGGTCGATCTCGGTACGCCCGCAGGTGGGGCAGGAGATGATCTCGGGCCCGTGCGAGCGCAGGCCGAGGGCGCGCAAGATCTCCCAGGCCACGGCCACTTCCTCCACCGGGTCCGCGGTGAGCGAGACCCGCAGGGTGTCGCCGATGCCTTCGTGGAGCAGGATGCCGAGCCCCACGGACGACTTCACCGTGCCGCGCATGGAGCCCCCGGCCTCGGTGACACCGATGTGCAGCGGACAGTCGCAGACCTCGGAGAGGCGCCGGTAAGCCGCGATGGTGTCGAGCACCGAGGAGGACTTGAGGGAAATCTTGACATCGTAAAAGCCGCGGCGCTCCAAGAGGCGCAGATGCCCGAGCGCGCTTTCCACAAGAGCCCCGGGCCTGGGGCCCCCGAAGCGCTCGAGCAGCGGCTTTTCGAGGGAGCCGCCATTGACGCCGATGCGCACGACGGCCCCGTGCGCCTTGGCCGCGTCCACCACCCGGTCCACATGGGCGGCCGGGCCGATATTGCCGGGATTGATGCGCAGGCCCTCGAGGCCGGCCTCCAGAGCGGCCACGGCGAGGCGGTGGTCGAAATGGATGTCCGCGATGAGCGGCACGGGCGAGCCAGCGCGGATGGCGGGCAGCGCCCTGACCGCGGCCTCGTCGGGCACGGCCACGCGCACGGCCTCGCAGCCCGCGGCCACGAGCCGGTGGATCTGGGCCACGGTGGCCTTTGCGTCGCGGGTGTCGGTATTGGTCATGCTCTGCACCATCACAGGCGCGCCGCCGCCAATACGCAAGCTGCCGAGCCGCACTTCGCGGCTGTTCCCGCCCATAGAGGCCCCCGTTTTTCTGACACCGCAAGAAAAATCGCGCCGCCCAGCGGGCAAATCCTGCCGCCGCGCACGCCTGCGCCCCGCTTCTCCACGGGCGCGAAGGTGCTTCCCACTACCCAAATTTTCCGCGCCAGCCATTGACAAAGCCGAAATCTACGCTATTTCCCGGGGCAAGCCAAGTCAATTTCTGGAATATATCTTGCAAATGTTTTCGCGGGAAATTCTCCCGGCAAGGATGGCCTTCACATAGCCTCAAGTTTCCCGCCGGGACGCCGATAGAACGAATGCGCCTGTCCCGGCCACGGAGAGGTCCTTATGAAGAACCCGTTTCGCGTTGCGCTTTTCAGCGTTTTCCTCCTCGCCGTGCTCGCCGCGTGCAGCACCAGGGGCACGGCCAATGACCCCGGCTATGTGGACGCCGTGGAGATCAAGCTCAAGTGCCGCGAGCTCGCCGACCAGATGCTCGCCACCGTGCCCAACGACGCCCTGCAGGGCTTCGTGGCCATGCCCACCTCCTTCGTGGACGAAAACAACACCTCCACTTCCTCGCCTCTCGGCCGCCTCATGGCGGAATCCATGTTTTACGAATTCAACCAGCGCGGCTTCCCCACGCGGGAATACCGGCTGACCGGCAAGATCTCCGTGGTGGGCGGCCGCGACGACCTCGCGCTCGTCGCCAACCAGGTGGTCCCCTACGAAGGCCAGAAGTGGGCCGCGCTCGTTGTCGGCACCTACTATGTGGACAAGGACGCGACCTTCGTCAATGTGCGCCTTGTGCGGGCCTCCGACGGCCTCGTGCTGCGCACGGGGGAACTCGTGCTCGTCAATACACCCGTGGTGCTGCGCATGGGCAAGAGCGACCCGCCGGCCGTGCCCGTGGCGGCCTCCACGCCTGCCCAGCCCGCGGGCCCGCGCATCAATGGCGGCCTGTACGGGCAACTCCCGGCGCCAGCCGATACGCTTAAAAGCGGCACCGTGAGGATCATTCAGGGCAAATGATGAAAAACCTCCACCAGGAAACCCGGGAAGCCCCCATGCGAAAGCTCCTGCCGGCCCTCCTCGCGGCGCTCATGGCGCTCACCGCCCCCCTCGCGGGCTGCGGCGCGCACGACACGCGCATCGAGCGCGGGCCCAATATCAGTTGGGACTATGTGGAACAGGGCCGCGAATACCGCGACCAAGGCCGTTTTGAGCTCGCCAGGCAAAGTTATGCCCTGGCCCTTTCCACCTGCCGCAACGATGCGGACCTTGCCATCATCAAACGTGAACTCGCCAGTGTGGAACTCGAGATCCGCACCATGCGCTGAGGTATGCCATGCCCCGCCTCGTTCTCATCATCCTCGTTCTCGCCGTCCTGCTCTTCCCGCTGGCCGCGGCGGCCGGCAATGTGCCCCGCGCCGGCGAGGACATCGCCGAACAGCTCGACGAGCAGCTCATGATGCGCTACGCCGGCACAAGCCCGGACATGAGCAAGAAGGAGCTTCGCGCGCTCGCGCGCTCGCGCATCCTCATCATGGGCACCACCCCGGCCAATATCAACAACCTCGAGCAGGCCAACCCGCTCGCCCGGCAGATGCTGGAAGAAGTCTCCAGCGACCTCGTGGACATGGGCTACCGTTACGAGGAGCTGCGCCGCGGCAAGGACATCCGCTTTGACAAGCGCACCGGCGAATTCATCCTCACCCGCGACGTGCGCAAGCTCGCCAGCAAGTCCGGCGTGGGCCAGGCCATCCTCGCCGGCACCTATGTGGTGAGCGGCCAGCAAGTGCGCTTCACCATGAGCCTCATTTCGGTGGCCACCAACGAGGTCATCGCCAAGGCCATGGGCACGGTGCCCATCACGCCCGACCTCGTCCCGCTCCTGCAGGAGAACATGCCCGCGGGCAGCGGCCTCAAGCCCAGCGTGTACACGCGCCTCCAATAGGCGCCCCGCCCGCTTGTCTCCCGCCGGCGCATGGACTACCATGCGCCAGCGGCGTTTAAAGGCCCGGGGTGGGCAACGCGCGGTCCTTCCACCTCGTTACGGGTGCCTGATGGCGAAGATCCTTGTTATCCAGGCCGCGCGCTTTGGCGACCTCGTTCAGAGCAAGCGGCTCCTCCTCAGCGTTGCGGCGCAGGGCGCGGTGCATCTTGCCGTGGACGCGAGCCTCGCCGAACTTGCGCGGCTGCTCTATCCCGGCGTTTCTGTCCATCCCTTCGCCTTCCACGGCCGGGGCGAAGCCAGGGCCATCGCGGAAAATCTCCCGGCCATGGAGAATCTCTGCGCGCTTGCGCCCGACCTCGTCTATAACTGCAACTTTTCCCGCCTCACGGGCGCGCTCTGCCGCCTGTTTGCCCCGGAGACGGTCATCGGCTACCGGCCCGCGCCTGTCTCCGACGGGGGGCTCCTGCGCTCGCCGTGGGCGCGCCTGGCCTTCCAGCTGAGCCGGCGCCGGCGCATCTCGCCCCTCAATCTCGTGGACTTCTGGGCATGGTTCGCGCCGGCCCCCGTGGCGCCCGGGCTCGTCAACCCCGAGGCGCGGCCCGGGGGGAGGGGCCTCGGCGTGGCCTTGGCCGGGCGTGAGGCGCGCCGCTCCCTCCCCGTGCCCGTGCTCGCCGAGGTGGTGAAGACCCTCGCCGGCCTGCTCGGGAACCCGCGTATCGTCCTTTTGGGAAGCGCCAGCGAGCGGCCGGCGGCGCACAAGCTCCTGCGGGAGCTGCCCCCGCGGGTGGCGTTGAAAGTGGAGGATCTCTCCGGCAAAACGGACTGGCCGGACCTTGTGGAGGCCGTCAGCGGGCTCGATGCCCTCGTCACGCCGGATACCGGCCTCATGCACCTCGCCGCCCACCTCGGGGTGCCGGTGCTGGCCTTTTTTCTCTCGTCCGCATGGGCGCACGAGACCGGCCCCTATGGCCTCGGCCATACCGTCTGGCAGGCGGCGCCGGCGTGCGCGCCCTGCCTCGAATCCGCGCCCTGCCCGCATAAGGTGGTCTGCCTCGAGGTTTTCCGGGACGGGGGCTTTGCCCGCCAGCTCGCGCGCGTCTTCAACGGTGAGGACGCCCCCGAGCTCCCCGCGGCCCTGCTCTGCTGGCGCAGCGGTCTCGACGGGCTGGGCGGCCGCCTGCGCCTTGCGGGCGGCGAAGATTCCGATGCCTTCCTGCGCGAAGGCGCCCGCGCCGTACTGGCCGACTGGCTCGGCCTTGCGCCCGGCGCCGTGGAGGCCCCAAAGCCCGCAAACCCTGCGCAAAGCGGCGAATTGCGCCGCCTGCACGAAGCCCTCTTGCCCGACCCCGAATGGATGCTGCCGCAAGGGAGGTACGCATGACAGCCCAGGCCCTGCGCATTCTTGTGGTCCTGCCCATGTATGGCGGCTCGCTCCCCATCGGCCGCTATTGCGCGCGCGCCCTGACGGACCTTGGCCATACGGTGCGCGTTTTCGAGGCCCCGGCGCTCTACCCGGCCTTCACGGGCCTTGGCAAGCTCGACCTCACGCCGGCGCGCAAGGGCCCACTGGAAGCAGCCTTTTTGCAGGTGGTGGCCCAGGCCATCTGGGCCCAGGCCGAGGAGCTGGCGCCGCAGCTCGTGCTCGCGCTGGCGCAGGCCCCCATGAGCCGCAACCTGCTCCAGCGCTTCCGCCGCGCGGGCGTGCGCACGGCCATGTGGTTCGTGGAGGATTACCGTCTCTTCACCTATTGGCAGACCTACGCGCCGCTCTATGACTTCTTCGCGGTCATCCAGAAGGAGCCCTTCCTTGCCGAGCTCGCGGCCATCGGCCAGCCGCATGCGCTCTACCTGCCGCTGGCGGCGCTGCCGGAGTTCCACAAGCCGCTTGCCCTGAGCCCGGGCGAACAGCGGGAATACGGCTCGGACATCGCCTTCCTCGGCGCGGGCTATCCCAACCGGCGCCTCGCCTTCCGGCCGCTGGCGGGACGGGATTTCAAGATCTGGGGTTCGGACTGGGAGGGGGAGCCGCTGCTTGCGCGCAATATCCAGCGCGGGGGCAGCCGCATCGGCGAGGAGGAGAGCGTCAAGATCTACAATGCCGCCAAGGTGAACCTCAATCTCCACTCCAGCGTGTCGGCCAAGGAGCTCGTGAGCCACGGGGATTTCGTCAATCCGCGCACCTTCGAACTCGCGGCCATGGGCGCCTTCCAGCTGGTGGACCGCCGCACGCTCATGGATGGCCTCTTCGGGCCGGACGAGCTGGCGACCTTTGAGAGCCCCGAAGAATTTTACCAGAAGATCGACTACTTCCTCGCCCACCCCGAAGAGCGGGAGGCCATTGCCCGCCGCGCGCGCGAGCGCGTCCTCGCCGAGCACACCTATGAGCGGCGCATGCAAACCCTGCTCATGGCCATGGAACAGGAGCTCGGCCCCTGGCGCAGCGAGGCGCGGGAAGGCGCGGAGGCGCCGGAACTCGATGCGGCGTTGCGGGAGGAGCTGGCCCGGCTCACCGCGAGCCTCGGCCTGCCGCCGCACGCGCCTTTTGAGGACGTGATGGACCGGCTGCGCCGGCGCACAGGCCCGCTCAGCGCGACGGAGACGGCCCTGCTCTTCCTCGACGAGTGGCGCAGGCAGTATACGAAGTAGCGGCCGCTAGAAGCCCGTGAGCTCCAGATAATAAGGCAGCGTGAACGCCATGGCGAGGAGCAGCGCCGTGGCAAGCGTCACCCGGTGCCGCAGGGCCACGGCGCTCTTGCGCACGAGCGTCCAGAGCAGGACGGGGATGAGCCAGAGCAAAAGGCGCGTGCTCTCAAGGATGGCTTCCTGCGAGGTGATGCCGGCTACGCCCCAGGTCTCCGACATCCTGATGGCTGTGAACGCGAGCAGCGCAAGCCACAGCAAGGCCCAGGCATTGCGCGCCCATGCGGCGCACCAGGGGATCATGGCGTTGTAATAGTCGCGCCCGAAGTCGTCCTTGTGGCGCCGCATGGGCAGCCACAGCGCGCCGGCGGCGGCGGGGAGCGCGATGAGCAGGGGCAGCGTGCAGGCCGCGGCCGTCCAGAGGGGAGAAGCCCAGTCGGCCGGCAGCAGATTCTGGAGACCCGCGCCGGCGGCGTCCGGCTGGGCGAGCGCCGCCAGAAGCCGAGCCGTCCCGAGCACGGCCACGGCGGCAAAGCTGCTTTGCGCCGCGCTGATCATGCCGATGGTGGCATGGAGGATGGGCAGGTTTTTCAGGATGCGCCACAGGGTATAATAGACGCTGCTCAGCATGACGCCGAGGCTGAGGAGCAGCCAGCTCATTTCGAGAAAATAGGCGGTGACGCTGCCCGGCACATGCGCTTCGCGCGTGAAATGCAGCCAGACGCGGCCGCCCACGAGCAATATCCAGCCGACCATCATGCCGAAAAAGGCGAGCTGGCGCGCGCATTTCTCAAAGGCGCTGCGGCCCTTCACATCGGCGAGGATGCGCGCCGTGGCCGAGATGAAGCCCATGCCGGCAAAGATAAAGAGCATGGACAGGGGCACGATGACGGAGAGGGCATCAAAGGCCGTGCGCAGCCAGGGCGACGCGGAAAGGATCTGTTCCAGGGCGTTCATGCGCGAAGGCTCCCATGCCGCGTGCCGGCGGTTACGGATTGCGGGGCGCCGGCCGGGCGCCCGGCGCATGGCTGAACCGCATCTTTCTTGCCCCAAAAATGCGCGGCCTGCAAGACTTCTTGAAATATCCGTCACTTTGGGGCACAAAAAAAGCCGGAGGGGGAAATGAGAAAGATCCGTTTGATCCCGACCCTGGCACTGGCCTTGGGGCTCGTCGGCTGCGCGTCCACGGGCCAGGTGGACAAGCTCGAATCCACGAGCGAGACCAATTCCAAGCTCCTGCGCGAAAACGAACACCGCCTGCAACAGCTCGAAACGAGCATGGCCTCGCTCAATTCACAGGTGGCGCAGCTCAATAACCGCGTCTACGAGGTGCGCACGCGCACCGGCAAGAAGACCTCCATGACCGTGGTGCCCATCGTTCCCCCCACGGCCGCTGCCGCTCCCGATGCCGCGGCCCCGGCGGCGCAGACGGCACAGCCCGCCAGCCGGGCGGAGGCCCTGCTCGCCCAGGCCCGTCGCGCAGCCGCCGAGCGCAACCAGCAGGCCCAGAGCGCGGCGCAAGGTGCCGTACCGCCGACAGCGCAGGCGAATGCCCAACCGGCCGCTCCGGCTTCGGCTCCGGCTGCCCCCACCCAGCAGCCCGCAGCAGCCGCGCCCAAGGGGCGCATGATCGACCCTGCGGCAGCGCCCACGCCCATCCCCGCCCCCGCGCAGCGGGCCGCAGCCCCGGCCGGGAGCCCGGCCACAGCCACGGCGAGCGCCGGAGCCTCGGGCAGCATGGGGCGCCCTGTGGCGGGCCCCTCCGGCACGCTCGCGGCGCAGCCCGCGACCGCACCGGCAGCCCCAGCAGCGTTGCCCCCCATTGACCTGCCCCCCTCCGGGCAGGGCGCCGCAGCCCCTGCCGCCAACGCGAGCGCCGTTCCCGTGCCGTCCATCCCCGCGTCCAGCCTGGCGCTGCCCCCCGAGCATCCCGGCCTGCCGCCCATGGGTCTGCCACAGACCTCCGAGCCCGGTGCCCCCCAAAAGGCCCTGGCACACCCTGCCGCGCCTCAGGCCGCCAGTCCCGCGCCTGCGGCCGGGGCCCCCCTCGCCGCCGGGGAGGAAGCCGCCTACAAGCAGGCCCTCAACGCCACCCTCGCCGGCAGGACGGACGAAGGCCTGCGCCTGTTCCACGACTTCCTCCAGAAATATCCCCACGGACGCTACGCGGCCAATGCGGATTACTGGATCGGCGAAGGCCTCTACGCGCAGGGCAAGTACCAGGACGCGCTCGCCCAGTTCCAGAAGGTGAACGATGCCTACCCGCAGCACCACAAGAACGCCGACGCCCTGCTCAAGGCCGGCATGACCATGAGCCGCCTCGGCGACAAGGCCGCGGCTTCCGAAAAGTACCGCGCGCTCATGGCGCAGTTCCCCAATTCCGAGGCCGCCCGCAGGGCGCGGGCCATGGGGGTAGCGCGCTGAGCGGCGGCAGTCCGGCAGGGGCCGCAGGCACACACACTGAAGACGTGGCTGCCCCTGACGCCCCTGCGCACACCGGGCCGCGGCCCTTCTCCGCTCTCGGCGAGGACGGGCGCAACGAATACTGGGCCGCGCTCGCCCTGCGCCATTGCCCGGGCATCGGGCCGCGTTCGCGCGCGCGCCTGCTCCAGATGTTCGGCTCCGCCTATGCGGCGGTCCGCGCAGTGGAAGACTGGCCCCGCGCTGGCCTGAACAAACGCCAGGCCGGCGAATTCGCCCGTGGCACCTGGCGCAAGGAAGCGCGCCGGGAGTGGGACGCGGCCCGCGCTCTCGACGCCCTTATCCTCCTCTGGCCTGACGCAGCCTTTCCCCGATTGCTCCGCGAACTCCCCGACGGGCCCGCCCTGCTCTATCTTTCCGGCGACGCGGGCCTGCTTCGCGCGCCGGCCATCGCCGTGGTGGGCTCGCGGCGCGCCGGAGACCATGCGCTCGGGGTGGCTGCCCACATGGCGCGGCGCCTTTCGGCCTGCGGCATCACGGTCATCTCCGGCATGGCGCAAGGCATCGACAGCGTGGCGCATGCGGCGGCGCTGAACGGCGTGGGCCGCAGCATCGGCGTTCTCGGCACCGGCATTGACCGCGTGTACCCACGCTCCGGGCACGAGCTCTTCCGGCGCATGGCCCGCGAGGGCCTGCTCATTTCGGAATTTGCGCCGGGCACCGCCCCGCTCGCCGGGAATTTCCCCATTCGCAACCGCATCATCAGCGGTCTTGCGCTCGGCGTGGTGGTGGTCGAGGCGGCAAGTCGCTCCGGCAGCCTCATCACGGCGCGCATGGCGCTGGAGCAGAACCGCGAGGTCTTCGCCGTGCCGGGGCCGGCGATGGACGAGCAGTGCGCCGGCTGCCAGGAGCTCGTGCGCCAGGGCGCACGGCCGGTCTTCACCGTGGAGGACATCCTGCGCGACATGGCCGATATTTTGCGGCCCTTCAGCATCAGTGAGGCCAGCCTGCCGCCCGATGTCTCCGACGAAGCGCCCGTCCCGGCAACACCACCCACGCCGCCCCCCTTGCCGGATACGGCGCGCGCTGCCGCCGAATCTCTCACCGCTGCCGGCCCCAAGGAACGCCTGCTTGGCCATTTGCGCGGCAAGGGCGCTGTCCATATCGACACGCTCGCGCAGGAGCTGGGGCTGCCTGTGGCCGAGCTCAGCGCGCTGCTCGTGGGCCTCGAGATATTGGGCGCCGTACAGCGTCTGCCGGGGGCGCGCTATGAGGCCGTTTCATGAAGCGCGCCAGGGTACCGCGCGCTTTTGGCGCCGAGCCCGGCGATGCCGCGCCTTCGGCCGAAGCCCTGCGGCACGTTGCGGATTTTCTCAGCTGGCTCAGTGTGGAGCGCGGCGCCCCCGGGACCACGCGCATGGCCTATGCGGCAGACCTCGACCAGCTCGCCCGCGCCCTCGCCGCCCGCGGCGCGGATGTGGGGGAACCCTCCGCCGTCACTCACCGGGACATCCAGGCCTGGGTCGGCGCCCTCTACCGCGCGGGGCTCGCCAAAAGCACCATGGCCCGCAAGCTCGCGGCGGCCCGCAGCTTCTTCCGCTATCTGCAAAGGCAGGGTCTCGTCACGGCCAATGTGGCGGCGCAGGTGCACAATCCCAGGCAGGAGCGGCGGCAGCCGCGCATCCTCAACGTGGAGGAGACGGCCGCGCTTTTGAGCGCCGAGCCGGCGCCGCCCGCCACCACCCCGCAGGAGGCCACCTTGCGCCTGCGCGACCTCGCGCTGGCCGAACTGCTCTACGGCTCCGGCCTGCGCATTTCCGAGGCGCTCGGCCTCGATGTGGACGACCTCCAGCTGGCCGGCGGCGTCGCGCGCGTCATGGGCAAGGGCGGCCGCGAGCGCATGGCGCCCCTTTCCGACGCCTCGCGCGAGGCGCTTCACGCATGGCTTGCGGAGCGCCCCTATCTTGCGCAAGCGGACTCGCCGGCGCTCTTCGTGGGCGCGCGTGGGCGCCGGCTTGACCGCCGGGAGGCCAGCCGCCGTATCGCCCGGCTTTGCCGCGAGGCCGGGCTCGACGTGACCGTCTCGCCGCACGCGCTGCGCCATTCCTTCGCCACCCACCTGCTCGACGCCGGGGCCGACCTGCGCAGCGTGCAGGAACTGCTCGGCCACCGGCGCCTCGCCACCACCCAGCGCTACACCCAGGTGAGCCTGGAGCGGCTCATGCGCGTCTATGACGCGGCGCACCCGCGCGCGAAAAAGGACTGAGACCGGGGAAATGTTCCCACAGGTCTTGGCATGGCAGGGACTTTGTGCTAAAGGGAACAACGCGGCGTCTGTGAGCCGCATCCCCATGGCATCGCCTGCCGCCCTGGCGGCGCACAAAGGAGGCATCTTCATGTCCGCACTCGTCATTGGTCACATGAATCCCGACACCGACAGCATCGTTTCCGCCATTGCTGCCGCCGACCTCTACGCCAAGCGCGGCATCGACGTGACCGCCGCCGCCCAGGCCGCCCCCACCCCGGAAACGGCCTTCGTGCTCGAGAAATTCGGGCTCCCTGCGCCCAAGATCGTCAACGATGTGGCCGGTCAGGATCTCTTCCTCGTGGACTTTTCCGACCTCGCCCAGGCGCCCGCTGGTATGGACTCCGCCACGGTGCTCGGCATCGTCGACCACCACAAGCTCGGCGACGTGACGACCGCGAGTCCCATCGAGGCCTGGATCTGGCCCGTGGGCTGCACCTGCACGGTCATCAAAAACATGTATGACTTCTACGGCGTGGAGCTCTCGCGCAATGTGGCCGGCGCCATGCTCAGCGCCATTCTTTCCGATACCGTCATCTTCAAGTCGCCCACCTGCACCGAGGCCGACCGCAAGGCCGTGGCCGAGCTCGCCGAGATCGCCGGCGTGGCCGACGTGACGGCCCTTGGCATGGAGATGTTCAAGGTCAAGAGCGCCGTGGACGGCACGCCCATCCGCGACCTCGTGTTCCGCGACTACAAGGATTTTGACATGAACGGCAACAAGGTCGGCATCGGCCAGCTCGAGGTGGTGGATCTCTCCATCCTCGAGGCGGTCAAGGACGGCCTGCGCGAAGAGCTCGCCCGCGTCAAGGGCGAGGGGCGCCACAGCGTCTTTCTGCTCTTGACCGACATCATGAAGGAAGGCTCGGAGCTGCTCATCGTTTCCGACGACCCGGCCGTGGTGGAATCCGCCTTTGGCGTCAAGGTGGACGGCGACACCGTGTGGCTGCCCGGCGTCATGAGCCGCAAGAAGCAGGTGGTGCCCAACTTTGAAAAGGCCTTCAAGTAACAGGGGCGCCTGAAGATCCCGAGCCGGGGCCGGATTTCCGGCTCCGGCTTTTTCATTTGGCGGCTTCCTTGCATGCGCGGGGCAAGTGACATAGCATCCCGCCATGTGTGCCCGGCCGAATCCCCCAGCCCCTGACGCCACCCCTGTCCTCGTCCTGCTGTATGGCGGCGCCCCCCGCGCGAGCCTCGCCGCGCTCGCGGCGGACGGCGCAAGGCCGCGGGTCATCGTGCTTCAGGCGCCCGGCGGAAGCCCCTCCGATGCAGCGGAAGAGGCCCGCGCCCTGGGCGAAAACCTCGTTGGGCAGGGGCGCCTCGCAGGCTTTGCCTTGGAAGAGCTTGCACCCGGGGAAGATTGGCGCGAAGCAGCCAACCGCATCCTCCCGCCGGACGCGCGGGAAGACGCGCGCACGCGGCGGCCCTTCCTGTTCCTTTTGTCGACAGCCGTGCATCCCGAGGCCGGCTGTCTTTGCGCCCTCGCCCGGCGGCTTGCCGATGAACCCGCTCTTGCCGGCGTTTCACCGCTTCTCCTCTCGCCGCCCCAGGCTGGTACGCCCCGGCGCGTACGCCATATGGGGAGCGTGTTCGACAGCAGCCGGGAGTTGCATGCGCTGTATGAAGGCCTCCCCGCCGGGCACCCGCTCGCGCAGAAGCGGCGCTTCTTTCAGGTGGCGCCCGACGACGCCCTCATGGTACGCCTTGACGAATTTTGCGCGGCCGGCGGCTTCTCGGCGAGCCTCGACGAGCTCGCGCCGCTTGACCTCTGTTTCCGCCTGGGGCACGGGCGCACCGCATTCTCCACCGAGCCCGAAGCCCGGGCCGCGCTCCATGACATCCACGCCGGCCTTGCCACCGCGGCATGCTGGAACAGCCTTGTCCAGCGCGGGCGCATCCCGCCGGAGAGGGGGCGCCCCGACTATGCGCGCCATGTGCTCGCCGACGGCCTTGGATACGGCTGTACGCCGTGGCTCGCCGAGGGGCCGGACCTGCCCGAAGCGCCACTGGAAAGCGACATCTGGGCAGAAGCCTGGCTCGCTTGGCGGCGCACGCCGGAGCCGGCGAGCCTGCTGCGCCTGTTGGCCCGCTCCGCGCCCGAAGAGCTCGCGCGCCTCGTGGACCTCTGCCGCGGCTACCCGGCGCTCGCACCCCATGCCTTCGCCTGGTATGGGGCCCGCGCCCGGCACATGGTGGCCTTTGCCGAGGCGCAAGACCTGCCGCAGTTGAAAGAGGATGCCACCCTCTGGCAGCGCGGCGCGGCGCGCTTCCACCACCGCATGCTCAGGCCCGGCATGCGCGCCCTGGCGGATGCCGGCCTGTGGGCCTGCTCGCTGGATGCGGCGGCTTCGTCCTACGATGCCTGGCTGGAATTGCGCGAGCCTGAGCTGCGCCCCACCCGGCGGCTGGAGGCCGGCGCGGACTGGCCGGAGATCGCTGTGCTCATGCCGGTGTGGAACCCGCGCCCTGACTACCTTGCGGCGGCGCTCGATTCCGTGCTCGCGCAGCGGTATGGCCGCTGGCAGCTCTGCGTGGCGGACGACGCCTCCACCGACCCGGCCATCCCGCAACTGCTCAGGGCCTATGCGGCCAAAGATCCGCGCATCCGGCTCGTCTTCCGTGAGAAGAACGGCCACATCTCCCGCGCCACCAACAGCGCGCTGGCCCTTGCCGATGCCCCCTGGACGGCCTTTTTCGACCATGACGACCTGCTCGCGCCCACGGCCCTTGCGGAAGTGGCCGCGGTCATCGCCGGGCGCCCCGAAGTGCGGTATATCTATACAGACGAAGACAAGATCGACGAGGACGGCGTGCGGCGCACCCCGGTCTTCAAGCCCGGTTTCGATGGCGACCTCGCCGCCATGGGGCATCTCACCACCTGCGCGACGGCGCTTGTGCGCGATGCGGGTGGCTTGCGGGAGGGTTTCGAGGGCTCGCAGGATTTTGATTTCAGCCTGAGGATCACCGAACGCCTCGAGCCACGTCAGGTGGCGCACATCCCCCGCGTGCTCTACCATTGGCGCATCCATGCGGGAAGCACCACAGGGAGCCTCGCCACCAAGCCCTATGTGCTCGAGGCCACGCGCCGCGCGCTCACGGAAAGCGCGCTCAGGCACGGCTATGCAGTGGAAGGCGCTGCCTCCGAAAAGAACAACTTTTTCAAGCTCATTTTGGGCGTGCCGGCCGGGCTCACCTGCAGCGTCGTCCTGCTCGCTGATGCCTCGGGGGGCGCCCGTGCCCCGGCGCCGGCCCTGGTGGCGGTCTTGGGCGCCCTCGCGTCGGTCATGCAGGTGGAAGTGCTCTGGCAGCCGCTCACGATGCATGCCGCCGCGCCGTATGGCTGGCCCGACGCCATGCTCCCGCCGCCACGCCCCCTGCCCGTCGCCCCGCACTGGACGGACGCCTCACTGGCGGCCGCGCGCGAGGCCGCGGGCGACGTGCTGCTCTTTCTTCACGCCGGCCTCACGCCCGTGCTGGACTGCCGGCCGGAACAGATGGTCATCCACGCGCTGCGGCCTGACATCGCGCTCGTGGGCGGCCTGGTGTGGCAGCGCGGCCGGCTCTGGAACGGGGGCTATGCCCCGGATGTGACGGGCCTGCCCTTCCCGCTCCTGCGCGGCTCAAGCCCGCTGGATCTGCGCAACCGTTGCTGGGGGCACTTCCTGCTCACGCGGCATGCGCTTGGCGTCGACTGGCGCTGCATGGCCGTGCGCCGGAAGCCCCTGCTGGAAGGGGCGCCCCTTGACGCCGGCATGGGGAACCTTGCGGGGGTGGACTACAGCCTGCGCGAGGAAGCTCACGGGCGTTTCACGCTCGTTTCGCCGTGGGGGCAGTGGGAATTGCTCCCGGATGCGGAAAGCGGGCCCGCCGCCCCGGAGGCGGAAGCCCGCTTTCTCGCCCGCTGGGGCGAAACCGTGCGCAGGCATCCCCTGCGCAACCCGAATCTGTGCGGCGCGCCGGACTATGGCTGGCGCCTCATGCTCGAGGCCGGCCCGGGGCCGGCGCGCTGACGCCGGCCCGGCGCCCCGCGGGGCCGTCAGGCGAGAGCCTTGCTGCCCTTGAACGAAATATCCACCACCTCATACGTGACGCGGCCGCGCGGGATATCCACGCTCACCTCGTCGCCCACTTCCTTGCCGAGCAAGGCCTGCCCCACCGGTGAGAGGAAGGAGATGGAGCCCGAGGCCGGGTCGGCCTCGTCAGGACCGAGGATGGTGAAGGTGCGGGATTCGCCGCTGTCCGCATCCTCCACTTCCACGGTGGCGCCGAAGATCACCTTGTCGCCCGAGAGGGTGTCGAGGTCGATGACCTGGTAGAGCGCCAGGCGCGACTCGATATACTTGATGCGCGCCTCGGCCATGCCCTGACGCTCGCGCGCGGCGTCATAGCCCGCGTTCTCGCGCAGGTCGCCTTCTTCGCGGGCCTCCTTGATGGCCTGGATGATGGCCGGGCGCTCGCTCTTCAGGCGGGCGAGCTCGTCCTCAAGCCGCTTGTAGCCCTGTACGGAAATGGGAATGCTCGTCATGTTCGACCTCATGCGAAAAAAAACCTCCGCTGCACGGGCAGCGCAGGCTCGGGATCAGGTGGAGATGGGGGATGGCGGGCAGCGCACACGGCTGCCTGAAGCCCTATACTAGGCAGCCGCCGGCCCCCCGTCAAGCCCCGCGCCCTTGACGGCCGCGCCCGCTTTGCGCTTGCGCAGCCCGGGGGGGACGTATATGCTTGGGGACGCGCGGCAAAACACCGCGCCTGAAGCCGTCTGAAAGTCATGAAAAAGTATCTGCGCTATTTGGGGCCCGTGCTCGTGACCGGCATCTTTGTGCTGGCCGTCTACCTGCTCTACCACAAGCTCAAAGCCTACAGCATCGCCCAGATCCGCCAGAGCATCGAGCAGATTTCCTACGGGCGCATCGGCGCGTCGCTCGTGCTCATGGTCATCAACTATATGATCCTCGTGGGCTATGACTGGCTTGCGCTCAAGGCCATCCACAAAAAGCTCCCGCTGCCGCGCGTGGGACTCGTCTCCTTCGTGGGGCAGGCTGTGAGCTACAATTTCGGGGCGCTGCTCGGCGGCACCAGCGTGCGCTACCGCTTTTATTCCGCATGGGGCTTTTCGCTCACGGACATCGTGCGCCTCGTGCTCATGCTGGCCGTGACCTTCTGGGTGGGCGCGCTCGGCACCTGCGGCATCATCTTTCTCGTGGCGCCCCCCTATATCCCCGAAGAACTGCTCACCAACATGCCCATCAAGGATGTGCGCATCCTGGGCCTCATCCTGACCCTGCTCGCGTGCTCCTACCTCGTGCTCTGCTTTACCGTGCGCAAGCCCGTGCACATCTTCGGCAAGGAATTCGTCTTCCCCTCGCCCCGCATCGCCATTGCCCAGTGCATCGTGGCCGGCGTGGACATCGTGGCGGCCTCGGCCTGCATGTATGTGCTTCTGCCGGGCGACATCGGCATCAACTTCCTCGACTTCCTGCCGAGCTACCTCATGGCGCAGGTGGCGGTGGTGCTCACGCATATCCCGGGCGGCGTGGGCATCTTCGAGCTCGTCATCCTCGAGCTCTCGCACACGAGCCACACCCAGTCCGTCTTTGCGGCGGTGCTGCTCTTCCGCCTCATTTACTACATCATCCCGCTGCTGGCCGCGGCGCTGCTGCTGGCCGCGTACGAGGCGCGCCAGCGCCGCTCCATGTTGCGCGAGGCCGGGCGCTGGCTCGCCACGCTCTCGCACTCCATCAGCGCCTATCTCGTCTTCGTGGCCGGGCTCATCCTGCTCGTTTCCGCCACGCTGCCCACGGGGCCGCGCACCGTGGCCCTGCTCACGCAGTGGCTGCCCATGAGCGTCATCGGCGCCGGGCACTTCGTCTGCGCGCTGTCCGGCGCGGCACTCCTCTTTGTGGCCTACGGGCTGGAGCGCCGGCAGACCCGCGCCTTCCGCATGGCCGTGGCCCTGCTCGGCCTCGGCATCGTGGGCGCGCTTTTGAAGGGCCTTTCGTGGGAAACGGCCCTCATGGCCGCGGTCATCCTGTTCGCCGTGTGCCTCGCGCACAGGCGCTTTTATCGCCGCTCCTTCTTCTGGGAGGAGCCCATCCCCTTCTACTGGCTCTTCGGGGCTCTGGCGGCGCTCGGCGTGGCCTTCCTGCTGGCCTGGTTCCTCTATCATCCGGCCTGGGACAGGGCCACCACCTGGGGCTTCGAGCGGCCTTTCAACGCCTCGCGCACCTTGCGGGCCTTCATCGGCATCGTGGCGATGCTCATGATTTCCTGGTGCTGGCGCCTCTTTTTGCGGCAGCGGAAGAAGCGCCGGCAGGCAAGCGCCTGAGCCCCGGCGGAGCATACGCCCCCGGCTCAGTCGCGGATGTCGAGGCGCACCATGTCCTCGCCGTCCCGCTCCTCAAGAAGCACATCCACATGCCAGCCGCGCTCGGTGGTGATTTCACGCCCCACATAGTCCGCATGGATGGGCAGCTCGCGGTGGCCCCTGTCCACGAGCACGGCCAGCTCCACCGCGCGGGGGCGCCCATAGTCGAGGATGGCTTCAAGCGCGGCGCGCACGGTGCGCCCGCTGAAGAGCACGTCATCCACGAGCAGCACGACGCGGCCGTCCGGGCTTTCCGGGATATGCGAGGTGCCGATGAGGGGCTTGCCCTCAAGGCTTGTCCAGTCGTCCCGGTAGAGGTTGATGTCCAGCGTGCCGAGCGGCACGCGCACGCCGGCGCGCGCCTCCAAAAGGCTTGCGAGCCGCCGGGCGAGGTCCACGCCGCGGCGCTGGATGCCCACCAGCATGAGGCCCTCGCAGCCGGGGTGGCGCTCCAGCACCTGCGCGGCGAGCCGCTCGAGGATGCGGCCCATTTCGTCCTTTGCGATCAAGAGTGTCGTTGCGTCCTTCATGGTTTCTCCTGCGGAAAGCGTGGTTCAGCGGAGCACTTCCGCCTTGCCCTCCGCATCAAAGAGGGAGATGCGCAGGTCGATGTAGTCCCGCGCCAGGGTCGCCGCTGGGAGGCTCAGGGAAATGTGCCTGAGTTCCTCGAGGCTGAAGCCGAGCAGGTAGTGCGCCGCCTCCAGCCCGAGGTCCGCGAAGCGCAGGAGGGGCGTGAAGAGCACGGCCGGGCAGGTCTGGTAGAGGTGGAGGCCGCCGTTGATGAGCACGATGGGGAAGAGGCCGCAGGCCACGGGCTTGAGCGCCAGCGGCAGCCGGCAGCCGTGCGGCGTGTCGGACTTGCAGCCCTGCGCGCCGATATAGGCGGTGTCGGGGTCGAGGAGGTAAAAATCCTTGTCGAGGTCGGGGCGGATCTGCGACGGCAGGAGCGCCATGGGGAAGGGCACGGAAGAATCCTGCGGGCCGCAGCAATAACGGCAGTCGCGGCAATAGCCGTTCTGGAGCCAGGTGCTGCGCCAGCGCACCGCGCGCCTGCGCGGAAAGAGGTTGCGCCAGGTCTCCACATAATGCCAAAAGCCTTTTGGTGCTTTGCGCATATGTCCTCCGGCCCCCGGCCTTTAAAATGACGGGGCATCGGCCACCCATAAGCGCAATGGCGCGGCCGGTCAAGCGGAGCGCCAAGGGCCGGCGGCGCCGCATTGCCTGACGCGTGGCCGGATGCTAAGATGACGCGCTGTACGTCCCCGCAAACAGCCCCTCCCCATCAAGGCGGTGTCCATGCCCTTCTCGCGCTGCTCCCTGCTCGTCCTTCTCCTGGCTGTCTGCCTGCTCACGGCCTGTGCCGGCAAGCGCGTGCCCACGCGCGACGGCAGCCTGCCTTCATGGATGCAGACCCCGCAAGACCTGCGCGCCTTCCCGCAGGATCTTGAGGTTTTTGCCCGCGAGGCCGGGCCCGAGCGCCGCATCCTGGATGCGGAAACGCAGGACGCCATGAACGCCGCCTTTGACCGCATCTTTTTCGGCCCGTGGGACATGGCGAAAACGAGCATCCGCAAGCGGGACGTGGCGGTGTTTTTCCGCAAGGCGCGCGGTTTTCGCGCGGACGGCAGCCGCTGGAGCCAGGCGGAATGGGACGCCATGGCGGCCAACGCGCATCTCGGCACCTATCCCTCGCGGGCGGCGCACGCCGTCACCGTGCGCGCCGCCGACCTGCGCGAGCTCCCCACGCACGAGCCCCGCTTTTCCGAGCCCACGCCCGACCCGAAGGCCAATCCCTTCGACTATTTCCAGTATTCGCTGCTCCCGCCGGGGACGCCGCTGCTCATCGCCCATGCCACCGAGGACGGCCGCTGGTATTATGTGGAATGCCCTGTCGCCGGCGGCTGGGTGGATGCCAATGACGTGGCCCTGGTGGACGCCGGGTTCAAGCGCCTCTGGCGGCACGGGCGCCACGCAGCCCTGCTCCGCGACCGGGTGCCGCTGCCCGGGGCGCCTGGCGCTGCCCCGGCGGCAGGGGGCGAAGCCGGCATCGGCGCCGTCTTCCCGCTGGCAGGCGTGCGGTCCGACGGGGGCTGTGACGTGCTGGTGCCCTTCAGGGGCGCGGACGGCATGGCGGCCAGCGCCGAGGTGTCCCTCCCCGCAGGAGCGGCCACGCCCAAGCCCCTGGCGCTCACGCCGGGCAACGTGGCCAGGGTCGGCAACGTGATGATGGGCCAGCCCTACGGCTGGGGCGGCATGTTCGGCGAGCGCGACTGCTCGGCCCTCACCCGCGACCTGTTCACGCCCTTCGGCATCTGGCTGCCGCGCAACTCCGTGGCGCAGGCCCGGCGCGGCGCGGTGGTGCCGCTGGAGGGCCTGTCCGCGCGCGAAAAGGAAGCGCGCATCCTCGCGGACGGCGTGCCCTTCCTGAGCCTCGTGGGCATGCGCGGGCACGTCATGCTCTATGTGGGCGCCTGGAAGGGGCGCCCGGCCATCTTCCACAATGTCTGGGGCGTGCGCGTGGTGGAGGAGGGCAACGACAATGCCCGCTGCGTCATCGGCAGGGCCGTGGTCACGTCCCTGACACCCGGGAGCGAGCTCAAAAACCTTTATCTGCCTATGACCTTCGTGGACCGCATCCGCACCCTGACCACCCCCGCCGGGCCGCGCCCGTGAAAAGCCTCGAGCATGCCGTCACGCCGGGGGAGGACGGCGAACGCCTTGACCGCATCCTGAGCGCGTCGCAGCGCGGGCTCTCGCGCGGCGCGGTGCAGAAGGCCATCCGGGAGGGGCGCGCGTTCGTGGACGGCGCCCCGGTCAGCGCGCCGGACTTCCGGCCCCGCGCCGGGCAGGAGCTCCGCCTGGAACTTGCGGAGGTCGCGAGCCCCCTCGCCCCGGAAGCGGGAGAACTCGCCATCGTCCACCAAGACCGCGACTTCATCGTCTGCAACAAGGCGGCGGGGCTCACGGTGCATCCCTGCCCTTCCTGCCCGGCGCACACGCTCGTGCAGCGGCTCCTCGGGCGCTTCCCCGAGCTTTCGCGCCTCGACGGCGAGCGGCCGGGCATCGTGCACCGGCTGGACAAGGACACGAGCGGCCTCATGGTGGTGGCGCTCACGGAGCCCGCGCGCCTCGCCCTCACCGAAGCCTTCGCGCAGCGCGAGGTCCACAAGGAATATCTCGCCCTGGTGGACGGCCTCGCGGCGGAAGAGGGCGAATGCCGCGAGCCCCTGGGGCGCCACCCCACGCTCAAGACGCGCATGGCCGTGGTGCCCGAGGCGAAGGGCGGCAAGCCGGCCCACACGCGCTGGCGGCGCCTGTGGCATGCGCCGGACGGGAGCGCCTCCCTGCTCGCCGTTCGCATCTTCACGGGCAGGACCCACCAGATCCGCGTCCATATGGCCCATGCCGGTCACCCCCTGCTTGGGGACGCTCTCTACGCGCCGGCGCAGGTGCGCGCCCGCGCGCCGCGCCAGATGCTCCACGCCTGGCGGCTTGCCTTCCGCCACCCGCTGAGCGGCGAGCCGCTGGCGTTCTCCGCGCCGCCCCCCGCGGATTTCACCGCCGCCCTCCTTGCAACCACGCGCCGCATGCAGCGCCTCGTGGTCACGGGCAACCCGGGCAGCGGCAAATCCGCCCTGACAGAGGCGCTTGCGGCCCATGGTCTGCCCACCTTCAGCGCGGACGCTGACGTGGCCGCGCTCTATCAACGCGGCGGCGAGGCGGCGGCGTGGCTCGCCTCCATGAAAGGCGAGGCCGTGCTCGCGGCTGACGGCAGCGTGGACAAGGCTGCCCTCATGGCGGCGCTTGCCAAGGACGCCCCCTTGCGCGCTGAGCTGGAGCGCGTGGTCCACGGGCTCGTACGGCGGAATCTTGAACGCTTCTGGGAGGCGGTGGAAAAGGCCGGCGCCCCGGCTGCGGTGGCGGAAGTGCCGCTCTACTTCGAGTGCGGCTGGGACACCGCCTTTACCCCGAAGCCGGTGACCGTCGGCATCGCATGCCCGCGCGAGACGCGCTGGGAGCGCATAGCCGCGCACCGCCACTGGGGCGAGGAGAAAATGGCGACCATTGAATCGTGGCAGTGGCCCGAAGCGCGCAAGCTCGCCGCCTGCGACATCCGGGTGGATAATACGGGCACGCCCCAAGAGCTCGCGGCACAGGCTGGTGCCCTTCTCGACAGCCTCGCCGCGCGCCGCCGTGATGAGGAGGCCGCGCTCGCTGCACACCTCCAAAAGCTGTGGGCCGGCCCGCCCCCTCAGGTCTAAAAAAACTCTTGAATCTTGCCCCAAGCTGGGCCAATATACCGCAAATGTCTTTTGAACTCTTTGTGGCCTTGCGCTATCTGTTTTCGCGGCGCAAGCAGACCTTCATCTACGTCATCTCACTGATGTCCATACTCGGTGTGGCCCTCGGCGTCGGCGCGCTGGTGCTCGTGCTCGGCGTCTATAACGGCCTCACCACCGACATGCGCGACAAGATCCTCGGGGCCAATGCCCACGGCATCGTTATGTCCCATGTGCCTTCCGCCTTCGAGCACGACACCCCGGCCCTGCTTGAGCGCATCCGCGCGTCCGAAGGCGTCACGGGCGCCATGCCCTTCATTTACACCGAGGTCATGCTGTCCGCCGGGGGCGGCGTCAAGGGCGTGGTGCTACGCGGCATCGACCCGGAGACTGCCCCCTCCGTGCTCTCCATGCTTACCGAGCTGCGCGCGGGCGAGGCGCGCGACCTTGTGCGCGAGGGGACGCCCGGCATCATCGTGGGCGACGAGCTGGCCCGCCGCCTCGGCCTCTTCGTGGGCAGCCGCGCCAACCTGCTCTCCCCGGCCGGGCAGAAGGGCGCCGCGGGCTATTCGCCGCGCATTCGCCCCTTCGAGGTGGTGGGCATCTTCAAGACCGGCATGTTCGAGTACGATTCCTCCCTCGCCTTTGTGAGTATCCCGGCGGCGCGCGACGTGCTGGGGCTGCCACCCGGTTTTCTCTCCGGCATCGAGCTCACCGTGAAGGACCTCTTCCGCGCCGACGAGACGGCCATCCGCCTCGCCGAGGAGCTTGGCGCGCCGTTCTACGTGCGCACCTGGATGGACATGAACGCCAACCTTTTCGCCGCGCTCAAGCTGGAAAAGATCGGCATGTTCATCCTGCTCGCCATGGTGGTGCTCATCGGCTCCTTCTCCATCGTCACGAGCCTCGTCATGCTGGTCATGGAAAAGACGCGCGACATCGCCGTCATGATGTCCATGGGCGCCACACGCCGCATGATACGGCGCATCTTCATGCTCCAGGGCTGCATCATCGGCCTTGTGGGCACCCTGCTCGGCTACGCGTTCGGCCTGGGGCTCGGCTGGCTGCTCAAGCGCTACCGCTTCATCAAGCTCCCGGAAAACGTCTATACGCTCGACCACCTGCCCATCAGCATCACGCTTTCCGACGTGCTCATCGTGGGCGCGAGCGCCATGCTGCTCTGCTTTCTCGCAACCCTGTATCCGGCGCGTCAGGCCGCCCGGCTGCAACCGGCCGAAGCCCTGCGCTACGAATAGCCATGGCCGCCATCTACGACTTTTCCGACGTGAGCAAGAGCTTTGCGGGGGCGGACGAAGATCTCGTCATCTTCCGTCACCTCGACCTCGCCGTGCGCGAGGGCGAGGCGCTCGCCGTGCTCGGNGCNTCGGGNTCNGGCAAGTCCACNCTNCTGCACCTCATGGGCGCGCTNGACNNGCCCACNTCNGGCANCATCCGNTTTGACGGCGNGGACATGGCCGCCATGNGNCCGGACGANCAGGCGGCCTTCCGCAACANNAGCCTGGGCTTCGTGTTTCAGTTCCANCATCTCCTGCCGGAATTTTCCGCGCTGGAGAATGTGGCCATGCCNGCGCTCATCGGCGGGGANCGCTTTTCCGCCGTGGAACCGCGCGCCCGCGCCATGCTCACGCGCGTGGGCCTNGCNGACCGCATGGCGAGCAAGCCCGCCACCCTCTCCGGNGGCGAGCGCCAGCGCGTGGCCATCGCCCGGGCCCTGCTGCTTCGGCCGCGCGTGCTCCTGGCCGACGAGCCCACGGGCAACCTTGACGAACATACCGGCGCCCAGGTGGGCGATCTGCTGCTTGAGCTGAATCGCGAACTGGGCATGACCCTGGTCATCGTGACGCATAANCAGGAACTGGCCGCCCGCATGGANCGCGGCCTGGAACTACGAGCGGGGGCTCTCTATGANAAANTTTTTGCCTAGGGTGCTTCGCAAAGTCCTGTNNNTGGCGGCGNTGGCCCTCATCGCGGCCCTTGCGCCGCANGGGGACGCCCTGGCCGCCAATGCCGGNCAGCCCACGGTCCTCGTGCTGCCATTTCAGGCCAATGCCGGCCCCGACATGCCGGACGCCTCCCGCGACGTGCCGCAGNTCATCATCACCAACCTNGAGCAGAACGGGCTGCGCGCCGTGCCGNTNAGCCGCGCNNCCGGCCTNTTGCGCGCNAGCGGCGGCGANACCATCGACCTCGCCAAGGCCCGCCGCCTCGGGCGCCAGGCNGGCGCNGACATCGTCATCTACGGCAATTTCAACCANCTCGGCGANGGCTTCACNATGGAGACGCGCCTCGTGCCNGTCTACAAGGGCGAAGCGGTGCCCGCCTCCTTNGAGCGGCAATCCATGCTGGCCCTNGGCGANTGCGCGCAGGCGCTGGCCACNCGCGCCTCGTCCATGGCCGCGCCGGCGCAGGCNGCGCCNGANNCNCCCCAGNCNCAGCAGGCCTCNTCCGGCAACGGCTTNGTGCCCATGGGCGCGCCCGCNGCNGCCGGCGGNGGCCTTTCGGACGTGCAGGTGCGCGGCATGAACGTNCTCGACCCGGANACNGTGCTCATGCGNCTCACCATCCGCAAGGGCGACACGCCGGACGCCCACGCCATCAACGANGAAGTCAAGCGCATCTGGGACATGGGCTATTTCAGCGACGTGCAGGCCTCGCTCGAGGGCAATGTGCTCGTCTTNACCGTGGTGGAAAAGCCGCGCATCGACAATATCCTCGTCGAGGGCTCGCANGAGATCGACGCCGAGGATGTCATCGCNGCCATGGGCACCAAGCCNGGCAGCGTGCTCAACGAACAGATGCTTTCGGACGACCTGCAGAAAATNGCCGAGCTCTACCGCAAGGACGGCTTCTATCTCGCCAAGGCCAATTACCGCCTNCAGGACAGGCCNGGNGGCCGCGGCGCNGTGCTNGTCATCACNGTCAACGAGGGCAACAAGCTCTANATCAAGGAAGTGGAGATCGAGGGCATCAAGGANCTCGACAAGAGCGACATGGACAAGTACCTCGCGCTCAAGCCCCGGGGNATGTTCTCGTGGNTCACGGGCNCCGGCGTGCTCAAGGAGGAATANCTCGAGCGCGANACCAACGCCATCGCNGCCTATGGCCTNAACCAGGGCTTCATCGACATCCAGGTCTCCGCGCCCGAGGTGGAATACAAGCCCGACGGCATCTANGTGAANTTCGTGGTGCACGAGGGCCCGCGCTACGCCGTGCGCGACGTGAAATTCGCCGGCGACATCATCGACAGCGAGCCCAACATGCTCGAGGTCGTCCAGATGGACGACTGGAAAAAGGACAACGAGTNCTTCTCGCTCACGGTCATGCAGGAGGACAGCAAGCGCCTCACCGACCACTACGCCGATTACGGCTATGCCTTCGCCGAGGTGGACACCAAGCTNATCAAGGCNGAGGACGGCAGCCCCCTGGTGGATGTGGGCTATCTCGTGGACAAGAAGCAGAAGGTCTTTATCCGCCGCCTCTCCGTGGAGGGCAACACCAAGACGCGCGACAACGTCATCCTGCGCGAGATGCGCCTCGGCGACGGCGACCTTTACGAGGGCGCCAAGCTGCGCCGCTCCACCGAGCGCCTGAACCGGCTGCGCTACTTCTCCGCCGTGGACATGGAGCTCGTGCCCACGGGCAACGAGGACGAGGTGGACCTCAAGGTCAAGGTCAAGGAGGCCAATACCGGGGCGCTCATGGGCGGCATCGGCTATTCGACGTATTATGACGTGGGCGTGACCGCCTCCATCATGGAGCGCAACCTCTTCGGCCGCGGCTACTGGCTCCAGTTGCAGGGCTTTTTCTCCTGGCGGCGCACCTCGGGCGTGCTGTCCTTCACCAATCCGCGTGTCTATGACACGGAGCTCTCGGTCGGCAACGACCTCTACTATACCCACGACTACTGGGACGACTTCACCAAGGACACGCTCGGCGACACCATCCGCGCCTCCTATCCCATCGGCGAATACACCACCGTGGGCCTCGCCTACCGCCTCGAGCGCTACGAACTCTATGACGTGGACGAATGGGCGTCGCCCTATATCAGCGACTACAAGGGCACCAACTGGACGAGCGCCCTCTCGGGCCGCATCCTGCGCGACACCACCGACCAGCGCGACCGCCCCACCCGCGGCACCATCGCGCGGCTCTGGGGCGAATACGGCGGCGGCATCCTCGGCGGCACGGACGACTTCATCAAGGCCGTGGCCGACTGGCAGGGCTTCTGGTCCTTCAATCCCGAAAACACCTTCCATGTGCGCGCGCGCCTGGGCGGCGTCTTCCAGAACGGCCCGAACCCGGTGCCGGTGTTCGAGCGCTTCTGGATCGGCGGCATGGACAGCATCCGCGGCTATTCCTATTCCGACCTTTCGCCGCGCGACTATAAATATGACGGCGAGCAGATCGGCGGCGACCGCATGGGCGTGCTCAACGTGGAATATATCTGGACCTTCCAGAAGGATATGGGCCTTGCCATCGTGCCCTTCTTCGACGGCGGCTTCAATATCGACCAGAAGACCATGGGCGACGACCTCAACAAGTACATGGTGGCCTCCACGGGCCTCGAACTGCGGTGGCGCTCGCCCATGGGCGATTTGCGCATCGCCTACGGCATCCCCCTTGTGCAGGATTATGACGGCGAGCGGGAGTCAGGGAGGCTCGAATTCAGTATGGGCCAGTTCTTCTAGAGATGTGACAGAATTGTTGTAGAGAAATTCTAGAGTTCTTCAAGAGAGCTCAGTTATTCAAAAATCGTCAAAAAAGCCGCTGTGGTAGCCACGGCGGCTTTTTTGGCATATGCTATGCTTCAACAGTACGGTGCGGCACATCTTGCCCTCCCCTTAAGCGCGGCCCCGATTGGACGATAATCCCAGCAGGTGCATGTGCGCCTCATCGCCACGCAGAACCCCGAGAATCGCAGTGAGCGCCAGCGATACCGCCAAACCCCGACACGAAAAGGCCCTTTCCCGGCGCCTTGCGCCGCCGCTGGCCTTTGTGCTGGCTATCTGCCTGCTGGTCATCTGCTGCTACGATTCAGGCTACAGCGGCCTCCCCCCCACCGAAAAGCGCTATGCCGCGGCCAAGGCCGGCATCACGAACCTCAAGCGCGATGAAAAAAACAGCAAGTTGCGCGAACCGTGGGAAAAACTTGCCGGCGAATTCCGCTCCATCTACGAGGCCGACCCGGCGTGGCCCAACCGGCCCGCGGCCCTCTTTCGCGCGGCCGAGAGCCTGGAGGAACTGGCGAGCCGCTCTTTCGCCAAGTCCGATGCGCGCAAAGCGGTGGAGTGTTATGAGAGCCTTGCGCTCCGCCATGCGGGCAGCCGCCTCGCCGATGACGCCCTCTTCCGCGCGGCGCGCCTGCGCGCGGCCTGGCTTCGGGACGACAAGGGCGCCCTCGCCCTTCTGGCGCGCCTGAAAAAGCAATATCCCAGGGGCGATATGGTCGCCGAGGCCACGGCACTTGAAAAGGCCATCAAGGCCTCGGCCAGCGGCCGCACCGCGCCGGAGGCAGTTGCCGCCGCCACAAAGCGCGAAGCGAAAGAAGACCAGGATACCGCCGCGCCCAAGGCAACGCCCGCAGCCGCGGCTGCCGCCAAGGGCACCGATCTGCCGCTCCGCTACCGCGCGGCCAAGTCCCGCATGACCGCCCTGCGCAGCGACCCGGTGAAGACCTGCTGGCGCCAACCCTGGGAAGACCTGCGCGAGGAATTTCTCGCCATCTCGCAGGGCGGCAAAAAGCAGCCGCTGGCCGCCGGCGCGCTCTTCCACGCCGCCGCCTGTCAGGAGGCACTTGCCCGCTGCTCCAACCTGACCGCTGATTTCAACCAGGCCCAGAAGCTCTATCAGGACGTAGCCAAAACCTATCCCGCCAGCAATGTGGCCGATGACGCGCTTCTCGCCGCCGCGCGCCTCCACGCCGCCCGCGCCTCGGGCCGGGAAAAGGCGCAAGACCTGCTGGACACGCTCCTCGCGGACTATCCAAAGGGCGACATGGCCCCGGAAGCGCGGCGCCTCAGGACCACTCTTGCCGAAGACGCGGCCCCGGCCAGGGAAGCGCGCCGCGTGAGGCAGATGCCCGAGCTTCAGGTGCTTTCCTGGGATTCGCCCAACCGCAACCTCGTGGAGATCGTGCTCGAGCTGAGCGCCCCGGCAAAGTTCACCGCCCGCAGGGTTGAGAGCGCCAAGGGCGCGCCGGCACGCCTTGAGCTCGACCTCGAGGACGCGCGCGTGGTGAGCGATGTGCGCAAGGGCGTCACCGTGCAAGGGAGCCTCCTCCAGGCGGTGCGCGTGCGCGACCGCAAGGAGGGCGGAGCCTCGCTGCAGTTCGATTTCCGCGAAGTGCGCCACTTCGACACCCGCAGCGAGGACGACCCGTACCGCATCGTGCTCAGCGTGGCCGCGGGCAAGGCCAGCCTGCCGCGCAAGGGCAAGAACAGGAACCAGGGCTTCGCGGAGGCCGAGGACGCCGCCCCGCTGACGCGCAACGCCGCCTTCAGGCCGCGGCAGGTCTCCAACATGGCGAGCCAGCTCGGCCTCACGGTGCGCAAGGTCTTCATCGACGCTGGCCACGGCGGCAAGGACCCGGGCACGAGCCACAACGACATCCTGGAGCGCATGGTCACGCTGGATGTGGCCCAGCGCCTCGGGCGCCTGCTCGAAGCCAACGGCCTCGAGGTCGCCTACAGCCGGCGCAAGGACATGGCCGTTTCCCTGAGCGAGCGCACGCGCAAGGCCAATGCCGAGCGGGCCGACCTTTTCGTGTCCATCCACGTCAATGCCAGCGAAAACGCGCAGATCAACGGCTTCGAGACCTATTATCTCGACCTTGCCAGCAACCCGCAGGCCGCGCGGGTGGCCACGCTGGAAAATGCCGGCAGCGACCGCCGCCTCAGCGACATGCAGTGCATGCTCGCCGACGTGATGCTCAACGCGCGCGTGGAGGAATCGCGCCGCCTCGCGGCCGACATCCAGCGCCTGTCCCTCTTCCGCCTCAAAAAGCGCGAGTACACGGTCAGGAACAATGGCGTCAAGTCCGCGCCCTTCCATGTGCTGCTCGGCGCGCAGATGCCGGCCATCCTTGTGGAAGTGGGCTACTGCACCAACCGCGACGAGGCCCGCAACCTCGCCAAGCCCGCCTACCGCCACGCCCTTGCCGAAGGACTCGCCGAGGGCATCCTCGCCTACCGTGACCGCCTGCTCAAGCGCCGTACCGCCGATAATTCCTTGACGAATGCGGCTTCTGATGCTATGTAGCCGCCGTTTGCAGCCTTGCGCGCCCAGCGCCGCACAGCCGGCCCCGGCTCTGCGGGCGTTGCGCGCGTTTTCGCGCCGGTCTTGCCGTCGCGCCCGTTGACGGGGGCGGCATCGTTGTTCCGCCCCCGGGTATTTTTAAGGAGAACTCCCATGCGCAAGAGTGTTCTGAGCTTCCTTGCCGCCTGTCTGCTCATGTCCGCGCCCGCCTTCGCCGCCGATGCCTCGTCTGTGCCCCCGGCCAAGATCGGCGTGGTGGACATGCAGACCGTGGCCACGCAGAGCGACCCCGCCAAGGCCGCCAAGGAACAGATGGAAGCCAAGTACGGCAAGGAGCGGGCCAACCTTGAAAAGCAGGGCAATGCCCTCAAGAAGCAGGCCGAGGCCCTCAAGAACCCCAAGGTCAGCGAAGAGAAGAAGCTGGCCTTCATCCGCGCCAAGCAGGATCTGGACCAGAAGACCCGCAACTTCCTCCGCAAGGTGGAGCAGGACGAGGTCAAGCTGCGCCAGGACATGGTGACCCTGGTCTTCAGCGCCACCTATGAAGTGGCGCGCGCCAAGGGCTTCAACTTCGTGGTCGACGTGACGGCCGGCGGCGTGCTCTATGCCGACCAGTCCATGGACCTCACCCAGGATGTGCTCGCCGAGGTCAACAAGCTCTACAAGGAAAAGAAAAAGCCGGAAACGGACGACAAGGCCCAAAAGACCGACAAGGCAGACAAGGGCGCCAAGAAATAGCTTCGGATGCAAAGCCTCCCTGCGCGGGAGGCTTTTTTGTCCGCTTCCGCACCCGCCAGTTCAGGCCGCAAGAGCCAAGGAGCCCCCCATGAGCGAGAGCCCAGCCATGCAGACCATGGATATCCAGCGCATCCTCTCCCTTTTGCCGCACCGCTATCCCTTCCTGCTCGTGGACCGGGTCGTCGAATGTGTGCCCGGCTCGCATATCCGCGCCTACAAGAACGTCACCTTCAACGAGCCCTTTTTTCAGGGGCATTTCCCCGGGGTGCCCATCATGCCTGGCGTGCTCATCCTCGAGGCGCTGGCCCAGACGGGCGGCCTGCTCGCCGCCTCGGACATGGGCGACCTTGAGGGCAAGCTCTTTCTCTTCACCGGGCTTGACGGCGTGAAATTCCGTCGCCAGGTGGTGCCGGGCGACCGCCTTGACCTCGAGTGCAGCAACATGCGCATGAAGCTCAAGCTCTGCAAGATGGACGCGCGCGCCTTCGTGGACGGCAAGCTGGCCTGCGAGGCGCAGATCACCGCGGCCATCGGTGACCGGCCGTAGGTAGCGGCCGTTCGGTATCCCATGCCGTGACAGCGGCGCAGGACGCGCCGCTTTTTCCGGGAGAGGCCCTTTCCTTTCCCGAGATCTTCCTGTACCGTCAGGCCAGACCACACGGAACACGACGAAACCTCCCCAGGGAGCGGACATGCCAGTCTTGGTCATCGTTGATGCGCAAAAGGAATATGTGACCCAGGGGCGGCCCTTCTATCTCGAGACCATCGGCCCCTCGCTCGAGAACCTGCAAAAGCTCCTGGCCCACGCCAGGGCGCATGGCTGGAAGATCGCTCACATGCGCCACCAGCAAAATTCCATGTGCTTCACCTATGGCAGCCCCTTTGCGGAGTTCATCGACGGCTTCGGCCCCGAAGAGGGCGAGGAAAGCCTTGTGAAGCCCAATTTCTCCTGCTTTTCGAGCCGCGAGTTCCAGGCCCTGATGGACAAATACCGCCACGAGGAGATCATCCTCGCGGGCTACGGCACGAGTATGTGCTGCCTTTCCACCATGATCGACGCGCACCACCGCGGCTATGACTTCACCTTCGTTTCCGACGCCACCTGCGCCAAGCGCACGGCCCGCTTCGACGAGCAGGACATGAAGGAGCACATCGTCGACATCATGGGCGCCTTCGGCCACCTGACCACCACTGAGGAGATCCTGCAACGCGAGTGCTGAATACCCGGGAGAGGCCACGACTTTCCCCGGTGGCATCTTCCGCTGTCCCGCCCCCACTCTTTAAAACAGAAAGCCCGCCAAACCGCTGGCGGGCTTCCTGTTTTAAAGCGCGGGGCGTCGTCCCCCTGTTGGTGCGCCCCTATTTTTCGCTCTGCCCCGCTTCGAGACGCAGCCACGCGCGTTGGATATCCTCCAGCACTTCCGGCCGCGCGATGGTGGAGGTGTCGCCCAGGTTCTCCAGCTTCTCGCCCGAGGCGATCTTCCTGAGCAGGCGGCGCACGATCTTGCCCGAAAGCGTCTTGGGCATGTGCTCCACGAACTGGATGCGCTCCGGGCTCGCCAGGGCGCCGATATTTTTGCGCACCCAGTCGCGCAGCTCGGCCCGCAGCTCTTCGGTCCAGTCTATCTCGCCGCGCAGCGCCACATAGGCATAGATTGCCTCGCCCTTGATGCTGTGCGGGACGGGCACCACGGCCGCCTCGCCCACGGCCGCATGCGCCGCCAGCACGGACTCGATCTCCACCGTGGAGATGCGGTGGCCCGATACATTGATGGTGTCGTCCATGCGCCCGAGGATCCAGTAGTTGCCTTCCTCGTCCTTCCTCGCTCCGTCGCCGGAAAAATAGTTCCCGGGGAAGCGGTCGAAATAGCTCCTGAACTTGTCCTCGTTCTGGAACACGCCGATGAACTGGCCGGGCCACGAGCGCCTGAAGACGAGGTTCCCGGCCTCGCCGGTCTCGGCCCCGGTGCCGTCCGAGCGCAGGATGCCCCCCTCGATGCCGGGGAGCGGCTTGGTCACCGAGCCGGGCCTCAGATGCGTGGCGTAGGGCAGGGGCGAGATCATGACGCCGCCGGTCTCGGTCTGCCACCAGGTGTCCACGATGGGCAGCTCGCCCTTGCCGATGTGGGTGTGGTACCACATCCAGGCCTCGGGATTCATGGGCTCGCCCACGGAGCCCAGGATGCGCAGCGACGAGAGGTCGTAGCGGCGCACCCAGTCCTCCCCGTGGCGCATGAGCGTGCGCACCACCGTGGGCGCGGTGTAGAGGATGTTGATGCGGTATTTTTCCACCATGCGCCAGTAACGGTCGGGCTTGGGCCAGGTGGGCGTGCCCTCGAACATGATGGTCGTGGCGCCCAGGCTCAGGGGCCCGTAAACGAGGTAGGTGTGCCCGGTGATCCAGCCGCAGTCCGCGGTGCACCAGTAGACATCGGTGTCCTTGAGGTCAAAGACCCACTGCGTGGTGTGCGCGGCATAGGTGAGGTAGCCGCCGGTGGAGTGGATGACGCCGGTGGGACGCCCGGTGCTGCCGCTGGTGTGCAGGATGAAGAGCGGGTCCTCGGCGTCCATGGAAACGCAGGGAAAGTCCGCATCGACCGTGAAATCCTCCAGGAAGTCCTGCCACCAGATGTCGCGCCCCCTGAGCATGCTCACACTGTCGTTGGTGCGGTTGACCACCACCACCTTCTGCACGCTGGGGCACTGGTTGAGGATCTTGTCCAGGTTGGCCTTGAGCGGCTTGGGCTGGCCGCCGCGCATGACCATGTCGGCCGTGATGACGACCTTCGCGCCCGAATCGTGGATGCGCCCCTGCACCGCACCCTCGGCATAGCCGGTGAAGATATTGGTATGCACGGCCCCGAGGCGCGCGCAGGCCAGCATGGCGACGACGAGCTCCGGGATCATGGGCAGGTAAAGCGCCACGCGGTCGCCCTTTTTCACGCCCAGGGCGTCCAGCGCCGCCGCCACGCGGCACACATCGTTGTACAGCATCTGGTAGGTGTAGGCGCGCACCTCCATCTCGCGCTCGCCCTGCCAGATGAGCGCGGCCTTGTTACGATGGTCGGTGATGATGTGCCGGTCCACGCAATTATAGGCCGCGTTGAGGCGCCCCCCGGTGAACCAGGAGACCTTGGGGACGGAAAAATCCGAGGCGTCGGTCACGTCCCAGGGCTTGAACCAGTGCAGCAGGCTTCTGGCACGCCTCGCCCAGAACTCCGCGGGATTGGCCCGCGCGAGCAGGCACAGCTCCTCATATTCCTGCTCGCTCCTGACGCGCGCCACATCCCTGCCATGGCGGGGAGGAAGAAAACTGCTGTTCTCATAGAGGAGATTCGCCGGCTTTTGCATGGACATGAGCACCTCGACAGGATGATGAACAGGGAGACGGGCGTGAAGCAGGCATCCTGCCCGGCCACAGCCCCTGCGGGAGCGTGGCAGAAAGAGAAAAAGACTGTTTCAATTGCTGCATAGGCCATTTACGGCCTCGCGGTCAAGCCGAAACAGATTTTTTGCCGATGTGAAGATTAAAACAAGGTATTTTACCCTCAAGAAGACAGAACGAATACTACTATAAGTATCTTTTGAATGGTGTATTTCGTAGGAACAGATTTGCAACAAACAGCAGGATACGCACAAAGAAAAATTTTAAAAATCTCCCTTGCTGCCACATAAAAACTGTAAAATCTTTATGCTCCCTTTCCCTTGTGCAGTAAAAATCTTTCTCTGCCTGGGCTGGCCAGAAGTGAGAGTTCGGGCTCCAGCACTAAAAAGGAAATTTCCTCAAAATCCTTGGAGTATCACAAACTTGTGAAATAAATCTTTTGTTTCGCCCAGTGCACCCTCCGCACCGGCCGCACTCCGCCCCGTATGCCGTCCGTGCACCTCACCACCGCCCATGCCCCCAACGCAAAACGGCGCCGCCCCTTGCGGGAACGGCGCCGCCTGAACCTCGGATCGACCCGGGCGCTTACTTGATGGCGTCTTTCAGGCCCTTGCCCGGCGTGAACTTGGCGACCTTGCTGGCGGGAATGGTGATCTCGGCGCCGGTGCGCGGGTTGCGGCCCTTGCGCGCGGCGCGGGAAACGACCTTGAAGCTGCCAAAGCCCGTGAAGGTGACGGATTCGCCATCGGCCAGAGCGTCGCGCAGCGAAGCCACCACGGCATCAAGGGCTTCTTCGGCCTTGGCCTTGGTGGGCAGGCCGGCCTTGGCATAAATTTTTTCCACAAGCTCAGCTTTCGTCATGACGTGTCTCCAGAAAGTTCAGGTTGACGTGCATATGCCAAAGGCAGGCCAGAACCCGCGCCTCACTGCGCCGTGGGATCTGCAACGGCATCCCCGCAGGGACGCCATTGCCGGTTGCGGGACATACCCGGCGCGTCCTGAGACTGCCCGGACACTGCCGCCGGCCTGATGACAATACCTCGGATTGCTTCCTCTCTAAGGAATGGCCGCGGCCATGTCAACAGAAAACTTCCCCGGTCACAAGTCCACCAGTTCGATCTGGGCTGCCGTGAGCGGGCTCCCCAAAAACAGGCCGCCCGTGCGCGCGAACCTGTCGGGATTGTCGGTCGTCAAAAAGCGCCAGGCGCCGGGCTCCGCCCCCGGGTTCAGCAGGCCGCGGGCGCGCAGCTCGCCCTCCACGCTTTCAGCGGTGGTGGCGGCGGAATCCACGATGGTCACGCTGGGGCCCACCACATTCTGGAGCGCGCGCAAAAGGAGCGGGAAATGCGTACAGCCGAGGACCAGCGTATCGGGCCGGTGCGCGGGCTCATCCGCCGTGAAAAGGCCGTCCAGATAGCTGCGGGCCACGCCCTCCACGAGCGGCCCCTCCATCCAGCCCTCTTCGGCCATGGGCACGAAGAGCGTGCACGCCTGTCCGCGCACGCGCGCCCCGGGCCGGATGCGCTGGATGGCCTCCTGATATGCGCCGCCGGCGATGGTGGCCTCGGTGGCGATGACCACGATCTCGCCATTCTCGCTGGCGCGCGCCGCGGCAGCTGCCCCGGGCTCCACCACGCCCACCACGGGCAGCGGCGCGAACTCCCGTCGCAGGGTGGGCAATGCGGCCGCTGTGGCCGTGTTGCAGGCAACCACCAGCATCTTGACGCCGCGCTCCACCAGCGCCCGCGCCGCCAGGAGCGTATACTGGATGATGGTCTCGCGGCCCTTGGTGCCGTAGGGCAGCCGCGCCGTATCCCCGAGATAGAGCAGGTTCTCGGCCGGGAGGCGGCGCGCGAGGGCCTTGAAGACGGTGAGCCCGCCCACGCCGGAATCAAACAGGGCGATGGGCAAGTGCTGGGTTTCCTGCATGGGCGGCTATTCCTTTTCGAGAGTGCGGGACGAAAACAGCGTCAGAGAGCTTGGCCCAGACAGCGGATGGCTGTAAAGAGCAAAATGGCGGCGAGCAGATATTTCAGCATGCGGGCGGAGACGAACTTCTGGCAGCGCGCGCCGAGATACATGCCGCCCATGCCGCCCACGCCGAAGAGCAGCCCGAGCAGCCAGTCCGGGCGAACCCCGAGCTCCGGCCAGAAGGGCGCGAGCAGGCTGTAAAAGCCCACGCCCGCCACGGAAGTCAGAAAGGTGCAGAAGAGCGAGGCCCCGGCCACGGCATGCACGGGCAGCCCGAAAACGGCAATGAGAAAAGGCACCATGATGGCGCCGCCGCCGATGCCGTAGATGCCCCCCACGAGCCCCACCGCCAAGCTCAGGAGAAAGACGGCCCGGCAGGAGACGGCGTAGGTCTCATCACCGCTTGCAAAGACGAATTCGCGCAGGTTAAAGGTCACGATCCGGCAGGGCGCGGCCGTGCCGCCGGAGTGGCCGCCTTTGGCCGTCCCGCGCCGTGAGCCCCAGACATCCCAGAGCAGCCGCCCGGCCATGTAGAGGAGCACCAGGGCCGCAAAAAGCGCGAAGCGCGCGGCGTCCGGCAGCAGGGTCACGCGGATGAGCGCCCCGGCAAAGACGCCGGGGAGCGTCCCCAGGGCCATGATGAGCGTGAGCGGCCCCAAAAGCCGCCCTTCGCGCCAGTAGCGCCACACCCCGGAGGGGCAGGCCACGATATTGAAGACCTGGTTGGTGGCGCTCACCCCGGGGTCCACATAGCCAAGCACGCTCAACTGGAAGGGCAGCAGCAGAAAGGCGCCGGAAACCCCGCCCATGGAGGTCAAAAAGGAGATGCCGAACGCGGCGGCCACCGGGAGCAGCGGGGAACATTCGACACCCGAGACGGGGAAGAGCATGGTTTCTCCTCTGGGGCTGGGGCGCAGTTGCGGGCGGCCACGCGCCCGCGCGGCTTGACAGGCGCCCGCTTTTTTGTGCATCCTCTTGGCGCTTGATTATCGCGCTGCGGAGGCATCATGGCGAAAGAAGGCTCCATTGAAGTTGACGGCGTGGTGCAGGAAGCCCTGCCCAATGCCATGTTCCGCGTCGAGCTGGAAAACGGCCACGAAGTGCTGGCCCATATTTCCGGCAAGATGCGCAAGTTTTATATCCGCATCCTGCCCGGCGACCGCGTGAAGGTGGAGCTCTCCCCCTACGACCTCACGCGCGGACGCATCACCTACCGCATGAAGTAGGGCGCGTTTCCGGCGCCCGGGGGCGCGCCGCGCCCCGCACGCAGCATCACCGCGCAGCCGCCCGTCAGGGAGCATCCCGGCACGCGCCTTCGCACAAGATCCCGGGCAGGCGACTCTCCCCTCCCCGGCTTCGACAGGCGCCCCTCGCCTTGTGGGAGCCGTTCCTGTATCTCCCCACGAACCGTCAGATGATGCCCGCTCCATAGAGCAGGGCCACGCAGAGAAGGGCCCACAGGCCGGCCAGCACATCGTCGATCATCACCCCGAAGCCCCCCGGGAGCCAGTTTTCCGAGGCGCGCACCGGCCACGGCTTCGCGATGTCGAAAATGCGGAAGCAGACAAAGGCCGAGAGGATGACCCAGAACCCGGGATGCGCGAAGGGCAGGAGCACGATCCACACGCCCACGAGCTCGTCGATGACCACCTCGCCCGGGTCCTTGCGGCCGAGCAGTTTTTCGGCCCGACTGGCCGCAAGCCCCCCCGCCACGAAGAGCACCACGAGCAGCGAGAGCCGCCAGCCGAAACTCAGCGGCACAAAACAGAACGGCGCCAAGAGGCAGCCCAGTGCCGTGCCCCAGGTGCCGGGGGCCTTGGGCGCCAGGCCCGCCACCCCGAGCCGGCAAAACGCCAGCACGCAGTTATCCCGAAAGCGCATCCTTTTTCACCGGCTCCCGCTGCTTCCCCCGGGCCGCGCCCCGGCAGTCCATTGCGGCCAATGGTGATACATGGTGAAACAAAGGCCCATAAAAGGCTTTGCCGCCTCGCAGCCCTTGAAATTCGCTGGTGCCCGGAGCGGGGGTCGAACCCGCACAGCCGATGGCCGAGAGATTTTAAGTCCTTTGGCTATCGTTGGCAATACAACACTTTAGCGCCTGCAGTATCACCACCCTCAGGTGATACAGCCGTTCTTCCTACCCCCTTCACCCCTCCTCCTCTTCTAGATAGTGTTGTCATTTGATATTCGCCCAAATGGCTATGCATCTGATATGCACGGCAGCCAGAAATGAGGCCGTGTTTTTTGCATATCGTGTGGCGATACCTCGCCAGCGCTTCAGTTCCAAAAAGGCATTTTCAATAAGGTGCCGAAGTCGA